>JAUHYP010000045.1 GCA_030426265.1 Gammaproteobacteria bacterium | reverse complement strand
GCGCTGGCCGTCGCCACGTCCTTCGCGTCCAAGGGGCCCTGCAGCACCAGCAGCGGCGTTTCGATGCCCGCCTCGCGCAACGCCAGCGCCTCGTCGGTGAAGGCCACCGCCAGCGCTGGGGCGTGCGGCGCCAGCGCGCGGGCCACCGCCACGGCGCCGTGGCCGTAGGCGTTGGCCTTGATCACCGGGAGGTTCCGGGAACCCGGCGCCAGCTTCGCGGCCACGTCCAGGTTGTGGACGATGTCGTCGAGGCGGACGATGGCGCGGGTCGGTCTCATGCACTCACCTTCAGTTCGCGCCCGCCCCCGCGGCGGCGCGCCGCGAGCCCACCTTGAACCAGTAGTACACCGCGCCGGTGGCGGTCAGCGCCAGCCCGATGATCGACGGCACGAAGGCGGTGATCAGCGTGATGACCAGGAAGGCGGCGTAGATGAGCAGAATGCCCACCAGGCTCCACGGGTACAACCAGGCGCGATAGGGCCGGTGCGCATCGGGGTATTTCCTCCGCAGCACCCAGATCGACGTGAACACCAGGATGTTGAAGATGGTCGAGGTGGCCGAGAAGAAGTCGATCATGGTTTCGTAGGAGTTATCGGCCAGCACGGCGAACACCAGCAGCACCGTGGCCCAGCCGGCCTGCCCGACCAGCGCGTTGTTCGGCGTGCGGTAGGTCGGGTGCAGTTTCGCGAACCAGTCGAAGAACACGCCGTCGCGGGCCATGGCCTGCCAGGTGCGGGCCTTGCACAGGATCTGCGTGTTCACGTTGCCGAAGGTGTTGATCATCACCGCGATGGAAATCAGGATGCCGCCGGTGGCGCCCATGGCCACGGTCATCACCTCGGTGGCCACCCATGGCGCCTCGGCGATGCGCTCCGGCGGCAGCTGGAACAGGTAGGCCGCGTTGGCGCCCAGGTACAGCAGCATCACGCCCCCGATACCGATGAACAGCGACAGCGGCAGGTTGCGGCGCGGGTTCTTCACTTCCTCGGCGATGTAGGTCGCGCCCTCCCAGCCGCTGAAGGCGAAGAAGGCGTACCGCAGCGCGGCGCCCACGGCCAGGATCGTGGTGCCGTCGAACGACTCGGGAAACAGCGGCGTGATGAAATTGGCCCAGTTGCCGGTGCTCCAGCTGGTGAAGGCGATGCCGATGATGCTACCGACCGCGGCAACCTTCACGATGCTGAAGAAGTTCTGTACCCAGCCGGAGAACTGGACGCCCCACAGGTTGATCATCGTCAGCAGCCAGATGGTGGCGAAGGCCACGCCGAAGATCACCATCTTGTCCAGGTGCACACCGTTGACCAGGTACCAGGCCGCGCTCAGGTACTCGGCGAAGATCAGCGCCACCGCCGTGATCGACGCGGTCTCGGAGACGAAGAACATGGCCCAGCCGCGCAGGAAAGCCCAGAACGGGCCATAGGACATCTTCAGGTATTCGTACGGGCCGCCGGAGCGCGGCATCATCGCCGCCAGTTCGGCGTAGATCACCGCGCCGAAGATGGTAACGACGCCGCCCAGGGTCCACACCAGGCCGAACAGCGAGGTGCTGGCCACGGCCGCCATGATCGGCGCCGGGGTCCGGAAGATGCCGGAGCCGATGATGCGGTTGATGACGATGGACACCGCTTCGAGCAGGCCCAGGTCGCGCTTCATGTCGGTGTCTTCGCTGAAGGACCGCATCGGGTCGTCCGGCTTCCTGTCGGGCTGGTTCATGCGCTTTCTTCTTGTGGGATGCGGCCGAACAGGTCCGGGTGCAGGCGCTGCCCTCGCAGCGCCGCCAGCGTGGCCGGGGCGCGGTCGCCCAGGTAGGCGGCCAGCGACCGCAACGGACGCTCCGGAATGCTGTATCGGCTGACGACGCCGAAGGACGGCTGGCCGGGGCGGATGTTGGTGTTCGTCCCGATGTCGGCATGGGTGCTTGGGTCAGCGCCCGGGTCTGCGCCTGGGGCGATGCCGGCGCCCGGGTTGACGCCGCCACCGCCCATGGCCGCCAGGAGCGTGTTGGCGGCGGCAATGTTGGGATCGATGACGGTCGCGTCGACGCCCCCGGCTTCGAGCCGCGCGCGGAAACGATCCGCCTGGTAGCCGAAATGCGTGCACCCCAGGAAGGCGAGGACCCGGGAGGGGCGGTGCGCAAATGCATCCAGCGCCGCCGGCACGAAGGTGTCCAGCAGGGCCGCGGCCTGGGCGCCGGTGACGTCGTTCGAAATGGCGTCCGGCAATCCCGGACAGGCCTGCTGGACGATCCGCTCCGGCGCGACGCCCGCCGCCACCAGGCGGTCGCGATAGGTGTTGCCGGCCACGGTGATGGGCGTGGCGAACACGATCACGCCGGTGTCCGGCTCGCGATCCAGCGCCGCAAGGAGTTCCGCCACGCCGGTATCGACGATCCCCAGGATGGGGAAGCGGTCGTGACGCGCGTAGTGCGGGTCCTCGAACAGCACGCTCAGGGTGTTGCAGGCGATGAACATCAGGTCCGGGGCATAGTGACGCGTCGCGCCGTCGAGAAAGGCGTCGAAGGTGAGCAACTGCTCGCGACGGGTGGCCATCGAGTTGTAGGCGTAGTCGTCTTCGAGGGCCGCGTTCAGGTACAGCACCTCGAGGTCGTCACTGGGGGGCCGGCGCGCCAAAGCGGCCTCCAGGGCCGCGCAGACCGACAGGCCGCCGACTCCCGAATCCGTGATGGCGACGCGCATTCAGCCGGCGCCGACCGGATGGGTGCCGGTGACAAGCTTGAGCAGCACCGGGACGTGCGAGGCGATGACATCCGGCAGCGGCTCGGTCGGCAGCTCCCAGGTGATGATCGGGATGCGCTGCTCCGCGCACCAGCTGCCGAAGGAGCCGGGCGTGGCGTAACCCACGTCCGGCACCAGGGGAAGCCTGGTTTCGGCGGCGATCCAGCGGCCCAGTTCGGAATCGTGCGGGTCGTCGATGCAGCCGAGGGGCGTGTGCAGGCTGACGATGGCGCGGGGCTGCAGGCGCTGGACCAACGCCAGCAGGTGACGCGTCTCCGCCTCCGAGCCGGCCGCGCTGCCGGTACTCAGCTCGATGTCCTGCACGGTGTGGCCATGGTCCTTGTAACGCACCGGCTCCGGCGACCAGTTCGAGGCCGGCCAGTTGCGGTTCAGGTCGACACCGTTCGCGTTGCAGCGCGTGCCGTGCAGGATCCCGTCGGGGTTGACCGCCAGGATCACCGGGTTGACCAGGGCATCAGCGGGGACGCGCCGCAGCGCTTCGGACAGCGCGACGGTCGAATCGGATTCGTCGCCGTGCATGGACGCCATCAGCAGCAGGTCCACGGGGCCCGACGTGGGGCCGAAAAAGGTGAGCGGTACGCCCAGCTCCGACTCGCCGTAGCGGTGCGCGGTGTGTCGCAGGACGCCCTTGTCGGCGCGCGGGACTTCCCGGAAGTCGCTCATGGCTCGCTCACCGGGGTGAAGTGCAGTTCCTTGAAGTAGTCCACCGTGCCACCGGCCTCGAAATTCCGGTTCATGCGCACGGCGGCGACCTCGCCACCGGGGCTGAGTTCGAAGCGGACCCAGGCGTCCATGCCGATCGAGCGGTCCTCCCAGCGCGCGACGAACAGGTCGCCCGAATGATGGTCCATGGGGCCGCTGAGCTTGGGCGCCATGGCGGACGCGAAGTAAAGGCTGTCGCCATCGCGGGTGACGGTGATCTCACCGAACCACGGGTCCGCGTAGCGCCCGGTGTAGCGCTCGAGCGGCTGTGCCGGGATGATCACCGCCTCCGGCGCGTCGTCCGCTTCCTGGTCGGGCGACCGTGCCGCGTTGCGTGCCGCGGCTTCAGCGTCGGCGTCCCGATACCAGGCCACCCAGTCACGCTGGCCGCTGGACAGGTAGCCGTAGGTAATCGCGCTGATGACCGCATTGCGCGCGGAGCTGTTGTTGCCGTTGCTCAGGACCGCGATGCCCAGTTGCCGCTCGGGCAACATCACCACCTTGGCGTGCCAGCCATCGAGGGCGCCGGTGTGGGACAGCTCCATCTCACCCTGGATGTCGCGGCTGCGCCAGCCCAGGCCATAGGCCCGGAAAAGGGTGTTGTGGACGGCCTTTTCCGCCTCGCTGACGCCGAGCCAGCTGTGCGGCGCCCACATCATGCTCGACTGCGCCTCGCTGAACAGGGTCACGCCATCCGGCGTGGTGCCCCGCGCCAGTTGCAGGCCCAGCCACTTCAGCAGGTCGGTGACGCTGCAGGCGATGCCGCCGGCCGGCGAAAACTTGTCGGGCTGGCTCGGGATGCGGTTCCGCTCGATGACGATCGGCGTGCCGTCGACCACGCCGTGCGGCGCGGCCAGGTTGGTCATCTGCGCCTCCGGTATCGGCCCGGCGAAGCAGCGCTCCATTCCCAGCGGCGCCATCAGCCGCTGGTCCACGAATTCGCCCCAGGCCAGGCCGCTGACCCGTTCGATCATTTCGCCGGCGACGATGTAGAGCACGTTGTCGTAGGTGTAGCCGGCGCGAAAGCCACGCTCGAGCGGAAAGTAGCGCAGGGCATGGATGAGGTCTTCTTCGGTGAAGAGGTTCGGCGCCGGCCACAGCATCAGGTCGCCGGTGAACGGCGCCAGGCCGCTTCGGTGCGCCAGCAGGTCGACCGGTGAAATGTGGGCGGTGACCCAGGGGTCGCTCATGCGCAGTTCGGGCAGGTGCTCGGTGACCGGGCCGTTCCAGCTCACGCGGCCCTCCTCGACCAGGATGGCCGTCGCCGCGGCGGTGAACGCCTTGGTGACCGAGGCGATACGGAACAGCGTGTCGGTATCGACGGCTTCCGGCCGGCCGAGCTCACGAATACCGTGGCCGGCCGCGTAGCGGATCTCGCCCGCTTCGATGACGCCGACGGCCATGCCCGGAACGCCGAAGCTGGCCATCGCGTCCGCGACCACGCGGTCGATGGCCGCACGGTCCAGCGGGCCGGCAGGCGGCAGGCTGTCGGCGCAGGCGGCGAACGGCGCGAACGCCAGCAGGGTGGACAGGAGGGTCTTTTTCATCGTCTGGATTCCGGTGCGCCGAACCGCTCAGAAGCTTTCGACATTCTTGCGGCTCAGCGCCAGCAGCTCCCGGGCCTTGCGGTCGCGGCGAATGATGAGTTTGAACAGTACGTCGATGACGAACTGCTGTGACGTCATGGAGACGATCTGGGGCAGTTCGTACTTGCCACCCGTGCTGACCGAGTAGAGCTGCACGTCCGCCAGCGAACGGAAGGGGTTGGCGCTGTACGGCGTCAGCGTGATGACCTTGACGCCGTTGCGACGCGCCAGCTTGATGGCTTCGAGCGTGCGCGGCGCGTGGCCCGTGAGCGAGATCAGGAACACCGCGTCACCCTTGCCCAGGGTCGCCACGCTCGAGACCTGGAAATAGGCGTCGGTCTCGGCGATCACGCCACGGCCCACCTGGCTGAGCATGGACGCAAAATGCCGCGCGCCCATGGCGCTCCAGCCCATCGCGACGATCTGGATGCGGTTGCTCTTCTCCAGCACCTGCACGGCCGCTTCGAGTTGCGGCTCCTCGTTGAGCTGCAAGGTGTTGAGCAGGGCCTGCTGCAGGGTCTGGTACAGCTGTTCAGCCACCGAGGCGTTGGCGTCGGCGTCGGGGTGGCCCGCATCGTCACCGTTTTCGTGCCCATCGCCGGTCAGGAAGGCCTCGTGAATGGCCAGCTTGAGATCGGTGAACCCGCGAAAGCCCAGTTTCTGGCTGAATTTGACAATGCTCGACTGGCTCACGCCCACCGCATGGGCCAGGCTTTGCGAGGAGTAGTCGCGGATCAGTGCCGGGTTATCGAGGATGAATCGCGCGATCTTCTTCTCGTTCGGCGAAAGCTCATCCTGGTACGCACGGATTTTGACCAGGCAGGACATGGAATAAACAATTCCTCGAATGGGCGCGAAGCAAACTTAGCATATTCCATCGATGGTCCTGCGGCCTGTTGCGCCGAAACGGCGCCGGCGGCGCCGAACGGAGTCTCAACCCATCAGCCCGTAAGCGAAGGCCAGCAGCGCGCTGAGGGCGATCCACAGCAGAATGGTGAGGGGCGTGCCCACGCGCACGAAATCACCGAAGGTGTAACCGCCGGCGTTCATCACCAGCAGGTTGGTCTTGTAGGCCATCGGCGTGACGAAGCTCAGGTTGGCCCCGAACAGCACCGCCAGGACGAAGGGCTCGAGGGGCAGGCCCAGTTCCATGGCGATGCCGATGGCGATGGGAGTGCCGATCACCGCCGCGGCGTTGTTGGAAACGATGTTGGTCAGAATGGCCATCAGCAGCATCAGCAGCGACAGCACCCAGGGCGGCGAAAGCCCCTGCGAGGCGAACAGGAACACCTGGGCCAGGTAGTCCGCCCCGCCGGTGCGCATCAGGGCCGAACCCAGGGCCAGAGAGGCCACGATGATGAGGACGACCTGGGCCGACAGCGCGCGGGTGACGTCGCCCCAGGCCAGGCAGCGCGTGACGATCAGCGCCAGCACCCCCAGCACGGCGCTGAAGGCGATCGGCATGACACCCGCCGCCGCCAGGGCCACGACCGCGATGAGGATCATCAATGCCAGCGGCGCCTTGCGCGTGTGCGGCAGGTCGGCGGTGCTGTCGAGCACCAGCAGCTCGCCGCCGCGCTTGATCTCGCGGATGCGTTCCGCCGAGCCCTGCACCAGCAACACGTCGCTGGCCATCAGGCGGCGGTCTTCCAGTCCCGGGGTGCGCCGGTCCGCGCTGTCGCCGGAACGGTGCAGGGCCAGCAGGTCCAGGCCGAAGCGCTGCTTGAACCGCAGGTCGCCGATGCGCTGGTCCTGCAGCGGCGAGCCGGCCGTCACCACCACCTCGGCCAGCTGGGCGTCGGCGCCGGAATCGTCCCGGGCGCCGGCATGGGTATCGGCGCCCGAATCGGCATCGGCGCCAGGCGACGAACTCCCGGTCTCGGGCAATGGTTCCTCCGCATCGGAGGACACGAGGTCGGCGCCCAGCAGGGCCGCGTACTCGCGCAGGCGCCCAGCAGTGTCGGCCACCAGCAGGCGGTCGCCGGCCTGCAGGCGCACGTCGGGCAGCGGCGAAATGACCAGGCTGCGGCCGCGGATCACCCGCTCGACACGAAACTCCTCGCCGGCCTTGCGGAAGGCCTCGGTGATGGGCTCGCCGACCAGGGCGTTGTCCTCGTCCAGCACCAGCTCCGCCTCGAAGATGCGGTTGGAGGTGTCCGCCATGGGCGGGCGGCGGTCCGGCACCAGGCGCGGGGCCACCAGCCACAGGTAGACGATGGCCAGCGAACCGGCAATCACGGCCGGGACGGCGAAATCGAACATGCCGAATCGCTCCATGCCCATGTCCGCCGCCACGCTGACCACCAACAGGTTGGTGGAGGTGCCGATGGTGGTGGCCATGCCGCCCACCAGGGTGGCGAAGCCCATGGGCAACAGGATGCCGCCCGTCCCCGTGCCACTGCGCGCCGCCGCGCCGATCAGCATGGGCAGCATCAGCACCACGATGGGCGTGTTGTTGACGAAGGCGCTGAGCACCGCGCCCACCAGCAGGGTGAGCAGCAGCGCCGCGGCCGGGCTCCATTTCCAGAAGCGCCCGAGGCGGCGGGCGACCGGCTCCAGCGCCCCGGTGCGCACCAGCGCCTGGCCCACGATCATCAGCGCGCAGACCGCCACCAGGGCCTCGTGCCCGAAGCCGTAGAAGAACTCGTGCGGCTCGATGGAGCGGCTGTCGGTGTGGAACGGGAACACCTCGAAGCCGATGACCAGCAAGACCAGTACGGCCAGAGAAGAGGTCTCCAGCGGGATGCGCTCGCGGGTGAACAGGAACAGGGCCAGCCCCGTGAGCAGGAGCACGGCGAGTGCGTGGTCGTTGGGGACAGCCGGGAAGCCCATCAGCGCTCAGCCCGCACCGATGGCCGGAATTTCACGGCGGCCTGGGCCTGTATTCACAGCAAGACGTTCATCGGCCGGTGCAGACGATCCTGGCGGAAGCGCTGTCGTAGGAACAACGCCGCCCCGTGTCGAGGGCTTTCATGGCTGCTTCGGGGGTCTGGTACGCCGTGTCCTCGGCCAGGTAATTGGCGTTCGAGCCGATGAAGCCCGGGTCGCGGATGGCCTCGAAGTCATCCTGCTCCAGGGCGTAGACCCGGTCGCTGGACGCCGCGTCGGCCACCGCCGCCTGAAGGTCGCCGGCATGAATGAAATCCATGACGCCATCATCGCCGAGGTCCGTCGCCAGCCACTCCATTCCCAGGATGCGGTTGACGCTGCCGTCCCGGAGCATGGACTGGTAGGCCTGGTTGAAGTCCGCCACCACGGCCTGCGCCTCGGAATACGCGCGTGACATCGCGAAATGCAGTTCCCGGTAGGCCAGGGCCACCTCGCCGATCACGAGGCCCTCGGTGGCGCCGGCCTTGCGGGCCTGGTCCGCGGTCAGTTCGTCGACCACCGCCACGTCCGCGCGACCTTCACGCAGGGCGGCCAGCAGCGCGTCGCCACCGGTCACCTCGAGCGTTTCGGCAAAGGATGCCCGCGCCGCCAGCAGTGCCTCGCCATAGGCGAAACCGGCCTCCAGGGCCACGTTTCTGCCGGCCAGGTCTTCCAGGCCCCGCACCGGCGCATCACCATCGCGGGTGACCGGCACCAGGCGGTTGGTCAGGTAGGAGGTGGAAAACAGCAGGTCCTGTCCACGTTCGGGAGTGAACCAGGCGGCGGCGATGCCGTCGACGGCGCCCGTACGGGCTGCTTCCAGGGTGGACGGCCAGTCGTTGTAGGCCATCGCGCAGTCGTGGCCGCCGCGGGAGAGCGCCTCGCAGACGATGGCCTCGGCCGTGCCCTGCTGCTCGCCCTCGATGACGAAGGGCGGCCAGGGCTCGTTGCCCAGGCGCACCGTGTCCGCCCCGGCCGTCGTCGTGACCGCCAGGGCCAGGATTCCGCCCAGGATCAGAACCTGATGCCAACCCCGGCTCACGCAATTCGTTCGAAACACCTTCACACCCCCCTGCCCGTGTCGATTCGAGGATTCATCATAGTGCAGGGAAATGGTGGGCGAAATGACCGCCGCATCGCGGGCGGTCACTCCACCGCGCGCAACAACTGCACCCGCACGCCCGGGGTGAGCACGCGGCGGTCCCCGTCCGGACCGCTGATGACGACCTCCCGCGCGCCGAGAATCGCCAGCAGGTCCGATTCCAGCGTGGGGCTCACGGTCCCGGTCACCGCCAGCACCACTTCCTTGCCGAAGCCATGCTCGATGTCGGACTGGCTCATGGTGACGATGTGCACGCCGGTTTCACGGTCCACGCGCTGGACGATGGCCTCGCGCATGTCCGACGGCAGGGGTCGGGCGTAGGGCCGATGCACACCGTCGTGCATCTGCAGGCCCAGGTTGTGGAACAGCAGCAGGATCGTGGGCACCAATGCGATGGCGAAGCCGGCAAATGTCATGCGCACCCATGCGGGCGCCCGGCTGCCGCCCAGGGAGACATCCAGCCCGAACAGGCGGAACACCAGCGAGGCCCCCAGCACGATGGCCAGCCAGTTGGTCAGGAACAGCATGGCCGCGCCGAAGGCGACGGCGAACTCCGCCTTCACCAGGGCAATGCCCGTCGCGGCGATCGGCGGCACCAGCGCCACGGCCACCGCCACGCCCACCAGGGTGCCGGCCAACCCGGGCCGCGCCAGGGCGAAGGCGGCGGCGATGCCGGAAAAGAGCGCGACGCCCAGGTCGAAGACATTCGGGCCGCCGCGGGCCACCACCTCGGCGGAGAGGTCGTCCCAGGGGCTGAGCAGGCCCATCGCCATCGAGGCCAGCAGGGCGCCCAGGACCCCCAGGCCCATGGCCTCGAAGGCCTTGCGGAACATGTGGGCGTTGCCCTGGACCAGCGACAGGCCCATGGCGAGCATCGGCGTCATCAGCGGCGCCACCAGCATGCCGCCGATGACCACGGCAGCGGAGTTCTGGATCAGGCCCAGGGCGGCGATGACCGCGCTGAGCATCAGCATGATCACGAAATCGGCCGACAGGCGTCCACCCCGGTCCAGGGTCTCTGCCAGCGAGCGACGTTCGGCACGTCCGAGCCGCGGCACATGGGCGTGGTAGCGCTCCAGCGCGCGCTCGAGCATGCCCGGACCGGCGGCGTTGGCGCTGCGGGAGATGGCGATGGAAAAGCCGAGTTCCGGCTTCTCCGCGCGCAGTTTGCGCAGGATGGCGAGCAGCTGCGCCAGGTGCCGCGGTTCGTCCGCATCGGCCATGACGAGGTCATAAGGCGAGGCCGCGGCGTGCAGGCCGGCTTCGAGGGTCTCGGGCGTGTCGGTTTCCTGGATCACCGCGTCACAGCCATGCGCCAGTTCCTCGCGCACACGGCGCAGGTTGCGCGCGGAGGATTTCCCGGCCTTGGGGTCGGGCATGACCACAAGGGGCAGGTCCGGTGCACAGAAGTCACGCGCCGCGAATCTCAGGCCGTGCACGCCGCCGCCGCCGGCCTGGGCGAACAGCACGCGGCGGGGCGGTCCCTCCAGGCCGCCGCAGTCGAGCAGCAGGACGTCGTAGGGCGCGGCCCGGGCCACCTGGTGCACCAGGCCAAAGCCGACCATGGACGCGGAGGGCAGGGCCTGGTGCAGCACCAGTTGTCCGACCTCCAGGTCCAGCAGGGTGTTGAGCACGGCGCGCCGGCCGTTGGGGCCGCGGCAGTCCAGCACCGGCCCATCGGGGGCGTCGGGGGCCTGGTGAAGACGGAAGGCGCTCTGCACCAGTTCCGAATCGGAGTCTTCGGGTGCCTCGATGGCTTCCGTTTCCTGGATGGGGTCGGGGGTGAACACCAGCAGCACCAGCCGCTGGCCGGCGCGGGCCGCCAGGCGTTGCGCCCAGGGCAGCGCCTGCAGCGCCGCCTCGTCCTGGATCAGCAGTACGGTGTCCACGGTTCCCTCGCCTCGGGTGTCAGCATCCCGGATTGAACCACAACGGGCCCTTCTTGGGGCCCCGTTGTCTCATCGTCAGGGTTGGGTGGCTTCAGCGGCCGCCGCGAATCTGATGATTCGCCCTACTCCTCGAACTCCATTCCCGCCACGGCATTGCCGGTGGCCAGCTGCACCTCGCGGATGAACAGAAGGAGAGCGGCGATCAGCAGCACCATGGCGCAGACGAACAGCACCACCACGTGGATGTCGATGTCGAAGTGCCAGAAGGCGCCGACGAACAGCCCGACCACCACGGTGCAGACCATCAGGGCCGAGGCCGTGCACAGGCCCATGGCCCAGTTGATCAGCTTCACGCGCCGCCACAGGGAACGCATCTCCTCGCCGGCCAGGGTGCCCTTCTCGGGATCGCGCAGTGATGGCACGCGGCGCTCGAGCACGCGCGCCCGGTCGACGATGCGCCCCAGGCGCATGGACATCACGTTCAGGAAGCCCGCAATGCCGGCCAGCAGGAACACGGGGGCCACGGCGGTCTGGATCACGCTGGCCAGGGCAAACACCGGGTCATCCATGGGGCGCGACCCCAGGGCGTTCAGACATGGCGCTCAGAGCTGGTCATAGGGAATCTCGAAGGTATTGCCGCCCTCGATCCGCCCGCTCTCCAGCCCGCGGTTGAACCAGCGCATGCGCTGTTCCGAGGTGCCGTGGGTGAAAGCGTGGGGGACGACCCGGCCCTGGGTGCGCCGCTGGATAGCGTCGTCGCCGATCTGGTTGGCCGCGCGCATGGCCTCCTGGATGTCGCCCTGCTCGAGGTAACGGCGGTTGTGATGGGCCCAGACGCCGGCCAGGTAGTCGGCCTGCAGCTCCAGGCGTACGGACTGCTGGTTGTAGTCCGGCCGGTTGCGCATGGCATGCACCTGGTCGGAGATGCCCAGCAGGTTCTGTACGTGGTGGCCCACCTCGTGGGCGATCACGTAGGCCTGGGCGAAGTCGCCGGGTGCCTGGAATTCGCGTGCGAGCTGGTCGTAGAAGGACAGGTCGATGTAGATCCGCTGGTCCGCCGGACAATAGAAGGGACCCATGGCGGACTCGCCCACGCCACAGCCCGTACCGGTACGGCCGCGGTAGACGATCAGCGTCGGCTCGACGTACTCGCGGCCGACACGCCGGAACTCCGCATGCCACACATCCTCGGTGTCGGCCAGCACGACGGTGACGAACTCGAACTGCTGCTGTTCTTCCGGCGCGGGCTGGTAGTCCACCTGCCGCACCTGCTCCCCGCCGCCGCCCACCAGGAATGAGGCGTCGAACAGGCCCGTCCAGGTGCCGATGAAGAAAATGGCGATCAGGATCAGGATGCCCTTGAAGCCGAACATCCGCCCGACCAGGCCCATGATGAGGCCGCCGCCCGAACCGCCGCCGCCGGAATATTCCTGGCCCCGGGCGTCCTGGACGTTGCTGCTGCTTCTACGGCCTTTCCACTTCACGGCGCACCCCCCGGTGATCGAACGTCAAAGGCAGTATAGGTCAAGGACTACCCGTGAAGGCGCACTTACGTATACTTGGGGTTCCCCTCAACTGAGAATCCTCTTGGAATCGGGAGTGCAGAGACGATGAAAATGAAACCCCTTTACCTTTCCCTGCTGGCCGCAGGCCTCGCCTTCGGCATGGTTGCTTGCAGCCAGGACGACCGTTCAGCGGCGGAAACCAAGGCAGAAGAAGCCGCTGATGCGGTGTCCGACGCCGCTTCCGATGCGGCGGATGCCATGAGTGACGCGGCGGACGATGCCGCGGACGCGATGGGCGACGCCATGGACGAGGCCGAAGACATGGCCGAAGACGCCGCCGACGCGGTGGGTGACGCCTACAATGATGCGGCCGACGCGGTCGGTGACGCCTACGACGACGCCGTGGACAGCGCCGAAGACATGATGGACGACGCTGAAGACGCCATCGACGACGCCGTGGAAGAAGCCGAAGAAGCGGTCGAGGAAGCCAAGGGAGACGGATAAGCCCGAATCCACCACCGGGGCCCTGGGCCCCGGCTGACCGGGCGCGAGGGGGGCGCGCCTGTCAGGTTCCTCGCAGCGGCGGACCCCTGGGTTCGCCGTTTGCTTTTACGGCGCCGCGACGTTCCTTCCTTCCAGCAGCAGCTGCGCCCGGTCGCGAAGTTCGATCACGGTGTTGCGGCGGCGGTCCATGTAGCCGAGGTAGCGTTCGGCCAGCTGGCGTTGCTCATGATGGATGCGGGTGTATTCGGTATCGTCTTCCGCCGGCAGGGGTTGATAACGCTCGGCGGCCTGGACGAGCTTTTCCTCGATGTACATCAGGCGCTGGACGCCATTGCTGAAGGCGATGAGTTCGGTGTAGTAGGCCACGTCGAACACCCGGAAGGCCTCCTCGGTGGCGATGTAGTCGATCACGTCCATGGGGTACTGCGGCGCCGGGTAGTAGACGTCTCCGAAGGACGGCAGCTGCCCCGCCGCCAGCGCATCGCGGATGGCCGTGTTCTCGCGGTCGTGGTACTGGGCCATGGCGCCGAACGCCTGCGCGTACCGTTCCAGCCCCACATCCAGGATCTGCACGATGCGCTGGAAGCTTCGTTCGCGCTGTTTCTGCTCCTGGAATTCGGCCAGCAGGAAGGCCAGGTACACACCCACGAACACGATCAGCAGTTCGAGCAGCAACAGCCCGAACGGCACTCTTCCCGCCACACCTCTCAACACAGCAAACATGCGCCAACCCCGTTCCGACTACCGGAAGGGTAACCCGTAGACCCCACCCCTATACAAGGAGTAGGCCACTTTCCCGATTGTGATAAAGTGCGCGCTTTCTGCACATAACAAATCCTTTCTGGAGAACGTTCCCGATGTCGAATTTCTCGCTCATCGTCACGACGGCGCTGTCGTTGCTCGGCCTGGCCATTGCCTTCTTTTACATGAAAAAAGTCACCCGGATCCCGCTGGACCTGGGGCTTGAGGAAGCCGACGCCAAGCGCCTGAGGTACATCCACGGCGCCATCGCCAAGGGCGCCATGGCCTTCCTGAAGGCCGAGTACCGCGTGCTGGTCGTGTTCATGCTGGCCTTCGCGGTGGTGATCGGACTGCTGATCAACTACAGCATCTACGACACCGACCACGTGACCGTCACGGGCAAGGTGGGCGGCTGGTACACGGCCATCGCTTTCCTGTTCGGCGCCTTCATCTCCATCGCCTCGGGCTACATCGGCATGAAGGTGGCCACGCAGGGCAACGCGCGCACCACGGTGTCGGCCAAGCAGGACATCGGCAGCGCCTTCAAGGTGGCCATCAACTCCGGCGCCGTCATGGGCTTCGCCCTGGTGGGCCTGGCCACGCTGGGCCTGGTGCTGATCTACCTGTTCATGACCTGGGCGCTGAAGGACATCGGTGAGCACAACACCCACGTATTGATGGAAGTGATTGCCGGCTTCGGCCTGGGCGGTTCGACCATCGCGCTGTTCGCCCGTGTGGGCGGGGGCATCTTCACCAAGGCGGCCGATGTGGGCGCCGACCTGGTGGGCAAGGTCGAGAAGGGCATCCCCGAGGACGACCCGCGAAACCCGGCGGTGATCGCCGACAACGTGGGTGACAACGTGGGTGACGTGGCCGGCATGGGCGCCGACCTGTTCGGCTCCTGCGCCGAATCCACTTGCGCGGCCATGGTGATCTCCGCCATCGCCTTCGCCGGCGACCCCAACGCCCTGCTCTACCCCATCCTGATCAGCGCCGTGGGCATTCCCATCAGCCTGATCACCAAGCTGCTGGTGAAGGTGGACAAGGAAGAGGACGTGGCCCCGGCCCTGATGAAGCTGCTGATCATCTCCAGCGGCCTGATGGCCATCGCCATGCTGTTTTTCACCCAGTACCTGATCCCCGAGACCTTCACGCTCGGCGGTGAGGAATACACCCAGATGGGCGTGTACTGGTGCTTCCTGTCCGGCCTGATCGCCGGCCTGGCGGTGGGACTGCTGACCGGTTACTACACCTCGGAGAACTACAAGCCGGTGAAGGAAGTGGCCAAGTCCTGCGAGACCGGTGTGGCCACCAATATCATTTACGGCCTGGCGCTGGGCTACAAATCCACCGTGCTGCCTTACCTGTGCATCGCGGCCAGCATCTTCATCAGCTGGGAGCTGGCGGGCATGTACGGCGTGGCGATTGCCTCACTGGGCATGCTGGGCACGCTGGTCATCGCCCTGATGATCGACGCCTACGGCCCGGTGGCGGACAATGCCGGCGGCATTGCCGAGATGGTGGGCCTGGAAAGCGAAGTCCGTCGCCGCACGGACATCCTGGACTCAGCCGGCAACACCACGGCGGCGATCGGCAAGGGCTTCGCCATCGGCGCAGCCATCCTGACCTCGCTGGCGCTGTTCGCGGCCTTCATCACGGCCAGCAACTCGCTGCTCGAATCGGCCGGCGCACCGCCGGTCAGCGTGAACCTGCTCGACCCGGTGGTCTACACCAGTCTGTTCATCGGCGCGGTGCTGCCCTTCCTGTTCACCGCCATGACCATGAAGTCCGTGGGCAAGGCCGCCTTCGACATGATCGAAGAGGTGCGCCGCCAGTTCCACACGATCCCGGGCATCATGGAAGGCACCGGCGACCCGGACTACGAGCGCTGCGTGTCCATCTCCACCAAGGCGGCCCTGCGCGAGATGATCGCCCCGGGCGTGCTGATCATGGGTACGCCGATCCTGGCGGGCTACCTGTTCGGCGTCTCCTCGGTGGCGGGCATCCTCGCCGGCTCCCTGGTGGCGGGCGGCGTGCTGGCCATCAGCTCGTCCAACTCCGGAGGCGCCTGGGACAACGCCAAGAAGTTCATCGAGGCGGGCAACCATGGCGGCAAGGGCTCGGAAGAGCACAAGGCGGCCGTGGTGGGCGACACCGTCGGCGACCCGCTGAAGGACACCTCCGGCCCCAGCCTGAACATCCTGATCAAGCTGTCAGCGATTCTCAGCCTGGTGTTCGCGCCGTTCTTCGTGCAGTACGGCGGGATCCTGCTGTAAGGAGTCTGCTTGAACAAGAGTTGAGAAAGGGGCCCGGTCGGGCCCCTTTTTCATGGAGCGGCCCGGTGCGCTGGGCCCGTAGTAATGAAAAAGCCGGGCAATGCCCGGCTCGTTCGTTGTCTGTGGCCCGCAAGCTTCAGGGGCTGTCGGGTGGCTGGATGACCGGTGTTTCCTCGGTCTTGTCATCGACCGCGTTGTACACCCCCGCGCCCACGATGACGCCTGCGATGGTCAGCGGAATGATGTCGCTGGCGCCGCCACTGCTCATCTGGTGATAGGTGGCCGCATCGTCCAGGCACGCGGTGTCGTTTTCGGGAATGCGCAGGATTTCATTGGCGCCGAGGTCTTTCACGCAGCCGGCGGCGAAGCTCACCTGGGCCGAGGCGCCCTCCATCAGCAGCACCTGGTCGCCGGCCTCGAGGGCCATGCCTTCCTGGGCGGACTCGTAGGTCGTTCCCTGGTTGACCAGAACGGAACCGGTCACCATGCTCAGCACGGTGTTGGTGGTCTCGGCCATCGCAGCGCCCGCGGAAAGCAGGGCGGCGGTGGCGACGGATGTCGTCAAAACTCGCAGTTTCATTGGCTGACCCCCCCAGGCTCAGTGTGATGGCCGACGGAAAAAGCTCCGCCTGCCTATCAGTTTAGGCATGGGCGGACTACAAATTCAAGGCGGATTTGTCAATAGGGGCCTTACTGGATTCGTCACAACGCGTGTTGAAGTCCCCGGTCCCGGGGGTCCATTCAAGCCGCAAACCGTTTTTTCGAAGCATGAAAAAGCCGGGCTGGGCCCGGCTTGTTCGGTGACTGTGGCCAGCTTCAGGGGCTGTCGGGTGTCGGGACGAACGTGCTGCCCTCGGGTCCGTCGTCATTCGCGACGGCTACCCCAATGGCAATCATGCCGCCGGTCATCAGCGCCGGAAGCAGGAACCCTCCACCGCTGCCGCCCATCTGGTGGTAGGTGGCGGCATCGTCCAGGCAGGCCGAATCGTTTTCAGGAATGCGCAGGATTTCGTTGGCGCCGAGGTCCTTCACGCAGCCGGCTGCGAAGCTCACCTGGGCCGAAGCGCCCTCCATGAGCAGCAACTGGTCACCGGCCTCGAGGGCCATGCCCTGTTGGGCCGACTCGTAGGTCGTACCCTGGTTGACCAGTACGGAACCGTTCACCACGCTCAACACGGTGCCACTGGTTTCGGCAAAAGCCATGCCCGCAGAGAAGAGGGCGGCGGTGACGGCAGTCGTCAGTATCGGCAGTTTCATCGAATTCCCCCCGGGGATTCGGTCGCACCTGCGGGAAATGAGGTGCGCTGACTTCAGTTTAGGCAGAGCATTGGGCCGAATCAACCCTCGAAGGGGTTTCGGGGCGGCCGGGGCGGTTCCGGCTCATCGTCGGGTTCCGGGCCTGGTTCGGGCCCAGGGGGCGTATTTCCCGAATCGGGATCACCCGGATTCCGGGCCGGGAAATCATCGTCGTCCCGCTCTTCGGCCAAAACCGGCCCGCCCGCCTCCTGGCCGACGTCTTCGTCCTTCCAGCCGCGCTCCTCGGGGCGCCCGCCTTCAATCCTGCCGGCCTCCGTGGTTTCGTCGTCATCTTCCGCCATGAACGGGTTCCATGCCGGCCCCCTGGCGGGCGCGGGCGCTGGTGTGGTGTCCTTCCGTTCGCCTGCAGGGGTCTCCGGCCTGGCGCCCCATGGATCTTCCACGGGCGTCGTACCGATGCCGGCGTCGGACCCGGCAGTCGCCACGGCGCCCATGGGGCTGGTCAGGCCGGATTCAGGAGATCGCTCGGATTTCCGGGTGTGCGGAAACATCTCGTCAAGGCTCTGCCGTTTCTTGCGCACGGGCTCGGTGTAGTCGTAGAAGAACAATCCGGCGAAGAACGCGAAGTACACCATGTTGGCCGGCACGAAGAGGTTGTAGTCCACCAGTTCGTGCAGCCCCATGAGCAACATCCCCACGCCGGCGCCCACCTGGATGTAGCGAAACTCGCCCCAGCCGCCCGGCTTCCACACCTTGCGCCAGCGCAGGAAGTACAGCAGCAGGAAGGCGGCAATCAGCACCATGGCGACCAGGCCGCCCGTGTAGGCCCATTCCAGGTAGCTGTTGTGGGCGTTGTTGAGGGTGTACATGGCCCGGGACGGGTCGCGGTAGGGCGGGTAGGTGCTGACCAGCGAGCCCACACCCGACCCCAGGGGGAAAAAGTCGCGGATGCCCTGGATCACGCCGGCAAAGATGGTCCAGCGCCCGTCTTCCACCGGGTCCTGCGCGGAAAAGCGATCCAGCACCGGACCCAGCCCGATGGCCACCGCAACGGCCAGGCCGATGGCCACCACCCTGCCCACCAGGCCGATGGAGTCGCTGCCGCCGATGCGGCGCGCCAGAAGGGCGGCGATCAGCACCACGCCCAGCATGGTCAGGCCGATGCCGGCCCGTGACCGGCTGAACACGATGCCCAGGATCAGCAGCAGGGACAGGGCGCCGTAGAAGAACGCCAGGTGCCCGTCGGAGGTGGCCCAGTACTCGAGTTTGCCGCGAAGACCCTTGTGGCGATTGACCAGGGCACGGTTGTTGCGTCCGACGATGGTCATGAACAGGGCCATGGAGACCATGAGACAGAGGTAGAGGAAACCCACGTAGTTGTTGCGGCTGGTGTAGGTGCCCACGGCACTTCCCCAGTGCGTGAACTCCATGCCCAGGTACAGGGGGCTCTGCGGGCCGCCCCCGAACTGCATCAGGCCGAACACGGCCTGGAAGATGACCATGGCGAAGACCACGCGCAACACGGTGCGCAGCTGGTTCAACGAGAGGGTCTGCGTCATCAGGAACACGCCGACGGGCAGCAGCACCACCAGCCCGCCCAACAGGGTGTCGCGAGGGATGGCGGCCAGGGATGCGTTTTCCAGGTGGACGCCGGCCAGGCTCTGGACTGCGAAATAGTCGGCCTGCCCCGGCAGCATGTCACGGCCCAGGCCCGGAATGGGCAACCACTGGACCAGAGGCAGCGCCACCAGGGCCGTCAACAGCCACAGGGTGCCCCGGTTGAGGCCCAGCGGCCGGCCGCGCAGCAGGACCCAGGCCAGGCCGACGATGGCGAGGACACACAGCAGCCCCACGGCCAGTGGCGTCTTGCCCGAACGGAACAGGGGCGCGAGCAGCACCAGCGCCGTCACCAACACGAAGTTGACCCGGTCGCCCGTATGCTGGTGCAGCGGCATCAGGAACGCGCCTCGATGAACAGGTCGTCGAACCAGATGGTGCCGGCCAGTTCGTGGTCCACCTCGCGGTTGCCGGCCGAGTGCAGGCGCAGAAGCTGCCCGCTGCAGCCTGCCGGCACTTCGAACTCGAAGCTGAACTCACGCCAGTCGCCCTCACCCACGAACGGCTCGCTTTCGCCCAGCAGCACCTGCCCGCCCTGCGTGCAGTACAGGCGCCACTGAAGCCCGCGCCGGGCTTCCAGTCCGGCGGGTCGCACGCGACCACTCACCTGGTAGGCGCCCGGCGCCAGGAACAGGCGCTGGTAGAGGTGGGCGAACCGCTGTCGATCACCCCGAAAATCCAGGCGGAGCGCGGCGTCACCCGTCATGCCCGGAACACGCGCCGGGGTGATCACGATGCCGCGGTTCTGCGGGGGGCGCGCCACCCAGGCGAAACCGTGGTGGGTGGGCGGCAGCTCGAAGCCGCCGTCGTAGACGTAACCCAGGCCCGACAGTTCCGACGGCGCCAGGGTGTTCACCCAGGCCAGGTAGGCTTCGGGCATCTCGCCCTCGCGAATCAGGCGTTCGATGAACCAGGTCTGCTCCTGGGTGGAGACCGGCGTGGTCTCTGAGGCGCGGCGCGCGCTGTAGAGCGCACGGACCGTATCGAGATCCTCAGCCTCGCGCGTGACGTGCAGGAAAAAGCGCTCCCACCAGCCGGGCGGTTCGGCCGCGTAGGGCGCGAGCAATCCGCGGGCATTGGGGTCTTCCGCAATCCTCAGGAACAGGCTGTACATCTCGTCCTTGTACGGGCGCGGCCCTCCCAGCAGCGAACGCGCCAGGTGGGCGATCCCCTGCTCCGGCTGCTGCCTCGAAAGCCAGTAGTAGCCCAGCTGCCGCTGGGTGGGCGGGTGGACGGGCGCCAGGTGGTTGGCGATCTCCGCGAGGGGGTCGGCGGAGGCCACCTTCCCGGCCTGGAGCTCGAGACTCGCCAGCAGGGCCGCGGCGAATCCGTCGGCGGGATTGTGCTGCAGGGCGCGGCGCAGGTGGACATCCGCGGCGCCAAACTGCTCGCTGGCCATCAGTCGTTCGGCGCGCAGCCGGTTGGCCAGCGGATTGTTCGAATCCCAGAACAGGGCGCGGTCCAGCGCCAGCCCCGCGCCCGGGCCGCCGTGCTGGGCCTGCTTGGCGAAATGATCGGAAACGTTCAGCGTGACCGTCGGCCACAGGCAGACCACCGCCAGCAGCGAGGCCGCCGCGCCCTTCAGTCCGTTGAAGATGACGCCTCCCACAGCCGCCTCAGCGTCGCTCGTAGAACAATCGGGTGATCATCAAGCCCCCTTCCGTGCGCTCGACGACCAGGTCGATTTCGAGATCGCCGCGCTGGGCGCGTCCGCCCTTGAGGGGCGTGGTGGTAATGCGGGCGACGCCTTCACCAGCCCCCAGGGCCTCGGTAATGCGGTTCCACTTGAAGCTCTGCATCTGCATCGAACGCTGTTCCGGCCGGGCGAAGAACTCCGCGTAGAGGTCGTGGATGTCCTGGCGGCCACTTGCGTCCGTGGTGCGCGCGTTGGGGCTGAACAGATCCGCGAAGGCGCGGGCATCGCCCAGTTCGTAGGTCGCCACGAAGGTGTCGAGCAGCTGGCCCAGTTCCAGGGTGGAGATCCCGGGCTGCGGGACCGTGGAGGTCCTCGCGAGCAGGGTGCCGTCCTCGTTGACCTTGCGGTCAGGGACCGGCGCCGCGGTCGATGCCATCGTTGCTGCCGGGGGCTCCGGTTCCCCGGGCACTGTCTCGGCCGGGCCCTCGTGCGCCACGGAAACCGCCGGGGCGTCCTCGTCGTTGAGCGCCTGCGGCCGGGGAGAGGCATCCTGGGCGATCTCCGGTGGTGTCGCGCCATCAGGACGGGAGGGCTCGGGAGTCGTGGCCGCTGAATCCTGCGCAGGCCGCGCGGATGCCTCCGTGCGGGTCGGCGCCACATCCGCCGCCGGTTCCGGGCGCGAGGGCCGCGATCCCGCATTCGGTCCCAACACCGCGGTGGTGGCCTGCGCGACACGGGATTTCACCATTTCCTCGATGCGACGATCGGTGTCCAGGGACCATTCACCGCGACCGGCGTTCGAGCGCGCTGGCGCCCGGCCACTGTCGCTTTCGGTGGAAGCCGCGTCCGCGACCGGCTGAACGGAAGGCCCGGAGGACGCCGTCCCCCCGGACGTGGCGGCACCCTGGGGATCCTTGCCCAGCCGCAATTGCGGCTTGCTGGACTGGTTGGCGACCACCAGCACGAACAACAGGATGACTCCGACCACCAGCCCCCCAGCGACCTTCCAGGCCGTGGGCGACATCCCTCCCCGTGATTCCGGTGGCGGCGGCGGTGGGCGGTACCGATCCTGGCGGGAACGCTCCTGCAGCGCGCCAGGGTTGAATCCGTCGTCGTCTTCGAGGCCGGCGTCATACTCGGCGCGGCGCTGCGAATCGCGAAGGGTGTTGTAGGCCTCGTTGATCTTCGGGGCGTACAGGTCGTCCCAGCTGACGTCTTCCACGTCGTTGTCCGGGTGGAACAGCTTCATCAGGTAGTGGTAGTGCTTGCGAATCAGCTCACGGTCAGCGGCGCGGGACACGCCCAGGGTGCGGTAGTGATCTCCGTCGGGCACCAGCAGGGCCTGCTTGACGAAGAATGGAACGGCCGCGCGGCACTCTTCCTCGGTGGCGCCGACCCGTTGCGCCGTTTCCGCCAGGTGCTCGTCGGAGAGCGCGTGGAACGGCGCCGCGAGCAGTTCGGTGATACCGGCCGGCAATGACCGGGAGGGGTCGGAAAAGCGCTCGAACCGCCGGGGCGAACGGTAGTAGTCGATGGCCGGACCCAGCAGTTCGGGAATCACAGCGCCCAGGCCTCAGGCCGGCTGCCGCCGCGAACCGCCGGTCGTCGAGGGACCGTAGCTGTACTGGTACTCGTAACCGTAGCCGTACCCCATGCCCGCCTTTTCGAGGTCGAACTTGGTCAGCACCGTGCCGATGATGTTGGAGCGGGCATGCTGGCGCAGGCGCTTGATGCCCGCTTCCAGGGCCTTCGATCGGGTGCTCTTGGCGGCGGCCACCAGCAGTGTGGCGTCGGACAGGTCGGCGAGGATGACCGCGTCGGCCAGCCCGAGCAGCGGGGGACAGTCGATCACGACGTAGTCGAAGCGCTTGGAGGCGAGGTTCTTCAGGTCGACCATCTTGCCGCTGGACAACAGCTCGGCCGGGTTGGGCGGCAGGTGGCCGCTGGTGATGACGAACAGGCCCTTGATGTCGGTCGGCCGGGTCACGTCGGCAGGCTTCTGCTCGCTGGTCAGGTAATTGGACAGGCCGGAATCGTTGGGCAGCTTGAACACCCGGTGCAGCGAGGGGTTGCGCAGGTCGGCATCGACCAACAGCACGCTGGCGCCGTTCTGGGCCAGGTTGATGGCCGTCGAGACGGCGGTCGTGCTCTTGCCCTCGGCCTGGGAAACGCTGGTGACGTGCATGACCTTGGGCGCGCCGTTCTCCGTGGAAAACATCAGGGCGGTGCGCAGTGAGCGGTAGGCCTCGGCGACGGCGGACGTCGGATTCTCGTGCGCATACAGGGCCGACATGCTCGTGGCGCTGGATTCCGCGACCTTGAGCCGCGGTACGACGCCCAGCACCGGCTTGCCCACGAGTTTCTCGAGCTCTTCCGCCGATTTGATGCTGTCGTCCAGGCTCTCGAACAGGAAGGCGAGCAGGATGCCGAGAAACAGGCCCAGCGTCAGCGCGATCAGGACGTTCAGCGTCAGGTTGGGCTTGAACTTGTGCCGGGGAACCTGGGCCGAATCGACAATGGAGATGTTGTTGGTGCTGACGCCGGCGGCGACACCCACCTCCTTCATGCGCTGGAGCAGGCCGTCGTAGAGTTCGCGGTTGGTGTCGACTTCCCGCTTGAGCGTCTGGAAATCCGTGCTGCGCGCCTGCAGGTCGAGGATCTGCTGTTGCGTGCCCGCGATGCTCTCCTGCAGCTTCGCCTCTTCGCGCAACTTGGCCTGGTACCTGACCTGCACGCCGCCACGGATCTGCGAGATCTCGCCTTCGATGTCCGCGTCGACCTGTGCGATGCGCTCCTGCAACCGCTGCATCCGCGGGTACGCGGGCTTGAAGACCTTCAGTAGCTCCTTGTACTCGGACTCGAGCTCGCTCTTCTGGCTCTTGAGATTCTGGACCACGGGGCTGTCGAGCATCTGCGCCAGGTTGTTGGTGCTCGCGCCCAGCATTTCCTGGTACTGCGACTCGGCTTCGAGGCGCTCGGCTTCGACCGCCACCACGGCGACATTCATCTCCCGAAGCTTGTCGGTCAGGATTCCCAGCCGATCTTCCTGGTTGATGATGCCCCGCTCCTGGGAATACTGGACCAGCTCGCGCTCCGAATCCTCGAGGTCGGCGCGAACCTGCTGGATTCGTTCCTCCAGAAACTCCTTGGCGTAGGTGGAAGCATCGAATCGACGCTCGAGGTTCATCGCGACGTACTCGTCCGTCAGCGTATTGGCGATCAACGCGGCCTCCGAGGGCTCGGTGGTGTCGTAGTGCACCCTCACGAGCCGGGAGTTTCGGACGGGCTGAACCGTGAGGTTTTCCAGGAACAGGGATTCGATGTCGCTGGGCGTTTCTTCGGCGGACGAATCCGAACCGGTCAGCCAGCCACGGACACTGGAGATGAGCGAAGACACCACGCCGGTATCCTCGCCCGCTTCCGACAACGCCGACTCCGAGATTCCGAGCGAATCGATGACCCGCCGCGCCAGCGACCGGCTGCGAAGCAGCTCGTACTGGGTCTGGTAGAAATCGTTGGCATTGACTGCTTCCTCCGCGGTCACGGATTCGAAATCGAGTACCTTTCCGGATTCACGCTCGATCTGGATCACCGCGGTGGCGCGGTAGACCGGCGTCATCATCAGGGAAGCGACGCCGCTGGCCACCACGAGCAGGCACATGGTCAGGACGATGGTCCACTTTCTGCGAACCAGCACCTGCCAGTATTCGCGCAGGTTGATGAGGTCGTCATCGCCCTCCTGTTGCGCGGGACCGCCGACCACGGACTCCTCGTAGCGGGCCAGCTGTTGCCTCAGCTCCGCGATGACGAGCGCCTGGTCTTTCGGAACCCGGTCAGGCTGGTTCTGGTTACCATCCATGGGAATAATCGGCTCCGTGTCCGGCAGGAATGACGGGGGCAATCGGGCGACAGCGTCGCGGCTGCCCCTCTCCAAGTCTATGTCCAGTCGACATTTCTGTCATGCACCTCATGAAAGCCCCGGTGACGTGAAGATTCTGTTGCGGAACAGGAAGTCCGCCTGCACCGGGTGCCCGCCCTTCGTCAATGTCAGGTTGTGGACGCCCACGAGGTCGAAGTCCGCATCCGCCAGGAAGGCGATGACTTCGTGGGCGAGGGCCTGCCCCTGGTAGAGCTCGACGAACGAGCATTCCACGAGGATGTCGCTGAAGCGGGGCAACAAGGGGCTGCAACCCCTGAGGGCCTCCAATTCGAATCCCTGGACGTCGATTTTCAGCAGCGCGGGCGCGACGAGGTCCGAGGCGTCGAGAAAGTCGCCCAATGGCCCGACCGTGACGCCCTCCCGTCCCGCAACGCCCGTGCCCGGGAAGGTGGATGACTGCAA
>JAUHYP010000007.1 GCA_030426265.1 Gammaproteobacteria bacterium | reverse complement strand
ATCAAGCCGCGCGAGTAAGCCACTCAGCGCTCCCCGCGCCGTGAGCGGCATCCAGAGATCAGCCCGAGCCGTCAGTGGCGTCTCCGAGGGGTTGATTTCCACCAGGCAGGCGCCGTGATCCCTGGCGACGAGGGGCAGGGCGGCGGCGGGATGGACCAGCCCTGACGTGCCGATCGACAGGAAAACGCCGGCATTCGCCGCCAGTTCGAAGGCCGCTTCCAGGGCCGCTTCCGGCAGGGATTCGCCGAACCAGACCACATCCGGACGGCACAGGCCATCGGGATGATGCGGGGAGGGCGGTGGATTCCCGGAATTATTCGCGAAATATTCTTCAGGTATTATTCTTCCTGTAACGGAGCAGACGCTACGCAGGATGTTGCCGTGCAGTTCGATCACCCGGGTTGAGCCCGCGAGCTGGTGAAAGCCGTCCACGTTCTGGGTGACCACCTTCAGGCCGGGCAATACGGCCTCCAGGGCCGCCAGAGCCCGGTGCCCCGCATGGGGGGTGGCGGCGCGCACACCGGCGCGCCGGCTTTCGTACCAGTCCCAGACCCGGCCTGGGTTGGCGGCGAAGGCTTCCGGCGTGGCCAGCTCTTCGGCGCGAAATCGCGCCCAGTGTCCGGTCAGCGCATCCCGGAAGGTCGGAATGCCGCTCTCGGCGGACATGCCGGCACCGGTGAGGGCCACCACCGTGTCCGCGGCTCGCAGCTGCTCCAGCAGGGCTTCCGGCCACTCGGCGCCCGCCGGGACCGGCTCGGCATCGCTGTCGGTTTTCATGCGATTCCAATGGCTTGAGAACGCCCGGGAGTGTATCCTATCGCCCCTTTTCCGGATGCCCCCCTGGGGGCGGTGACGCGCAGGATTCCATGGCCGGCAAGCTGTACATCAAGACCCACGGATGCCAGATGAACGAGTACGACTCCGACCGCATGGCGGAGGTGCTCGCGGCGTCCCATGGCCTGGAACTCACGCAGGACGAGGCGGAAGCCGACGTCATCCTGCTCAACACCTGTTCCATCCGCGAGAAGGCGCAGGAGAAGGTGTTTTCGCAGCTCGGGCGCTGGAAGACCCTGAAGAAGGGCAAGCCGAATCTCGTGATCGGCGTGGGTGGTTGCGTGGCCAGCCAGGAAGGCGAGGCGCTGGTGAAGCGCGCCCCGCAGGTCGACCTGGTCTTCGGGCCGCAGACCCTGCACCGCCTGCCGACCCTGCTGGACCAGGCCCGCGGCACGGGCCGCGCCAGCATCGATATCTCCTTTCCCGAAATCGAGAAATTCGATCACCTGCCGGCGCCCGGCGCGAGCGGCCCGACGGCCTTCGTGTCCGTCATGGAGGGCTGCAGCAAGTACTGCACGTTCTGCGTCGTGCCCTACACGCGTGGCGAGGAAGTGAGCCGCCCGCTGGATGACGTGATCGTCGAGTGCGTGCGCCTCGCGGAGCAGGGCGTGCGCGAGATCAACCTGCTGGGCCAGAACGTCAACGCCTATCGCGGTCCCATGCACGAGGGCGGCACGGCCGACCTCGGCCTGCTGATCCACTACGTCGCGGCCATCGACGGCATCGACCGCATCCGCTTCACGACCTCGCATCCCGTGGAATTCAGCCCCTCGCTGATCGAAGCCTTTCGTGACGTGCCCGAGCTGGCCGACTACCTGCACCTTCCGGTGCAGAGCGGCTCCGACCGCGTTCTGTCCATGATGAAGCGCGGCCACACGGCGCTGGAATACAAGCAGAAGATCCGTCGCCTGCGCGAAGTGCGCCCCGACATCAGCCTGTCCTCGGACTTCATCGTCGGTTTCCCCGGCGAGACGGAGAAAGACTTCGAGGCCACGCTGAAGCTGATCGAGGACATCGGCTTCGACGCGAGCTTCAGTTTCGTCTATTCGGCCCGTCCGGGGACCCCGGCCTCGTCCTTCCCGGACGACACGCCGCTGGCGGTGAAAAAGGAACGCCTGGCCCGCCTGCAGGCCCTGGTGGAATCGCAGGCCGCCGCGATCAGCCGCGGCATGCTCGGCAGCACCCAGCGAGTCCTGGTGGAAGGAACGAGCAAAAAGAACGCGCATCAACTGGCAGGCCGCACCGAGAACAACCGGGTGGTCAACTTCGATGGCCATCCGCGCCTGGTGGGCCAATTCGTCGACGTCGTCGTGACCGAGGCCCTGCATCATTCCCTGCGCGGGCGCCTGCACGACGCCATGGCGCACCCGGCGTCCGCGGTTTCCGCCGTGGAACAGCGGCTCTGATTGCAGCCCTGGTTCCCGCGCCGATTCTTCGAAACCTGACGACCTGAATGACCCAGTCCACCACCCTCACGCTCGAACCCGCCGACACCGAGCGTCTCGCCAACCTCTGCGGCCAGTTCGACCAGCATCTCAAGCAGATCGAGGACCGGCTCGGTGTCGAACTGTTCTGCCGGGGCAACGTGTTCTCGCTGCGTGGCGAGCCCGACACGGTGCGCGCCGCATCGCGCGTGCTCGGTGAGTTGTACGAAATCACGGCCGGCGAGGTACTCACGCCCGAGTTGATCAATCTCAATCTGCAGGAGTCCGGCCTGGCCGAACTGGCCGAGGAGCGCGACGCCGAGGAACGGCGCCGGGGCGGTGTGATCATCGAGACGCGCCGGGGACGCGTTCGCGGCCGTGGCCCCAACCAGAAGGCCTATCTCGAGGCCATCCACAAGACCGCGGTGAATTTCGGCATCGGCCCGGCCGGCACGGGCAAGACCTATCTCGCCGTGGCCTGCGCGGTGGCGGCGCTGCGTGATGACCGCGTGCAGCGCATCGTGCTCGTGCGCCCCGCGGTCGAAGCGGGTGAGCGGCTGGGCTTCCTGCCCGGCGACATGGCGCAGAAGGTCGACCCCTACCTGCGCCCGCTGTACGACGCGCTGTATGAAATGCTCGGTTTTGAGCACGTGGGCCGGTTGCTCGAGCGCAACGTCATCGAGGTCGCGCCGCTGGCCTTCATGCGCGGGCGGACGCTCAACGACGCATTCGTCATTCTCGACGAGGCGCAGAACACCACGCCCGAGCAGATGAAGATGTTCCTGACGCGCATCGGCTTCGGCTCCACGGCGGTGATCACCGGCGACATGACCCAGGTGGACCTCCCCAAGGGCCAGGTGTCGGGCATCCGCCACGCCCTGCGGGTGCTCGAGGGCGTCGAAGGCATCAGCTTCACCTGGTTCACCGCGCGCGACGTGGTGCGCCATCCCATGGTGCAACGCATCGTCGAGGCCTACGACCGCGCCGAAGGCGGCTCGGAACACCATGGCGCTTGATGTCGACGTGGTGCGCTTCGAGGACGCCCCGGACCGTCCCGGCGATGATGAACTCACGGCCTGGGCGCAGCTCGCGGCCGGGGACATCTCGGCCAGCCTCACCATCGCCATCGTCGATGCACAGGAAGCGCAGCGGCTGAATCGCGAGTATCGCGGCAAGGACCGTCCGACCAATGTGCTGTCCTTTCCGGCCGAGCTGCCGGAGGCGGTGCGCGCATCGCTGGACGCGCCGCCGCTGGGCGACCTGGCGCTGTGCGCGCCGGTCGTGGCCGCCGAAGCCCGGGACCAGGGCAAGGAGCCGATGCATCACTGGGCGCACCTCGTGATCCACGGCGTGTTGCACCTGCTCGGCTACGATCACGAGGACGCGGCCGGCGCCGCGGACATGGAGTCACTGGAGATTCGTCGCCTCGGGCAACTGGGCATTCCCGATCCGTATTCGGACCGGCCCTGAACCCTTGCGGCTGAAACGTCACGGAATTTCCGGTATAAATTTGGAACGGGGATATGACGGCCCCATATCGGGGACGGCGCGAACGGCGCCGTTCCGAACACCACAATGAGTGAAGACCAATCGAGTAGCGGTCCCGGGCGGAGGAGTTTCCTGGAGCGTGTATCCCGCGCCTTCCAGTCCGAGCCCAGGGACCGCGAAGATCTCAAGGAAGTACTGAACGAGGCCCTGGAACGGGGTGTCCTCGATCACGAGGCCCGGACCATGATGGAAGGGGCCCTGGAAGTCGCGGAAACCAACGTCGAAGACGTGATGGTGCCGCGGTCGCAGATGGTCGTCGTGCCTCGGCATGGCGCCCTCGAAGACATCCTTCCGCGCATCATCGAATCCGGCCACAGCCGCTTCCCCGTCGTCGGCGAGGACCGCGACGAGGTCGAGGGCATCCTGCTGGCCAAGGACCTGTTGCGGTACTTTGCCGGTGCCTACGCGAAATTCGATCTCGGCCACTTTCTGCGTCCCGCGGTGATGGTTCCGGAGAGCAAGCCGCTCAACCACCTGCTGCACGAGTTCCGCGCCAGCCGCAGCCACATGGCCATCGTCGTGGACGAGTACGGCGGTGTGTCCGGCCTCATCACCCTGGAGGACGTGCTCGAGGAAATCGTCGGCGACATCGACGACGAGCACGACGAGGAGGAAGAGGCGGCCGTGCGCGCGCTGGGCGAGAACCATTACATCGTCAGCGCCCTGACGCCCATCGAGGACTTCAACGAGGTCTTCCACAGCAACTTCAGCGACGAGGAGTTCGACACCGTCGGCGGTCTCGTCCTCGCCGAGTTCGGGCGGGTCCCGGGCGATGGCGAGAGCATGGTCATCAACGAACAGTTCGAGTTCAAGGTGGCCGATTCCGACAGCCGCCGCATCATTTCCCTGGAACTGAATGTTCGCGACAGCGGCGCCTGAGCGCCGCGTCGCGCTTGCCGGCGCGCTGACCCTGCTGCTCCTGGCCCTGGCCGCCTGGCCGGGGTCCGCCCGCGCCCTGTTGCCGCCGCCGGAATCCCCCGAAGCCTGGCTGGTCACCTACGGCCCCGGCGAAGTGTACTGGCAGCGCTTCGGACACAACGCCATCTGGCTGCGCGAACCCGGCGGCCTGGACCACACCTTCAATTTCGGCTTCTTCGACTTCGAGCAGGAGAATTTCCTGCTGCGCTTCGTGCAGGGCCGGATGCTCTATTTCGCCGCCGCCATCCCCGCGGATCGGGAGATGGCGCTGTATGCGCAGGAGGGGCGCGAAATCCGAGTGCAGCGCCTGGACCTGTCGACCGAGGCCTACGCCCGCCTGCGGGCGCACCTGGTTCGGCACGTGCGGCCCGAGAACCGCGAATATCTCTACGACTACTACCGCGACAACTGTTCCACGCGGGTGCGCGACGCCCTGGACCTGGCCCTGGACGGCGCCCTGGGCCGGTCCTTCCTGGGCCGGCCGGCGGCGCAGGATTTCCGTGCGCACACGCGTCGTTCCACCGAGTCCGATTACGACTATCACCTGGGCCTGGTGACGGCCCTGGGCCTGCCGGTGGACCGGCCGATCGACCGCTGGGCGGAAATGTTCCTGCCGGCGGTTCTGGCCGATGCCGTGGCGGAAATGGGGCAGGGTGGAGCGACGGGCGGCGCCCTGGTCACGGAAGACCGTGTCCTGCTGCCGGCACGCACCGGGCCGCCGCCGGCCTTGCCGGGCCGGACCTGGCCGCGACAGCTGTTGCTGGCGCTCGTCCTGGTGGCCCTGGGTGCGACCGCGGCGCGGTTCCTGCGCCCGGCCGTTGCGGATGGGTTGGCATTCGCCTGGATCGCGATCGCCGGGACCCTGGGGCTGGGCCTGGCACTGGTTTGGGCCTTCACGGACCACGTGATGGCCTATCCCAACCTCAACCTCTTGCTGCTCAATCCGCTGTGGCTGCTGGCGTTGATTCCATCGCTGCGTCGACTCGCGGCCGGGCTGCTGCTGGCCGGCGGTATCGGCGCCCTGGTCGCGGCCGCCTGGCCCGGTGGACAGTACCTGGCCGATACGCTGGCGCTGTTCCTTCCCCTGAACCTGGCCGCCGCCTGGCGGCTCAGGTCGCGTCCTGGGAATGCTCCGCCAGCAGCAGCGCCTGCTGCTCCTGGCGCAGGGGGTCGATGAGCAGGTCGAGATCGCCCGCGAGGATGGTGTCGAGCTTGTAGAGCGTCAGCCCGATGCGGTGGTCGGTGACCCGGCCCTGGGGAAAATTGTAGGTGCGAATCCGCTGCGAGCGATCGCCGCTGCCGACCTGGAGGCGACGGGATTCTGCCTGCTCGCCGACCTGTCGTTCCCGTTCCTTTTCGAGCAGGCGCGCCTGCAGCAGTGACAGGGCGCGGGCCTTGTTCTTGTGCTGGGAACGCTCATCCTGGCATTCCACTACCAGGCCTGTCGGCAGGTGGGTGATGCGGATGGCCGAATCGGTGGTGTTCACGTGCTGGCCGCCGGCGCCCGAGGACCGGTAGGTGTCGATGCGCAACTCCGAAGGGTCGAGGTCGACGGCCTCCACTTCGTCCATTTCCGGCAGGATGGCGACCGTGCAGGCCGAGGTGTGGATGCGCCCCCCGGATTCGGTTTCCGGCACGCGCTGTACGCGGTGGGTGCCGGACTCGAACTTCAGCCGTGCGAAGGCGCCTTCGCCTTCGACCCGGGCCACCACCTCACGGTAGCCGCCCAGGTCGCTGGCGTTCCGGTTCAGGATCTCCATCCGCCAGCCCCGGGATTCCGCGTATCGCCCATACATGCGGAACAGGTCCGCGGCGAACAGGGCGGCCTCGTCCCCGCCGGTGCCGGCGCGGACTTCGAGGAAGATGTTCTTGTCGTCGTCCGGGTCCCTGGGCAGGAGCAGAAGCCGAAGTTCGTCTTCGAGCGTTTCCAGACGGGCCTCGGCGGCCTCCAATTCCTCATCCGCCAGCGTGCTCAGCTCCGGGTCGCCGCCGGCTTCGGCCAGCACTTCGCGGGCGCCGTCCCGGGCCGCCTGGGCCTTGCGCCAGGCGCCCCAGGTCTTCACCAGCGGTTCGAGTTGCGCGTATTCGCGCGAGAGATCGCGAAAACGGCCCTGGTCGGCCATCACTTCGGGCTGGGACATCAGCATGCCCACTTCCTCGAAATGCGCGGCGACCTGCTGCAGGCGCTGGCGGATGGATTCCTTCATGACATGCCGCCATCCCCGCGGACCGCACGCAAGCCGTCCGACAGGCCCGTGTCCTCGTCATCCACCCCGTCGTCGGTGTCCGGTTCCGATTCGAGATCGAGCGAGCCGTCCGGCTCGAACAGCCGGTCCGCAGCGCGGAGGATGTCGTCGTGTTGCTCCTCGGCGGCCTGCCGCAGACGCTTGCTGGGGCTGTGCAGGATGCGGTGGGTGAGGGTGCTGCCCAGCTGGCGTACCACCGTTTCGAGGTCGCCGCCCGCCTGGATCTGGCGCAGCGCGCGATCGACCAGCGCCTCCGCGTCCCGCTCGGCCTGGCCGCGCATCTGGCGCAGTCCTTCGGCGGCGCGCGCCCCGTGCAGCCAGCGCAGGTACTCGCGCACCTCGTGATCGATGGTGACCAGGGCGTCGCGGGCCGCACCCTGGCGTCGCTCTTGGCTTTCCTCGGCCACCTGGCGAAGGTCGTCGATGGTGTAGAGGTACACGTCGTTCAGCTTGCCGACACGGGGGTCGATATCGCGTGGCACCCCCAGGTCGACCATGAACAGGGGCCGGTGCCGGCGGCGCTTCAGGGCCTCGCGCACCATGTCCAGTCCCACCACCGGGGTGCTGGCGCCGGTGCAGGCGACGATCACGTCGGCCTCGTGCAGGCGTTCTGGCAGCGCGTCCAGACTCATGGGTTCGGCTTCGAGTTCGTTCGCCAGCGCCTGGGCCCGGTCGAGGCTGCGATTGGCGATGCGCAGCCCGGCGACCCGCTTCTGCCGGAAATGCTGGGCGCAGAGCGTGATCATTTCCCCGGCGCCGACGAGCTGCACCGTCTTGCGCGCCAGGTCGCCGAAAATCTGTCCGGCGAGAATGGCCGCGATGTAGGCGACGGAAACGGGGTGGTCGTTGATCCCGGTGTGGGTGCGCACGTCCTTGCTGACCGCGAAGGCGCGCTGGAACAGGCGGTCGGTGAACTTCCCAAGGCCCCCGGCGTCCCGGGCCGCCTGCCAGGCATCCTTGAGCTGGCCCATGATCTGGGGTTCGCCGAGCACCATGGAGTCGAGGCCGCACGCTACCCGAAACAGGTGATGCACGGCATCGCGGCCCTCGTGCCGGTACACCAGCCCGTCGGCTTCCCCGGGCTCCAGGCCGCCCTGCTGCAACAGCCAGGCGTCAATGTCGCCCTGGCGGCCCGAGGGGGCCATGGCGTAGACCTCCGTTCGGTTGCAGGTGCTCAGGATCACCGCCTCCAGCAGGCCCACCGCGGTGCGGAGTTCGACCACCTTGTCGGCATAGGCGTCCGGCGTGATCGCCAGGCGCTCCCGCATTTCCAGCGGGGCCGTATGGTGGCTGATTCCGGTGACGACGATGGGCATGCGGCTTCAGGCGGGAAGGGTGGGGCGATTCTGCTGGCGCGGGGACGGAAGTTCAAGGAGGCATGGGCATGCCCGGGATTGGTTCACCCGGGGCAACGAAGTATCCTGTGCATCCATGACCATCGGTATTGTTTCATGAATCACGGGGCCTGCAAGTCCCGCGCCACCCTCCTTCTCCTCGTCCTGTACCTCGCCGCCTGCGCCTCCTCGGGGGCGGACCAGGCCGGTGGGACGGAACCGTCCGGAGCGGCGCCTCCGACATCGACGGATCCGGTCACCGTGCCCCCGGATCCCTCGGACGAGGTCGCCTACAAGGTCTGGTCCGCGGAGGTGTTCGGATCCGAGGGCGAAGTCGAGAAGGCGGCCGCCGAGTACTTGGCGGCGGCGCTGCTGTCCGACGATCCGGAAATCGCGCGGCGTGCGACGGAAGTGGCGATTTCGGCCCACTCCTGGCAGGCGGCCGCCATGGCCGCCGATCGCTGGGTGGTGCTGGCGCCGGATGACCTCGACGCGCGTGAGACCGCGACCCGCACCCTGCTCGTCGGCGGCGACTACGTGCGCGCCGAGATCCAGCTGGTGGAAACGCTGCGCCTGCTCGAGGACGAACCCTGGGGCGGCTGGCCGCGGGTGAGCGGCCTGCTGACCGCTGGCCGGGATCTCAACCGGACGGAGCAGATGGTGGCGCATCTCATCGAAGAGACCGATGCCGGGGAGAACCCCTACGCGCGGTATACCCTGTCCCAGGTCATCGCGCGTTCAGGCCGGTTCGATGAGGCCTATGCGATGGCCAGGGAGGCCGTCGCGGCGGCGCCGCGAGAGGCGCAGCTCCAGTCCTGGGCCGGGCGCCTGGCCCTGAGCCGGCGTGACGAGACGGCGGCCGTCAGCCACTACCGCGCCGCCTGGCAATCGAATCCTTCCGACCGGGCGCTGGCCCTGTTGTATGCCGAGCTGCTCCGCCAGACCGGCGCGCCCGCCGAAGCCAACGAGGTGCTGCGTGCGTTGCCGGACACTCCCGAGAACCGTTTTGCCCGCGTGGCCTTCGCCATCGAGTCGGGCGACCGGCAGCTCGCGATGGACCTGTACGAGGGGTTTGCGGAAGCGACCTACGGCGACGCCACCAACACCGCGTTCCAGGCGGCGCGCAGCGCCGAGGTCCTGGACCTGAAGCAACAGGCCATCGACTGGTATGTGCGCCTCGAGGGCAGCGAGCACGAGATGGTCGCCCTGCTGCGGCGGGCCTTTCTGCTGGCCGAAATCGGGCGCCTGGACGAGGCGCGCCAGGAACTGCTGTTCGCACGCAATGAAGGGGGCGCAGCGGTGCAGATGGAGACCACCCTGGTGGAGGCGCAGATCCTGGTCGAGGCGAACCAGGCCAATACGGCGCTGGAAGTGCTCGACAGCGCCATGACGCAGTTTCCGGGCGACACACGCCTGCTGTACTCGAGGGCCCTGATCGCGGTGCAGCTCGATCGCATCGACGAGGCCGAGGCGAACCTGCGCACGGTGCTGGAAGCCGAGCCGGGCAACGCCGCCGCGCTCAACGCGCTCGGTTACACGCTCGCGGACCGGACCAACCGCCTGCAGGAAGCGGAGCAGCTGATCCGTGCCGCATTCGAGATCGAGCCCGAGGATCCGGCCATCATCGATTCGATGGGATGGATCGCCTTCCGGCTCGGGCGCTTCGACGAGGCCGAACGGTTCCTGCGCCAGGCCCTGCTGCGCGACCGCAATGCCGAAATCGCGGCCCACCTGGGCGAGGTCCTCTGGATCCAGGGGCGCGAGGCCGAGGCCCGGCAGGTGTGGAGCGAAGGCCGCCGCATGAACCCGGACGACCGTGTGCTCCTGGAAACCCTCGACCGGTTCGGCGTCGAACTGTGATCCGCTGGGCGCCCTTGTTGCTGGCCGCAACGCTACTGGGCGCCTGTGCGGCGCCGGCGCCGATGACCTCGACCGGTGAGCGCGAAGCCGCCTATGCCGAGCGCAGCGAGCAGCTGGCCTCCTGGGAACGCTGGGGACTGACCGGCCGCCTGGGTGTGGACGGCGGCGAGGAAGGCGGCAGTGGTCGGCTGGACTGGAACGATTCGGGTGAGGCCAGCAGCCTGCAGTTCCGGGGCGCGCTGGGGCAGGGCGCCTGGCGGCTGGACATCTCTCCCGGCATCACGCGACTCGAACGGTCCGACGGCAGCATCGCCGAGGCCGCCGACGTGGACCGGCTGGTCTGGGAAGAGACGGGCTGGACGCTTCCGGTCACCGCCCTGGAATGGTGGGTGAGGGGCCTGGCGGCGCCGGGCAGACAGGCGCCGGAACGGATGGAGCTCAATCCCGATGGCACCATCGCCCTGCTGGAGCAGGCGGGCTGGCGCATCACTTTCGAGCGCTACATGGACTGGGCCGACCAGTCGCTTCCGAGTCGTCTCGAAGCGGTGCGCGACCAACTCACCGTCAAGCTGGCTGTCAGTCGCTGGCGCGGAGGGCCCGGTGATGTCGTCGCGGGGCCGGGCAGTGGCTGAGCGGGTCCTGCCGGCGCCGGCCAAACTCAACCTCTTCCTTCACGTCACCGGCCGCAGGGCCGACGGCTATCACGAACTTCAGACCCTGTTCCAGCTGCTCGACTGGGGCGACGAGGTGCGCCTGCAGGTCACGCGCGCCCCGACCATCGTGCGCGGCGCGCCGGTGCCCGGGGTGAGCGAGGCGGAAGACCTGTCCCTGCGTGCTGCACGCGAGCTGGCGCGCGACGCGGCGGCGGACGAGCGGCCGTTCGGGGGCGCGCGCATCACGCTGCGCAAGCGCATTCCCCGCGGTTCGGGCATGGGCGGGGCGAGCTCCGATGCGGCCACCGTGTTGCACGGGCTCAACCGGCTCTGGGGCTGCGGCTATGAAACGGCTGAACTGGCGGACATCGGGCTTCGTCTCGGTGCGGACGTACCCGTCTTCGTGCACGGCCACAGCGCCTGGGCCGAGGGTGTGGGCGAGCGGCTCACCCCGGTGCGGCTCGGTGAGCGCTGGTACGTGCTGGTGTTCCCGGGAGAGGGGGCTTCCACCGCGGAACTGTTCGCCGATCCGGCCTTGCGCCGGGACGCGCCGCGCATCGACCCGGCCGGCGTCAGCGACTGGTGCGCGCTGGGCAACGACTTCCTGCCGGTGTTGCAGAACCGCGCCCCGGAGGTGGCCGCGGCGGCCCGCCGACTCGCTGAATACGGGGTTCCGAGACTCACCGGCAGCGGCAGCACCCTGTTCCTGGAGGCGGTCGACGAATCGGAGGCAATGCGCCTCACAAGCGTTCTTAAAAACCACTATAATGTCCGCGCCGTGCGGGGTCGGGACCGGTCGACATTGCTCGACAGGATCGCCCGCAAGGAACACGAACATACATAAGTGAAACCACTGGGACGTCGCCAAGCTGGTTAAGGCACGGGGTTTTGATCCCCGCATTCGTAGGTTCGAGTCCTACCGTCCCAGCCAAATCTCAGGGATCCGCGAACGTGGCCAGTCCGCCCCTCATGGTGTTCTCCGGCAATGCGCACCCGGCGCTTGCCCACGATATCGCTCACGAACTCGGCGTCCCCATGGGCAAGGCCAATGTGGGCCAGTTCAGTGACGGCGAGGTCATGGTCGAGATCATGGAAAATATCCGTGGTCGCGACTGCTACGTGATCCAGCCCACCTGCGCACCCACCGCCGAGCATTTCATGGAACTGCTCGTCATGGTCGACGCGCTCAAACGCGCGAGCGCATCCCGCGTGACCGCGGTGGTGCCGTACTTCGGGTACGCCCGCCAGGACCGTCGGCCGCGCTCGGCGCGCGTGCCGATCACCGCCAAGGTCGCCGCGACCATGATCGGCGCCGTGGGCACCGACCGCCTGGTCACCATCGATCTTCATGCCGACCAGATCCAGGGCTTCTTCGACATTCCCGTCGACAACGTCTACGCCTCGCCGCTGACCCTGGCCGACATCTGGCAGCGCCAGTCCCAGCCGCTGGTGGTGGTCTCACCCGATGTCGGCGGGGTGGTGCGGGCCCGCGCCATCGCCAAGCGTCTCGACGCGGACCTCGCGATCATCGACAAGCGACGCCCGCGGGCCAATGTGGCCACGGTGATGAACATCATCGGCGAGGTGGAGGACATGTGTTGCGTGCTGGTCGATGACATGGTCGACACCGCGGGGACGCTCTGCTCGGCCGCCGGCGCGCTCAAGGAGCACGGCGCCAAGCGCGTCGTGGCGTACTGTGTGCACCCGGTGCTCTCCGGACCGGCGGTTCGCAACATCGAGGCCTCGCAGCTCGACGAGCTGGTGGTCACCGATACCATCCCGCTCAGCGAGGAAGCCGCCGCCTGCACCCGCATCCGGCAGCTCAGCGTCGCCCAGATGCTCGCCGAGACGATCCGCCGGATGAGCATGGGCGAGAGTGTTTCGTCCCTGTACGTGGACTGAGCGGGCGCTGCGTAGGGCCGCTTGGCCCGGATCGGGGTCAGAGTAAAGGGACAGAGTGCGCCACTCTGTCCCTTTACTCTGACCCCACAACTCCCTTCCACGGGCGGCCCTTTCGGGCTACAATAGCCGGCTAGCTACACAAGGCGTCCTGGTCGCGGGTCGCCTTTTTCATTGGCCGCGAGGCCTGACGACATTCGCGGTTCCGAAGGGAGCCGTGCAACGAGGAACGAGCAATGAGCGATTTTCACAAACTGTCCGCGGACATCCGCGAGGACGTGGGGAAGGGTGCGAGCCGCCGCCTGCGTCGCGCGGGTCGTATTCCCGCGGTGCTGTACGGGGGCGACAAGGACCCCGTGTCACTGACCATGGAGCACCGCCAGGTGTGGCACGCCGCCGAGAACGAGGCGTTTTTCTCCAGCATCCTGGAGATCACCGTCGCTGACGGCCGCAGCCAGCAGGTGGTCGTGCGTGACATGCAGCGTCACCCGTTCAAGAACTTCATCACGCACATGGACTTCATGCGTGTGTCCGACACCGAGGCGCTGACCATCTCCGTGCCGCTGCACTTTGCCGGTGAAGCCAAGAGCCCGGCCGGCCAGACGCCCGGCGTCGTGATCCAGCACCAGCTGACCGATGTCGAGATCGAGGCCCTGCCGAAGCACCTGCCCGAGTACATCGAGGTGGATCTGTCCGCACTGGAGCCGGGCGACGCCGTGATGCTGTCCCAGATCGTGCTGCCGGAAGGGGTGACCCTGACCGCGCTGGGCGGTGACGAGGACGACGACATCATGGTCGCGAACGCGATCCACGTCAGCGAGACCCAGGGCAGCGGCGGCGACGCCGATGACGAAGGCGACGAAGACGCCGATGTCGATGCCGATGGCGAAGGCGATGAAGCCGGTGAAGACGGCGACGACGCCGGGGAAGACAAGGACTGAGGCAGCGCCTCCCTTGGCCGATCCCCTGCTGATCGCGGGCCTGGGCAACCCGGGCCCCAAATACGCTGAAACCCGGCACAATGCCGGGTTTTGGTTTTTGGGGCGCCTGCTCTCGCAGGCGGGCGTGGGCCTGCGCGCCCAGTCGAAGCTGCAGGCAGAGACCGCCCGCGCCGTGTTTCACGGCCGTGACGTGATCTTCGCCCAGCCCACGACCTTCATGAACCACAGCGGGCAGGCCATTCGCGCACTGGTCGACTACTACGGGATCACCCCCGACCGCCTGCTGGTGGCGTACGATGAACTCGACCTGCCACCGGGCGTTGCGCGCCTCAAGGAAGGTGGGGGGCATGGCGGGCACAACGGTATCCGCGACATGGTCCGTCACCTGGGCGATCCCGGATTCCTGCGCCTGCGCATCGGGATCGGACACCCGGGACACAAGGACGCGGTCACCGGTTATGTCCTCAGCCGCAGCCCCGCGGACCAGCGTGCCGAGATCGACCGGGCCATCGACCGCGCCATCGACGTGATGCCGCAGGTGGTTGCAGGCCGCCTGCAGGACGCCATGACGGCGCTGCATACACACCCCTGAAACCCAACCGCCCCGGAGCGAGACGACGCATCCGTGGCACCTGAACCGGAGACGATCGATCATGGGATTTCGCTGCGGCATCGTGGGCCTGCCCAACGTGGGCAAATCCACCCTGTTCAACGCCCTCACCGAGGCGGCGATCGAGGCCCAGAACTACCCGTTCTGCACCATCGACCCGAACGTCGGCGTGGTGCCCGTCCCCGACCCGCGCCTCGCACAACTGGCCGCGATCACGCAGCCGGAGAAAGTCGTGCCCACGACCATGGAGTTCGTCGACATCGCCGGGCTGGTGGCGGGCGCCTCGAAGGGCGAGGGTCTGGGGAACCAGTTCCTGGCCCACATCCGCGAGACCGATGCGATCGCCCACGTGGTGCGGTGCTTCGAGAACGACGACGTGATCCACGTGGAAGGCCGCGTGGACCCGGTGGCGGACGTGGAAACCATCAATACCGAATTGCAGCTCGCCGACCTGGAGACCATCGAGCGGGCCCTGCAGAAGGCGGAAAAGCTCCAGCGCAGTGGTGACAAGGCCGTGCTGCGCCGTGTGGCCCTGCTGCAGCGCCTGCGGGACGCCGTGGACGCCCCGGGCGGACTGCGCGCCCTGGACCTGTCACCCGAGGAGCGCAAGGAACTGCGCGACATCAGCCTGCTCACGCTCAAGCCGGTGATGTACATCGCCAACGTGGACGAAGGTGGCCTCAGCGGCAACGCCCTGGTGGAACGTCTGCGTGATCACGTGAAGGACGAAAACGCGGAGGTGGTGCCGGTGTGCGCGGGCATCGAGGCCGAACTCGCCGGGCTGGAAGAAGACGAACGCGCCGAGTTCCTGGCCGACCTGGGCGTCGAGGAGTCGGGCCTGTCACAGTTGATCCACGCCGGTTACGGCCTGCTGGGGTTGCAGACGTTCTTCACGGCCGGCCCCAAGGAGGTGCGCGCCTGGACCGTGCGACTGGGCGCCACCGCGCCGCAGGCGGCGGGCCGCATCCACACCGACTTCGAGCGCGGGTTCATCAAGGCCCAGGTCATCGCCTTCGATGACTACATCACCTGCGGGGGCGAGCAGGGCGCGAAGGAAGCCGGCCGTCTGCGCATGGAAGGCAAGGAGTACCGCGTGGCCGAGGGCGACGTGATCCTGTTCCGCTTCAACGTCTGATCCGAATTTGCGAATTCACCCTTCAATCCTGGGGCGTTTCGGCGTATAACGCATACCGACGAACTGCTACCGGGAAGGGAGCCCTGGCGATGGCCGGTGCTGGCACAAACAAGCGAGATGCCGACGGCGCCAAGGACAAGGGCGTCGACGACAAGCTGTCCAGCGAATCGCTGGCGGCGCGCCGCCGGCGCATCGAGATGATGCGCGAACGGCAGGAGCTGATGGCCCTGCTGGACGATTTCGGTGACGGCGATATCGATCTCGCTCTGCTCGAGGACGATGACGAGGAAGTCGGTCGGTGGGTGTCCGCCGACGGCTCCGTGGGCAGTGATTCCGATGCCGAAATCGACGGTCTCGACGACGAAGACGACTACTACGAGGACGACTTCGAGGACGAGGACTGAGTTCCCGCTGAATTCCTCTGTTTTTTCCCGCCTTCGCCCTTGTCACGAGGGCGATTCGGCACTACAATTCCGCGCTGTTTTTCCCTGTCTTTCCTTGACTGCCCCAGGGCGGGTCAGGCAAGATAGGCGGCTTGCTTGCCGGAGGGGTACCCAAGCGGTCAACGGGGGCAGACTGTAAATCTGCTGGCTATGCCTTCGTAGGTTCGAATCCTACCCCCTCCACCATTTCAGCCGGTCTTCGGGCCAGGCGGGTGGTCCCCGGAAACGGGGTCGCGGCAGGCGACAAGCGCCAGGTAAGCGCGGATGACATGACAGGAACGAATCGAACGGGCGCATGCCCCCGGAGTGGGCGTGGGGCCGTTTACGTTCGTCACCAGGGCCCGGCCGGAATGGTCGAGTCCTGCGCCGGAAGCGTCCGGCGGGCTTAGGCGGGTGTAGTTCAACGGTAGAACCTCAGCCTTCCAAGCTGATGATGTGGGTTCGATTCCCATCACCCGCTCCAATTCGGCCGCTGCCCGGCCGGACCGCACAGGCGGTGCAACGGCAGCATGGTAGAGGTTTCGCCCGCATAGCTCAGGCGGTAGAGCACTCCCTTGGTAAGGGAGAGGTCACTGGTTCGATTCCAGTTGTGGGCACCAGTTAAGACAAACCGGTTCATTTCAATCAGGCATTGAGGAAGTTTCGGAGACATCCATGTCCAAGGAAAAGTTCGAACGTAACAAGCCCCACGTGAACGTTGGCACGATTGGTCACGTGGACCACGGCAAGACGACGCTGACGGCGGCTTTGACGAAGGTGTGCGCGGAAGCGCGCGGCGGCACGTTCAAGGCGTACGACCAGATCGACAACGCCCCGGAAGAGCGCGAGCGCGGTATCACGATCGCGACGGCCCACGTGGAGTACGAGACCGACGGTCGTCACTACGCGCACGTGGACTGCCCGGGTCACGCTGACTACGTGAAGAACATGATCACGGGTGCGGCGCAGATGGACGGTGCGATCCTGGTGTGCTCGGCCGCTGACGGCCCGATGCCGCAGACGCGCGAGCACATTCTGCTGGCGCGCCAGGTGGGTGTGCCGTACATCCTGGTGTACCTGAACAAGGCGGACCAGGTGGACGACGCCGAGCTGCTGGAACTGGTGGAGATGGAAGTGCGCGAGCTGCTGTCCTCCTACGAGTTCCCGGGCGACGACACCCCGATCGTGACGGGTTCTGCGCTGAAGGCGCTGGAAGGCGACACCTCTGATATTGGTGTGCCGTCGGTGCTGAAGCTTCTGGAAGAGATGGACAACTACATCCCGGAGCCGGTGCGTGACACGGACAAGCCGTTCCTGCTGCCGATCGAGGACGTGTTCTCGATCTCTGGCCGCGGCACGGTGGTGACCGGTCGTGTGGAGCGTGGCGTGATCAAGGTGGGTGAAGAGATCGAGATCGTGGGCATCAAGGACACGACCAAGACCACCTGCACGGGCGTTGAGATGTTCCGCAAGCTGCTGGACGAAGGTCGGGCAGGGGACAACGTGGGTGTGCTGCTGCGCGGCACGAAGCGTGACGAAGTGGAGCGTGGCCAGGTGCTGGCGCACGTTGGCACGATCACGCCGCACACGAAGTTCGAGGCGGAGGTGTACATCCTGTCCAAGGAAGAAGGCGGTCGTCACACGCCGTTCTTCAAGGGCTACCGCCCGCAGTTCTACTTCCGCACGACGGACGTGACGGGTGCGGTGGAGCTGCCGGAAGGCGTGGAGATGGTGATGCCGGGCGACAACATTCAGATGAAGGTGTCGCTGATCGCGCCGATCGCCATGGAAGAAGGCCTGCGTTTCGCCATTCGCGAAGGCGGTCGCACCGTGGGTGCGGGCGTGGTCGCGAAGGTGATCGAGTAAAGCACGAGACGTCGGGCGGGCGCGGAACCCGCGAACGCCCGGCAACAGTGTCTGCACCAGCGCCCCGGCGCCAGGCGCAGACGAAAGGAAAGCGACAAGCTGGTGGCCCCCAGGGGCCGCCAGCTTCGTTGTCAGAACCGAATGGAATAGGCCAGTAGCTCAATTGGCAGAGCAGCGGTCTCCAAAACCGCAGGTTGGGGGTTCGAGTCCCTCCTGGCCTGCCAGCCCAAGGGCTGGCCAACAAGACAGGAACGTGTTCGACGGATGAACGGCAAGGCGGAAACAACCCGGTCGCCGGTGATCGACAGCATGCTGCTGTTGTTCTCGGTGGTGCTGCTGGTCGCTGGAATCGGCGCCTATTACTACTACCAGGATCTGGCCATCACGCCGGTCCGGGTGGGGGCGCTGATCGTCGTGGCCCTGGTGGCTTCGTGGATCGCCGGCCAGTCGCGCCAGGGCGCGACCTTCTTCCGCTTCCTCAAGGAATCGGACATCGAACGCCGGAAGGTGATCTGGCCGACGCACCAGGAGACGCTGCAGACCTCGCTGATGGTGATCATCGTGACGATCATCATCTCGCTGTTCCTGGCGGGAGTCGATTGGCTGTTGGGCGCGCTGGTGCGCAGCCTGCTGGGAGGAGGTTGATGATGTCCAAGCGCTGGTATGTCGTGCACGCCTATTCGGGCTACGAGAACACCGTGCGCAAGTCCCTGCTGGAGCGCATTCGTCGCGCCGGCATGGAAGAGCACTTCGGTGACGTGCTCGTTCCCACCGAAGAAGTGGTGGAAATGAAGGGCGGGCAGAAGCGCCGTTCGGACCGGAAATTCTTCCCCGGCTACGTGCTGGTGGAAATGGAAATGACCGACGAGACCTGGCACCTCGTGAAGGACGTGCCCAAGGTCATGGGTTTCATCGGCGGCACGGCGGACCGGCCGGCGCCGATCACCCAGAAAGAGGCCGACGCCATCCTCAACCGCGTGCAGGAAGGGGTGGACAAGCCGAAACCGAAGGTGCTGTTCGAGCCGGGCGAAATGGTCCGCGTGATCGACGGCCCCTTCAACGACTTCAACGGCGTGGTCGAGGAAGTCAACTATGACAAGAGCCGCCTGCGCGTGGCGGTACTGATTTTCGGGCGTTCGACCCCCGTGGAACTCGAGTTCCACCAGGTCGAGAAGTCCTGAACGAAGGCGGAGGCGCGACGCGTCTCCGGAATTGAAGCGCCCCATGGCGCGAACGGACGGGGAGCCTGGACCGGAATGGTCGGGCGCTGGAACCCGAGGAGTAAGACATGGCTAAGAAAATTCTGGCTTATATCAAGCTGCAGGTCCCTGCAGGCCAGGCGAACCCGAGCCCGCCCGTGGGCCCGGCGCTCGGCCAGCACGGGGTGAACATCATGGAGTTCTGCAAGGCGTTCAACGCCAAGACGCAGGACACCGAGGCCGGACTGCCCCTGCCCGTGGTCATCACGGTGTACGCCGACCGCAGCTTCACCTTCATCACCAAGACGCCGCCGGCCGCCGTGCTGCTGCGCAAGGCCGCAGGCATTGCCAAGGGCAGCGGTGAGCCGAACAAGACCAAGGTCGGCACCGTGACGCGCGCGCAGCTGGAAGAGATCGCCAAGGCGAAGGAACCGGACCTGACCGCTGCCGACATGGACGCCGCCGTGCGCACCATCGCGGGCTCCGCCCGGAGCATGGGCCTGAACGTGGAGGGTGTTGAGTAATGACCAGGATGACCAAACGGATGCGCGCCATCAATGAGCGCGTGGACCGCAACAAGATCTATGAAGTGGACGAGGCCCTGGCCCTGCTGAAGGACCTGAGCCAGCTGAAGTTCCAGGAGTCCGTGGACGTGGCCGTGCGCCTCGGCGTCGACCCGCGCAAGTCGGACCAGAACGTGCGTGGTTCCACCGTGCTGCCCAACGGCACCGGCAAGACCGTGCGTGTGGCCGTGTTCGCCCAGGGCGAGAACGCCGAAAAGGCGAAAGCCGCCGGCGCCGATGCCGTGGGCATGGACGACCTGCACGACCAGATCAAGGACGGCGACCTGGACTTCGGCGTGGTGATCGCCACCCCGGACGCCATGCGCGTGGTGGGCAAGCTCGGCCAGGTGCTGGGTCCCCGCGGCCTGATGCCGAACCCCAAGGTCGGCACGGTCACCACGGACGTGGAGCAGGCGGTGAAGAACGCCAAGGGCGGCCAGGTGCGGTTCCGCACCGACAAGGCCGGCATCATCCACGGCACCATCGGCAAGGCCGACTTCGAGGTCGATGCCCTGAAGGGCAACCTCGCGGCGCTGCTGGCGGACCTGGTGAAGCTCAAGCCCGCATCGGCCAAGGGCCAGTACCTGAAGAAGGTATCCGTGTCCACGACCATGGGCCCCGGCATCACCGTGGACCACACGACCCTCGGCCTCTAAGGCGGGGAATCAACAGAATTTCGGGTGCGCGGTTCGCCGCGTATCCGGGATGGGCGGGCTGCACCCGGGACCTTTCCGGACATCGGAAGGGGGTCGGGCCAAGGCCGTCTAAGACCGCAGGTGCCGGACGCCCCGCTGTAACGGGGGTGAATCAGCTTAAGGGTGGCACGGGTGACCGTCCACGGCCTGCGCAGATGGTGGAGCCCCCGCTACCGGATCGGGTTCCCGCCGGGTTGATACCGGCGAGCGAGCACGATGCGGTAGCGGGGTACCCACTGAACGAGTACTGGATTGGACCGGGCGACCGGTCCCTGGACTCCAGGAGGTAACCAATGGCGCTCAATATTGAGCAAAAGAAGGCAGTTGTTGCGGAAGTGTCCGAAGTGGCCAAAACCGCACTGTCTGCTGTCGCGGCGGAGTATCGCGGCCTGACCGTTGAGCAACTCACCGACCTGCGCGTGAAAGCGCGTCAGGGCGGCGTGTATCTCAAGGTGGCCAAGAATACCCTCGTCCGCAGGGCCGTGGAAGGTACCGAGTTTGAATGCCTGAGCGACGCACTGACAGGACCGCTCCTGTTGGCGTTCAGCATGGAAGACCCCGGTGCCGCTGCACGCCTGGTCAAGGACTACGCCAAGGAGCATGAACTGCTCGTGGCGAAGACCGTGGCAATCGGCGGTCAGCTGTTCGACGCTTCCGAGCTCGAACGGCTGTCCAAGCTGCCGACCCGCGACCAGGCGATCGCCATGCTCATGGGTGTGATGAAAGCCCCGATCGAGAAATTCGTCCGGACGCTTCAGGAACCCCATGCCAAGCTGGTGCGCACCTTCGCTGCCGTACGGGACGCAAAGCAGGCAACCGCCTGAACGTAATTGTTTGACATTGTGGGCATTTTGCCCCGTTAACTATTGATTGGAGAGACGACAATGGCCGTTTCAAAAGAAGACATCCTCGAAACCATCGCCAACATGAGCGTGATGGACGTGGTCGAACTCATCGACGCCATGGAAGAGAAGTTCGGCGTTTCCGCTGCTGCCGCCGTGGCTGCAGTGGCTGCCCCGGCAGCTGGTGGCGACGCCGCCGCCGCGGAAGAAAAGACCGAGTTCGACGTGGTGCTGGCTTCCTTCGGCAGCAACAAGGTTCCGGTGATCAAGGCCGTCCGTGAAATCACGGGCCTGGGCCTGAAAGAAGCCAAGGACCTGGTCGAAGGCGCTCCTTCCGCTGTGAAGGAAGGCGTGGACAAGGCCGAAGCCGAGGAACTCAAGAAGAAACTCGAAGAAGCCGGCGCTTCTGTCGAGGTCAAGTAAATCTCTTTCCCTTCGGGGATGGAGAACGGAACCGGCTGGGGATTTCGGTCCCCGGCCTGTTCCTGTTTCTGTGTCACTGCCCGGGCATCCGGTGCGGCGATGACAGGAACGGAGGTCCCGAACGGCGCATTCGTCGCCGGTCGGGCCAACACGGAATTTACGAGCCGGCCCCTGAGTGGGCGGGCACAGTCCAGGCGGTGTGAAACATGAGTTATTCCTTTACCGAGAAAAAGCGTATTCGCAAGGAATTCGGCGAGCGGCAATCGGTGCTCGACGTGCCTTTTCTTCTGGAGACCCAGATCCGGTCCTACGAGGAATTCCTGCAGACGGATGTCAGCGAGGATGACCGGCGCGAGCGGGGCCTGCACGGCGCGCTCAAGTCCGTGTTCCCGATCACGTCCTACTCCGGCAATGCGGCGCTGGAATACGTGAGCTATGAATTGGGCACGCCCCCGTTCGACGTGAAGGAATGCAAGCTGCGTGGCATGACCTATGCGGCGCCGCTGCGCGTGAAGGTCCGCCTGGTGATCTTCGACAAGGAAAGCTCCGCCAAGCAGAAGCCGGTGAAGAGCGTGAAGGAGCAGGAAGTCTACATGGGCGACCTGCCGCTCATGACCGAGACGGGCACCTTCATCATCAACGGCACCGAGCGCGTGATCGTTTCCCAGCTGCACCGTTCGCCGGGCGTGTTCTTCGACCACGACAAGGGCAAGACGCACTCCAGCGGCAAGCTGCTGTTCTCCGCGCGTGTGATTCCCTACCGCGGATCCTGGCTGGACTTCGAGTTCGATCCGAAGGACGCCATCTACACGCGCATCGACCGTCGCCGCAAGCTGCCGGTGACCATCCTGCTGCGCGCCCTGGGCATGACCAACGAAGAAATCCTCGAGACGTTCTTCGAAACCAGCAAGATCGACCTGCTCAAGAACGGCGCCAAGCTGGAAGTGGTGCCCGAACGCCTGCGCGGCGAAACCGCGCTGTTCGACATCGTCGACAAGAAAGGCGAGGTTATCGTCGCCACGGGCAAGCGCATCACCGCGCGCCACGTGAAGCTGATCTCCGAGGCCGGCATGAAGGCCATGGAAGTGCCGGACGATTACCTGGAGAGCAAGATCCTCGCCAAGAGCATCGTCGACACCGACAGCGGCGAAGTGCTGGCCGAGGCCAATGCGGAAATCACCGAGGAGCTGCTCGAGAAGCTGCGTGACGCGGGCATCAAGAAGTTCGAGATCCTGTACGTCAACGACCTCGACCAGGGCCCGTACATTTCCAGCACCCTGAACATCGATACCTCCACCAACGAGCTCGAGGCCCTGGTGGAGATCTACCGCATGATGCGCCCGGGTGAGCCGCCGACCAAGGAAGCGGCCCAGAACCTGTTCAAGAACCTGTTCTTCACCGAGGAGCGCTACGACCTGTCCTCCGTGGGCCGGATGAAGTTCAACCGCCGTGTCGGCCGCAAGGACATCGAAGGTCCGGGCGTGCTGGACCGCGACGACATCATCTCCGTGCTGAAGGTGCTGATCGACATCCGCAACGGCAAGGGCGGGGTGGACGACATCGACCACCTGGGCAACCGCCGTGTGCGTTCCGTGGGCGAAATGGCCGAGAACGTGTTCCGCGTGGGCGTGGTCCGCGTCGAGCGCGCCGTGCGCGAGCGCCTGAGCGTCGCCGAGAGCGAAGGCCTGACCCCGCAGGAACTGATCAACGCCAAGCCCGTGGCCGCCGCGATCAAGGAGTTCTTCGGCTCCAGCCAGCTCAGCCAGTTCATGGACCAGAACAACCCGCTGTCGGAAGTCACGCACAAGCGTCGCGTGTCGGCCCTCGGCCCGGGTGGCCTGACCCGTGAACGCGCCGGCTTCGAGGTGCGCGACGTGCACCCGACGCACTACGGCCGCGTGTGCCCGATCGAGACGCCGGAAGGCCCGAACATCGGCCTGATCAACTCCCTGGCCGTCTACGCGCGCACCAACGATTACGGCTTCCTGGAGACTCCGTACCGCAAGGTCGAGAACGGCAAGGTCACGAGCGAGGTGGAATACCTGTCCGCCATCGTCGAAGGCGATTTCGTGATCGCCCAGGCCAACGCCGAACTGGATGGCAACGGCAAGTTCGTGGACGAGTTCATTCCCTGCCGGCACCTGGGTGAGTTCACCCTGAAGGAGCCGGCGGACGTGAGCTACATGGACGTCTCGCCGAAGCAGATCGTCTCCGTGGCCGCCTCTCTGGTGCCCTTCCTGGAGCACGACGACGCCAACCGCGCCCTCATGGGCTCCAACATGCAGCGCCAGGCCGTGCCGACGCTGCGCGCCGACAAGCCCCTGGTGGGCACCGGCATGGAGCGCGTGGTGGCCACCGACTCCGGCGTGACCGCCGTGGCCCGCCGTGGCGGCGTGGTCGACCAGGTCGACGCGGGCCGCATCGTGGTGCGCGCCAACGAGGAAGAGGTGGAAGCCGGCGATCCGGGCGTGGACATCTACAACCTGGTGAAGTACCAGCGTTCCAACCAGAACACCTGCATGAACCAGCGTCCGCTGGTGACCGTGGGCGACGTGGTTTCCGGCGGCGACGTGCTGGCCGACGGCCCGTCCACCGACCTCGGTGAACTGGCCCTGGGCCAGAACATGCTGGTCGCGTTCATGCCCTGGAACGGCTACAACTTCGAGGATTCCATCCTCATCTCCGAGCGGGTGGTGCAGGAAGACCGTTTCACCACCATCCACATCGAGGAACTGACCTGCGTGGCCCGCGACACCAAGCTGGGCTCGGAGGAAATTTCCGCGGACATCCCGAACGTCGGTGAGCACAACCTGAACAAGCTGGACCAGTCCGGCATCGTGTACATCGGCGCCGAGGTGAAGGCCGGCGACATCCTGGTCGGCAAGGTCACGCCCAAGGGCGAGACCCAGCTGACCCCGGAAGAGAAGCTGCTGCGCGCCATCTTCGGTGAGAAGGCGTCCGACGTGAAGGACACCTCCCTGCGCGTGCCTTCCGGCATGGACGGCACCGTGATCGACGTTCAGGTCTTCACCCGCGACGGCGTGGAGAAGGACGAGCGTGCAATCTCCATCGAGCAGGAACAGCTGCGCCAGGTCCGCAAGGACCTCGACGACCAGCGCCTGATCGTGGAAAGCGCGATCTTCCAGCGCCTGGAAAACGTCCTCGTGGGCAAGCAGGTGGTCAAGGGCCCGGGCCTGAAGAAGGACCAGAAGGTCACCAAGACCTACCTCGCCGAGCTGGAACAGGAAGACTGGTTCAAGCTGGTCATGAAGGACGACAAGGCCAACGACCTCCTCGAGGAGATGGCCGACCAGGTGAAGGCGCAGCGCAAGGCCTTCGACGCCCGCTTCGACGAGAAGAAAGGCAAGATCACCCAGGGCGACGACCTCGCCCCGGGCGTGCTGAAGATGGTCAAGGTCTACCTGGCCGTCAAGCGCCGCATCCAGCCGGGTGACAAGATGGCCGGCCGCCACGGCAACAAGGGCGTGATCTCCATGATCGTGCCGACCGAGGACATGCCTTACATGGAAGACGGCACACCCGTCGACATCGTCCTCAACCCGCTGGGCGTGCCTTCGCGCATGAACATCGGCCAGGTGCTGGAAACGCACCTGGGCTGGGCGGCGCGTGGCCTGGGCCTGCGCATCGGCGAGATGCTCGACCAGAATGCCAAGACCGAAGAGGTCCGCGAGTTCCTGGGCAAGGTCTACAACTCCGACAAGGAGGGCCGCGTCAACATGAAGCAGTTCTCCGCGGGTGAGATCAAGACCATGGCCGAGAACCTGCGCGGCGGCGTGCCGATGGCCACGCCCGTGTTCGACGGCGCGCCGGAAACGGCGATCAAGGGCCTGCTCGAACTCGCCGGCCTGCCGGCCAACGGCCAGACCACGCTGTTCGACGGCCGCACCGGCGATGCCTTCGACCGCCCGGTCACCGTGGGCTACATGTACATGCTCAAGCTGAACCACCTGGTGGACGACAAGATGCATGCGCGCTCCACCGGCCCGTACAGCCTCGTCACGCAGCAGCCGCTCGGCGGCAAGGCCCAGTTCGGCGGCCAGCGCTTCGGCGAGATGGAGGTCTGGGCCCTGGAAGCCTACGGCGCGGCCTACACGCTGCAGGAAATGCTGACGGTCAAGTCCGACGACGTCGGTGGTCGCAACCAGATGTACAAGAACATCGTCGATGGCAATCACGAAATGGCGGCAGGCATGCCTGAATCCTTCAACGTGCTCGTGAAGGAAATCCGCTCGCTCGGGATCAACATCGAACTCGAAGAGTCCTGACAGGGACAGGAGACGTCACAGTGAGAGACTTACTCAATCTCTACAACCGCCAGCGCCAGCCGCTGGATTTCGACGCCATCAGCATTGGCCTGGCGCCGCCGGACCTGATCCGTTCCTGGTCCTATGGCGAGGTCAAGAAGCCGGAGACGATCAACTACCGGACCTTCAAGCCTGAGCGCGACGGCCTGTTCTGCGCGGCCATCTTCGGCCCGGTGAAGGACTACGAGTGCCTGTGCGGCAAGTACAAGCGCATGAAGCACCGTGGCGTGGTCTGCGAAAAGTGCGGCACCGAGGTGACCCTGACCAAGGTGCGTCGCGAGCGCATGGCGCATATCGAGCTGGCCAGCCCGGTCGCGCACATCTGGTTCCTGAAGTCGCTGCCGTCCCGCATCGGCCTGATGCTGGACATGACCCTGCGCGACATCGAGCGGATCCTGTATTTCGAGTCCTACGTGGTGCTCGATGCGGGCCTGACCGATCTCGAGCGCGGCCAGCTGCTCACCGACGAGCAGTACCTGGACGCCGTCGAGACCTACGGTGACGAGTTCGACGCCAAGATGGGCGCCGAGGCGATCTTCGACCTGCTCAAGACCATCGACCTGCAGGAAGAGCTGAACCGCCTGCGCGACGACATCGGCGCCACGCGTTCGGAAACCAAGCTCAAGCGCCTGTCCAAGCGCGTCAAGCTGGTGGAAGCGTTCCTGGATTCCGGCAATCGCCCGGAATACATGATCATGAACGTGCTGCCCGTGCTGCCGCCGGACCTGCGTCCGCTGGTGCCGCTGGACGGCGGCCGCTTCGCCACGTCCGACCTGAACGACCTGTACCGCCGCGTGATCAACCGCAACAACCGCCTCAAGCGGCTGCTGGAGCTGAACGCGCCCGACATCATCGTGCGCAACGAAAAGCGCATGCTGCAGGAAGCCGTGGACGCGCTGCTGGACAACGGCCGCCGTGGCCGCGCCATCACCGGCACCAACCGTCGCCCGCTCAAGTCCCTCGCGGACATGATCAAGGGCAAGCAGGGGCGTTTCCGCCAGAACCTGCTCGGCAAGCGCGTGGACTACTCCGGCCGTTCCGTGATCGTGGTCGGCCCGACCCTCATGCTGCACCAGTGCGGCCTGCCCAAGAAGATGGCGCTGGAACTGTTCAAGCCGTTCATCTTCAGCAAGCTGCAGCGCCGTGGCATGGCGGCCACCATCAAGGCGGCCAAGAAGCTGGTCGAGTCCGAGAAGGCCGAGGTCTGGGATATCCTCTCCGAGGTCATCCGCGAACACCCGGTGCTGCTCAACCGCGCCCCGACCCTGCACCGCCTGGGCATCCAGGCCTTCGAACCCGTGCTGATCGAGGGCAAGGCCATCCAGCTGCACCCGCTGGTGTGCACCGCCTTCAACGCCGACTTCGACGGCGACCAGATGGCCGTTCACGTGCCGCTGTCCATCGAGGCGCAGCTCGAAGCGCGCGCCCTGATGATGTCGTCCAACAACATCCTGTCCCCGGCCAACGGTGAACCGATCATCGTGCCGACCCAGGACGTGGTGCTGGGCCTGTACTACATGACCCGTGAACTCGCCGGCGCGGCCGGGGAGGGCATGTACTTCGCCGATACCGCCGAAGTGCACCGCGCCTATGCGAACAAGGCCGTGGCCCTGCACGGGCGCATCAAGGTGCGCATCGACGAGGTGATCATCTCCGAGCACGGCGAGGAGCGTCACGAAACCAACCTGGTGGAAACCACCGTGGGTCGCGCCCTGCTGGCCGAAATCCGGCCCAAGGGCATGCCGTTCCACATGCTCAACAAGCCGCTGAAGAAGCGTCAGATCTCCGATCTGATCAACAGCTGCTACCGTCGTCTGGGGCTGAAGAACACCGTGGTCTTCGCCGATCGCCTGATGTACACCGGCTTCCAGTACGCCACCAGCGCCGGCGTGTCCATCGGTATCGACGACCTGGTGATCCCGGAGCAGAAGGCCGGCATCCTGGATTCCGCCGAGGAAGAAGTGGTGGAAATCCAGAACCAGTACGCCTCCGGCCTGGTGACGGCGGGTGAGCGCTACAACAAGGTCGTGGACATCTGGTCGCGCACCAACGAACAGGTGGCCCGCGCGATGATGCAGGCCATCGGCAAGGACACGGTCGAGGTGGATGGCAAGAACGTGGAGCAGGACTCCATGAACTCCATCTTCATCATGGCCGACTCCGGCGCCCGTGGTTCCGCCGCCCAGATCCGCCAGCTGGCGGGCATGCGTGGCCTGATGGCCAAGCCGGACGGCTCCATCATCGAGACGCCCATCACGGCCAACTTCCGTGAAGGCCTGGACGTGCTGCAGTACTTCATCTCCACGCACGGCGCGCGCAAGGGCCTGGCGGACACGGCGCTCAAGACCGCCAACTCCGGTTACCTGACCCGCCGCCTGGTGGACGTGGCCCAGGACATGGTCATCACCGAGACCGACTGTGGCACCGAGGCCGGCGTTCGCATGCAGCCCATCGTGGAAGGCGGCGACGTGGTCGAGCCGCTGAGCGAGCGCGTGCTGGGTCGCGTGACGGCCGAAGACGTGCTGAAGCCCGGTACCGAGGAAGTCCTGATCGAGCGCAACACCCTGCTGGATGAGCAGATGGTGGAAGATCTGGAAGCCAACGGCGTGGACACGCTGCTGGTCCGCTCCACCATCACCTGCAGCACCCGCTACGGCGTGTGCGCGATGTGCTACGGCCGTGACCTGGCCCGCGGCGACCTGGTGAACCAGGGCGAAGCGGTCGGCGTCATCGCCGCCCAGTCCATCGGCGAGCCGGGTACGCAGCTGACGATGCGGACCTTCCACATCGGTGGCGCGGCTTCCCGTGCCGCCGCCGTGGACCACATCCAGGTCAAGTCCTCCGGCACCATTCGCCTGCACAACCTGAAGTCGGTCGAAAACGCCGATGGCCAGCTGGTGGCGGTGTCCCGCTCCGGCGAAATCTCGGTCATGGACGATCATGGCCGTGAGCGCGAGCGCTACAAGATTCCGTACGGCGCCGTGGTCAACAAGCGCGATGGCGACAAGATCGAAGCCGGCGACGTCGTGGCCAACTGGGACCCGCACACCCACCCGATCATCACCGAGGTGGCGGGCAAGGTGAAGTTCACCGACTTCATCGACGGTGTGACGGTCAACGAGACCACCGACGACATCACCGGCCTGAGCAGCCTGGTCGTGACGGATCCGAAGCAGCGCGGCAGCGCCGGCAAGGACCTGCGCCCCGTGGTGGCCCTGGTGGACGGCAAGGGCAAGGAGCTCAAGATCGCCGGCACCGACATTCCCGCCCAGTATTTCCTGCTGCCCGGTTCCATCGTGAACATCAAGGACGGCCAGGAAGTGAAGGTCGGTGACGTCGTGGCCCGCGTGCCGCAGGAGTCTTCGAAGACCCGTGACATCACCGGTGGTCTGCCCCGCGTGGCCGACCTGTTCGAGGCGCGCAAGCCGAAGGAGCCGGCCATCCTGGCAGGCAAGTCCGGCATCGTGAGCTTCGGCAAGGAGACCAAGGGCAAGCAGCGCTTGATCATCACGCCGACCGACGAAGACGCCAAGAACGCCAAGGCGCGTCCGATCGATGGTCGCGTGGACGACGACGCGCCCTACGAGGAGCTGATTCCGAAGTGGCGCCACGTCATCGTCTTCGAAGGCGAGCACGTGGAGAAGGGCGAAACCGTGGTGGAAGGCGAACCCAACCCCCACGACATCCTGCGCCTCATGGGCGTGGAGGCCCTGTCGGACTACCTGGTGAAGGAAATCCAGGACGTCTACCGCCTCCAGGGTGTGAAGATCAACGACAAGCACATTGAGGTGATCATTCGCCAGATGCTGCGCAAGGCCGAAGTCCGCGAGTCCGGCGACACCCGTCTGCTGCGCTCCGAACAGCTCGACCTGGCGCGCGTGCTGGACGAGAACGAGATCGCCCTGCGCGACAAGGGTGATCCGGCCCAGTACGAGCGTGTGCTGCTCGGCATCACCAAGGCCTCGCTGGCCACCGAGTCGTTCATCTCCGCGGCTTCCTTCCAGGAAACCACCCGCGTGCTGACCGAGGCCGCCGTTCGCGGCACCACGGACCACCTGCGGGGCCTGAAGGAGAACGTCATCGTCGGCCGCCTCATTCCGGCGGGTACCGGCATGGCCTACCACTCCTCGCGCAAGCGTCAGCAGGACGAGGAGCCGGAGATCGATCTGGCCGCGCTCGCCGCTGCCGTCGCCGCCGAAATGCCGGCGGAAGCGGAAGACGAGGCGGAAGCGTCCGAGTAAGTTCGGCGCTCCAGCTGCTGTACCGAAAAAGCCCGCCGCCTGGCGGGCTTTTTCCTTGATAAGGGCTTGCCCTCGTGGGAATGTCGTGTCATACTTGACCGGCTAACTCATTCGATCTTCCCAGAAGGGAAGCCGAGCGGTAGCGGAAGGGCGCCAGGCGGTCCGGATCACAACGGACCAAGGCCCAAAGCGCCTGCCCAGAGACCGTTTCGGATAGCCGATGTCGCCGGCGCGTGGGCCGGATCCATAGGCGCTCAATCCTTGTCCATTTGGAATCAGGGGTTGAGCGTTTGACATTGCAGGAAGGGTGCGTAAAAATGCGCGCCCCTCGACAGTCAGGCCCACCCAGCAAGGGCCGGCTGTCGTTTTTGTTTATCTAGGGACGCTAAATATGTCGACAGTCAATCAACTGGTTCGCAAGCCGCGCAAGCCGAAAGCTTACAAGAGCAACGTGCCGGCGCTGGAAGGATGCCCGCAGAAGCGGGGCGTCTGCACGCGCGTCTACACCACCACCCCGAAGAAGCCGAATTCGGCGCTTCGCAAGGTGGCCCGCGTGCGCCTGACCAATGGTTTCGAAGTGACCTCCTACATCGGTGGCGAAGGCCACAACCTGCAGGAGCACAGCGTGGTGCTGATCCGCGGCGGTCGTGTGAAAGACCTGCCGGGTGTGCGCTACCACACGGTTCGCGGCAGCCTGGACACGGCCGGAGTTTCCGACCGCCGCCAGGGCCGTTCGAAGTACGGCGCCAAGCGGCCCAAGAGCTGAACGGCTCCCGGCCCCTGAATCGAGACGGATAGAGCGATGTCAAGAAAGAACAGCAACTACACCCGGGAAATCCTGCCGGATCCGAAGCACGGCAGTGAAGTGATTGCCCGCTTCATCAACATGGTGATGCAGAGCGGCAAGAAGTCCACCGCCGAGCGCATCGTGTACGGCGCGATGGAAGTGATGGAAGAGCGCAACAAGAGCGCCTCTCCCGCCGAGCTGATCGAGCAGGCCCTGGACAACGTGAGCCCCATGGTCGAGGTGAAATCCCGCCGTGTCGGTGGCGCCACCTACCAGGTGCCCGTGGAAGTGCGGCCGAAACGCCGCCAGGCCCTGGCCATGCGCTGGATCATCGATGCGGCCCGTGGCCGTCACGAGTCCTCCATGCCGGCCAAGCTGGCGGGTGAACTGCTGGAAGCCTGCGAACAGCGCGGCTCCGCAGTGAAGAAGAAAGAAGACACGCACCGCATGGCGGAAGCGAACAAGGCCTTCTCGCACTACCGCTGGTAAGGCCCAGGAGAGAGGACCGCCGTCGTGGCCAGGACCACACCCATCGAGCGTTATCGGAACATCGGCATCATGGCGCACATCGATGCCGGCAAGACGACGACGACCGAGCGCATCCTGTTTTACACCGGGGTGTCGCACAAGATCGGTGAGGTGCACGACGGCAACGCGGTCATGGACTGGATGGAACAGGAACAGGAGCGGGGCATCACCATCACCTCCGCGGCCACGACCTGCTTCTGGAAGGGCATGGACCAGCAGTTCGACGAGCACCGGATCAATATCATCGATACGCCGGGGCACGTCGACTTCACCATCGAGGTGGAGCGGTCCCTGCGAGTGCTCGACGGCACCGTGGCGGTGTTCTGCGCCGTCGGTGGTGTGCAGCCCCAGTCCGAAACGGTCTGGCGCCAGGCGACCCGGTACGGCGTGCCGCGGGTGGCCTTCGTGAACAAGATGGACCGCATCGGCGCGGATTTCGGCCGGGTGGTGGAACAGATCCGGAAGCGGCTGGGCGCGCGTCCCGTGCCGGTGCAGCTTCCAATCGGCGCCGAGGACGATTTCGCCGGCGTCGTGGACCTGGTCCGCATGAAGGCGATCTTCTGGAACGCCGAGGACCTGGGGACGACCTTCGAGGCGAAGGACATCCCCGCCGAGCTGCTGGATGAAGCCCTGGCGGCCCGCGAAGTGATGCTGGAGGCCGCCGCCGAAACCTCCGAGACGCTGATGGAAGCGTACCTGGAGACCGGCGACCTGACGCGCGAGCAGCTGCTCGAAGGGCTGCGCGCCGGCACGGTGGCCAACGAGATCGTGCCCTGCCTGTGTGGCAGCGCGTTCAAGAACAAGGGCGTCCAGGCATTGCTGGACGCGGTTGTCGAATTGATGCCCTCGCCGGTGGACGTGCCGCCGATCCGGGGGATGCTCGAGAACGAGCAGGAGGCCGAAAGGCCGAGCGACGACCAGGCGCCGTTCGCGGCACTGGCGTTCAAGATCGCCACCGATCCCTTCGTGGGTTCGCTGACGTTCTTCCGGGTGTACTCAGGCGTGCTGGCGTCCGGGGACACGGTCTACAACCCGGTGAAAGGCACGAAACAGCGCGTGGGACGCATCCTGCAGATGCACGCGAACCACCGCGACGAGATCAAGGAAGTCCGCGCCGGCGACATCGCCGCCGCCGTGGGCCTGAAGGATGTCACCACGGGTGACACCCTGTGTGACCTCGACCAGGTCATCACGCTGGAACGCATGGAGTTCCCGGAGCCGGTCATTTCGGTGGCCGTGGAGCCGAAGACCAAGGCGGACCAGGAGAAGATGGGCGTCGCCCTCGGCAAGCTGGCGCAGGAGGATCCGTCCTTCCGCGTGCATACGGACGAGGAGTCGGGCCAGACCATCATCTCGGGCATGGGCGAGTTGCACCTGGACATCCTGGTGGACCGCATGAAGCGCGAGTTCAAGGTCGAGGCCAACGTGGGCCGGCCGCAGGTGGCCTACCGCGAGACCATCCGCAAGTCGGTCGAGGCGGAAGGCAAGTTCATCCGCCAGAGCGGCGGGCGCGGCCAGTACGGCCACGTGAAGATCCGCCTGGAGCCGATGGCTTCCGGCGCGGGTTACGAGTTCGAGAACGCCATCGTGGGTGGCGTGGTGCCGAAGGAATACATCGGCTCCGTGGACAAGGGCATCCAGGAACAGATGACCAATGGGGTCGTCGCCGGGTACCCGCTGGTGGACTGCAAGGCCACGCTGATCGACGGTTCCTACCACGAGGTGGATTCGTCGGAGATGGCCTTCAAGATCGCCGGCTCCATGGCCTTCCGGAACGCGGCCCTGCTGGCGAATCCGGTGCTGCTCGAACCGATGATGAAGGTCGAGGTGGTGACACCCGAAGATTACATGGGTGATGTGATGGGCGACCTGAACCGTCGCCGGGGCATCGTCCAGGGCATGGAAGACACGCCCGCGGGCAAGATCGTGAACGCCCACGTGCCGTTGTCGGAAATGTTCGGTTACGCCACGGACCTGAGGTCTCAGACCCAGGGCCGGGCCACATACACGATGGAATTCGACCACTATGCCGAGGCGCCGACCAGCGTCGCGGACACGGTGATCAGGAAAACCGCCTGAGGCGGACGAAAGACATAGAGGAAGGCAATCGATGTCCAAGGAAAAGTTCGAACGTAACAAGCCCCACGTGAACGTTGGCACGATTGGTCACGTGGACCACGGCAAGACGACGCTGACGGCGGCTTTGACGAAGGTGTGCGCGGAAGCGCGCGGCGGCACGTTCAAGGCGTACGACCAGATCGACAACGCCCCGGAAGAGCGCGAGCGCGGTATCACGATCGCGACGGCCCACGTGGAGTACGAGACCGACGGTCGTCACTACGCGCACGTGGACTGCCCGGGTCACGCTGACTACGTGAAGAACATGATCACGGGTGCGGCGCAGATGGACGGTGCGATCCTGGTGTGCTCGGCCGCTGACGGCCCGATGCCGCAGACGCGCGAGCACATTCTGCTGGCGCGCCAGGTGGGTGTGCCGTACATCCTGGTGTACCTGAACAAGGCGGACCAGGTGGACGACGCCGAGCTGCTGGAACTGGTGGAGATGGAAGTGCGCGAGCTGCTGTCCTCCTACGAGTTCCCGGGCGACGACACCCCGATCGTGACGGGTTCTGCGCTGAAGGCGCTGGAAGGCGACACCTCTGATATTGGTGTGCCGTCGGTGCTGAAGCTTCTGGAAGAGATGGACAACTACATCCCGGAGCCGGTGCGTGACACGGACAAGCCGTTCCTGCTGCCGATCGAGGACGTGTTCTCGATCTCTGGCCGCGGCACGGTGGTGACCGGTCGTGTGGAGCGTGGCGTGATCAAGGTGGGTGAAGAGATCGAGATCGTGGGCATCAAGGACACGACCAAGACCACCTGCACGGGCGTTGAGATGTTCCGCAAGCTGCTGGACGAAGGTCGGGCAGGGGACAACGTGGGTGTGCTGCTGCGCGGCACGAAGCGTGACGAAGTGGAGCGTGGCCAGGTGCTGGCGCACGTTGGCACGATCACGCCGCACACGAAGTTCGAGGCGGAGGTGTACATCCTGTCCAAGGAAGAAGGCGGTCGTCACACGCCGTTCTTCAAGGGCTACCGCCCGCAGTTCTACTTCCGCACGACGGACGTGACGGGTGCGGTGGAGCTGCCGGAAGGCGTGGAGATGGTGATGCCGGGCGACAACATTCAGATGAAGGTGTCGCTGATCGCGCCGATCGCCATGGAAGAAGGCCTGCGTTTCGCCATTCGCGAAGGCGGTCGCACCGTGGGTGCGGGCGTGGTCGCGAAGGTGATCGAGTAAACGAGCATAGCGAGTAAATAGAGATGGCTGACCAGAGAATCCGCATCCGGCTGAAGGCATTCGATCACCGACTGATCGATCGTTCCGCCCAGGAAATCGTGGAAACGGCACGACGGACCGGCGCGCAGGTGCGTGGCCCCATTCCGCTGCCCACCCGCATCGAGCGGCACACCGTGCTGATCTCGCCGCACGTCAACAAGGACGCGCGCGACCAGTACGAGACCCGCACGCACAAGCGGCTCATGGACATCGTGGATCCCAACGACAAGACCGTTGATTCCCTGATGAAGCTCGATCTCGCCGCGGGCGTGGACGTACAGATCAAGCTGTACTGACCGGCCCGGCACGACTGACGAGAGACACGACAATGGCGATTGGAATCATTGGACGCAAAGCCGGAATGACCCGGGTGTTCACCGAAGAGGGAGAGTCCATCCCCGTGACGGTGATCGAGGCGACGCCGAACCGCGTCACCCAGGTCAAGACCGACGACACCGACGGCTACGCCGCCCTGCAGGTGACTGCCGGCGCAAAACGCGGCAACCAGGTGAGCAAACCGTCGGCCGGGCACTTTGCCAAGGCTGGCGTGGAAGCGGGCCGTGGCCTGTGGGAACTGCGCCTGGAAGGTGAAGAGGGCGCGGACCTGGAAGCGGGCGCCGAGCTGGGCGTGACCCAGTTCGAGGCGGGCCAGATGGTGGACGTCACCGGGACCAGCAAGGGCAAGGGCTTCGCCGGCACGGTGAAGCGCCACAACTTCCGGACCCAGGATGCCACCCACGGCAACTCCGTGTCCCACCGCGCACCGGGTTCCATTGGTCAGAACCAGACCCCGGGCCGCGTGTTCAAGGGCAAGAAGATGTCCGGCCACATGGGCGACGAGCGCGTCACCACGCAGAACCTGGAAGTGGTTCGCGTGGACGCCGAACGCAACCTGCTGCTGATCAAGGGCGCCGTTCCCGGCGCGGCCGGCGGCACGGTCACCGTCCGTCCGTCCGTGAAGCACTGAGGATGAACAAGATGAAACTCGCAACAGCAGGCGGAAAAGACATCCAGGTTTCGGAAGCAACCTTCGGTCGTGATTATTCCGAAGCCCTGGTGCACCAGGTGGTCACGGCCTACCTGGCCGGCGCACGCGCTGGCACCAAAGCGCAGAAGAACCGCGCCGCGGTCAGCGGCGGCGGCAAGAAGCCGTGGCGCCAGAAAGGCACGGGCCGCGCCCGCGCCGGTACCACCCGTGGCCCGATCTGGGTCGGCGGCGGCCGCGCGTTCGCGGCAGCGCCCCGGGATCACAGCCAGAAGGTGAACCGCAAGATGTACCGCGGCGCCATGCAGGCGATCCTCTCCGAGCTCGTCCGCCAGGACGCGCTGGTGATCGTGGACGACTTCCAGGTGGAAGCGCCGCGCAGCAAGGAGCTGATCGGCAAGCTGGACGCCCTGGGCGTGAGCCAGGCGCTGGTCATCACCTCCGAGGTGGACGAGAACCTGTTCCTGGCGTCTCGCAACCTGGTGGGCGTGCACGTCGTGGACGTGGCCGGCATCGACCCGGTGAGCCTGGTGTCCGCTGAAAAAGTGATCGTGACCGTGGATGCGGTCGCCAAGATCCAGGAGTGGCTGGGATGAACAACGAACGACTCTACAAAGTGCTCGTCGCACCGCGCGTGACCGAGAAATCGGCACGGGTCGGTGAGCAGGGCAACCAGTACGTGTTCCGCGTAACGACGGACGCCACCAAGGCGGACGTGCGTGACGCCGTGGAAGCGCTGTTCGACGTGAACGTCGAGTCCGTGCGCGTGGCCAACGTGAAGGGCAAGAGCAAATCCTTCAAGTTGCGCGCCGGCAAGCGTTCGGACTGGAAAAAGGCATACGTTCGGATCCAGGAAGGACAGGTCATCGACCTCCTGGGCGAATCAGTTTAAGGATTGAGTCATGGCTATTGTTAAGGCAAAACCGACATCGCCTGGCCGCCGCGGCGTGGTGCGCGTGCGCCACGATCATCTTCACAAGGGTGCTCCCCACGAGGCCCTGCTGGAGAAGAAGTCGAAAACCGGCGGTCGCAACAACAACGGTCGTATCACGACCCGTCACAAGGGTGGTGGTCACAAGCAGCACTACCGCGTGATCGACTTCAAGCGGGACAAGGACGGCGTGCCCGGCAAAGTGGAACGGATTGAATACGATCCGAACCGCAGCGCCCACATCGCCCTGGTGCTGTACGCCGACGGTGAACGCCGTTACATCATCGCGCCCAAGGCCGTGCAGGCCGGCGACCCGGTGATGAGCGGCCGCGAAGCGGCCATCAAGGCCGGCAACGCCCTGCCGCTGCGCAACATTCCCGTGGGCACCGTGGTGCACTGCGTGGAACTGAAGCCGGGCAAGGGCGCCCAGCTGGCGCGCAGCGCCGGCGCCGCCGTGCAGCTCGTGGCCCGTGAAGGCCAGTACGCCACCCTGCGTCTGCGCTCCGGCGAGATGCGCAAGGTGCCGACGCGCTGCCGCGCGACCGTGGGTGAAGTGTCCAACTCCGAGCACAACCTCGAGAAGCTGGGCAAGGCCGGCGCCAAGCGCTGGCGCGGGATCCGTCCGACGGTGCGTGGCGTGGCCATGAACCCGGTCGATCACCCGCACGGCGGTGGTGAGGGCAAGACCTCCGGCGGCCGTCACCCGGTCACGCCCTGGGGTGTGTCCACCAAGGGTCACAAGACCCGCAGCAACAAGCGTACGGACAAGTTCATCGTCCGTAAGCGTTCGGCCAAGTAACGGGACAAGACGATGCCAAGATCAATCAAGAAAGGCCCATTCATCGACCATCACCTGCAGGCCAAGGTCGAGAACGCGCTGGAGACGAACAACAAGCGTCCCATCCGCACCTGGTCGCGCCGGTCCATGATCACCCCGGAGATGGTGGGGCTGACGATTGCCGTGCACAACGGGCGGCAGCACGTTCCGATCCTGGTCAACGAGCAGATGATCGGTCACAAACTGGGCGAATTCGCGGCAACGCGCACGTTCAAGGGTCACTCCGGTGACCGCAAGACCAAGTAAGGACGCAGCCATGGAAGTCACAGCGAAACTCAATGGCGCCCGCATCTCCGCGCAGAAAGTCCGCCTCGTTGCGGACCAGGTTCGGGGCATGCCGGTGGAAAAGGCCGAACAGCTCCTGGCGTTCAGCCCGAAGAAAGCGGCGCACCTCGTGAAAAAGGTGCTGCTGTCCGCCATCGCCAACGCCGAGCACAACGAAGGCGCCGACATCGATGAGCTGAAGATCTCGCGGATCACCGTGGACGAAGGTCCGACGATGAAGCGCGGTCGCGCCCGGGCCAAGGGCCGGGGTACCCGGATTTTGAAGCGCACCAGTCACATCACCGTGACGGTCGCGGACAGCGAATAAGACAACCAGGAAAAGACTATGGGTCAGAAGGTACATCCGACAGGCATCCGCCTTGGCATCGCCAAGGACTGGAATTCGACCTGGTTCGCCGACAAGGGCGACTATGCCGAGCAGCTGAAGTCCGACCTCGAGGTCCGTGACTACCTGCGCAAGCGCCTGGCGCAGGCCGCGGTCAGCCGTATCCAGATCGAGCGTCCGGCCAAGTCCGCGCGCATCACGATCCACACGGCGCGTCCGGGCATCGTCATCGGCAAGAAGGGCGAGGACATCGAGCGTCTGCGTCGCGAAGTGAGCCAGCTGATGGGGGTTCCGACCCACATCACGGTGCAGGAGATCCGCAAGCCCGAGCTGGACGCCCAGCTGGTGGCCGAAGGCATCGCCCAGCAGCTCGAGCGCCGCATCATGTTCCGTCGCGCGATGAAGCGCGCCGTGGGCAACTCCATGCGCCTCGGTGCCCTGGGCATCAAGGTCAGCGTATCCGGCCGCCTGAACGGCGCCGACATCGCGCGTACGGAGTGGTACCGCGAAGGCCAGGTGCCGCTGCACACGCTGCGTGCGGACGTGGATTACGGCTTCGTTGAAGCCCAGACGACTTACGGTGTGCTCGGTGTGAAGGTCTGGATCTACAAGGGCGAGGTCTTCGACCTGCACGCCCACCAGGCCCAGGAAAACCAGAGCAACCAGAAAGGCGCTAGCTAGGAGTAGACAGCCATGCTGCAGCCAAAAAGAACCAAATTCAGGAAGACCATGAAGGGCCGCAACCGCGGCATGGCGCAGGTGGGTAACCGCGTCAGCTTCGGTGAGTACGGCCTGAAAGCGACGACCCGCGGTTTCATCACCGCGCGTCAGATCGAAGCGGCCCGTCGTGCGATCACGCGTTACGTGAAGCGTGGCGGCAAGCTGTGGATCCGGGTGTTCCCGGACAAGCCCATTACCAAGAAGCCCGTCGAGGTGCGCATGGGTAAGGGTAAAGGCAACGTGGAATATTGGGTGGCCCCGATCCAGCCCGGCCGCGTCCTGTATGAAATCCAGGGCGTGACGGAAGAGCAGGCCCGCGAGGCGTTTCGCCTGGCGGCCGCCAAGCTGGCGGTGAAAACCACCTTCGTGACCCGGTCGGTGATGTGATGAATGCCAGTGATTTGAGAGCAAAGACGGACGCGGAGCTGCGTGAGGAACTCACGGGCCTGCTGCGCGAACAGTTCAACCTCAGGATGCAACGGGGCACGGGCCAGCTTGGCCAGCCCAGCGAGCTCAAGCGCGTGCGTCGCGACATTGCCCGCGTGAAGACCGTCCTGACCGAAAAAGCGAAGGAAGGTGGCCAGGCATGAGCACCACGGAAAAAGTTTCACGCAGCCAGGTCGGCCGCGTGGTCAGCAACAAGATGGACAAGACCGTCACCGTGCTGCTGGAACGCAAGGTCAAGCACGCCCTGTACGGCAAGTACATCAAGCGCTCCACCAAGGTGAAGGCGCATGACGAGGAAAACACCTGCGCCGAAGGCGACACGGTCCGGATCGAAGCCTGCCGCCCGCTCTCCAAGTCGAAGAGCTGGCGCGTGGTGGAAGTCGTCGAGCGTGCGGTCTAGGTCGCTGGAAGAGTCGAGGACAGAACGATGATTCAGATGCAGAGCATGCTTTCCGCGGCGGACAACAGCGGAGCGCGCCAGGTGATGTGCATCAAGGTGCTGGGTGGTTCCAAGCGCCGTTACGCCCAGATCGGCGACGTGATCAAGGTGACCGTCAAGGACGCGATCCCACGTGGCAAGGTCAAGAAAGGCGAGGTGTACAACGCACTGGTGGTGCGTACGCGCCACGGTGTGCGTCGCCCGGACGGTTCCAAGATCCGATTCGATGGCAACGCCGCGGTGTTGCTGAACCAGAAGCTCGAGCCGGTGGGTACCCGTATCTTCGGCCCGGTGACCCGCGAGCTGCGTGGCGAGAAGTTCATGAAGATCGTCTCGCTGGCGCCTGAAGTGCTTTGAGCGGGAGTAGAGAACGATGAAACGCATTCGTAAAGGTGACGAAGTGATCGTCACCACCGGTCGCAGCAAGGGCCAGAAAGGCCAGGTGCTGCGCGTGTTGGAAGACCGCCTGCTGGTGGAAAACGTGAACATGGTGAAGAAGCACACGCGCCCGGATCCGAACCGCGGCACGCAGGGCGGCATCATCGAGCGCGAGTCGCCGATCCATGCCTCCAACGTGTCGCTGTGGAACCCGGCCACCGGCAAGGCCGATAAGGTGGGCTTCAAGACCCTGGAAGACGGGCGCAAGGTGCGGGTGTTCCGCTCCACCGGCGAGGCCGTCGACATTTGAGGCGTCGTGCGCGCGCTTCTTTCACTGCCACTGCGTGGCAGTGAAAACCGCCCCCGCACGACAACATTGATTGATTTGCTCTGGCGCTGCGCGCCAACCGCAAAGAAGATAAGAGGTAGGCCCCAATGGCCCGTTTGCAGGAATACTACAGAGAGACGGTCGTGCCGCAGCTCATGAAGGAGCTGGGGATCGAGAACGGCATGGCCGTTCCGAAGATCACCAAGATCACCCTGAACATGGGTGTGGGCGAAGCCGTGGCCGACAAGAAGGTCATGGACAAGGCCGTTGCCGACCTCACCGCCATCACCGGCCAGAAGCCGATCGTGACCAAGGCCCGCAAGTCCGTGGCCTCGTTCAAGATCCGTGACGGCTGGCCGATCGGCTGCAAGGTGACGCTGCGCCGTAACCACATGTACGAGTTCCTGGACCGCCTGGTGAACGTGGCGATCCCGCGCGTGCGTGACTTCCGCGGCCTGAACCCGAAATCCTTCGACGGCCGTGGCAACTACTCCATGGGCCTGAAGGAGCAGATCGTGTTCCCGGAGATCGATTTCGACCAGGTCGACGCGATCCGCGGCATGGACATCACCATTACCACGACGGCACAGGACGACGAGGGAGGCCGCGCGCTGCTCAAGGCGTTCAACTTCCCGTTCAAGGACAAGTAAGGAACCAGACCGATGGCCAAGAAGAGCATGATCAATCGCGAGACCCGCCGCACCAAGCTGGTGAAGAAGTACGCCAACAAGCGCGCGGAACTCAAGGCAGTGATCGCTGACCCGGAAGTGGGTTTCGAAGAGAAGCAGGCGGCCGTGTTCGCCCTGCAGAAACTGCCGCGCGATTCCAGCCCGGCGCGCCAGCGCAACCGTTGCGCGCTGTCCGGCCGTCCGCGCGGTTTCTACCGCAAGTTCGGCCTTTCCCGCAACAAGCTGCGTGAAGCGGCCATGCGCGGTGACGTGCCGGGCCTGCGCAAGGCCAGCTGGTAACCCGGGCGCGTAGCGACCCGGTGCAGAACGACTGACACAGGACCAAAGCAATGAGCATGAGCGACCCGATTGCGGACATGTTGACCCGGATCCGCAACGCCCAGGCGACCAACAAGGTGAGCGTCACCATGCCGTCTTCCAAGGTGAAGACGGGCATCGCCGCCGTGTTGAAGGAAGAGGGCTTCATCAACGATTTCGAGGTGCTGGAGAACGAAGGCAAGCCGCAGCTGAAGGTGACCCTCCGTTACTTCCAGGGCAAGGGCGTGATCGACATGGTCAAACGTGTCAGCCGTCCGGGCCTCCGCCAGTACCGTGGCAAGGACGACCTGCCGCGCATCTTCGACGGACTGGGCGTTGCGATCGTGAGCACGTCGCAGGGCATCATGACCGATGCGAAGGCGCGACAGACCGGACAGGGCGGCGAAGTCCTGTGCGTCATCGCCTGACGCCGAGGAGATAAGACAATGTCACGTATCGCGAAAGCCCCGATCGAGATTCCCAAGGGCGTCGATGTCAACATCGGCGACGCGCGGGTGTCCGTGAAAGGCCCCAAGGGCAACCTGGATCTGGACCTGCATCCGTCCGTCAGCTTCGCGCTGGAAGACGGTCAGTGCGCCGTGCAGTGGAAAGACGACAAGGACTTGGCCATGGCCGGTACCTTCCGCGCACTGCTGAGCAACATGATCACGGGTGTCAGCGAAGGTTTCGAAAAGCGCCTGGCGCTGCAGGGCGTGGGTTACCGCGCGCAGGCGCAGGGCGCCAAGCTGAACCTGCAGCTGGGTTACTCCCACGACATCAACTTCGAGGTGCCGCAGGGCATCACGGTGGAAACGCCGAGCCAGACGGAAATCGTGGTCAAGGGCTGCGACAAGCAGCAGGTCGGCCAGGTGGCGTCGGAAATCCGCGCCTTCCGTCCGCCGGAGCCGTACAAGGGCAAGGGCGTCCGCTACTCGGACGAGCGCGTTGTCCGCAAAGAGGCCAAGAAGGCGTAAGCCTTCGGGTCACGAGGTAAAGAGCGATGAACAAGAAAACGTCACGACTGCGCCGCGCCCGCAAGAACCGCGCCCGCATCCGCCGCACGGGCGTCCCGTGCCTGACGGTGCACCGCAGCGGCCAGCACATCTATGCGCAGGTCATTTCCGAGGACCGCGTGGTGGCTTCCGCCTCCACCGTCCAGAAGGACGTGCGCGAAGGGCTGAAGAGCACCAGCAACCTGGCCGCCGCGGCGGCTGTGGGCAAAGCCGTGGCCGAGAAAGCCGTGGCAGCCGGCATCACGCAGGTGGCCTTCGATCGCAGCGGCTTCAAGTACCACGGCCGTGTGAAGCAGCTCGCCGAAGCCGCCCGCGAAGGCGGCCTGAAATTCTGATTGCTTAGGACAGACGAATGTCAAACATCGACAGAGACAACGGCGACGGCATGATCGAAAAGCTCGTGGCCGTCAACCGAGTGGCCAAGGTGGTCAAGGGCGGCCGCATCTTCGGTTTCACCGCGCTGAGCGTGGTGGGCGACGGCGCCGGCAAGGTGGGCTTCGGCTATGGCAAGGCGCGTGAAGTGCCGGTCGCCATCCAGAAGTCCATGGAAAAGGCCCGCGCCAACATGGTGAACATCCCGCTGAACGGCGGCACCCTGTGGCACCCGGTCAAGGCCGCGCATTGCGGTTCCAAGGTGTACATGCAGCCGGCCTCCGACGGTACGGGCGTGATCGCCGGCGGCGCCATGCGCGCTGTGCTGGAAGCCGTGGGCGTGCACAACGTGCTGGCCAAGAGCCTGGGCTCGAATGCCCCGGTGAACCTGGTGCGGGCCACCATCAAGGGCCTGCAGAGCATGTACAGCCCCGAGTCCGTGGCCGCCAAGCGTGGCAAGCCCGTGGACCAGATCAAGGCGAACCTGGGATAAGGTCATGGCTGCTAAAAAAGCGAACAAGGACACGATCAAGGTCACCCTGGTGCGCTCGCCCATCAGCGCCAAGCCCAAGCACCGTGAAACGGTGCGCGGCCTGGGCCTGAAGCGCATGCACCAGACTGTCGAACTGGAAGACACCCCCGCCGTTCGCGGCATGGTGAACGCCGTCGAATACATGGTACGAGTGGAAGACTGATCGAACTTCTGGGGTCGGAGCAGACCCCGGAGATCTGGGGTCAGAGTAAAAACCCCTGGTTGATCTTCTGCGAGCCGATAAACCGCCGAGGGGTTTTTACTCTGACCCCAAATCATGGCGTTTCGAGGAAAGTACGGACATGAAACTGAATGAACTCAGCCCCGCCGAGGGCAGCAAGAAAACGCGCAAGCGCGTGGGCCGTGGCATCGGCTCCGGACTGGGCAAGACCGGTGGCCGTGGCCACAAGGGTCAGACCTCCCGTTCCGGCGGCTTCCACAAGGTGGGCTTCGAAGGCGGCCAGATGCCGCTGCAGCGTCGTCTGCCCAAGCGTGGCTTCGCCTCCCGCAGCGCCCGCTTCAGCGCCGAAGTGCGCCTGTACCAGCTCGCCACCCTCAAAGAGGACGTGGTCGACCTGGCCGTGCTGAAAGCAGCCGGCGTGGTGCACGAAGACGTCAAGAAAGTGAAGGTCATCAACACCGGTGAAGTCGGCCGGGCCGTGACCCTGCGTGGCGTGACCGTGACCAAGGGCGCCCAGGCGGCCATCGAAGCCGCTGGAGGCAAGGTCGAGTAATGGCGCGTTCGCCCTCACAGATGGCGGATACCCTCGGTGGCATCGGACGCCTGACCGAGTTGCGGCAGCGCCTGCTGTTCGTGCTCGCGGCGCTGATCGTCTACCGCATCGGGACCTTCATCCCGGTGCCGGGCGTCAACCCGCAGGCCCTGCTGAGTTTCATGAACTCGCAGCAGGGGACGATCATCGACGTCTTCAACCTGTTCACCGGGGGCGCGCTGGAGCGATTCAGCCTGTTCGCCCTGGGTGTGATGCCGTACATCTCGGCCAGCATCATCATGCAGCTGATGGCCAGCGCGGTACCGCAGCTGCAACAGTTGAAGAAGGAAGGCTCGAGCGGGCGCCAGAAGATCACGCAGTACACGCGGATCTTCACGCTGGTGCTGGCGGCATTCCAGGCCGGTTCCGTGGCAATCGCCCTCCAGGGACAGCAGGGCGTGGTGTTCGCACCGGGCTTCGGCTTCCTGTTCACGGCGGTGGTGACCCTGACGGCCGGCACGATGTTCCTGATGTGGCTGGGTGAGCAGATCACCGAGCGCGGCGTGGGCAACGGCATCTCGCTGATCATCTTCGCGGGGATCGTGGCAGGACTGCCGCGGGCCATCGCGGGGACGCTGGAACTGGTGAACACGGGGCAGCTGGGCATTCCGGCGGCACTGATCATCGGCCTGCTGGTGCTCGGCGTGATCTACTTCATCGTGAAGGTCGAACGCGGCCAGCGCCGCATCACAGTGAACTACGCGCAGCGCCAGGGCAGGGTGGCCTACCAGAACCAGCAGACGCACCTTCCGCTGAAGCTGAACATGTCCGGTGTGATCCCGGCCATCTTCGCCTCCAGCATCGTGATCTTCCCGTCCACGCTCGCCACCTGGTTCAGCACGACGGAAGAGCTGAGCTGGCTGACGGACGTGGCGGCGGCCCTGACCCCGGGGAACCTGCCGTACACGATTCTGTTTTCGGGCCTGATCATCTTCTTCTGCTTCTTCTACACGGCGATCGTGTTCAATGCGAAGGAGACGGCCGACAACCTGAAGCGCTCCGGCGCCTTCATCCCGGGAATTCGCCCGGGCCGCCAGACGGCGGATTACATCGACACGGTGCTCACGCGCCTGACCATGGTGGGCTCGCTCTACCTGGTGGCGGTCTGCCTGTTGCCCGACGTGCTGCAGGTGATGTGGGCCGTGCCGTTCTACTTCGGCGGTACTTCGGTGCTGATCGTGGTGGTCGTGATCATGGACTTCATTGCCCAGATCCAGGCCCACCTGGTATCGCACAAGTATGACAGCCTGATGAAAAAGGCCAACCTGAAGTCCTATGGACGTTCAGGGGTGGTCAGACGATAACGGAACATTCCGGCGTTTCCCCGGTGGCGACGCCGGGTCAACGCAGAACGAGGTAGGAGAGCTGCCATGAAAGTGCAAGCTTCAGTGAAAAAGATCTGTCGGAACTGCAAGGTCGTGCGCCGCAAGGGTGTGGTGTTCGTGATCTGCTCCGACAAGAAACACAAGCAGCGCCAGGGCTGAAAACCCCGTTGCGACAAGGATTTGCCGCTTTAAACGGCAAGTGAATTCAGATATAATGGATCGTTTGACCCACCAAACATTGGGGCGGTCCCGAATTTTGTGCAGGAGTAAGTAGTATGGCTCGCATCGCGGGTGTCAACTTGCCGGTCCAGAAGCATACCTGGGTCGCCTTGACCAGTATTTACGGCGTCGGCCGCACGCGCGCCTTGCAGATCTGCGAGGCCGCCGGTGTGGAACCCTCCACCAAGATCCGTGACCTGACGGAGCCGGAAGTGGAGAACATCCGTGGCGCCGTCGCACGCTTCAACGTCGAGGGTGACCTGCGTCGCGAAGTGGCCATGAACATCAAGCGTCTGATGGACCTGGGTTGCTACCGGGGCCTGCGCCACCGTCGCGGCCTGCCCGTGCGTGGCCAGCAGACCAAGACGAATGCGCGTACCCGCAAGGGCCCGCGTCGCCCCATCAAGCGCTAATTCTGGCAAGCGCAATTCAGGCTTAGAGGACGGAACGAATCATGGCCAAGGCCAAAGCTGCCCCGAAAGGCAAGAAGAAGGTCAAGCGCACAGTGGTCGATGGGATCGCCCACATCCACGCTTCCTTCAACAACACCATCATCACCCTCAGCGATCGTCAGGGGAACGTGCTGTCCTGGGCCACTTCTGGTGGCGCCGGCTTCCGCGGTTCCCGCAAGAGCACGCCCTTCGCCGCACAGGTTGCGGCTGATACGGCGGGCCGCGTTGCGCAGGAATACGGCCTGAAGAACCTGGAAGTCCGGGTCAAGGGTCCGGGTCCGGGTCGGGAATCTTCCGTCCGCGCGCTGCACTCGCTGGGTTACAAGATCACCAACATCGTGGACGTGACGCCCATCCCGCACAACGGATGCCGTCCGCCCAAGAAGCGTCGCGTCTAGGAGTTATCGACATGGCACGTTATACAGGACCGACCTGCAAACTGGCACGCCGCGAAGGCACGGACCTGGGCCTCAAGAGCCCGGCCCGCGGCCTCGAATCCAAGTGCAAACTCGGCCAGCCGCCGGGTCAGCACGGTGCCGGCCGCCGCCAGCGCCTCTCCGACTACGCCGTGCAGCTGCGTGAAAAGCAGAAAGTGCGCCGCATGTACGGAATTCTGGAGAAGCAGTTCCGCAACTACTACAAGAAAGCTGCCAGCCAGAAGGGTTCCACGGGTGAAAACCTGCTGAACCTGCTCGAAGGCCGCCTCGACAACGTGGTGTACCGCATGGGCTTCGCCGTGACCCGCGCGCAGGCGCGCCAGCTGGTGTCGCACAAATCCGTGATGGTCAACGGCAGCAAGGTGAACATTCCGTCCTACCAGGTTCAGGAAGGTGACAAGATCGCCCTGACCGAGCGGGCGAAGAACCAGCTGCGCGTCAAGGAAGCCGTCACCCTGAGCACGGAGATGGATTCCGTGGCCGGCTGGGTGGAAGTGAGCGCCGAGAAATTCGAAGGCGAATTCAAGCGCCACCCGGACCGCGACGAGCTTCCGGCCGAGATCAACGAACAGCTGATCGTCGAGCTCTACTCCAAGTAAGGCTCCGCACGCATTGATGTCCCGGTGGCGCCGCCGCCGGGACTTCGAACCGAACAGACCTGCGAGGTACTCATCCCATGATGGATGCGATTGAAAAAATGTTGAAACCCAAAGCGGTCGGCGTTGACGAGATCAGCCCGAACCGTGCGCGCATCGCCCTCGAGCCCCTCGAGCGCGGTTTCGGCCACACCCTGGGCAACGCCCTGCGCCGTGTGCTGCTGAGCTCCATCCCGGGCTGCGCCATCGTGGAAGTGGAAATCGACGGCGTGCTGCACGAGTACACCGCCGTGGAAGGCCTGCAGGAAGACATCATCGAGGTGCTGCTGAACCTGAAGGGTGTGGCGCTGGTCATGCACGAGCGCGACGAAGCCACCCTGACCCTCAGCAAGTCCGGCGCAGGCCCGGTCACGGCCGCCGACATCACCCTGGACCACACGGTCGAAGTGGTGAACCCGGACCACGTGATCTGCAACCTGACCAAGGACGGCAGCATCAACATGCAGCTGAAGGTCGCGCGGGGCGTGGGCTACCAGCCCGCCAACCAGCTGACCATCGGCGACCAGGAAAGCCGTCCGATCGGCCGCCTGCAGCTCGACGCCAGCTACTGCCCGGTCCGCCGCGTGTCCTACAGCGTGGAAGCGGCCCGTGTGGAACAGCGCACCAACCTGGACAAGCTGGTTCTGGACATCGAGACCAACGGCACCATGGACTGCGAGGCCGCCGTGAAACTGGCCGCCAACATCCTGGCCGACCAGCTTTCCGTGTTCGTCGATTTCAAGGCGCGGACCGAATCGGTGCGTGAAGAGAAATCCCAGGACATCGATCCGATCCTGCTGCGGCCGATCGACGACCTGGAACTGACGGTGCGTTCCGCGAACTGCCTGAAGGCGGAAAGCATCCTGTACATCGGCGACCTGGTGCAGCGCACCGAGGTCGAGCTGCTCAAGACGCCGAACCTGGGCAAGAAGTCCCTGACCGAGATCAAGGACGTACTGGCCCAGCACGAGCTGTCCCTGGGCATGAAACTGGAAAACTGGCCGCCCGCCGCCCTGGCAACCGCCTGAGCGACGGCGTCCTGACCGACTGGGAATACGATCATGCGTCACCAAAAATCCGGCCGCAAACTGAACCGGAACTCATCGCACCGCAAGGCGATGTTCCGGAACATGGCCAACAGCCTGTTCAAACACGAGCTGATCAAGACCACCCTGCCCAAGGCCAAGGAACTGCGCCGCGTGGCGGAGCCCCTGATCACCCTGGCGAAAGAAGACAGCGTGGCGCACCGCCGCACCGCTTTCGACCGCCTGCGTGACAAGGAAGCCGTGGGCAAGCTCTTCGAAGAGCTGGGTCCGCGCTACCAGGAACGCCCGGGTGGCTACCTGCGCATCCTCAAGTGCGGCCAGCGCGCCGGCGACAACGCCACCATGGCGTACGTCGAGCTGGTGGACCGTCCGCGTGCTGACGAGGACGTCGCCGCGGAAGCCTGAGGGCAGCACGGTTCGAACCGAAAAAACCCGGCCTGAGCGCCGGGTTTTTTTGTGCCTGACTTATCGGATGCGCAGTACCGCCAGCAGGGTGTGATTCACCTGGTCCCCGGTCTCCAGCGGGTTCAGCCACTGGTGCTGGTAGCCCGCCTCCAGGTTCAGGTCCTGCGCCAGGGTGACGTTGACGCCCAGGAAGATGCGGTTCTGGTTCCATCCTGAACGGGTCCAGACCGTCGAGTTGAGGGATTGGAAGGGTTCGACCCAGGCCACCCAGTCCACAGCCTTTTCCGGAATCAACGGGCCTTCGAAACGCAGCCGGGCGCGCAGGCGCCATGCGGTGCCATCACGGTGCTCGAGGCGGCGCTGTTCCAGCATGGCGCGCAGGGAAACCTGGGCGTCACCCAGGCGACCCAGGGGCAGGTATGCCAGTTGTTCTCCGCGGACTTCGCGCAATGTTCCCGTGGAGTCGGAGTCAGCGTGGACGTAACCGGCCCGCAGCCAGAGCCGCAACCCGTTGTCGAAGCGGTGGCCGATGCCGGCCCGGCCTACCACCTGCCGGGCGCCTTCCAGCGCATCGAAGGCCCGGTAGTCCACTTGCAGGGTCCACAGCTTGCGGCGTTCGGCGTCCTCGTCAAAGAAGCCGTTGCGCGTCACACCGAGCCAGAGGGCGGAACCGTCCTCGACGGCCCGCGCTGCCGGGGCGAATGCCCCCGTCACCATCAGCGTGGTGCAGGCAAGGGCGAGACGTAGGGCCAGTCGAGGGGTCATGGTCTGCGAAGCTTATGGAGCGATCGGGCGGGCCACAAGAGGGCGCCGTTGCTGCCGCAGCCGGCGCGAACGGAACCGTCGCCGGCTAGTCGCCGATCGCGGCGTGGACCGGCCAGCCCGCCTTGAAGACCTCCCGGCAGGCGTTGGGCCGGAAGTGGTAGAGCCAGTGATTGAGGTCGTGTGCGTCGATCAGCGCGAGATCCGCCTGGTGGCCCGGCACCAGGGAGCCGACGCGGTCCTGGCGCCGCAGCGCGCGGGCGGCGACCGTGGTGGCGCCCATGAGCGCTTCCTGGGGTGTCATGCCCTGGTTCAGGCAAGCCAGCGTCAGCGCCAGGGGCAGGTGAAAGCTGGGCGCGGAACCCGGATTGAAGTCGGTGGCCACCGCGACGTTCACGCCCGCTTCCAGGAAGGCCCGGCCGTCGAGGAAGGGTTCCCTCAGGTACAGCGAGGCGAGCGGCAGGCTGACAGCCACTGTGCCGGCGGCCGCGAGCGCGGCCAGCGCCTCGGGACCGGCGTATTCCAGGTGCTCGGCCGACACCGCGCCGAGCTCCGCCGCCAGCAGGGCGCCACCGCCGTCCGAGAGTTGGTCGGCATGGAGCTTCAGTCCGAGTCCAAGGTCGCGTGCGCACTCGAGCACCCGGCGTCCTTCGTCCAGCGTGAAGGCCCCTTTCTCGACGAACACGTCGCAGAAGCGGGCGAGGTCGCGTTCAGCGACGGTCGGCAACAGCTGCTCGCAGACCTGGTCGAGGAAGTCCGTGCGATTCTCGGCGTATTCCAGGGGCAGGGCATGGGCCGCCAGCACCGTGGGAACCACATCGATCACGTGTTCGGTGTCCAGGCGCCGATAGATCTCCAGCTGGCGCCGCTCCGCTTCCGGCGACAGGCCGTAGCCCGACTTGGCTTCGACGGTGGTCACGCCGAGGGCGAGCATCTGGTCGAGGACGTCCCTGGCCTTGTCCTGGAGTTCGCCTGCTGACGTTTCCCGGGTATGGCGGACCGTGCTCAGGATGCCGCCGCCGGCTGAGGCGATCTCCTGGTAGCTGGCGCCCGCCAGCCGCAAGGCAAACTCGTCACCGCGCCAGCCGCCGAAACACAGGTGGGTGTGACAGTCGATCAGGCCGGGAATGACCAGGCCGCCCTGGCAATCGTGCACCGGCACGTCGGCGGGCACTTCGGGCAGGTCCGACTCAGGACCGACCCAGGCGACCGTGCCGGCTTCGATCAGCAGGGCGGCGTGTTCGACCAGTCCGGCGTCGGATTGCGGGCGGTCCGGAGGGCAGGTGGCCAGTTGGCCGATGTTACGCAGCAGGCGAAGCATGGCCTCAGCTCACAGCAGTTCGACGCCACCGGCCATTGCGGCGCCGGCCAGGGCGCCTTCACGCAGCAGGCCGGCGCAACGGTCCAGGTCGCGGCGCACCTCGTAGTCGCGGTCGGCGTGGATCACTTCCTGGCGCGCCCGCGCGTGCGCCAGGTGCACCCCGCGGCCCGGCTTCAGCGGGGCGCGGAAATCCAGCGCCTGTGCGGCCGTCAGCAGTTCCACGGCCAGCACCTGCTCGACGTTGTCCAACACCTGCAGCAGTTTCAGGGCGCTGATGGAGCCCATGCTGACATGGTCCTCCTGGCCCAGGCTGGTGGGGATGGAGTCCACGCTGGCAGGGTGGCAGAGCACCTTGTTCTCGGACACCAGGGCGGCGGCGGTGTACTGGGGAATCATGAAGCCGGAGTTCACACCGGTGTCTTCCATCAGCAGCTTGGGCAGCCCGTCGTGGCCTTCGAGCAGCAGGTAGGTGCGCCGCTCCGAGATGCTGGCCAGTTCGGCCAGGGCGATGGCGGCGAAATCCAGCGCCAGCGCCAGGGGCTGGCCGTGGAAGTTGCCGCCGGACAGGATGTCGCCACCCTCGAAGACCAGGGGGTTGTCGGTGACGGAGTTGAGCTCGGTTTCGATCGCGCCCACGGCGTAGTCCAGGGCGTCGCGGCTGGCGCCGTGCACCTGGGGAACACAACGCAGGCAGTAAGGATCCTGCACCTTGCCGCAGTCGCGGTGGGACTCCAGGATTTCGCTGCCTTCCAGCAGGCTGCGGATGTTGGCCGCCACGCCACCCTGGCCCACATGCGGGCGGATGGCGTGAATGCGTTCGTCGAACGGAGCGGCGCTGCCCTGCAGGGCTTCCAGGCTCATTCCCGCCAGCACGTCCGCTTCGCGCCGCAATACCAGGGCGCGCTCGAGGACATAGGCGCCGTAGGCGGCCATCAACTGCGTTCCGTTGATCAGCGCCAGCCCGTCCTTGGCCTGCAATGCAACCGGTGCGAGTCCTGCTTCCGCCAGCGCCGGTCCGGCCGGGGTGGGTCCCCGCCGGCGGGCATCCCACACCTCGCCGCGCCCGATCAGGGGCAGGCAGAGGTGGGCCAGGGGAGCGAGGTCGCCGGAAGCGCCCACGCTGCCGCGGCTGGGGACGTAGGGAACGAGTTCGTGCTCATCCAGGGCAAGAAGGAGGGCGAAGGTCTCCCGCGAGATGCCCGAGTGGCCCAGGCCCAGGGCGTGAATCTTCAGGCGCAGCATGAGCCGCGTGATTTCCGGCGGCACCGGGCTGCCGGTGCCGCAGGCGTGGCTGAGCAGGATGTTGCGCTGCAGCTCCGCCAACTGTTCGGCCGGGATCGAGGTGTTCGCCAACGCACCGAACCCCGTGTTGATACCGTAGTGCGCCTTGCCGTCCTGCAGGGCGGCCTCGACAACGGCGCGGGATCGGGCCACCGGCGCGTCGTCGGCGCGCAGGGCGGACAGGGAGGCGTCGAGATCGCTCTGCAGCGAAGGGATGCGAATGGGGTGGCTCATCAGGCGGACTCAGGCAAGGCGATCAGGGAGGGCGGGCGTCGGCGGCAGGGCGGCGCGAATCGCTCAGCCGCTACGTCCCACCATGGGCAGGTCCACGCCGCGCTCCCGGGCTACCTCGATCGCCTCCTCGTAGCCGGCATCCGCATGGCGCATCACGCCCGTGCCGGGGTCCGCGGTGAGCACCCGCTCGAGGCGCCGGTCGGCCATCTCGCTGCCGTCGGCCACGCTGACCATGCCGGCGTGCAACGAGTATCCGATGCCCACGCCGCCGCCGTGATGAATGGACACCCAGCTGGCGCCGCAGGCGGTATTGAGCAGGGCATTGAGCAGCGGCCAGTCGGCGATGGCGTCGGAGCCGTCCTTCATGGCCTCGGTTTCGCGGTTGGGAGACGCCACCGAACCGGTGTCCAGGTGGTCGCGGCCGATGACGATGGGCGCGGAGACCTTGCCCTCGCGCACCAGGCGGTTGAAGGCCAGGCCGGCCTTCTGCCGCTCGCCGTACTCCAGCCAGCAGATGCGGGCGGGCAGCCCCTGGAAGTGGATCTTCTCCTGGGCCTGGTGAATCCAGCGGTGCAGGGCCTTCTTTTCCGGGAAGAGTTCCAGGATGGCCTGGTCGGTGACGGCGATGTCCGCCGGGTCGCCCGACAGCGCCGCCCAGCGGAAAGGACCGGCGCCACGACAGAAGAGCGGGCGAATATAGGCCGGAACGAATCCAGGAAAATCAAAAGCTTCAGTCATATTCCTGAAGTCACTTACCTGTCCGCGCAGGTTGTTGCCGTAGTCGAAGCACACGGCGCCAAGGGCCTTGAGGTCCAGGATGGCGCGCACGTGGTCGACCATCGAATCGAGCACCTTGCCGTCGTAGGCCTTCGGGTCGGACTCGCGCAGGGCCGCGGCGGCCTCCAGGGAATAGCCCTTCGGGATGTAGCCCTGGCGCAGGTCGTGCGCCGACGTCTGGTCGGTGACGATGTCGGGCACGATGCCGCGGCGCACCATCTCCGGCAGCACCTCGGCGATGTTGCCCAGCAGCCCGACGGACAGGGCGCCCTCGGCGGCTTCGATCATGGCCAGCGCCTCGTCGAGGGATTTCGCCATGACGTCGCAGTAGCCGGTTTCCACGCGACGCTGGATGCGCCATGGGTCGACCTCGACCGCGATGCAGTTCCCGTCGTTCATGGTCACGGCCAGCGGCTGGGCGCCGCCCATGCCGCCCAGGCCGGCGGTGACGGTCAGCGTGCCGGTAAGGCTGCCGTCGAAGTGCCGGCGCGCGACTTCGGCGAAGGTCTCGTAGGTGCCCTGCACGATGCCCTGGGAGCCGATGTAGATCCACGAGCCGGCCGTCATCTGGCCGTACATGGTCAAGCCCTTGTCCTCGAGGTCGCGGAAGGTGTCCCAGTTGCCCCAGCGGGGGACGAGATTTGAATTCGCGATGAGCACTCGCGGCGCCTCTTCGTGCGTGCGGAACACGCCGACGGGCTTGCCGCTCTGCACCAGCAGGGTCTCGTCGTCCTTCAGGCGCTTGAGCGTCGCGACAATGGCATCGTAGGCAGCCCAGTTGCGCGCCGCGCGGCCCGTCCCGCCGTAGACGATGAGGTCTTCCGGCTTCTCGGCGACGTCCGGGTCGAGGTTGTTCATGAGCATGCGAAGGGCGGCTTCCTGGTGCCAGCCGAGACAGCTCAGATCATTCCCGTGAGGGGCGTGGATGGGCCCCCTCGGGGCCTGCTTGATTTGTGCCGTGGGACCACTCATCATCACATTCGAACGGATGGAAAAGGTGACTGTCCATTATAGCAGCGATGTCGCCGCGTCCCGCGGGATGGGCGGCTTTTTGGCTTTCATGGATGGGCGCGAATTTGATGAAGATCCTGGACAAACTGTCGTTGCGAACCTGGTACGTGGGTGTGGTGCTCGCCTGCCTCGGACTGTGGGCCTACGCGCTCTGGCTTCAGCACCGGATGTTCCTGGATCCCTGTCCCTTGTGCATCTTCCAGCGCATCGCCTTTGCCTGGATCGCCCTCTGGGCGCTGATCGCGGCCGTCCATAACCCCTCGAAGCCCCGGGGACGCTGGATCTACGGCATCCTGGTGTTCCTGGGCGCAGCCGTGGGCGCCGCCATCGCCGGCCGCCACATCTGGATCCAGGGCCTGCCACCCGACCAGGTACCCGAATGCGGTCCGGGCCTGGCCTACATGATGGACACGCTTCCTTTCCTCGACGCTTTGAGCGCCGCGCTGGCCGGTGACGGCAGCTGCGCCGAAGTACAATGGAGTTTCCTGGGCCTGAGCATGCCCGGCTGGACCCTGGTGTGGTACCTGGGTCTGGGCCTGCTCACGCTCTTTCTCGTTTACACCAAGACCCGCAGGGCGGGAATGCCGACATGACATCCAACGATTTCCTCAAGGTGGCCGACGCGGGCAGCGCGGCCTGGGCGCCGGACTCCTGGCAGAACCTCGTTGCCGCGCAGCAGGCCACGTATCCGGACACGGCCGCCCTCGAACAGGCCCTGACCGAACTGGGCAACCTGCCGCCGCTGGTCACTTCCTGGGAAATTCTCGCCCTGCAGCGCCAGATCGCCGAGGCCCAGCGCGGGGAGCGCTTCTTCCTGCAGGGGGGCGACTGCGCCGAGAGCTTCGCCGAGTGCACCTCCACGGTGATCACCAACCGGCTGAAGGTGCTCCTGCAGATGAGCCTGATCCTGGTGCACGGCCTGCAGATGCCGGTGGTGCGCGTGGGCCGCTTCGCCGGTCAGTACGCCAAGCCGCGCTCGTCCGACACGGAGACCCGTGATGGCGTGACGCTGCCCAGCTACCGTGGCGACATCGTCAATTCGCCGGAATTCACGCCCGAGGCGCGCATTCCCGACCCGCGGCGGCTGATCCAGGCCTACTCCTGCTCGGCGCAGACCATGAACTTCACGCGCGCCCTGGTGGACGGCGGCTTCGCCGACCTGCACCACCCGGAGTACTGGGACCTGGGCTGGGTGGAGCATTCGCCGCTGGCCGAGGAGTTCCACCGCCTGGCCGAGAGCATTGGCCGCTCGGTGCGCTTCATGGAGACCATCTCCGGCAAGCAGGCCGGCAGCGTCAAGCGAGTGGACTTCTACACCAGCCACGAGGCCCTGCACCTGCACTACGAGCAGGCGCTGACCCGCAAGGTGCCGCGCCAGGACGGGTACTTCAACCTGTCCACGCACTTCCCGTGGATCGGCATGCGCACGACCTCCAGGGACAATGCGCACGTCGAGTACATGCGCGGCATCCGCAACCCGGTCGGCATCAAGGTCGGCCCGTCGGTGGAGCCGTCGGACCTGGTCAAGCTCATCGAGGTCCTCAACCCTGACCGCGAAGCCGGCCGGACGGTGCTGATCCACCGCATGGGCGCCAGCCAGATCGAGGAACGCCTCCCACGCCTGATCAAGGCCGTGAAGGACTCCGGGCACCCGGTGCTGTGGATTTCCGACACCATGCACGGCAATACCGAATCCACGGCCGATGGCATCAAGACCCGCCGCTTCCGCAACATCATGAAGGAGATGGAACTGGCCTTCGAGGTGCATCGCGACAACGGCTCGCGCCTGGGCGGTGTGCACCTGGAGCTCACTGGCGAGAACGTCACCGAGTGTACGGGTGGCGCGCGCGACCTGGTGGACGCGGACCTGCGGCGGGCCTACAAGTCCACCGTCGACCCGCGCCTGAACTACGAGCAGGCCCTCGAGCTCGCCATGCTGATCGTGCGCAAACACAACCAGTCCTGAGGGACGCGCCCATCGAGCGACGTCCCGGACCGTTCCACGCCTTCGCGCTGGCTGCGCTGCTCGTCGCCGGCGCCTTGCCCGTCGTTGCGGCGGCGCAGGAGACCGCCGTCTCCCACCACCTGAGTTTTCCCGAACTGCGGCGCCAGTGGGTGAACGTGCGCAGCCGCTTCCCCGCACCTGCCCAGCCGGGCCCGATCGAACTCCGATTACCGACCTGGACGCCGGGTTCCTATCTGCAGCAGCCCTTCGATGCGAACCTGGAGATCCTGTCCGTGCGGGCGGGCAGTGCGCCGGTCGCCTGGCGCAAGGTGGAAACGGACACCTGGCGTGTCGCGTTCGCCGACGGCCCGGTCGAGGTCACCTATCGTGTGCGTGCCGACCGGCGTGGCGTCAGCACCAGCTGGGCCAGCGAGGACTGGGTGGCCCTGCTCGGAACGAGCATCTTTCTCTATACCGATGCCACGCGGGATGCGCCGCAGGCGCTCAGCGTCGAGCCGCCTGCAGGCCTGCAACAGGTGGCAGTCCCATTGGATGCCGATGGCACGGCGTCCGGCAGGTGGATGGCGGCCGACTACGACGAACTGGTCGACGCGCCGGTCGTGCTGGCCCGTTCGGCGCCGGCGACCTTCGAGGTGGACGGCCACGGCTACCGCTTCTGGAACCTGGGCGACAACAGCCTGTGGGATGTCGAAGCGGTGGTCGGCGATCTCGAGGGCATCGTGCGCGCGACGCATGCGCTGTTCGAGGGGGATGTCCCGCTGGAACGCGACTACTGGTTCATCAACGTCCTGGATGGCGGCAGCGGCGGCTTGGAACACGACCATTCGACGGTCATGCAGGCCAGCCGTTGGCAGATGCGTGACCGGCGTGACTACCTGCAGTGGCTGAGCCTCGCCGCCCACGAATACCTGCATGCCTGGAACGTCCGCCGCATGCGCCCCGAGGCCCTGGCGCGTTACGACTACCGCCGCGCGCAGTACACGGACTCCCTGTGGGTGGCCGAAGGCCTGGTCAGTTACTACGACGACCTGCTGCTCAGCCGGGCCGGGGTCGCCACGCCGGCCGAATACCTCGAACGCCTGGCCCGCAACCTTCACGCGCTGGAACTCACTCCCGGTCGCCAGCGCCTCTCGCTGGCCCAGGCCTCGCGCGACGCCTGGACCCGGCACTACCAGCCGGGCGTCAATTCCCTGAACCAGAACGTGAGCTACTACATCAAGGGCGCGGTGGTGGGCTTCGTGCTGGACGCGCGTTTGCGTGAGGCGACCCGCGACCGCGCCTCCCTGGACGATGTGTTGCGGCTGATGTGGGATCGCTGGGGCGAAACCCCCTATCCGGAAGAGGCCATCTATGCGGCGGTCACCGAAGTCGGCGGGGCAGGGGTCGCGGACTGGTTGCGCCCGATGGTGGAAGGGTTTGCCGAGCTCGACGTGGATGCCGCGCTGGATCGCTACGGCCTGGTGCTGGAGCGCCATCCCGTGCGCAGCGCCGCCGAGGCTTCCGGAGCCCCGGTCCCGGCCGGACTGGGCATCAACTGGGAAACCACCGGGACGGCGCTGGTGGCGGCGGCGGTGATCGACGGGGGCGCGGCGGCGGCGGCCGGCATGCTTCCGGGCGACGAGTTGATCGCCGTGGCGGGCGAGCGCATGACCCGCGTGGATTTCGAAACGAAGCTGCGCCGCCTGGCGCCGGGTACGGACGTGGAACTCCTGGTCTCGCGCCAGGGCCGGATCCAATCCCTGCGCGCCGTGCTCGGCGTCGCCCGCCCGGCCTACTACGAGGTGCGGGCAGGGGAGGGCTTCAGTGACCGGGACCGCCGCCGCCTGGAGGACTGGCTGGGGCAGTCGCTCTAGCGGCGGCTGCCGTGACAGGGCCTGGTGACCGTCGGGAACCGGCGGACCAGCAAGGGCCTACTCCGCCGCCTGTTTGGCAGAGCGTTCCGCCACCCGGTGCTCCGGTTCCTTCAGGTGCGGCTTGCGGATGACCAAGTTTCAACAGAGCAGTTCGACCCTTGTTCTGAGTCGTCTAGAGTTGGTGGTTCAAAGAGTGGATGCATGGTAGCCTGCTCCGTGCTTGCCTTCGAAAGGCTTGAATGGAATCAACTTATTCGAGGATGCACTATGCAATGTACTCTTATTGGCACTTTTCTAAGATTTTCAATTCTCACATTCGTAATCGTGTCGGCCTCAGTTGCGCACACTAGTGAGCCAGTCCTGGGTGCCAAGAATCCGGATGTCCTCCAAGCTGTAGCGAATTACTATCACTTGACTGAATCAGAGGTAATTGAACGCCTCGCCCGAGAGGAGGAAGCTGCAAGAACAGAGGCTCTAGTAAAGCATCTCCTGGGTGACTCCTACGCAGGATCCTGGTTTGACGAAGATGAGTTGAAGCTTGCGGTTGGACTTAACGATGCAGGTCATATGAATCGAATCCGCCAACTAGGAGCCATTCCAGTACTTTTTGAACATTCGCTTGAAGAACTGGAATTAATTCGTGATCAACTCAGATCTGAGCGAGTTCGTGAAAGTGGCGGGTTGGAGAGTGTTGTTGGTCACTTTATCGACTACCCGACTAATCGAGTGGTTCTCGAAGTCCTGACGGGATCGAAGGAAAGCGTAGAACTTGCATTGGATTTAATCGGCACAAATCGGGGCGAATTTGAAATTCGAGAAATATCATCGGCTCCGGTTCTGACAAACCAGGTTCGGGGGGGGGGATTGCTTTGAGAACGCTACGCTTACCGCGCTAGAGGGATATGACTTCCAGTGTTCAATTGGATTCTCCGTTCTCGGAGGCTTCATTACCGCTGGACACTGTGTGCAAACCGCAAACTCGATCGAGTCGTGCAGTGGAACTTCTATGGGGGTCGTTCAAGGTTCCACATGGTTTTCTGTACCTGCTGGGCAGCGAATCCAAGACTCAGGCTGGGTAGGCACCAATGTTCCTTGGGTGCCGGTGCCATTGGTTAATGGTTATTACAGCGGTCAACTGACAGTCACCGCAGAGGCCGGTGGGTACAGGGAGTCTCCGCTTTTTTCGACTGTTTGTCGTTATGGGTCCGCATCTGGCGGTCCTCACTGTGGCCAGATTCTAGCCAAAAATCAGGAGGTAACACCCTATGAGGAATGTCAGGACGAAGTAATTGGAGGATGCCCCGAGGAAATTATTCAAGGCACGACTAAAACCAATATCTGTGCTGACCGTGGTGATTCTGGCGGGCCATACATTTCGGCCACTGGGCATGCCCAGGGCACGGCGGTCGCTGGCGAAGCGTGTGCGGCATCAGGAAACAGCTGGTTTCAGCCGGTCACAGATTCAATTGATGAATTTGGCCTGACATTGTTGACCATACATGGCACCAATCCCCCTGACATCACAGAGTTCTACTGTCCAGACTTCGGCAACAGCGGCGGTGGTTCTTACGACTGCCAGATGAACTATGACACCCAAGGTGACACGACCATCCAATGGACCACCAATACCGGACACAGCAGCGACGAGGAATGGTTGCTTGGAACCTGTGGCTTGCATCAGACAGTGAATGTCAGCTTGACCGTCACCAATGCATGGGGCGTTGACACTCAATCGACCAGCTTTACCTGCCCGATGGGCCCGCCTCAGTGATGTTCGAGCGCTTCACGGGAACAAGAATGCCGGCGAGACCAGTCGGCCTCCTGCTTGGTGGGCTTCTGTCCATGGTCCTCACGGCCTCACAGTCAGGTGAGGCGTTCGCACAGAACACCGATTCAACGACTTCGGGGAGTGCAACCGTCGTTGGCCCCGGTCACAGCGCCTACTGGTTCAATCCGGACCGTTCCGGCGAGGGACTGGCGCTCGAAATACTGGATGCCTCGCGTGCACTCCTGTACTGGTTCACTTATGACGAGGTAGGGGGGCAGCGCTGGATGCTGGCCACTGGCGTCATCCAGGAAGGGCCGGAGGGTCGGTGGATCGACTTTCCGGATCTGTTCGTCTATCGCGGCGGCACCTTCGGTACCGGCTTCGACCCCGAAACCATCGAGCCGGAGCGTGTCGGTCAGGCAACTCTGGCGTTTTCCGACTGCGACAGCGGGCAGTTCTACTTCCAGGCCTTCGGCCAGGAAGCGGAACTGGAAGTGGTTCGCCTGTCGCGAACCATGGGTGCCGATTGCACCCAGCCGATTCATGGTCGCACGCTGTTTCCGCAGACCGAGGACGCGCGTGTCAGCGGCTCCTGGTATGACCCTGAACGGGACGGCGAAGGCTTTTCCCTGCAGTGGCTGGACCGGGACGAAGCACTGATGACCTGGTACACCTACGACCTGGAAGGTAACCAGCAGTGGATCATCGGGGTCGGTTCCCGCGAAGGTGATCAGGTTGTGTTCCGTGAGTTGACGAACAGCCGGGGTGGGCAGTTCGGCGCCGCCTTCGATCCGGAGGACGTAGAGCTCGTCCCCTGGGGAGCAGTGACGATGTCGCTGGATTGTGATTCAGGCTTGATGTCGTACGCGTCCATGTTGCCGGAGTTCGGCGAAGGCGAGTTTCCCTTGCAACGGCTCACAAGGCTGCAGAAGCCGGGATGCGTCATCCAGAAACCCACCTTGTTGGATTTGTATGATTTTGAACTGGTGACCGAGGTACCCATTGACGGAACGGGGTTTTCCCGCACGATTCGGCCCACAAGGATTTCAGATGATGGAGCAGTTGTGCTGGGGACTTATCTCAGCCAGGGTCACCCTCACAACTGGCGATGGGAACCCGGAATGGAGGAGTTGGAGGTGCTTCCAGGCGAGGGTCGATTCAATGAGGCGGTCATGACGCCGGATGGCGACACCGTCTATTCGACTCTTGGGGTCGTTCCAGAGAACGTGGACGGTTCCGAAGACCAGTTGTATTCATGGAACGAGTCGATTGGCTGGAATTCGTTACCAGGAACGAACTTACTCAGACCTGCATTGTGGAACATTTCAAATAACGGCAAGTATCTTGCAGGTAGTGGTCATCGAAATGTCGATGACCCATTGCGCGCCATCTGGATTTGGCATGAATTGGGTGGCCAAAGGGTCATGGCCCATGAAGAAGATCTGAACTTCGTATTCAACCTGCGGGGTGTGGCCGATGGGGGCCGCTCGGTTGTCGGTATTGCTACCGATGCGCCAGACGAGATTTCGGCCCCGCAACGAGATCGAGCAGTTCGATTGGTGGGCGACAGGCCGGAATTCTTGGTAGATGACGAGGGCAATTCATTGCTCGTGCCCTATGGTTGCGCAGTCGATTGCCGGATTGTTTTTGGGGGAGGTCAAAGCATAGAGTCCGATCCGCTCGGTGCAGGCTACCGCGAGGCCTGGGTCTGGTCCGAGTCGAAGGGCGTCGAATATGTGGGGCGGTTTCCAGATGCCAGCAGTCGCCAGAGTTTTGACGCATTTCTCCAGGGAAGTTCCGATGGAAACCTGTTGACGGGCGATTATGCGATCGACCTGCCGGACGGCGGCTTTCATTCGCGAGGCTTCATCTGGACGCGAGCAACGGGGTTGCAGCCCCTGTCGGAATTACTTCGAGATCTGGAAATCGAAGACAGTCATTGGGAAGTAACTGGTGTGGTCGATGTTAATCAGGATGGCTTGCTTTGGTTGGTTTACCTGCGTCCTGACGCCGGGGAAGCTCCATTCATCGGCGGCCCGTGGGCGGGAATCCTCAGGCTGACTCCCCGAATTACTCCCTATCAGTGACCGAGTCGGTACGGCGCACTCGATCGCCATTGATCACAGTAGTGGGTCAGAGCAAAATCTCGGCCTCAACAGGTCTCGTGTCGGTGCGACGGCCAATGGAGTTTTTGCTCTGACCCGAATTGTTAGTGTCCGCCCGGGTTCGGCGCCCCGGGTTCGTGATCATTCCGCTGCCTGCTTGGCGGAGCGTTCCGCCACCCGGCGCTCGTGTTCCTTCAGGTGCAGCTTGCGGATGCGCACCGCTTCCGGGGTGGCCTCCACCAACTCGTCGTCCTCGATGAATTCCAGCGCCTGCTCCAGGGTCAGGTCCTGGTGGGCCGAGAGCTGCATGTTCTCGTCCTTGATCACCGTGCGGATGTTGGTCAGCTGCTTGGCCTTGAGCGGGTTGACCGTGAGGTCGTTGCCGCGGCTGTGCACGCCGATCACCTGGCCTTCGTACACCTCGTCACCCGGGCGGATGATCATGCGGCCACGTTCCTGCAGGTTGAACAGGGCGTAGGCCACGGCCTTGCCGGTTTCCTTGGAGATCAGCACGCCGTTGTTGCGGTTGCTGATGGGCGCCGGGTTCCAGGGGCCGTACTTCTCGAACACGTGGAACAGCAGGCCCGTGCCGGCGGTGAGGGTCTTGTACTCGGACTGGAAGCCGATCAGGCCCCGGGCCGGAATCAGGTAGTCCAGGCGCACGCGGCCGCGGCCGTCGGGCTGCATGTTCTGCAGCACGCCGCGGCGCTCGCCCAGGCGCTCCATCACGGCGCCCTGGTAGCCGGCCTCGAAATCCACCACCAGCTGCTCGTAGGGCTCGACGGTCTTGCCGTCTTCCTCGTGCAGGATGACCTCGGGGCGCGAGATGGCGAGTTCGTAGCCTTCGCGGCGCATGGTCTCGATCAGGATGGACAGGTGCAGTTCGCCACGGCCGGAGACGCGGAACTGTTCCGGATCGTCGGTTTCTTCCACGCGCAGGGCCACGTTGTGGCTGGCTTCGCGCAGCAGGCGCTCGCGGATCTGGCGGCTGGTCAGGTACTTGCCGTCCTTGCCGGCGAAGGGCGAGTTGTTCACGCGGAAGGTCATGCTGATGGTGGGCTCGTCCACAGTCAGCACGGGCAGGGCTTCCGGCGCCTCGCGGTCGCAGATGGTCTCGGAGATCGCGAGGTCCTCGATGCCGGTGACGGCGATGATGTCCCCGGCGCGGGCCTCCTCGACCTCGATGCGGTCCAGGCCGTGGAAGCCCATCACCTGAAGCACGCGGCCATTGCGCTGCTCGCCCTCGCGGTCGATGACCGTGATGCGCTGGTTGGGGCGAATGACGCCGCGCTGGACACGGCCGATGCCGATGATGCCCACGTAGGTGTTGTAGTCCAGCGTGGTGACGCGCATCTGGAAGGGGCCTTCCTCGTCCACGCGGGGCGGGGAGACCTGTTCGACGATGGTGCGGAACAGCGGCGTCATGTCGCCCTCGCGCACGCCGGCCTCCAGGCCCGCGTAGCCGCGCAGGGCCGAGGCGTAGACCACCGGGAAGTCCAGTTGCTCGTCGGTGGCGCCCAGGCGGTCGAACAGTTCGAAGGTCTGGTCCAGCACCCAGTCGGGCCGGGCGCCGTCACGGTCCACCTTGTTGATCACCACGATCGGGCGGAAGCCCATCTCGAAGGCCTTCTGGGTGACGAAGCGCGTCTGCGGCATGGGGCCGTCCACGGCGTCCACCAGTAGCAGCACCGAGTCCACCATGCTCAGGATGCGCTCCACCTCGCCGCCGAAGTCGGCGTGGCCGGGCGTGTCCACGATGTTGATGCGCCAGTCGGTGTCGCCGTCCTTCCAGCGGATCGCCGTGTTCTTGGACAGGATCGTGATGCCACGCTCCTTCTCCAGCTCATTGGAGTCCATGACCCGCTCGGGCGCGGCGGCGCGCTCGCCCAGGGTACCGGACTGCTGCAGGAGCTTGTCCACGAGGGTGGTCTTGCCATGGTCCACGTGGGCGATGATGGCGATGTTTCGGAGGTGCTCGATCATTGGAATTGTCGCTGGAAGGCGCGGAAAAGAGGGCGGCGCATTGTACAGGTTTTTCCGGGGCTTTGGGGGTGTTTTGGGGCCCGGAATGACAATCTGGCTCAGGGCGGGAACGCGGTTTTCGCTTTGGCCGGGTTCAAGGATTGGTCGACTGGTCAGGGCGCGTCCACAAAAACTCGTGGCGCGGGGTGTGGGCCCGGCGCAGGCGATCGAATTGGGTGGCGTCGATGGGGCCGGCTGAGCGCATGCGGGCGTCGTCCGATTCGACCTTCGTGGCGGCGATGATGGCGCTGGTCAGCGAACCATCCAGGCCTCTGGAAAGATCCAGCGCCACCGCGTCCGTGGCCGGTGCGTCAGCGCCCACGGGGGGCGCCGACTGGCCCGACCAGCGCAGGAAGGCCTCAAGGACCATGCGCGTGCCCCGGAGCTTGCCTTCGACGCTGTAACCGGCGACGTGGGGCGTGGCCACGGTGGCGCGTGCCAGCAGGTCCGGGACGATATCGGGCTCCCCCGGCCAGGTATCGAGCGCCAGGTGGACATGTCGAGCGTGGTTCAGTGCCGACCGGTCCACCACGCCGCCCCGGGACGTATTGACCAGCAGCCCGCCCATGGGCATCCAGTCGAACTGTTCTTCTCCCACAAGGCCGGCCGTCGCCCAGAGGCCCGTCTCTGTATAGGGCACGTGCAAGCTGACGATGTCGCAACCAAAGGCTTCCCGATGGCTCGCGCCGTCTGTAAGGGCGCCGGTTTCGGTGAGGGGTGGGTCGCAGACGGTGACGGTCACGCCGAGCCGGTCCAGCAGTCGGTGCAGATGGCGTCCCACGTTGCCGTGGCCGATCAACGCCACGCGCTGCGCGTCCAGGCGTTGGTCCATGCGCCGACAGGCCAGCAGCATCATTCCCAGGGTGTATTGCGCCGCGGATTCGGCATTGCAGCCCGGTGCGCTGGCCCAGGCGATGCCCCGGGCATCCAGCCAGTCGGTGTCCAGGTGGTCCGTGCCGATGGTGGCGCTGCCCACGAAGCGCACACGGCTGCCTTCCAGCAACCCGGCATCGACACGGGTCACGGAGCGCACGAGCAGGACCTCCGCGTCGCCCAGGTCGTCCGGAGTGATCGATCGGCCAGGACGCGTGCGCACCTCGAGGTGCCGGCCGAAGGTTCCGGCCAGGTCGCTCATCTGTTCGTCGGCGAGGGCTTTCATCAATTGGGGAGGTTCAAACGGAAATTCGTCGCCCGGGCGGGCCATTGAACCCCAATCGGGGTCAAGTTGGAAATCCGTATCGGTTACAATGGCACGGATTTGACGTTCCCACAGGTCCGCCCCCCATCGAGGCAGGAATCCGGGTGATCCGGAGACGGGTGGGCCGCCCACCGAAGTGTTCGAGGAGTTCATCGATGAAACAACCCGTCCGCGTGGCAATTACCGGCGCCGCCGGCCAGATCGGCTATCAACTGTGCTTCCGCATCGCCTCCGGCGACATGCTGGGCAAGGACCAGCCGGTCATCCTGCAACTGCTGGAAATCACCCCGGCCCTGGGCGCCCTCGGCGGTGTGGCCATGGAACTCAAGGATGCGGCGTTCCCGCTGCTGGCCGACGTGGTGACCACCGATGACCCCAACGTGGCCTTCAAGGGTACGGACTACGCCCTGCTGGTGGGTGCACGTCCGCGCGGCCCGGGCATGGAGCGCGCCGACCTGCTGACGGAAAACGGCAAGATCTTCGGCCCGCAGGGCAAGGCGCTGAACGACCACGCCAGCCGCGACGTGAAGGTGCTCGTGGTCGGCAACCCGGCCAACACCAACGCCCTGATCGCCCAGGCGGCGGCCCCGGACCTGAACCCGCGCAACTTCACCGCCATGACCCGCCTGGACCACAACCGGGCCCTGGCGCAGATGGCCGAGAAGACCGGCAAGCATCACGGCGACATCCGCAAGATGATCATCTGGGGCAACCACTCCTCTACCCAGTACCCGGACATCCGCTTCACGGAAACGGGGGAGGGCGGCCTGGCCGCCGGTGTGGAACAGGACTGGTACCGCGACACCTTCATCCCGACCGTGCAGCAGCGCGGCGCCGCCATCATCAAGGCGCGCGGCGCCTCGAGCGCGGCCTCGGCGGCTTCCGCCGCCATCGACCACATGCGCAGCTGGGCCATCGGGACGCCGGAAGGCGACTGGGTGTCCATGGCCGTGCCGTCCACCGGCGCCTACGGCATCGAGCCGGGTGTGATCTATTCCTACCCCTGCACCTGCTCGGGCGGCGACTACACCATCGTCGAGGGCCTGGAGGTCGACGCCTTCAGCCGCGAGAAGATGGATGCCACGGAAGCCGAGTTGCGCGAGGAACGGGACGCCGTCTCACATCTCCTGTAATTTGTAATAAATATCTCGTAAGGATTTGTTTTGAATAAACAATCACCGGGAATTAAGTTTCGTGACGCGGTGCGTGAACACGCACCGCTCCAGGTCGTCGGCGCCATCAATGCCTACACCGCGCGCATGGCGCAGGCCGTCGGCCACCGGGCCGTCTACCTGTCTGGCGGCGGCGTGGCGGCCAACTCCCTGGGCGTTCCGGACCTGGGCATCAGTACCCTGGACGACGTGCTCACGGACATCCGCCGCATCACGGCCGTCTGCGACCTGCCGTTGCTGGTCGACGTGGACACCGGCTTCGGCGGCGCCTTCAACATCGCGCGAACGGTGAAGTCGCTGATCCGCGACGGCGCCGCCGCGATGCACATGGAAGACCAGGTGGCCCAGAAGCGCTGCGGGCACCGCCCCGGCAAGGCCATCGTCAGCCAGGCGGAGATGGTGGACCGCATCAAGGCCGCCGTGGATGCGCGCACCGACGAGGGCTTCGTCATCATGGCGCGGACCGACGCGCTCGCGGTGGAGGGCATGGACAAGGCGGTGGAACGCGCCGTGGCCTGCGTCGAGGCCGGTGCGGACATGATCTTCCCGGAAGCGGTCCAGACGCTGGACCAGTACCGCGCCTTCCGTGAGGCTGTCGGCGTCCCGATCCTGGCCAACATCACCGAATTCGGGCATACACCACTGTTCACCACGCCCGAACTCGGCGAGGCGGGCGTGGACATCGTGCTGTACTGCTGCTCGGCCTACCGGGCCATGAACAAGGGCGCCGAAACGGTCTACAAGGGCCTGCTGGCCCAGGGGCACCAGCGCGAGCTGATCGACATCATGCAGACCCGGGAGGAGCTGTACGGCTACCTGGGCTACCACGACTTCGAAAACAAGCTGGACGAACTGTTCAGCCGGAACGAGGAGAATTGAGAATGGGCGAAGCACCCGCCGTGAAGAAGAACACCGGCGCCGGCCTGCGCGGCCAGTCTGCCGGTGAAACGAAGATCTGCACCGTCGGCGCTGAGGGCAACAGCCTGCGCTACCGCGGATACGACGTGGTCGAACTCGCCGAGCAGTCCACCTTCTACGAAGTGGCCTACCTGCTGCTGAAGGGCGAACTGCCCACGCAGGCGCAGCTGGAACCCTGGAAGGCCAAGCTGAAGGGCCTGCGCGTCCTGCCGGAGAAGCTCCGCGAAGTGCTCGAGCGCCTGCCCGCCGACGCCCACCCCATGGACGTGATGCGCACGGGCTGCTCGGTGCTGGGCAACCTGGAACAGGAGGGTGACTTCAGCCACCAGCAGGATGTCGCCGAACGCCTGCTGGCCACGCTGCCCGGCATGGTGGTGTACTGGTACCGCTACAGCCATGACGGCGTGCGGGTGGACACCGATTCCGACGAGGACGGCCTGGGCGCGCACTTCCTGCGCATGCTGCTGGACCGCGAACCCACCGAGCTCGAGGCGCGGGTCATGGACGTGTCCCTGATCCTCTATGCCGAACACGAGTTCAACGCCTCCACCTTCACGGCGCGCGTGTGCGCTTCCACGCTTTCGGACCTGCACTCGTGCATCACCGCGGCCATCGGCTCGCTGCGCGGCCCGCTGCACGGCGGCGCCAACGAAGCGGCCATGGACATGATCGAGCAGTACGGTTCCGCCGACGAGGCCGTCGCCGACGTGCTGCGCAAGCTCACGGCCAAGGAATTGATCATGGGCTTCGGCCACGCGGTCTACCGCCTGCGCGACCCGCGCAACGCCATCATCAAGGGCTGGTCGAAGCAGCTGTCCGAACTCAAGGGCGACACGGTGCTCTACGCCGTCTCCGAGGCCGTCGAGCGGACGATGAAAGAACAGAAGAACATGTTCGCCAACGCGGACTTCTTCCACGCCTCGGCCTATCACTTCATGGGCATTCCCACGAAGCTGTTCACCCCCATCTTCGTCATGTCCCGCGTGACCGGCTGGTCGGCCCACTGCTTCGAGCAGCGCGCCAACAACCGCATCATCCGTCCCTCCGCCGACTACACCGGCCCGGAGCCGAGGTCTTACGTTCCCATCTCGGATCGCTGAACGTTTCGTGCATGGGAGGCCCGCCAACAGGGCCTCCCAGGACACGCATGAACCCATCCCTGGGGCTCTTCGGCGCCGCGGCCCAGGCCGCCCTCTCGACCGCTTCGCGGTCTCACCTTGTCCCTGGCGCCGAAGGTCCCGGAAAGGCCAGGGCACAGGCCTCTCCCCACTATTTCGCATGCCTGTAGAACAACCTACCGCGCTCCAGTACTGGTCCCAAACTTTGGCAAGCCCTCCAGTTGGCTCGAAAACTCGGCTGGCAAGGAGCAACTTCTCAGTCCGGCGGGATCGGAGTTGGGAGAGGGGGCGGTCCACACTGTGTGCGGAGGACCGTACGCGGCAGGACGCTGCGTACCGAGCCCATAGTGATCTGCTCAGGGCGTGTCCGCGAGTTCGGGGGCTGGCAGGTATCGGTAATGGCCCGTGATGGGGTGGGTGAAGAGCATGTCGTCGAGGCGGGTGCCGTCGCCGGCGTTGTGCGCGATCAGCGGTTCGCCGCTGACGGGATGAATGCGGTCGGTCACGATGCCGATGTGGGGCAGGCGCCCGAAAAGCAGCCAGGTGACCACGTCCCCGGGCTGGTAGTCCGAGGGGTCATCCGTGACGGGCACCTCGGCCCCGACACGCTTGAAGAACACCTGCAGGTTCGGCACGCGCCGATGGTCGATGTTCGGATCCGGCCGCTCCAGGCCCCACTGCTCGCGTGATGGATACGCGTCGAACGCGACCGTCATGTCCTCGTGCACCGCCTGCTGCAGATCGAAACCGATCGCCCGGTACGAACGAATCACCACGTCCGTGCACACCCCCCGATCGTCCCGCACATCCCCACCGGGATACGCAATCGCCCGATACGAAGGGTCATACCGTACCGCCACCTCCGTCCTGGCAATCGCCGCCGCCACCAGCCCCTCCACCACCGGATCCGCCGCCACCGGACCCGATGCCACCAGGGCTACGCAAATCGCCGACAGCAGTCGGCACTGACTCCGAAGCCATGCCAAGTGACCATGAAACTTGCGAGGTCGCCTGTCCATGGTGAGCGCATGCGTCTTCGTAGGGCCGCCGCGGCCACTTACCCCCCTCTGTTCGAGACACGCATGAATCCATCCCTGGAGCTCTTCGGCGCCGTCCATGGCGCCGAAGGTCTCGAACAGAGGGGGGTAAGCGTCCACGGCTCCATCCGGGAGCGTGGTGCGCGCTGTCGTTTGGAAGCTCTCGATCGCCTCGCAGCCCTGACGATCTTTTCTGGCTTCACTCGCCCCAATGCAGCTGTGGACGCCACACCCCCTTCTCCCGGGGCCTTCGGCGCCATGGACGGCGCCGAAGAGCCCCATGGACGGGTTCATGCGTGCCCCGGGAGGAGGGGGTGTGGTGGCCGCAGCGGCCCTATTGCCACTCATGCGTGTCTCGAACAGAGGGGGGTCAGTGGCCGCGGCGTCCAACGAAGTGTCAGACGTGCTGGTCGATGAGGACCGGGTTGCCGTCGGGGTCCATGACGACGAAGCTGCCGGGGCCGGCGTCGCCGTCGAGGGTGGCTTGCATGAGCTCGAGGCCGTCGGCGCGGAGGCTGGCGGCGATTTCACGGACGTCGGGGGCGCCTTCGAGCGTGTTGCAGGAGGCGTCCCATTTGGGGTTGAAGGTGAGGATGTTGTCTTCGAACATGCCCTGGAACAGTCCGATGACCGTGTCACCGTTCTTGAGGATCTGGTAGTGCTCGCCGTCGCCGGCGAAGGGCTCGAAGCCCAGTTTGGCGTAGAAGTCGCGGGACGCCGCCAGGTCCTTTACGGCCAGGCTGACGGAGAAAGCGCCAAGCTGCATGGCATCGCTCCTTGTCGTGAGTCACCCGTCCAGCATTGTCGCCGGAAGGGCGTACGTCAAGTCTCGTAGGCGTTGCCGGCCCGCCGGGGTGGCGTGGCTTTTGCGAGGCCGGCCAGGGTGGCCGGGCCTCGTAAGGAATGCGGATGGTTCTTCAGGGAATGAAGTGCCTCAGCGCTTCATGAACTGGAAGAATTCCTCGTTGGTCTTCGTCGCTTTGAGCTTGTCGAGCATGAACTCGATGGCCTGGGCTTCATCCATGGGGTGCAGCAGTTTGCGCAGGATCCAGACCTTCTGCAGCATGGCCTGATCGATCATCAGTTCCTCGCGACGCGTGCCGGAGCGGTTGATGTCGATGGCCGGATAGATGCGCCGTTCCGCCACGCGGCGGTTCAGGTGCACCTCCATGTTGCCCGTGCCCTTGAATTCTTCGTAGATCACCTCGTCCATCTTCGAGCCAGTATCGACCAGCGCGGTGGCGATGATCGTCAGGGAGCCGCCCTCGGTCACGTTGCGCGCCGCACCGAAAAATCGCTTCGGGCGCTGAAGGGCGTTGGCATCCACGCCGCCCGTGAGTACCTTCCCGGAAGAGGGGGCCACCGTGTTGTAGGCGCGGGCCAGGCGGGTGATGGAATCGAGGAGGATCACCACCTCGTTCTGGTGCTCGACCAGGCGCTTGGCCCGCTCGATGACCATTTCCGCCACCTGGACATGGCGCGAGGCCGGCTCGTCGAAGGTGGAGGCGATCACCTCGGCATCCACCGAGCGCTGCATTTCGGTCACTTCCTCGGGACGCTCGTCGATCAGCAGGATGATCATCTTGGCGTCCGGGTGGTTCGCCCGGATGCTGGTGGCGATGTTCTGCAGCATGATGGTCTTGCCCGCCTTGGGCGGCGAGACCACCAGGCCGCGCTGGCCGAATCCGATGGGCGCCACCAGGTCGATGATGCGCGCGGTGATGTCTTCCGTACTGCCGTTGCCGCGCTCGAGTTTCGCCTGCTTGGTCGGGAACTCCGCCGTCAGGTTCTCGAACAGGATTTTGGACTTGGCCGCGTCCGGGGACTCGTAGTTGAGCGTTTCGACCTTCAGCAGGGCGAAGTAGCGTTCGCTGTCCTTCGGGGGCCGGATCTTGCCGGTGAGCATGTCGCCGGTGCGCAGGTTGAAGCGCCGGATCTGGCTGGGCGAGACGTAGATGTCGTCCGGGCCTGCCAGGTAGCTCGAGTCCGCCGAGCGCAGGAAGCCGAAGCCGTCCTGCAGGATTTCCAGTACGCCTTCGCCGTAGATGCTTTCGCCGCTCTTGGCATGGGCCTTGAGGATGGAAAAGATGATGTCCTGTTTGCGGGAACGCGCGACGTTCTCCAGGTTCATCTCGTTGGCGATGTCCAACAGCTGGGCAATCGGTTTTTGCTTCAGTTCGGTGAGATTCATGATTCTTGGTCGAATGATGCGGGCGTACGCCCGGCGGGGAAGGTCAACAGGTCTTCGGTGTCGGTCCTGCTCAGGGAAAGTCTTCAGGGCCAGCGGTCGCCCGTGGAGTGTCGCCTCGATCTTTTGGCGTTGTTGTGGCCGCGCTCAATCCCGGTTTGCGGACTCTTGTTCGCTGTTATCGTGACCGGGAAGACGCTCGGGCCGAGTAGGACACCCGCTGGAGATGAGAAGAAATTAGCATGGAACACTCCCAGCGTCCAGCGCCGGGGGACGTGCGTCACGGGCGCCCGGGAAGCCCGGGCGCCCGCGTGGAGCTCAGGGCGTCAAGCCCTTCAGATGTTCTCTTCGATGAAGGACTGGATGGCGCCCTTGGGAATGCCGCCGACCTTCATGGCCTGGATGTTGCCGTCGCGGAAGATCATCAGCGTCGGGATGCCGCGCACGCCGTACTGGTTCGGCGTTACCGGGCTGGAGTCCACGTCGACTTTCGCCACCGTGATCTTTCCCTGCAGTTCGTCGGCAATCTGGTCCAGGGCAGGGGCGATCATTTTGCACGGGCCGCACCATTCGGCCCAGAAATCCACCAGCACCGGGCCTTCGGCGTTCAGGACCTTTTCCTCGAAATCGGCGTCGGTGACGTGGATGATGTGTTCGCTCACAGTGACTCTCCTGGTTCTGTTTGTGGCGCCCGCGACTGGTACCGGGGCGTCGTCATCGCTAAAATACTGTTTTTGGGCCGGGTCGGTTCCACCAACGCGATCAACGCGTGCGAATCGGCTCACCCAATCCGCAGGATCCGTCTTCCCAAGCTGGACTGCCTGACGAAGTTTGGGCGCGTCCCCCGGTTTTCAAGACCAGCCGAACGCTCCTGACACGAACCCGAAGTGTGACGCTTCCCGCCGTGCGGGAACAAGAGGATTTCATGTCCGAAACGAAAACGAAAGGCCCCCTGTCGGATGTGGCCTTCGCAGGCCTCGGCCTCGACCCCGCCATCATGGAAGGGATCGAGGGCGCGGGCTTTACCCATTGTACGCCCATCCAGGCCCTGACCCTGCCACCGGCCCTCGCGGGCAAGGACGTCGCGGGCCAGGCCCAGACGGGCACCGGCAAGACCGCCGCCTTCCTGCTGGTCATTTTCCAGCGCCTGCTCCAGCAGGACACGCGTGAAAAGCGGGGATCGAACCCCGGCGCCATCGTCATCGCGCCCACGCGTGAGTTGGCCCTGCAGATCCACAAGGACGCCGAACTCCTGGGCAAGGGCACGGGCCTGACCCTGGGCCTGGCCTACGGTGGCATCGACTACGACAAGCAGCGCACGCAGCTGCAGAATGGCGTCGACATCCTGGTGGGCACGCCGGGCCGCATGATCGACTACTTCAAGCAGCGCGTGTACAGCCTCGACCACATCCAGGTCGCCGTGCTGGACGAGGCGGACCGCATGTTCGATCTCGGCTTCATCAAGGACATCCGCTACCTGCTGCGCCGCATGCCGGACGTCAGCGAGCGCCAGACCCTGATGTTCTCCGCGACGCTTTCGCACCGCGTCATGGAACTCGCCTACGAGCACATGAACGAGCCGGAAGAGCTCAAGGTGGAAACCGACCAGGTCACCGCCGACAACGTGGAACAGCGGGTGTACTACCCCGCCAACTCGGAGAAACTGCCGATGCTGGTCCAGCTGCTGCGGGACGTGGACGGTCGGGTGATCGTCTTCACCAACACCCGTGAAGGCGCCGACCGCATCGGCCGCACGCTGAACGCCAACGAGCTTCATGCCGCCGTCATCTCCGGACGGGTGCACCAGAAGAAGCGCCAGAGCCTGCTCAAGAGGTTCCATGACGGCGAGATCAAGATCCTGGTCGCCACCGACGTGGCCGCGCGCGGCCTGCACATCCCGGACGTGACGCACGTGGTGAACTTCGACCTGCCGCACGATGCCGAGGACTACGTTCACCGCATCGGCCGCACGGCCCGACTGGGTGCGCGCGGCGAAGCCATCAGTTTCGCCTGCGAGGACTACGCCTTCTCGCTGCCGGCCATCGAGGAGTACATCGGCTACCCGATCCCGATGGAACAACTGGACCTGGACGCGCTGCCCGACATCGTCACGCCGCCACGGCCCCCGCGGAAACGGCGGGATGGCCCGGGTGGTGCTGGAGGTCGCGGGCGTGGCAACGGCCGGGGCCGTGGCGGTTCCGGTGGGCGTTCCTCGTCCTCGCGATCCTCCGGCGGCCGTTCGTCCTCCGCGAAGGCGTCCGGGGGTGGTGATTCATCGGAGACCCCGGGCCCGAATCCGGGCGCGTCGGCGACCGATGGGGATGCGCCGCAGAAGCGCCGCCGTCGCCGTCGGCGGCCCCGCCAGAAGGCGGCACAGGAAAGCTGATCGCCAATCCTCGGGGCGGGTATCGGACTCGCCCCGACCCTCGGGTATGATACGCGCCGGCATGGTGCAACCCGATTCCCACTCCTCCCGGAACCCCGCTGAATGATCCGCTTCGACCGGGTCAGCATGCGCTATGAGAGCGGCACCACCGCGCTCAACGAACTCAGCTTCGAAATCGGCCGCGGCGAGATGGCCTTCCTCACCGGCCACTCCGGCGCCGGCAAGAGCACGCTGCTGCGCCTGCTCCTGTTGCTCGAACGCGCCACCCGCGGACAGGTGGTGCTGGACGGGCGCAATCTCAGCCAGACCCCCGACCGCCACGCCCCTGCCGTGCGCCAGGGCGTGGGCATGATCTTCCAGGACCACAAGCTGCTCGCGGACAAGACTGTGTTCGACAACGTGGCCCTGCCGCTGATGATCGCCGGGGAGCGCTACGCGGACATCCGCAAGAAGGTGCGCGCCGCCCTGAAGATGGTGGGCCTGGAAGACCGTGAGCGTTCGTGGCCACTGGCCCTGTCCGGTGGCGAACAACAGCGCGTGGGCGTGGCCCGCGCCGTCGTGGGCATGCCCCCGGTGCTGCTCGCGGACGAGCCCACCGGCAACCTGGACCCGGAGTTGTCCTGGGAGCTTTTCGGCCTGTTCCGCACGCTCAATCAGCGTGGCGTGACCGTGCTGATCGCCAGCCACGATCTCGAACTCGTCCGCCGCATGCGCCAGCGCGTCCTGGTGCTCTCGAAGGGCAGGCTGGTGGATGATCTCGTGCCGGGGGCCCCGGCCCGATGAGCCTGCTGGGCCGCATTCGCCAGCGCTGGCGCGCCACGGTCCGGCGCCACAGCTACAGCTTCTTCTCCAGTCTCGGGGCGTTGATGTCGCACCGGGTCGGCACCCTGATGACGGTCCTGGTGCTGGGCATCGCCATGCTGCTGCCGCTCGGGCTGCACCTCACCCTGCTCAACCTCGACCGCCTGGAGCTGGGGGAGGAGCGCTGGGGCGCCCTGAGCGTGTTCATGGCGCCGGACACGACGCAGGCCCAGGTGGACGCCCTGGCGGAGGAACTGGGCAGCCTGGACACGGTCATCGAGGTGACCGCGGTCTCGCCGGAGCAGGGCCTGACCGAGTTTCGCGCGCACTCCGGGCTCGGCGCCCTGGAACTGCTGGAGATCAACCCCTTGCCGTGGGTCCTGAGCGTGGTGCCCGCGCCGGGCGAAGGCCTGGAGGGCAGGGTGGAGGCCCTGTCCGAAGCCCTACGCGGCCGTGCCGTGGTCGAGCGGGTCGAGTACGACCGCAAGTGGCTCGAGCGGCTCGAGCGGTTCCTGGACCTCGGCCGCGCGGCGGTGACCGTGCTCACCCTGCTGTTCGGCGTGGCCGTGGTCGTGGTCGTTGCCAACACCATTCGACTGGACGTGGCGGCCCGCGCCGACGAGATCGAAGTGCTGGCCCTGGTCGGCGCATGGCCGGCCTTCATCCGCCAGCCGTTCCTCTATTCGGGCCTCTGGTACGGGCTGTTGGGCGGGGTCACCGCGATGGTGCTGGTCAATCTCGGGCTCGAGTACCTGGACGGTCCGCTGGGCCGTTTGCTGGCCAGTTACGGCGAGGACACGGCCCTGGCCGGGCTGGGCCTTGGCGAGACACTGGCGCTGCTCGGCGTCGGCGGCGTGCTCGGCCTGGCAGGGGCATGGATCGCGGTGCAGCGGCATTTGCGCGAATTGCAGCCGGGCGGTACGTTAGGAAGGCGATAACTTATTGATAGACAAGAATAAAAAAGTTCACTGAAATTTGAACCAAAGCCCCGTAAACTGGTCTCACAAAGTGTTCCCTAAACCGCCCGTATTCCTGCCGCACAGCGGGGGAAAACAGGGCACTGAGGCACCATCAGGGAGGTTCGCCGAAAGGGAACCGTCCCGGCAATCCTGCTATAATGGTGCGCTTGAATCGAGGAGGTTCGATGAGCCATTCAACCCCCGCGGCCGCGAAGGCCGCAGAGGCCAATCCGGGCACCGCCCTGGTCCCCAGCCACCTGCTGGCCCCGGCCGGCACCGGCAATCTGGATGCCTACATCCAGGAGGTCTACAAGATTCCCGTCCTGACCCTCGAAGAGGAGCAGGAACTCGCCGCGCGCTACCGCGATGACGAAGACATCGACGCGGCTCGCCGCCTGGTGCTCGCGCACCTGCGCTTCGTGGTGCACGTGGCCAAGGGCTACACCGGCTACGGCCTGGCCCTGGGCGACCTGATCCAGGAAGGCAACATCGGCCTGATGAAGGCCGTGAAGCGTTTCGACCCGGACCGCGAAGTGCGCCTGGTGTCCTTCGCCGTGCACTGGATCCGCGCCGAGATGCACGAGTTCATCCTGCGCAACTGGCGCATCGTCAAGGTCGCCACGACCAAGGCCCAGCGCAAGCTGTTCTTCAACCTGCGCAAGTCCAAGAAGCGCCTGGGTTGGCTGAGCATGGACGAGGTGAACACCGTCGCCGAGAACCTGGGCGTCAAGCCCGAGACCGTGCTCGAGATGGAGTCGCGCCTGTCAGGCCAGGACATCGGCTTCGACCTCACGGCCGCCGAGGACGACGACCGTCCGCAGGTGGCCCCGGCCGCCTATCTCGAGAGCCACGTGGACGACCCCGAGGTCACCGCCGCGGAACTCGATGAGTCCGAGCACAACAACGGCCTGCTGTACCGCGGCATCGACGAACTCGATGATCGCAGCCAGGACATCATCCGCCGCCGTTGGCTGGTGGAGGACAAGGCCACGCTGCAGGAACTGGCTGACGTTTACGGCGTTTCCGCCGAGCGCATTCGCCAGCTCGAAGCGAACGCGATGAAGAAACTCCGGGCCAGCCTGAACGCCTGATTTCTTCGGATAACGTGTCACAATGACGGCCTCCCTCGCGGAGGCCGTTTTCGTTACAGGACAACAGAATGAACAAGGAAAAACCCTCCTGGGTGGTCATGAAATTCGGCGGCACCAGCGTGAGCACCGCGGAACGCTGGCGCACCATTGCCCGGCGCTGCGCGGTGGAGCGCGCGGATGGCCACCATGTGCTCGTCGTCGTCTCCGCCATGAGCGGCGTGACCGACCTGCTGCTGCGCCTCGCCGAGGCGCCGCCGGGCGAGGTGCGCGAGGAACTGCTTCGTGACCTGGACGCACGCCACGCCACCCTCGCCGAGTCACTGGACATCGAACCGGGCGAGGCCTTCCTCGCGGAACGCGAACGCCTCGGTGCGCTACTCGACCAACCCGAAGCCTCCGGGCTCGAGGGCGAGGCCTGGCTGGCCGCGCTGCAGAGTTTCGGCGAGCGCCTGTCCTCGGCCCTGGGCGCGCAGATTCTCACCGCCCTCGGCGAAGCCGCGATCCTGGACTCGGCCACGGACCTGCTGGTCGTGGACCCGGACGCGAGCGCCGGCCCGCTCTCGGCCTACTGCAGCGAGGAGACCGATCCGGAATTGTCGGCGCGGCTGGCCGAAGCCGGCCCGCTGCACATCACCCAGGGCTTTATGGCCCGGGGGCCGGAAGGGCATCCCTGGCTGCTGGGGCGGGGCGGTTCCGACACGTCCGCCGCCCTGCTGGCCGCACGCCTGCACGCCGCGGACCTGCAGATCTGGACCGACGTACCCGGGGTGTTCAGCGCCAACCCGGGCGTGGTGCGCGGCGCACGCCTGCTGCGCCGGCTGAGCTACAGCGAAGCCCAGGAATTCGCGGCCATGGGCGCCAAGGTGCTGCATCCTCCCTGCATCGGGCCGGTGCGACGCCATGCCATTCCGCTGACCATTCGCGACACCAACCGTCCTGACGAGGAGCACACCTCCGTCGGGCCTCGCTCGGCCGCCACCGAGGGCCTGGTGAAAGGCGTGATCAGCCGGGACGGCATCACCCTGATCTCGATGGAGAGCGTGGCCATGTGGCACCAGCCGGGATTCCTGGCCGATGCCTTCGGCGTGTTCAAGCGGCACGGGATCTCCATCGACCTGGTGTCCACTTCCGAATCCAGCGTGACCGTCAGCCTGGACCCGCGCCGTCCCGGTCGGGGTCCGCAACAGGGCCTCGAGCCCTGCCTGGAAGAACTGGCGAAACTCTGCGACGTCAAGGTCAAGACGGGCCTGGTGGCCATCAGCCTGGTGGGTAACGCCATCCGCACGCTGCTGGGCCGCCTCTCTGACGCCCTCGATTCGTTCGAGGACAGCACCATCTACATGGTGACCCAGTCCTCCAACGACCTGAACTTCACCCTGGTCGTGGACGCGGACCAGGCCGACCGCCTGGTGAAGAAGCTTCACGCCAAGCTGATCGCGCCCATCGCCGACCACCGCGAGGAGTTCGGCACCAGCTGGTCCGAACTCACGGCGCCCGGCGAGGGCCGTCCGCGAGGCTGGTGGGAAAGCCGCACCGAGGAATTGCGTGCGGTGGCGCACGAAGGCCCGGCCTACGTCTACGACCTGGACAGCGTGCGCCAGGCGGCGCGCCGCCTGAAGGCGCTGCGCTCGCTGGGCCGAGTGCTGTACGCGGTCAAGGCCAACAACCACCCCGACATCCTGCGCGCCCTGTTCGCCGAGGGTGTGCGTTTCGAGACCGTGTCGCCCGGCGAAATCGAGCATGTGCTGCGGGAAGTGCCGAGCGCCACGCCGGCGGACCTGCTGTTCACGCCCAATTTCGCGCCCCGCGAGGAGTACGCGGCGGCCCTGGAGCGTGGCGTGCACCTGACCGTCGACAACCTCTACCCGCTGCAGGCCTGGCCCGAAGTGTTCGCCGGCAAGGAGATCTTCCTGCGCCTGGACCTGGACGCCGGCTTCGGCCATCACCGCAAGGTCGTCACCTCCGGCGCTGCCTCCAAGTTCGGCATCCCGCTGCACCAGCTCGAGCAGGTCCTGGCCATCGCGCGCGAGCATGGGATCGTGATCGGTGGCCTGCATGCCCACACCGGCAGCGGCGTCACCGAGCCGGAGGTGTGGAAGCTCCAGCTGGAGCGTTTCCTCGAGCTGCTGAAGGATTTTCCGGATGTGAAGGTCATCGACCTGGGCGGCGGCCTGGGCGTGCCCGAGCGGCGCGACCAGGCGCCCTTCGACCTGGCGGCGATGGACGCCCTGCTGGGTGCGCTGCCGGTGCCCGACGGCGTGGAACTCTGGTTGGAACCGGGCCGGTACATCGTGGCCGAGGCCGGCGTGCTGGTGGCGCGGGTGTGCCAGACCAAGTCCAAAGGCGAGCAGGCCTACCTGGGCATCGAGATCGGCATGAACACGCTGATGCGCCCGGCGCTGTACGGGGCCTATCACGACATCGTCAACCTGGACCGGCACGGCGAGCCCGCCAACCGCCGCTACACCGTGGTCGGCCCTATCTGCGAATCCGGCGACATCCTCGGCAACAGCCGTTTCCTGCCCGAGAGCCGGGAAGGTGACGTGGTGCTGATCGCAAATGCGGGCGCGTATGGCCGTGTCATGTCCTCGGACTACAACCTGCGGGCTCCGGCGCGCGAAGTGGTGCTGGGAAGCTGAACGGACACAGGGGAAACCCGGAATGAGAGAGGGCACGCTCGACGGACTGAAGCCTCTGATCCTGTTCACCGCCGCCTACCTCGTGGCGGCCGCAGTCTGGATCGTCCACGTGGGCAACTACGAGTTCCTGGCCTACATCCTCATTCTCCTGGTTTTGGCCGGCGTGGTCTGGTGGGTGCACCGGCGCATCGGCCTGCCGCATGGGCTGCTCTGGTGCCTGAGCGCCTGGGGCGCCCTGCACATGGCGGGCGGGCTGGTTCTCCTGCCACCCGGCTGGCCGGTCGGTGACGGCACTTCGGTGCTGTACAACTGGCACATCGCAGGCCCGGGGTTCAAGTACGACCAGGTGGTGCACGCGTTCGGATTCGGCACCACGACCTGGCTGTGCTGGCGGGGACTGCGGTCCCTTTCGCCGGGGGTATCGCCGACGCTGGGCGCCCTGACGCTTTGCGTGGCGGCCGGCATGGGCTTCGGGGCGCTCAACGAGGTGATTGAGTTCACCATCACCCTGCTCGTGCCCGAGACCAACGTCGGCGGTTACGTCAACACCGCCATGGACCTCGTGTACAACACCCTGGGTTCAGTGATTGCCGCGGTGCTGATCCGGCTGGGATCGTCCACTCGCTGAGCGCCGCAGGGCGATTCCTCCGATCCGGCCAGTGCGCCATCGTTCGTCCGTTCAGCCCTTGTGCTCCTCGTCTTTCGGTTCACCCAGCGGAGAACGCAATGGCGCCGTGTCGTGGTGCGCCTGCAGGGAAGCGAGTATGCCCACGGACAGGATGCCGGCGATGATGGCCAGGGACACGTGGGTCGGAATCGGGTGGTGGTGTACCAGCAACATCTTCACGCCGATGTAGCCCAGCAGGAACACCAGGCTGGTCTTCAGGTAACGGAAGCGGCCCATCAGGCCGGCGAGCACGAAGTACAGTGACCTCAGGCCGAGCAGGGCGAAGATGTTGGAGGTGAAGACGATAAAGGGGTCGCGCGTGACCGCGAAGATCGCCGGAATCGAATCCACCGCGAACATCACGTCGGAAAATTCCACCAGCACCAGGGCCACGAACAGCGGCGTGGCGTGGCGCACGCCGTTCACCGGCACGAAGAAGCGGTCTCCGTGGAAGTCCGGCGTAACGGGCAGGTAGCGCTGCACCAGGCCAATCACCGGGCTGCCGGCCACATCCACGTTGTCGTGCCGGATCAGCATCATCTTGGCGGCGGAGTAGATCAGCAGCGCGCCGAGCAGGTAGGTCAGCCACTCGAAGCGCTCGATCAGGGCCAGGCCGCCGACGATCATGATTCCGCGCAGCACCACCGCCCCGAGAATGCCCCAGAATAGCACCCGGTGCTGGTACGCCGCCGGTACCTGGAAATAGGCGAAGATCATCGCGATCACGAAGATGTTGTCCACGGACAGGGACTTTTCCACGAGGTAGCCCGTGAGGTACTGCAGGGCTGCCTGGCGTCCCGTGAGCTGGTCGGTGTCCATGTCCCAGCCCTGGGGGTTGAGTTCGTAGAGATAGAAGACGCCGACGTTGAAAGCGAGCGCCAGGGCAACCCAGACCCCGGTCCAGCCCAGGGCCTCGCGCAGGGTGGGCGTGCGTGGCTCGCGGTGGAACACGCCCAGGTCCAGGGCGATGACCACGCCGATCAGCGCCAGGAAGCCCAGCCACACCAGAACCGTGAACGTCATCGTGCCACCGCCAGCCCGTCGAGGAGGCGCCGATTATACGACCGACCGCTCGCGGGAGGGGTGAAGCGTCGGGACCGCTCCCACGCCATTGGCGTGGCGAAGGCCAGTCCGGTAGGCTCGGTGCATCGCCGGGTGGGGATGCCGCATGAAAATCCTGCGTCGCAAGGGAAAGCTCGTCGCCTGGACCCTGCTCGTGTTCCAGGTCCTGGGCGTCGTGTCCGCCATTGACGCCATCAATTCGACCCGCACCGACCAGGGCGCCGTGGCCTGGACCATCGGTCTGCTGGGCGCCCCGGTGGTGGCCGTGCCGGCCTACTGGGTCTTCGGTCGCAGCCAGTTCGAGGGCTATATCGAAGCGCGCCGCGAGCACCAGGGCGCGTTCTACGCGGCCCGGGATGCGATCACCAATCGGCTCGATCGCGCCGCGGTGGACCTGGAGGGCCGCCACCCGAAATGGGATGCGCTGACGGAGCTGTCCAACGCGCGACTGTTGCGGGGCAACCGCGCCGAGCTGCTGGTCGACGGTGAAGCGACCTTCGACAGCATCATCGAGGGCATTCGCAACGCGCAACGTCATGTCCTGGTCCAGTTCTACATCGTGCGTGACGACGGTCTGGGCCGACGCCTGGCCCAGGCCCTGATCGAGCGGGCCATGGCGGGCGTGGAGGTCGTGTTCCTGTACGACGAGGTCGGCAGCGCCGGACTGACACGGACCTACCTGCAGGATCTCGAGATCGCCGGCGTGAAGGTCTCCGCCTTCAACACCACCCAGGGCTGGCGCAACAAGTTCCAGCTCAATTTCCGCAACCACCGCAAGATCGTCGTCGTCGACGGGCGCACGACCTGGATCGGCGGTCACAACGTGGGTGACGATTACCTGGGCCTGGACCCCGAGCTGTCTCCCTGGCGGGACACCCATGTGCGCCTCGACGGCCCGGTCGCCATCCAGGCCCAGGGTGTCGTGGCGGCGGACTGGTACTGGGCGCAGCGTGAGCTGTTGCTGGAGGGCTACGAGTGGACGCCCGAACCGGCGCCAGAGGGAGACATGCAAGCCATCGTGGTGGCCACGGGCCCGGCCGATCCACTGGAAACGGCCGGCATGTACTTCGTGCATGCCCTGAATTCCGCCACCGAGCGCATCTGGATCACCGCACCGTACTTCGTGCCCGACGAGGCGGTCATCAAGGCGTTGATGCTGGCCACCCTCCGGGGTGTGGAGGTGCGCATCCTGCTGCCGGGCATCTCCGACAGCCTGCCCACGAAACTGGCGGCGTACCACTACGTCGACCTGCTGGCCGGGTCCGATGTCGCATTCTACCGATACGACAGGGGTTTCCTGCACCAGAAGGTCATGCTGGTCGATGACGAGGTCAGTTCCATCGGCACGCACAACTTCGACAACCGCTCGTTCCGGCTCAACTTCGAGGTCGCGGCGGTGGTGTTCGACGAGGGCTTCGCCCGGGACGTCGAGGCCATGCTCGAACGGGACTTCGCCAACGCGACGCGCATCGATCCGGCAACCTTCGATGAGCAGCCCTGGTACTGGCGTTTTGGCGTCCGGCTCTCGCGTTTGCTGGCGCCGATACTCTGAGCTGAAACCCTGAACGGAACAGGGCGGACCCGAAGATCCGCCCGCTCACCCGCACTGCCGATGTTCGAGCCGGCTTACGCGGCGGATTCCTCGTCCATCCACACTTCCATCGGCGGGCAGGAACACACCAGGTTGCGGTCGCCGTGCACGTTGTCCACGCGGGTCACGAACGGCATGAACTTGGCGGACCAGGTCGCCTCCGTGGGGAACAGGGCGGTGCCGCGGTCGTAGGGGTGGTTCCAGGCGCGCACGAGGTCGGTGGCGTTGTGCGGTGCATTGACCAGCGGGTTGTCGTCGGCCGGCCAGTCGCCGCGTTCCACCGCGGCGATCTCGTCGCGGATGGCGAGCATGGCTTCGCAGAAGCGGTCCAGTTCGGCCAGTGATTCGCTCTCCGTCGGCTCGATCATGAGTGTGCCCGGTACCGGGAAGCTCATGGTCGGGGCATGGAATCCGTAATCGATCAGTCGTTTGGCCACATCCTCCTCGGTCACGCCGCAGCGCTGCTTGAAAGGCCGCAGGTCGACGATGCACTCGTGCGCGACGCGACCGTTCCGTCCGGTGTAGAGCACCTCGAAGGCGCCTTCCAGTCGCTTGGCCACGTAATTGGCGTTGAGGATCGCCACCTGGGTGGCCTTGCGCAGCCCCGCCGCGCCCATGAGGGTCACGTAGGCCCAGGAGATCGGCAGGATGCCGGCGCTGCCCCAGGGGGCCGCGGCCACCGCGTGGTTGCCGGCGTGGTCACCGCCCAGGTCCGCCAGGCGGTGGCCGGGCAGGTACGGCGCCAGGTGCGAGCGCACGCACAGCGGTCCCACGCCTGGGCCGCCCCCGCCGTGCGGGATGCAGAAGGTCTTGTGCAGGTTCAGGTGCGAGCAGTCCGCGCCGAACGCGCCCGGGCCGGCCAGGCCGACCAGTGCGTTGAGGTTGGCGCCGTCCAGGTACACCTGGCCGCCGTGCGCGTGGATGATGTCGCAGATTTCTCGAATGCGCTCCTCGTACACGCCGTGCGTGGACGGGTAGGTGATCATCAGCGCCGCCAGGGTGTCGCTGTGCTTCTCCGCCCGCGCTTTCAGGTCGTCGACGTCCACGTTGCCGTTCTCGTCGCATTTCACGACCACGATGGACATGCCGGCCATGGCCGCGCTGGCCGGGTTGGTGCCGTGGGCGGATGAGGGGATCAGGCACACCGTGCGCTGGGTATCTCCGCGCGCATCATGGTAGTCGCGGATCGCCAGCAGGCCGGCGTATTCGCCCTGGGAGCCGGCGTTGGGCTGCAGGGACACGGCGTCGTAGCCCGTGCAGGCCGTCAGCATGCCTTCCAATTCCCCGATCATGCGGCGGTAGCCACGCGTCTGCGCCGCGGGCGCGAAGGGGTGGATGGTCGCGAACTCCGGCCAGGTCACGGGGATCATCTCCGTGGTGGCGTTGAGCTTCATGGTGCACGAGCCCAGCGGGATCATGGCATGGGCCAGGCTGAGGTCGCGGTTTTCCAGTCGCTTGAGGTAGCGCAGCATTTCCGTCTCGGAGTGGAAGCGCTGGAAGACCTCGTGTTCCAGGAAGGCGCTGCCGCGGGCGAGCTCGGCGGGAAAGCCGACATGGTCGGCGTCCAGCGCGGCGTCCAGTTCGTCCACGCCAGGGGCGTCCTTGTCGCCGGCGAACACGTCCAGCAGCGCCGCGAGGTGCGCGCGGGTGGTCCCTTCACCGATGCTGATGCCCAGGTGCCTGTCATCCACGCGGCGAAGGTTGATGCCGGACGTGTCCGCCGCGGCCAGCAGGGCGTCCGTGTCGTCCCCGGTCTCGACGCACAGCGTGTCGAAAAAAGCATCGTGGCCACGTGCCAGGCCCAGGCGCTCCAGCCCGGCGTCGAGCAGGCAGGCCAGTCGGTGCACGCGGCGGGCGATGCGGCGCAGTCCACCCGGGCCGTGGTAGACGGCGTACATGCCGGCCATCACCGCCAACAGGGCCTGGGCCGTGCAGATGTTGCTGGTCGCCTTGTCACGGCGGATGTGCTGTTCACGCGTCTGCAGCGCCATGCGCAATGCCGGTTTGCCGTGGCGGTCCACCGACACGCCGATGACACGTCCGGGCATCGTGCGCTTGTGCTCATCCCGGGTCGCGTAGAAGGCAGCATGCGGCCCGCCGAAGCCCAACGGCACGCCGAAGCGCTGCGAGGAGCCGACGACGATGTCGGCGCCGGACTCGCCAGGCGGAGACAGCATCACGAGGCTGAGCAGGTCCGCGGCCACGATCGCCAGCGCGCCGATCTCGTGCGCCCGGGCCACGAGCGGCGCGAGGTCGCGCACCTCGCCCCGCTCGCCGGGGTACTGCAGCAGGACGCCGAAGCATTCGCCCTCGGCGAGGAGGGTCGCCGGGTCGCCCACGACGATCTCGATCCCGAAATGCCGGGCGCGCACGCGCAGCACGTCCAGGGTCTGGGGCAGCACCTGCTCGTCGACCACGAAGCGGGGGCTCTTGCTGCGGCGGTTCACCCGCTGCGCCTGGGCCATGGCCTCGGCGGCGGCGGTGGCCTCGTCCAGTAGCGAAGCATTGGCCAACTCCATGCCCGTGAGGTCGCAGACCATGGTCTGGAAATTCAGCAGGGCTTCGAGACGGCCCTGGGAGATTTCCGCCTGGTACGGCGTGTAGGCCGTGTACCAGCCCGGGTTTTCCAGCACGTTGCGCTGGATGACGGCCGGGGTGAGGGTATCGAAGTAGCCCAGGCCGATCATGTTGTGACGCAGGGCGTTCTCCCCGGCCAGGGCGGCGAGTCGTTCCAGCGTGGCCTGTTCGCCGATGGCGGGCGCGAGGGCCAGGGGCGCGTCGTCCTGGATGTCAGGCGGCAGCGTGCTGGCGGAAAGTTCGTCCAGGCTGTCGGCGCCGACGGCGGCCAGCATGTGCGCCAGGTCGGCCTCGGAAGGACCGATGTGACGGGCGATGAATTCGCCGGGATTTTCCAGTTCCGCGAGCACAGTGGCCGGGGTCGCCGCCTGGGAGTCGTTCATGGGTCGTGCGCCTCTATCGATGAATTTCAGGCCCGGGTCGCCAGGGCCATGAGGTAATGGTCCACCATCAGGAATGCGAACAACACCATCAGGTAGGTCACGGAGTACGCGAAGGTCTGCATGGGCAGCATCACATCGTCGCTGCGCAGCAGCCGCCAGGCGTACCAGAGAAATCCGAGGTTGAGCACCGTCACGCCGCCCAGGTAGAGCGGGCCGCTCATGCCCGTCAGCCAGGGCAGAGTGGTGACGATGACCAGCAGGATCGTATAGAAGAAGATATGCCAGCGCGTGAAGTTCACGCCGTGGGTCACCGGCAACATCGGGATGTTCACGGCCGCGTAGTCGGCGCGTCGGAAGATGGCCAGGGCCCAGAAATGGGGCGGCGTCCAGACGAAGATGATCAGGAACAGCAGCAGCGCGTCCGGGTCGACGTGGCCGGTGATGGCGGTCCAGCCCAGCACGGGCGGCGCGGCGCCGGCGGCGCCGCCGATGACGATATTCTGCGGTGTGGCGCGCTTGAGCCAGGCCGTGTAGACGATGGCGTAGCCGATCAGCGAAATGAAGGTCAGCACGGCCGTGAGCGTGTTCACGAAGGCCACCAGGATCAGCATGGAAGCCATGCCCAGGGCCAGCGCGAAGACCAGGACCTTCGCCTCCGACAGCGTGCCCTTGGGCAATGGACGGTCCTTGGTGCGCGCCATGATGGCGTCGATCCGCTGGTCCAGAAGGTGGTTGATCGCCGCGGCGGAAGAGGCCGCCAGGCCGATCCCCAGGGTTCCGGCGAGCAGCAGGTCCAGGGGGGGCAGCGTAGTGACGGCCAGCAGCATGCCCACCACCGCGGTGAACACGATCAACGCCACCACCTTCGGCTTGGTCAGCTCGAAGTACTGGCGCCAGGCGATGCGGCTCATGCCGGCGTCGGCTGGGAGGTCCGGTTCAGCAGCCATATCAGGATCACGACGAGGAGCGCGGCCATGCCATTATGCGCCACCGCGTTGGGCAGAGGCAGGCCGAGCAGGACATTGAGCACCCCCAGGGTGAATTGCAGGCACACGCCGAGCAGCAACAGCGTCGCCCCGTAACGCAGGGTGGGGCGGCTGCGCAGCGAAAAGGCCGTGACCAGCAATACCAGCAGGGTCACCACGGCGCCGATGCGGTGGGCCAGGTGGATCGCGGCCCGCGCCGGCTGGTCGAGGATGCCGCCTTCGTAGTCCACGCCGATTTCGCGCACCAGGGTGAATCCCTCGCTGAAATCGGTCTGTGGCCACCATTGTCCGGTGCAACGCGGCAGGTCCGGGCAACTCAGCGCGGCATAGTTGGCGCTGGTCCAGCCGCCGAGGGCGATCTGGGCCACCAGCACCACCAGGGCGACCACCACCCAGGGCCGGCGGGCGCGGGTCAGCGGCGCCACCGGCTCGACCTGGCCAAAGGGGGTCGGGCGCGCGCGAAAGGCCAGCCAGGACAACAGGGCCAGGGTGGTCATGCCGCCGAGCAGGTGCGCCATCACGATGATGGGCTTGAGCTTCAGCGTCACGGTCCACATTCCCAGGGCGGCCTGGAACAGGATAATCCCCAGGATGATGGCGGCCAGGGTGCGGAAGCGCGCGGTCGCGCGACTGCCGCGCCAGGCGACCCAGTTGATCGCTACCACCAGCAGGACCAGGGCGCCGGCCAGGTAGCGGTGCACCATTTCGCGCCAGGCCTTGTCCACCTCCACCGGACGCTCCGGGAAGGCCTGGTTCGCGGCTTCGATTTCGTGGGCGGCGTCCGGCCAGGTCAGTTCGCCGTAGCAGCCCGGCCAGTCCGGACAGCCCAGTCCGGCGTGGGACAGGCGCACCCAGGCGCCCAGCACGATCACGCAGAGCGTGACGAGGGTCGCGATGACGGCGAGTCGGTGGAGTCGTGCCTGCATGGTGATTACCGTCCGCTCCACTTGAGCAGCTTGGTGAGGTCCTTGTTGAGATCGCCGCGGTCGTAGCCGGGGGCGTAGCGCAACAGGGCGTTGCCTTCGGGGTCCGCGATCAGGGCGGTGCCCGGGAGCGGGGGCGCCCCGTTGGCCGTCGCCAGCGAGGCCTCGAACTCGCCTCCCGTATCGGTGGCGAGCTGGAATCGGCCGTAAATCTCGAGCATCCGGTTCCGGACTTCGGGCCCACTCACGCCCACCAGGACGATGGCAACCTCGTCCTGGTGGCGCCCGGTCGCCAGGTGGACCTGGCGCAGGTCGGTCACCCGCTGTTCACAGGCGGCGTCACAGGGCGTGGATTCCACCTGGACGACACGCCAGCGGTTCCGATCGTCGTCGGCGTCCGTCGTTCCGGTGATGGTACCCACTCGCTCGAAGGCCAGGGCCACGGGTGGTTCCAGGAGTTCGCCGCGGTTCACCGTCTCCTCCGGCGCGTAGTCGGCCCAGTCCGATTGCAGGAGCACGGCGGCGACCAGCGGCGCCAGGAACAGCGCGAAGATCAGGATGAGGACCAGGCGGTTGCGTCGGCTCGGGTTCATCGGTGTGCCTTGCGTCCGGCATTGAAGCCCAGCACCAGCCAGGTCGTGGCGGCGGCCAGGGCTAGTCCGTACCACTGTACCGCGTAGGCGCGGTGCCGGTCCGGTCCCATGGTGAACGGTGTCCAATCCCGTCCGGAGAAGCCGCCTGCGGCGTCGGCGTCGAGATAGAGCACCTTGGGGTACAGCGAAGTGCCGAGTGCCGCTTCGATGCGGTCGTGTTCCGGATAGACCACCAGCTGCGGCCAGGTGTCCTTGTCCAGTTGTACCGGCTCACCGATCACGACACCCGGCCGGCTCAGCGGCGCCAGTCGTCCCGCCAGGGTCACCGGGCCCGTTGGTGTCTGGACGTCCGGCAGGGAGGACCGGTCCGGTGGCAGCGGCAGCCAGCCGCGGTTCACCAGCAGCGTGTCGCCACCGCTCGCCAGCTCGAAAGGTGTCAACACGTGCACACCAGGCCGCCCGCCGTGCAGCTTGTTGTCCAGCAGCACGTGGCGCACCGGGTCCAGCCGGCCGTCGAGCACCGTGCGGGTCCAGTCGGGCAGGGCGTCCTCGAGAGATGCCACGACCGGCGCCGAATCGAATGCCGCCTGTTCGGCGTGCTTCGCGTGGGCCCGTTCCCGCTGCCAGTTGCCGAGCAGCACGAAGCCGATCGCCAGCGCGGCCAGGACTGCCGTCAGGCCGAGGTGCGTGCGAAAACGGGGGAACTTGAACTTCACCGGTGGCCTCGCCATGATGAGCGCCCATCGAAACAGCGCGCACGCACGCCCGTGCCGCGTCCAGAATCGCGCGCCGGGAGTGTCGTCTTGCTGTCCAAATTGCTCATCATCGTCATCCTGCTGGCCATTGCCTGGACCCTGCTGTCCTCGTTCTACTTCCTCGTGCGCGACAAGGGCCAGGGCAAGCGCGCCGTGCGCCGCCTGACCTGGCGCGTCAGCCTGTCCCTGGCCCTGTTCCTGCTGCTCTACCTGTTCTTCCGGCTGGGCTGGATCGAACCTTCGTCCCGTGGCCCCATCGGCCTGAAGCCGGAGGCCACCCAGGACGCCGGCGACTGATGCCCTGCTGCAGCGCCTGAAAGACGACGCCGCCCCGAGGGCGGCGTCCGACCGTGCCCTGAGTGCGCTGTCTCAGAGCACGTAGACGAAGATGAACAGCCCCAGCCAGACCACGTCCACGAAGTGCCAGTACCAGGCCACGGCCTCGAATCCGAAGTGGCTGTCGGGCTTGAAGTGTCCGGCCATGCACCGGAACAGGATCACGGTCAGCATGATGGCGCCCAGGGTCACGTGCAGGCCGTGGAAACCGGTCAGCATGAAGAAGGTGGAGCCGTAGATGCCCGAGCCCAGCGTCAGACCGAGGTCGCGGTAGGCGTGGACGTACTCCTCGACCTGGTAGAACAGGAACAGGGCGCCCAGGGCCACGGTGGCGGCCAGCCAGAGGACCAGCGCACGGCGCTTGCCGTCCTTCAGGGCATGGTGGGCCATGGTGATGGTCACCCCGGAGAACAGCAGGATCAGCGTGTTGAGGAAGGGGATCCCGAAGGCCGGGATGGTGCCGAAGTCGCCGCCGACCTCGCCCGGACCGTTGGTCGGCCAGTGCGCCATGAAGCCCTGCCACAGGATCTCGTTCGTGCTCGCGTTGTTGCTCGACCCGCCCAGCCAGGGCACCACCAGCGCCCGCGCGTAGAACAGGGCGCCGAAGAAGCAGGCGAAGAACATGACCTCGGAGAAGATGAACCAGGCCATGCCCATGCGGAAGGAAGTGTCGACCTGGGCGTTGTAGATGCCCGACTCGCTCTCCCGGATGACCTGGCCGAACCAGCCGAAGATCATGTAGATGATGATCGCGACGCCGACGTAGAAGGTCCACATGGCGGTGTCCGAACCGTTCAGCCAGAACCCGGCGCTGCCCAGCATGGTCGCCAGTCCGATGGACCCCGTCATCGGCCAACGGGTGCCGTGGGGAACGTAGTAGGTGCCTTCCGCGTGTTCAGCCATCGCTTGTCTCTCTTGGGTCGTCCCGGTCAACGCGCGTTCTGCGCGAGTTCCGGGTCGTCATTCCTGAAAAAGGTGTAGGAAAGGGTCAGTTCCTCGACGTCTTCCGGCAGGTCCGGCTGGACGAAGAAGTACACGGGCATTTCCCGGCGCTCCCCGCCGGCCAGCACCTGGCGTGAGAAGCAGAAGCACTCGACCTTCACGAAATAGCGCGCGGCGCTGGGCGGCGCCACGTTGAAGGTCGCCATGCCCGCCACGTCGGCGTCCTCGCGGTTGTGGGCGAAATACAGCGCCTCGGCGGGCGCGCCGACCGGCACCTCGAGGCTCCGCTCCAGCGGGCCGAAGTCCCAGTCCAGGGCCGAGTTGGTGTTCGCGTCGAATCGGACCTTAACGGTGCGGGCCGCGGTCGCCTCGCCGCTCGCGCCTTCGGGCGTCGCTTTCGCCCGCTTGATGCCCGCCTGGTTCAGGCCGGTCAGCTCGCAGAACGTGGTGTACAGCGGCGGCATGACGAAGACGCCGAAGCCGAACATGGCCACGGCCACGCCCAGGAGCTTCAGCACCAGCCTGCCATTGTCGCCGCGCCGCTTGTCCATCATCCGCGCCCGGTGACGCCCGTGACCAGGAAGGCCACGAAGATGACCACCGCGATCCCGGCCAGGATCAGCGCCGTGCGCCGCGCGCCGGCACGCCGCCGTTCGAGTTCGGCGGCGTCCGGGGCGTCGTCGTTCGACAGGTCGCGCTCAGGCGCCATCAATGATCTTCCCCGTGGGCCACCATGGAGGCGGTCACGGTCGGCGGATGGGTGAAGGTGTGGTGCGGGGCCGGGGAGGGCACCGTCCACTCCAGGCCCTTCGCGCCTTCCCAGACCCGGGCCGTGGCCTTGACCTTGCTGAAGAACACGCAGTGGATCACCACGCCCACGAAGATCAGCTGGCTGGCGCCGAAAGCGAAGCCGCCCAGCGAGGACCACATGTTGAAATCCGCGAACTGCGGCGCGTAGTCCGGGATGCGTCGCGGCATGCCGGCCAGGCCGAGGTAGTGCTGCGGGAAGAACAGCACGTTCACCGAGATCGTCGAGAGCCAGAAGTGAATCTTGCCCCAGCGCTCGGAGTACATGTTGCCGCTCCACTTGGGCAGCCAGTAGTACGCGCCCGCCATGAGCGTGAACACCGCGCCCGGCACCAGCACGTAGTGGAAGTGCGCGACCACGAAGTAGGTGTCGTGGTACTGCAGGTCCGAGGCGGTGATGGCCAGCATCAGGCCGGACAGGCCGCCGATGGTGAACAGCACCACGAAGCCGATCGCGAACAGCATCGGTGTTTCGAAGGTCATGGAGCCCTTCCACATGGTGCTCACCCAGTTGAACACCTTCACCCCGGTGGGCACGGCGATCAGCATGGTGGCGTACATGAAGAACAGCTCGCCCTCCAGCGGCATCCCGACCGTGAACATGTGGTGCGCCCACACGATGAAGGACAGGAAGGCGATGGAGGCGGTGGCGTACACCATGGCGGCATAGCCGAACAGCGGCTTGCGGCTGAAGGTCGGGAGGATTTCCGACACCACGCCGAAGGCCGGCAGGATCATGATGTAGACCTCGGGATGCCCGAAGAACCAGAAGATGTGCTGGAACATCACCGGGTCACCGCCGCCGGCGGCGTTGAAGAAGCTGGTGCCGAAGAAGTGGTCGGTGAGCAGCATCGTCACCGCCCCGGCCAGTACGGGCATCACGGCGATCAGCAGATAGGCCGTGATCAGCCAGGTCCAGACGAACAGGGGCATGCGCAGCAGGGTCATGCCCGGGGCCCGCATGTTCAGGATCGTGGCGATGATGTTGATGGCGCCCATGATGGAGCTGATACCCATCATGTGGACGGAGAACACCACGAAGGCAAAGCTGTCGCCGGTCTGCAGGCTGAGCGGCGGATACAGCGTCCAGCCGGCCGCCGGGCCACCGGAATCCATGAACAGCGTGCTCAGCAGCATGGTGAAGGCGAAGGGCAGGATCCAGAAGCTCCAGTTGTTCATGCGCGGCAGCGCCATGTCCGGCGCCCCCACCATCAGCGGGATCATCCAGTTGGCGAAGCCCACCCAGGCCGGCATGACCGCCCCGAACACCATGATCAGCGCGTGCATGGTGGTCATCTGGTTGAAGAAGTCGGGCTCCACCAGTTGCAGGCCGGGCATGAACAGCTCGGCGCGGATCACCATCGCCATGCTGCCGCCGATGAAGAACATCAGTAGGGCGAACACCAGGTACAGGGTCCCGATGTCCTTGTGGTTGGTGGTGAACACCCAGCGCGCGAGGAACCCCTCGGGCTTGTGATCGTGATCGTCGTGCCCGTGGGCGTCGTCGTGGCCGATCGTGACGTCTTCGCCGGTGATGCTGCTCATGGACTTATCCCTTGTTGATGCCGGCGATGTCGGACGGCTGGATCAGGTCGCCGGTCCCGTTGCCGAAGGCGTTGCGGGTGTAGGTGAGGGCGGCGGCGATGTCGGAGGGCGTCAGCAGCTCGCCGAAGCCCTGCATGGCCGTGCCTTCGCGGCCCTCGAGGACCACGCGGATGTGCTCGTTGAGCGGCCCGGTGGCCACTTCGCTGCCCGCCAGGGCGGGGAACGCCTCGCCCAGGCCCTCGCCGTCCGGCTGGTGGCAGGTGGCGCACTGGCTGGCGTAGACGGACTCGCCGCGATCCATCAACTCCTCGAAGTCCCAGGTGCGCTCGGCATCCTCGGCGGCTGCGACGCCCGCGGCGGTCTGCGTCTGGACCCAGGCGTCGTAGTCCTCCTGGGAAACGGCCTCGACCACGATGGGCATGAAACCGTGGTCCTTGCCACAGAGTTCAGCGCATTGGCCGCGGTAGGTGCCGGGCTCGTCGATCTTCACCCAGGCCTCGTTGATGAACCCCGGGACGGCGTCGCGTTTCCAGCCGAAGGCCGGGACCCACCAGGCGTGGATCACGTCGTCCGCCGTGATCAGGAACTTGATCTTGCGGCCCACCGGCAGCACCAGCGGCTTGTCCACGGCGAGCAGGTAGTTGTCGACCGTGGTGGGGTCGATGCCCGAGCCGAGTTGACGGGCAGCGTTGGAGTCGGACGCCAGGGTGCTGACGAATTCGATGTCGTCTTCCAGGTACTCGTATTTCCACTTCCACTGGAAGCCGATGACCTTCACGGTCATTTCGGTCCCCGAAGGCGATTCCATCTCGACCAGTGCCTTGGTCGCCGGAATGGCCATGGCGATGAGGATCAGCACCGGGATGACCGTCCAGGCGATCTCCGCCTTGGTGCTGTGGCTGAACTGGGCCGCTTCGTGGCCCCGCGATTTGCGGTGCAGCACGATGGAGATGAACATCGCGGTGAACACGAGGATGCCGATGACCACGCAGATCCACAGGATGATCATGTGCAGGTCGTAGTGTGTCGCGGCCAGGGAAGAGACCCCGCGGGTCATGTTGATCTCGTTGCCGGTGTACATGGGCGCGACGAGCAACAGCCAGAAAGCGACGCAGACGGCCACGAGAACGGCCAGGCCGACGATGAAGGTGTTCTGCTTTTTCATGGGGTGGTTTTTGCCTCGTGCAGCGTCACCGGATGGGTCCAGTTGGAATGCGCGGGTCCGGGGAAGATTCGACAGCCCGCTATTTTAGTTTCGCAGCCACTGCGGGACAAGTTGGCAATGCGGTCCATCGGCAAGAAATTCGGGCGAATGACCGGCGTGTGACAACCTTGGCGGGGCGGCGGCGGGTGACTACACTGTGCCTCCCTTCCATCCCGGGCTTCGCCCGGGCCCAGCGCCGGGAGCCGACCGCGCCATGAGCCAAGCCGAAACCTTCTCCTTCCTGGTTCCGGAACCGCCGGCCCGCACGACGGGACGCGACGCGGTCAACCGCCTGTACCACGCCGACGAGAACGAGATCGTCGACCACCTGCTCGGCACGGTGGAACTGGATCGCGACGCCCGTCGCCGGGTGCAGTTGCGCGCCGGTCGCCTGGTCAGCGCGGTGCGGAGCCGCCGTGAGGAACAGGGCGCCCTGGAAGCCTTCATGCAGGAGTACGACCTGTCCTCGGAGGAGGGCGTGGTGCTCATGTGCCTGGCCGAGGCGCTGCTGCGCATCCCTGATACCGACACGGCGGAGAAGCTGATCGCCGACAAATTGCAGGCCGCGGACTGGGAATCGCACCTGGGCCGGAGCAGTTCAATCTTCGTCAATGCCTCGACCTGGGGGCTGATGCTCACGGGCCAGCTGGTCAAGCTGGGCAAGGACACCCAACGGGATTTCCGCTCGGTGCTGCGACGCCTGGTCAACCGGGGCGGCGAACCGGTGGTGCGCACGGCCATCCGCCAGGCCATGCGCATCATGGGCTACCAGTACGTGATGGGCCGGACCATCGACGAGGCCCTGGAGCGCGCGGTGAAAAAGCGTCACCGCGCCTATCGCTACTCCTTCGACATGCTCGGCGAGGCGGCCCTGACCTGGCCGGACGCTGAACGTTACCTGCAGGCCTATCGCAACGGCATCGAGGCCGTGGGCAAGCGGCGCGGCGAAAGCGACATCTTCGCCGCGCCCAGCATCTCGGTGAAACTCTCGGCCCTGCACCCGCGCTACGAAATCGGCCAGCGCGACCGCGTATTGCGCGAGCTGATCCCACGCGTGCTCGAACTGGCCACCATGGCCCGGGAGCGGGACGTGGCGCTCACGGTCGACGCCGAGGAAGCCGAGCGCCTGCTGCTGTCCTTGGACGTCATCGCCGGGGTGCTGGAGAGCGAGGCCCTGGAAGGCTGGAACGGATTCGGCCTGGCGCTGCAGACCTATTCCAAGCGCGCGCCCGCCGCGATCGACTGGCTGGCCGAGCTGGCGAAGCGCACCCGGCACCGCATCCCCATCCGCCTGGTCAAGGGGGCGTACTGGGATTCGGAGATCAAGCACGCCCAGGAAGAGGGCCTGGCGGGCTACCCGGTGTTCACCCGCAAGGCGAACACCGATGTCTCCTACATCGCCTGCGCGCGCCAGGCCCTGGCTCTGCGCGAAGCCTTTTACCCACAGTTCGCCACGCACAACGCCCACACCATCTCGATCATCACCGAGCTGGCCGGGGACCGGTTGGACTACGAGTTCCAGCGCCTCCACGGCATGGGCGAGGACCTGTACACGGAGGTCATGAAGGGCGAGGAATTCAACTCCGCCTGCCGCGTCTACGCGCCGGTGGGCAGCCACGAGGACCTGCTGCCCTACCTGGTGCGCCGTTTGCTGGAAAACGGCGCCAACACATCGTTCGTCAACCGCATCGTCGACGAGCGCCTGCCGGTGGAACAGGTGGTCGAGGACCCGGTGGCCAAGGCGAAGCGCAATCGGCCCCGGGCGCACCCGGCCATTCCCCAGCCGGTCGACCTGTACGGGGCGGAGCGCGCCAATTCCCGTGGTGTGAATCTCGCCGACGAACTCGCCCTGCGCGAACTGGCCGCGGCCATGGAACCCTTCGCCGATCAACAGTGGCGGGCCGGGCCGATGCTGGCGGGCGATTCGGGACCCGGTGAACCGGCGGAGCCCGTGCGCGATCCGGCCGATCCCACCCGGATTGTGGGCGAAGTGGTCGCTGCCACCCTGGAACAGACCGACCGGGCGGTAGCCACGGCTCTCGCCTTTGCGCCCACCTGGGACGCGACGCCGGTGGAGGAGCGCGCCGCGGCCCTGGAGAAGGCAGCCGATGCCTTCCAGGAGGCCCTGCCGGAGTTCATGGCGCTATGTGCCCGGGAGGCGGGCAAGACGGTGAACGACGCGGTCGCGGAAGTGCGCGAAGCGGTGGACTTCCTGCGTTACTACGCCGCCGAGGCGCGGCGCCGCTTCGGCGCCCCGCTGCAGTTGCCCGGCCCCACCGGAGAGACCAACCAGCTCAGCCTCCACGGGCGCGGTGTGTTCGCCTGCATCAGCCCCTGGAATTTCCCGTTGGCCATCTTCACCGGCCAGGTGGCGGCGGCCCTGGCCGCCGGCAACGCCGTGCTGGCCAAACCCGCGGAACAGACGCCGCTGGTCGCGGCCCGGGCCACCGAACTGTTGCACGCCGCCGGCATCCCGCGCGCGGCATTGCAGTTGCTTCCGGGTGACGGCGGGACGGTGGGCGCGCGCCTGTCCAGCCATCCGCAGGTCGACGGCGTCGCTTTTACCGGTTCCACCGAGACCGCGCGCCTGATCAACCTGTCACTGGCGCGCCGGGACGGGCCGTTGGCCGCCCTGGTCGCGGAGACCGGCGGTCAGAACGCCATGCTGGTGGACAGCTCCGCGCTGCCCGAGCAGGTGGTCCGGGACGTGGTCGGCAGCGCCTTTCTCAGCGCAGGGCAGCGCTGCTCGGCGCTGCGCGTGCTGTTCCTGCAGGAGGATGTGGCGGACCGGATCCTGGAAATGCTGGCCGGCGCGATGGCGGAGCTGGTGATCGGACCGCCGGGCTGGCTGTCGACCGACATCGGGCCGGTGATCGACGATCCCGCCCTGCAGGTGCTCGAAGCCCACGCCGAACGCCTGGAAACCCAGGGCCGCCTGGTCGCGCGCGCGCCGCTGGACCCGGCCCTGCCGGGCCACTACTTCGCGCCGGCGGCATTCGTCATCGACGACATCGCCTCGCTGGACCGGGAGGTGTTCGGCCCCATCCTGCACGTGGTGCGCTACCGGGCGAAGGACCTCGACAAGGTCCTGGACGGGATCAACGCCACGGGCTACGGCCTGACCCTCGGAGTGCACAGTCGCATCGAGACCACGCAGAAGCGCATCGCGGCGAAGGTGCGGGTGGGCAACTGTTATATTAACCGCTCGATGACCGGCGCCGTGGTGGGCGTTCAGCCCTTCGGCGGCGAGGGCCTTTCGGGAACCGGTCCGAAAGCCGGTGGTCCACATTACCTGTTGAAGTTCGCCACAGAGCGTACGCTGACCGTCAACACCGCGGCGGTCGGAGGCAACGCCAGCTTGCTGGCCATGGAAGACTGATTTGTACCTCGATTATTTCGGCCTCGACGAAGCGCCGTTTTCCATCACGCCCGACCCCACCTTCATTTACCTGAGTGGGCGGCACCGGGACGCCCTGGCGCACCTGCTCTACGGGGTGGGGCAGGGTGGCAGTGGTGGTTTCGTGCAGCTCACGGGCGAGGTGGGCACCGGCAAGACCACCCTGTGCCGCGCACTGCTCGAGCAGGTGCCGCCAGGAACGCACATCGCCCTGGTGCTCAATCCCCTGATGGGGCCGGTGGAAATGCTGGCCGCCATCTGCGAGGAACTCGGTATCCCGACGGCCGGCGTCGAGGGCAGCCCCAAGGGCCTGGTCGACCGGCTGAACGCCTTCCTGCTCGATGCCCACCAACTCGGTGAACGCGTCGTGCTGGTCATCGACGAGGCGCAGAACCTCAGCCCGGAATCGCTGGAACAGGTGCGCCTGCTCACCAACCTGGAGACCAGCAAGGAAAAGCTGCTGCAGATCATCCTGCTGGGGCAGCCTGAACTGCGGGAACTGCTGCGGCGGCGCAGCCTGCGACAGCTGGCACAGCGCATCACCGCCCGCTACCACCTCACGCCCCTGGGGCCGGACGACACGGCGCGCTACGTCGGCCATCGCCTGGCCGTGGCCGGCGCCAAGCGCGACCCGTTCACGCGGTCCGGCCTCAAGGCGCTGTTCCGGCGATCTCAGGGCGTGCCGCGCCTGATCAACATCATTGCCGACCGCTCCCTGGCCGCGGCTTACGCCGCCGAGTCGGACCGCGTCGACGCGCGGATGGTCAATGCCGCGGCCAACGAGGTGCAGCTCGGCGAACCCGGGGTCGGGCGCCTGCAATGGCCGCGTTTCGCGCTGGCCGCGGCGGCGGCGCTGGCCCTGGTGACGGTCACCTGGCTGGTGGTGGGACGCTTCGGCGACCGCCCGGACGGCCCACCCGCCGACGCCGGTCCGACGGCGTCCGACTCCGCGAATGCCCTTGCGGCGTCGCCCGAATCCGGGGCGACGGGCGCTTCACGGCTCCCGGCGAGCGCCGACACCGGCCCCGAAACCCGTCCCGGCGCCAGCCCTGCCACACCAGCCTCTGAGCCTCCGATCGGACAAGGTCCCGCGTCCGCCGATGTGGCGGATTCGGCGGAAGGCCCGGACCGCGCCAACGGCGGCCCGGACAGCGGACAGGAGTCGTCCGTCGTGGCCGTCGATTCGACGGGGAGCCCCGAGGCGCCGGCAGGTGTCGACCCGGTCCCGGTGGCCGCGCCGACCGCGACCTCGTTCGAGCCCACGCCGGCCTGGTTCGAGGAACAGAACCTGCGGGCCTGGTCCGGACTCGCCGCCGCCTGGGGCAAACCCGGCGACGGCGCCCTCATGGCGTCGAGCTGTCTCGGCCGTGGCGGACTGGGTTTCGCCTGCCTGCAGGAGCAGGGCACCTGGCTGCGCATCCGCCAACTGGGCCTGCCGGTGGTGCTGGTCCTGCAGGGTGAGCGTCCCGGCCACCTGCTCCTGGCCGGCATGGAAGGCGAGCGCCTGATGGTCGGACATGGCCAGGACCGTCGCACGGTCGATCGCCGGGTCATCGAGTCGCGCTGGTACGGCGACTACCTGGTGGCCTGGCCCCAGTCCCCCCAGTGGCCGCGCGAGATCGGCCGCGGTGATACCGGCGAAGCCGTGGACCGGGTCCTTGAACTGGCCACGCGGACGGCGGCGCCTTACGGCGGCCGCGCCGAGTTCGGCGTCGAGTTCGAACGCTGGCTCACCGATTTCCAGCAACGCAACGGCCTGGCGCCTGACGGCATCGTGGGCCCCAAGACCCTCCTGTACCTCATGCGAGATTCCATCGAAGAACCCCGCCTGCTCACGGCGCTGGACCTGGGGAGCTGAGCCATGTCCATTCTGCTCGACGCCCTGCGCAAATCGGAACGCGAGGAACGGCTCGGCGCGGTCCCCGACATCCACGGTTCCGACTTCCAGGCGGAACGAGGCCGGCCGCGCTGGTTCTGGCCGGCGGTCGCCGTCCTGGCGCTGGCCCTGGTCCTGCTGGCGGGGTGGCTGGGCTGGCGTACCTGGACCCGCTACGAAGTGCCCGTCGCGCCGCCAGAGCTGACCCGGAGCGTATCCTCCACGGCGCCGGCCGAGCCGGCCACGACGGCGGCGCCGACAGGCACGGCGCCCCAGTCCGCCTCTGCGCCGCCGTCGAATACGGTGCGGCTGGACCGGCAGCCGCGCTCACCGGTGGAGTCCCTCAGCGGCGAACGGCCCTACCAGGCGGCGTCGCGTCCGGCCACATCCGGAGCCGCCGGCCCGGCGACGGCCGCGGATTCCTCGGCGGGGCGCCAGGCCGCGAACCCGGCCGCAGGCGATCCGGCCGCCGGCATGGCGCGTGAAGTCGCCGCCCTGGAGTCCGCGGTGCTGGACGGGCAACCGCCCTCCCGGGCCACGCCTCGAAACGAAACCGGCGCTCGGCAGGCGACCGGTTCAGATCCCGCCGCGAGCACGACGGGCACGCCGGCTCGCACAAGCTCGGACGCGCCCACTCGGGCAGCGCCAGCGCCGGGCAGTGCCGCGAACACCACGGACGACACCGGCCTGGTCAGCTACTGGCAATTGCCGCAGGAACGGCGGGCCGACCTGCCGGCCTTCAAGATCAACGTGATGGTCTGGGACGAAGTCCCTGAATCCCGGTTCATCATCATGGGCGGCAAGCGCTACCGGGAAGGGGAGCAGATCACGCCCCGCCTGCTGCTGCAGGAAGTGCGGCGTGACCGGGTGGTGTTCCAGAGCGGGCCCTATCGTTTCTACGTGACACGATGAAGGGGATGGCCGCCGGAAAACGCGCGCCATGAGCTTCGGCGCGGAACGGCGCCGGTCATCCCGGCCCGGGGGCTTCCCCTGGATGACGCTCACGCTGTGCGTGACCTGCCTGGCCACGGGCGTGCTGTACACCTTCATGGACCCCTTGCAGCAGCGCGTGGTGATCCAGGCCGTGGGCGCCAGCCCGGCGCGGGTGGCCGCCCTGCTGGACGCGGGTGGCGGGACAGGCTGGAACGTGCTGTTCCTGTCCCTGTTCTTCCATTCCAGCTGGTTGCATCTCGTGGGCAATCTCGCCTACCTGTGGGTGTTCGGCATGCCCCTGGAGCGCAACAAGGGTCCGCTCTCCCTGGCCATCGTGTTCATCGTCGGCGGCGCACTGGCGCACGTGATCCTGGCGCTGCGCCTGCCCGAACTCGACCTGCCGGTGATCGGCGCCAGCGGGGCGGTGTCGGCGGTCGTCGGCGCGAGCGCCGGACTGCACCCGCGGCGCCGCATCGGCCTGTACCTGCCGCTCGGCCTGGTGGTGGAGTTCGTCCGGGTGCCGGCGTTGCTGGTGGTGGGGTCCTGGTTCGCGCTGCAGTTGGTTTACTCCCTGCTGGGCCCCATTTCGGGAGCCATGGCCTGGTGGACCCACCTGGCCGGCTTCGCACTCGGCCTGATGTACGCCTTCCTGGCCCGGGCGTTCGAAACCGCCTGGAGCGGCCGGCGCCGGGGTTCGCTGGAAGCCCGGGACTGAACCCGCACCGAGCCCGACTGGAAACGATATGGCCAAGGAAACCCTCTACCGCGTCGCCTTTCACAACCGTGGCAAGGTGTACGAGATCTACTGCACCGGCGTGAGCACCAGTGCCCTGTGGGGCTTCCTGGAGGTGAGCGGGATGGTGTTCGACAGTGGTGACAGCGTGGTGGTGGATCCTTCGGAAGAGCGGATTCGCGACGAGTTCGCCGACGTCGAAGTCCTGCACGTCCCGATGCACGGCGTGATCCGGGTGGAGCAGGTCCGGCGCAAGGGCCAGGCTTCGATTCGTGACCGCGAGAGCGGTGAGAAGGTCACGCCCTTTCCGTTGACGCCGCCCGGCCGGTCAGGCGGGTAGGGTCGAGCGTCGCGGAATCAGCCCGCGGGCGCGCCCGCCAGGACGCGTCCTTCACGAAAGGCCTCCAACGCGGCACGCAGGGCCGGATCCGGCGCGTGAATGCCCGGAAAGCCACGGTCGAAATCCAGTTCCGGCACGACGACTGCGTCGACCTCCCCGGTGTCGCCGGTTTCCACGCCCTCCGCCGCCTCTGATCCGAATTCGGCGATCGCCTTGACGTCGACGTCGGGCGTGATGCCCGCCTGGTCGAAGGAGCGGCCGGAAGGAGTGAAATAGCGAGCCGTCGTCAGCTTCAGGGCGGAACCGTTGCGCAGTTGGAGCACCGATTGCACCGTACCCTTGCCGAAGGTTTCGCTGCCGATGACCGTCGCCCGGCCGTGATCCTGCAGGGCCCCGGCGAGAATCTCGGATGCCGAAGCGCTGCCGCCGTTCACCAGCACGACCAGCGGGATTCCCGGCGCCCACTCGCCGGGCTCGGCATGGTACTCCAGGTAGCTGGCGGGATAGCGTCCGCGGGTGTAGACGACAAGGCCCTCCTTCAGGAAGCCGTCGGCGATCTGGGCGGCCGACCGGATGACGCCACCGGGATTGTCCCGCAGGTCGACGACGATACCGGGGAGTTCGCCTCCCGCCTCCGCGGCCAGGGACTCCAGGCGCCGCCGGAACTCCGTCGCTGTTTCAAGGTGAAAGTGGCTGACCTGGAGCAGGGCGATGCCGCCAGGCAGCAGGCTGCCCTCGACGCTCGGCACCGGGATGGTCTCGCGGACGAGTTCGAGGTCGCGGGCCGGCAGGTCCCCGTTTCGAAAGCGGACCTTCACCGTCGTCCCGGGCTCCCCGAGCAGCGCGTTCATTGATTCGGCCAGCGGCCGGCCCTTCACCCGCTTTCCGTCAACGGCCAGGATCCGTTCGCCTTCCCGGACGCCCGCGATCCAGGCGGGCCCGCCTTCGATCACGCGTTCGACCACCAGTCGCTGTTCGGGTGTGTCCAGCTCGACGCCGATGCCGCCGTAACTGCCGCGCGAGTCGTCGGTCTGGGCGCGGTAGGCGTCCGGGCCGAGAAAGGCCGAATGGGGGTCCAGGCCTTTCACCATGCCGCGCAGGGCCAGGTCGAGCAGGTCGGGACCCGGAACCTCGTCGACGTAGTTGTTGCGCACGATGTTGAACACATCGGTGAAAGTGCGCAGCTCGTCCAGGGTCAGGCTGCGGGCATCCGTCGCGCCGGCGGTCTCAGGCGCGGTCTCCACGGCCAGGCTGGCGGGAGGGGTCGACACGACCAGGAACAGGGCCAGGGCCTTGAATGTGCGGTGCGGGTTTCGCTGCATGTGCTTGGGTTCCAGTGTCAGCGTCGCAGCCAGCCGGCGGGGTCGATCGCCTTGCCGTTGCGGCGCAATTCGAAATACAGCCCCTGGCGGCGCTCGGGGCCCTGGCCCACCGAGGAAATGGCCTCGCCGGGCTCCACCCACTCGCCGACCTCGGCGCGCAGGCTCTCGTTGTGTCCATACAGGCTCATGAAGCCGTCCCCATGGTCGAGGATCATGAGCAGCCCATAGCCGCGCAGCCAGTCGGCATAGGCGACGCGGCCATAGGCCACTGCGCGCACGGGCGTGCCCGAGGCGGCCTCGATCAGCCAGCCCTGCCAGGCCAGGCCTGCGGCACGGGGCCGGCCATACGCCTCCAGAACCCGCCCGTCGACCGGCATCGGCAGCTGGCCGCGCAGATCGACCGGGTGACGGCGGCTGCCCAGGTCGGCGGGAATATCGGCCAGCGCGTCGCCAAGACGCTCGATCAGGGTTTCCAGGTCGCGCTGGTTGCGGGCCAGTTCCTCCAGGCGCGCTTGGTCGCTGGCCAGCCCTTCCTCCAGGCCCGCCACCAGCGTGAGGCGTTCGTCCCGCTGGCTTTCCAGGTTGGCGCGACGGCGTTCATGTTCGTCCTGGATTCCGGCCAGCGCACGAAGCTCGGCGTCGAGTTCGTCCTGTACCGTCGCCAGGCCGGCCAGCGCTTCGCGCAGCGTGTGGATGCGTTCGGCCTGGGCCTCGCCGAAATACTCGTAGTAGGCCAGCATGCGACCCAGGCGCGCGGGATCGTCCTGGTTCAGGACCAGCTTGAGGCGGGATTCCCGGGACATCTTCCAGGCCGCCAGTACCTGCTGGCCCAATTCATCCTGGCGATCGTCGAGTTGCTCGATGAAGGCGTCGCGTTCGGCCCGCACCCGGTCGACCTCCGCTTCCTGGGTCGCCAGGTCTGCGGTCACGTCCTCGAGGGTGCGCACCGTGTCCTGGATCTCGAAATCGAGAGACTTCAGGGCTTCCCGTTCGCGGGAGAGGGCGCCGCGGTCCTGCTCGAGATCGCGCTGCAGGGCCTCGATCTCGCGTTTGACCTCGGCCAGACGGGTCTCCGCCGCGTCCCTTTCGTCGGCGCCAACCGTCCGGTCGGTCAGTAGGAGTACCAACCCCAGGACGAGGAGGGCGAAGGTTTTGCGATGCACAAAGCGTCCGGTGAAATGCGGCGTGTACATGGTGTGAAAGATGGCCGCGTGACTTGAAATGCCACCGGTCGCCACAACATGAGCGACCAGCAGGCGTCGCACGACGCATTATCACAGAGGGACCGGAATGCAGCAATTGATGGAGTTCGTCGGCAACCACCCGCTGCTGGCCGGCGGTTTCGCCGCCGTGCTGCTCGCGCTCATCGTCACGGAGGTGCGGCGACGCGGCCTTGGCTGGAAGTCACTGAGCCCGGGCGAGGCCGTGGCCTTCATGAACCGCGAAGGGGCGCGCGTGATCGACGTTTCCCCGGCGGCCGAATTCCGCAAGGGCCACATCATCGGCGCGAAGAACGTTCCGCTGTCGCGCATCAAGGATCCGGACCCGGAATTGAAGAAGCTGCTGGAAAAGCCTCTGCTGGTGAGCTGCCGGACAGGGCAGAGCGCCGGCGCCGCCGCCAGCGAACTGCTGCGCCAGGGCGCAGGCGACGTGGCGGTGCTCAAGGGCGGAATGGCCCAGTGGAGCAGCGACAATTTTCCGGTCACCCGCGCGTGAACCGGACCCCGGGCGATGTCGCCCAAAAGGCATCAACTGGCCCAACGCCGGGCCTGGTGCGATAATTCAACGTTTGGACCGGGCGAACCCGGTCCCGGGCCAAGGGCCCGCCCCAGCAATCAGTACCCCCAACCGAAACGAGTAGTGCAACATGTCTGAAGAACAGAACGAAATCACCGGCGCCGCCGAGGCTCAGGCGCCCGCGGGCGGCCGTTTCCAGCTGCAGAAGATCTACGTGAAGGACGTGTCCTTCGAGGTGCCGGGTGCACCGCAGATCTTCCAGGCCGAAGGCGCTGCCGAGATCAAGATGAACCTCTCCCAGCGCGTGAACCAGGTGCAGGAGCAGGTGTTCGAAGTGGTGCTCACGGTCACCGTGACGGCCACCTCCGGCGAAAAGACCGCCTACCTGGCGGAAGTGCACCAGGCCGGCCTGTTCACCATCTCCGGCCTGGAGGCTGCCCAGCAGCACGCCGTCCTGAACACGCTGTGCCCGCACGCGCTGTTCCCGTACGCCTCGCGTACCATCACCGGCCTGGTGGCCGACGGCGGCTTCCCGCCGCTGGTGCTGCAGCCCATCAGCTTCGACCAGGTGTACCAGCAGCGCCTGCGCGAGGCTCAGGCCAAGCAGCAGGAGATGGGTGAAAGCATGGAAGTTCAGGGCACCGCCTGATCCATGCCTGACTCCGGGCGCGCCATCGCGGTGCTCGGCGCCGGTTCCTGGGGAACCGCGCTGGGCATGCAATTGGCGCGCAATGGATGCCGTTGCCTGCTCTGGGCCCGAAACCCGGAGCAGGCGGCGGAGATGATCGAACGCCGTGAGAACCGGCGTTTCCTGCCCGGTATTCCCTTTCCCGATGGCCTCGAGGTCACCGGCGACATCGAACAGGCGCTGGATGACAGCGCGCAGGTCCTGCTGGCCGTACCCAGCCACGCCTTCGGCGGCCTCGTGGCGCGCATCGCGCCGCTGCTGGGCCGGTATCCCGGCATCGCCTGGGCCTGTAAGGGTTTCGAGCCCGGTACCGGGCGCTTCCTGCACGAGGTGGCGGCCGATGCGCTCGGCTCCGGGCATGCCCTGGCCGCGGTCACCGGCCCCAGTTTCGCCACCGAGGTTGCGCGCGACCTGCCCACGGCCGTGACCGTGGCGGCCACCGACGAAGCCTTCGGCGCCGCCATTGCCCGGTGCCTGCATGGCGGCAGTTTTCGCGCCTACACCAGCAGTGACATGGTGGGGGCGGAACTCGGCGGAGCGGTCAAGAACGTACTGGCCGTCGCCACCGGCATTGGTGACGGCATGGGCCTGGGGGACAACGCGAGGGCCGCCCTGGTGACCCGTGGGCTCGCCGAAATGATGCGCCTGGGGGCCGCACTGGGTGCGCGCTCCGAGACGCTGATGGGCCTGGCCGGCATGGGCGACCTCGTCCTGACCTGTACCGGCGACCAGTCACGCAACCGGCGCCTGGGCCTGGCCCTGGGACGGGGTCAGTCCGTGAGCGAGGCCGTGGCCGAGATCGGCCAGGTGGTGGAGGGCGTGGGCACCGCCGCGGAAGTACGCCGGCTGGCGGTCCAGCACGAAGTCAGCATGCCGATCTCCCGCCAGGTGCATGGCATCCTGCACGAGGGCTGGGATCCGTACGAAGGTGTGCGTCGGCTCCTCGCGCGCGAGCAGAAGCCCGAATACGAGGACGAACCGAGGTAAGGCGGAACGTTCGTTCCGCCTTACCCGTATCGCGCCGGACGGTTCGGTCCGACGCGCCTGGGACCACTCAGTCCTGGATGACCTCGCGGTGTTCCTTCTTGATGATCACGACCTTGCGATCATCGTCCGCGTGCAGGCCGTCCAGGTCACCGAACGACATTTCGTCGTCATCACCGGACACCCACACCATCGTGTCGCAGTCCTCGCCTTCGTCGCAGGCGAATTCAACGTGTTTGCGCATCACCATTACGTCGTGGTCGACATCCACGTCAGTGTCGTAGGCATAGACGAAGTGCTTCTCGCACGCTCCGGCGTCCGAGGATTCGCATTCGACCATCACTTCTTCGTGCAGCCGTTCCACGTGTGCGTGCACGGCTTCCTGGTCGCCGGGACCTTCGAGCAACTCACCATCCAGCCAGATCTCGAGCCCTTCCGCTGCCCGGATGATGTCGACCACGCTTCCCGAATCGGTGACGTAGCTGCGTGATTCTCCCAGGGTGAGGTCGGACACATCCGCCTCGATGAGTTCGCCTTCGCCGGTCCGCAGGGCGACCACTTCGGTCTTCGTTTCCTGGTGGCCGGCCAACGCCGTCACGGAGCCCAGGGCGGCGCCCAGCAGCAGGGCAGGGACGAGCGCGAAGGGGGGGATGCGGTGTTTCATGGTGTGGGTCTCCTCTGGATGTGAAATTTGCGACAAACCGAAAGCACGGCGCTACGCGGCTTTGCGGCCTTGTCACTCTGACGCGGGGGCTTCCGAAAACGTCGCAGGCGTCTGCAAGTCACGAAATTTTCTTGAAAAATCACCTGATCCGCACCGGTGCCCGAAGGCGTCATGGCGCATTTGACTCGCCCCGGTGGCGGGCGTATCGTTGATCGTCGCCGACACAATATCTTGTGTCGCTCTTGGGGCAGAGGCACTAAATCTGGTGTTTCTGAGGCGGCATAACAGCAAACAACGAAACGAGAAAACTCATGAGCAGCGTTCAAGTCGAGGCCTCGGTAGCCGATCCCGACGCGATTCCGATGCAGGTCGCGTCCCTGGACATCTGGGACAAGAAATACCGGCTGAAAACCAAGAACGGGGACGTCATCGACACGGAAATCGATGATACCTATCAGCGCGTCGCGCGAGCCATCGCCGATGTCGAGAAGTCGAAGCAGAACCGGGAAGCCTGGTACGAGAAGTTCCTGTGGGCGCTGCGCCACGGCGCGATCCCCGCGGGACGAATCACGTCCAACGCAGGCGCGCAGGAGCACAAGCCGGCCACCTCCACCATCAACTGCACGGTGTCCGGCACCATCCACGATTCCATGAACGGCATCCTGGACAAGGTGCACGAAGCGGGCCTGACCCTCAAGGCCGGCTGCGGCATCGGTTACGAGTTCTCCACGCTGCGGCCCAAGGGCGCTTACGTCTCCGGCGCCGGCGCCTACACGTCCGGGCCGCTGAGCTTCATGGACATCTACGACAAGATGTGTTTCACCGTGTCTTCGGCCGGCGGCCGCCGCGGCGCGCAAATGGCCACCTTCGAGGTCGGCCACCCGGACGTGATGGAATTCATCCGCGCCAAGCGCGAGGACGGCCGCCTGCGCCAGTTCAACTGTTCGCTGCTGATCACGGACGAATTCATGGCAGCCGTGCGCGACGGCGCCGACTGGCCCCTGGTCTTCCCGCTCGCGGAGGCGGAGGCCGGCGAGGTCGACCTCGACGATCCGGAACAGGTGCTGTGGCGGGAATGGCCGGTCACGGACGGATACGTGACCCGCGAGGACGGACTGGTGGCCTGCCGGATCTTCAAGGCCATTCCGGCGCGACGGGTGTGGGACATGATCATGACCTCCACCTACGACTTCGCCGAGCCGGGCTTCATCCTCGTCGACCGCATCAACGAGATGAACAACAACTGGTATTGCGAAAACATCCGCGCGACCAACCCCTGTGGCGAACAGCCGTTGCCGCCCTACGGCGCCTGCCTGCTGGGGTCGGTGAACCTGACCCGTTTCGTGAAGCAGCCCTTCAGCGACGAAGCCCGTTTCGACTGGGACAACTACCGCAAGGTGGTGAAGATCTTCACCCGCATGCTGGACAACGTGGTCGAGATCAACGGTCTGCCCCTGGAGCTGCAGCGTGACGAGATCGAACGCAAGCGCCGGCACGGCATGGGCTTCCTCGGACTGGGCTCGACCATGACCCTGCTGGGCATGAAGTACGGCTCGCCCGAGTCCGTCGACTTCACGGACCGTATTTCCCGCGAGATGGCCATCGCCGGGTGGGAAGAGGCCCTGGAACTGTCCCGTGAGAAGGGCCCCGCCCCGATCATGGAAGAAGAGTTCACGGTCACCGGCGACATGCTGCGCAAGCGTCCCGAGATGGCCGAGGACGGCTACCAGCTCGGAGACAAGGTGCCCGGTCGCATCCTGCATGCGAAATACAGCCGCTACATGCGCCGCGTGGCGGAGCACGCTCCGGAACTGGTGGACGCGCTGGCCGAGGAAGGGGCGCGCTTCACGCACCACACCTCGATCGCGCCCACGGGTACGATATCCCTGTCGCTGGCCAACAATGTCTCCAACGGCATCGAGCCGAGTTTCGCGCACCACTACAGCCGCAACGTCATTCGCGAGGGGCGCAAGACCAAGGAGAAGGTCGAGGTCTACAGCTTCGAGTTGCTCGCCTATCGGCACCTGGTGAATCCGGACGCAATGCCCTTCGCCGAGGACGCGGAGGCGCAGCTGCCGGAATACTTCATCGCCGCGGACGACATCACGCCGAAACAACACGTGGACATCCAGGCGGCGGCGCAGACCTGGGTGGATTCGAGCATTTCCAAGACCGCCAACGTTCCCACGGAGTATCCCTACGAGGACTTCAAGGACATCTACACCTACGCGCACTCGAAGGGGCTGAAGGGCTGCACCACCTTCCGCTTCAATCCCGAGGCCTTCCAGGGTGTGCTGGTGAAGGAAAAGGACCTGGAGAACACCACCTATCGCTTCGTGCTCGACGACGGCAAGGTGGTGGAAGTGAAGGGCAACGAGGAGGTGGTGTACGACGGCGAGACGCATACCGCCGCCAACCTCTACGACGCCCTGAAGGAAGGCTACTACGGGAAGTTCTGACTCCCGTGGTCCCCAAGGAATTGCAGGCAAGGCAATAGGGTCTACAACGAACCAGGGCCGAAGACCCGGGCCCGCATGAGAGTAGTGATATGCCCATAACCATCGACCGCAAGATCGTCGGCTACGAAGTGGCGAAGCCGGAAGACAAGAAGCCGGCGGAAGCCGCTCCCGTCAAGGAGGAGCGTGCGACCGCGAAGGTGATCCGCATGACCGAACAGGTCAAGCGCCCGGAAGGATACGAGGCGCTGGAGGGGTCCACGTACAAGATCAAGACCCCGCTGGACGATCACGCCATGTACGTGACCATCAACGACATCATTCTCAATCCGGGCACGGAGCATGAACAGCGCCGACCCTTCGAGATCTTCATCAACTCGAAGAACATGGACCACTTCCAGTGGATCGTGGCCCTGACGCGACTGATGTCGGCGGTGTTCCGCAAGGGCGGCGACGTCACGTTCCTGTCCGAGGAACTGCAGGCGGTGTTCGATCCGAAGGGCGGCTACTTCAAACCGGGCGGCAAGTTCATGCCGTCCATCATCGCCGAGATCGGAGCGGTGATCGAACATCACCTGCAGAAGATCGGGCTGATGGAAAAGGAGCAGTTGTCGGAACAACAGCAGCTCCTGCTCGACCAGAAGCGCGCCGAGGCCGAGGCCTCCAGCCAAAAAAAAAACCCGGCTGAATCGCTGACCAAGATCCAGGCGGCGGAGGGAGAGGATTCGGGGTACCCGGCCTCGGCGACGCTTTGTCACAAGTGCCACACCAAGGCGGTGGTGGTCATGGACAACTGCGCCACCTGCCTGTCCTGCGGCTATAGCAAGTGCGGCTGAGACCGCCCGGAGTCGCAGCCCTGCGACCCCCAGAACAGCGCGGCTCCGGCCGCGCTTTTTTTGTTCCCGGCCGCCCGGGGATTTAAACTGGCGCCCCTTCCCGCTGCAAAGGCGACAGGATTTTGAAATCGGTGTGGATACGCGGCGTCGCCTACGTGTTGCTGGCGCTGCTCCTGGCGGAAGTCTCGATGTTCGAGGTCCGGCAGCTCGAACCCCTGGAACGCTTTTCCGAGTTCGGCTACGTCGAGTTGGGGCAGTCGGTGCTGCTCGCGGCCATGGTGCTGATCCTGTTCATCGCGGTGCTTCGCAGTCCCCGTCCGGAGCCGATGTTGCAATGCTTCGCGATCGGGTTCGCCATCCTGCTCGTTCGTGAGAACGACCAGGTCCTGGAACTGTTCCTGCCCCATGGGGTCTGGAAATGGCCCGCCCTGGCGCTGCTGATCTGGCTCGCTGTCACCTTTTTCCGCCACCGGTTGGCCGTGCTCGAATCCCTGCGGAACCTGTCGCGCACCCCGGCTTTCGGCGTGCTCCTGGCCGGCTTCACGGCCCTGGTCTTTTCCCGGCTGTTCGGTCGCGGAACCCTCTGGGAAACCCTCATGGGCGATGCCTTCCTGCGGGACGTGAAGAATGCCGCGGAGGAGGGCGTGGAATTGTTCGCCCTGGGCCTGATCGCGGCGGGCGTGGTCGAATTGCTCATCCAGCGCAGACAGGCGGACGATGGCCGACCTGCTGCCTGAAGCCGAAGCGCCCACCGGCCGCGGCGTGGCAGCCATGGTGCTGGTACTGGTGGGCCTGCTCGAGTTCATGTCGGCCGGCTCGAAATGGCTCATCGGTCATTTCCGGGGTGAACTGGAAGGCTGGGAGGTCTCCGTCGTGGTGCTGTGCCTGATCGGACTGGCCACGTTCCTTCTGGCGCGCGGTGTGTGGAGGATGCGGCCCTGGGTGCCGGTCTGCACGGTGGCGCTCAGCCTGGCGGTTCTGGGCTTCGGCCTGTACCGCCTCAATCACGATGCCGGGCTGGACCTTGCGCTCGCCCTGGTGTTCCTGCTCGCCATGGTCGCCAACCTGGGTTTGCTCGGCTGGGCGCACCTGCCGTCGACGCGTCGGCAGTGGGGTGAGTACGAGGCAGGGCAGGGGCCTTGAACACCCCATCCGACACGGGACCGGTGGACCTGTCACCGGCGGAATTGATTCGGATCAAGCGCGACGGCGGATCCTTGTCCCCTGAGCAACTGCAGGCCTTCGTCGCCGGCGTGGCCGGGGAACTGGTCGGCGACGCACAGCTCGGCGCCTTTCTCATGGCGGCGTTCCTGAAGGGATTGAGCGACGCCGAACAGGCCGCGCTCACCCTGGCCATGCGCGATTCCGGCGAGGTCCTGCGCTGGGACGAGTTGGACGGACCCATCCTGGACAAACATTCCACCGGGGGTGTCGGCGACCTGGTCAGCCTGGTCCTCGCGCCGCTGGTGGCCGCCTGCGGCGGCTACGTGCCCATGATTTCGGGGCGGGGGCTGGGTCACACGGGGGGTACGCTCGACAAGCTCGAAAGCATTCCCGGATTCGACGTGAACCCGGCCCGGGACCGGTTTCGCCGAACGGTGCGTGAGGCGGGTTTCGCCATGATCGGCCAGGGCGCCCGCCTGGCGCCCGCCGACCGGCGCTTCTACGCGGTGCGCGACGTGACCGCGACCGTGGACTGCCGGCCGCTGATCGTTTCCTCCATCCTGTCCAAGAAGCTGGCCGAGGGCCTGGACGGACTGGTCATGGACATCAAGACCGGAAACGGCGCCATCCTCGTCGACGCGCATGCTGCCCGCGAACTCGGCCAGTCACTGTGCGAGGTGGCAGCCGCCGCGGGCCTGCGCTGCACTGCGCTGCTCACTGACATGAACCAGCCCCTGGCCCGCAGCGCGGGCAACGCCCTCGAGATGGGCGAGGCCCTGGCCTTTCTGCGAGGGGAGCGCCCCCAGCCACGACTGGCCGAGGTGGTCTACGGCCTGTGCCGCGAATTGCTGAGCACCGGTGGCATCGAGGCGGATCCCGAGCGGGCGCAGGACCTGCTGCGCCGGGCCATCGAGACCGGGGCCGCCGCGGAGCGATTCGGCCGCATGGTGGCGCTCCAGGGCGGTCCGGCAGACCTGGTCGAGCGACCTGCGCGGTACCTGGCCGAAGCCCCGGTGCGGCGCACCGTCACCGCGGAACGGGACGCGTTCCTGGTGGGTGTCGATACGCGGGCCGTGGGCCTCGTGGTGCATGCCCTGGGCGGCGGCAGGGAGCGCCTGGAGGACGCCATCGATCCCTCCGTCGGTGTCAGCGGACTGCGGACGGTGGGAGAATGGGTCGAAGCGGACGAGCCCTTGTGCGAGATCCATGCCGCGACCGCCGACGACGCCGAAGACGCCGAACGTCGCTTTCGGGCCGCGCTGACGTTCGATGACGTGCCGCCTGAGCGGTTACGGGCGGCCGTCTTCGATCGACTGGCGCCAGGTGGCGACGGCCGATCAGTAGGGAACGAGGAGGTTCCATGAGCACACCGCACATCGAAGCAGCACCCGGCGATTTCGCCGAACTGGTGCTCATGCCCGGCGATCCGCTGCGCGCGAAGGCGCTGGCCGAACGGGCGCTGGACGACGTCCGGCAGGTCAATGCCGTGCGCAACATGCTCGCGTTCACCGGGACCTGGCGGGGGCGGCCCGTGTCCGTCATGGGTTCTGGTATGGGGATGCCTTCGATCAGCATCTACGCGAACGAACTGTTCGCCGACTACGACGTTCAGCGCATCGTTCGCGTCGGCACCTGCGGAGCGCTGCGCGCCGACATGGAGCTTGGATCCCTGGTGCTCGCCACGGCGGCGAGCACTGATTCGGCGATGAACCGCCAGCGCCTCGCCGGCTGGGACTATGCCCCGGCGGGTGACTTCGCGATGTTGCAGGCATTGGAAGCCCGGGCGCGCGGTGCGGAGGTGCTCGTGCACGTGGGCGAGGTGTTTTCGACCGACTATTTCTATCATCCCGATCCCGACTTCGTGGACCGGGTGAGCCGCCAGGGCATCCTCGCCCTGGACATGGAGACCGCCGCGCTCTACGCGCTGGCCCGATTCCACGGCCGCCGTGCCGCGACGGTCCTCACGGTCAGCGATGTGTTGCCCCGCGGCCTGCACTTCTCGCCGGCCGAGCGCCAGGCGGCCTTCGGGACGGTGGCGGACCTGGTGCTCGGAGCCTTGCTGGAAGATGTCGATGGCGCCTGAGGACGCGCAGGCGCCCGGCTTGCGGGACCGCCTCCTGCCCGCGGCGAGGCGTGCGTCTGCAAACGCCCATTCGCCCTACAGCGGACTGAAGGTCGGAGCGGCCCTGCTCACGGGCGACGGGTCGGTCATCTCCGGCTGCAACGTGGAAAGCGCCTCCTTCGGGCTGACCCAGTGCGCCGAGCGCAACGCGCTCGGTACCGCGATCGCCGAGGGCGTCGCGCCGGGTTCGGTGACGGCGCTGCTGGTCTATCTGCCGGGCGATCGACCCTTGCCGCCCTGCGGCGCCTGCCGGCAGGTGATGCTGGAACTGCTCGCTCCGGGGGCGCAGGTGCTTTCCGTGTGCGACGGTGACGGGTTTCACCGCTGGGATGTCGAGGACCTCCTGCCAGGAGCGTTCACGGGTCTTCCCCGGGACGACTGAGTCCCGCGACGGGCAGGGCGCATCCCCAATCGGGTGCTATGCTCGGAGAAGGTCCTCCGGAGCGCATCCATGACAAGAACGACACGACCCGCTTCCCGCCGCGACTTCATCAAGGACACCGGCGTGCTCCTGGGCGGCGCCTGGCTGGGGCTGACCCCAACGGCACTGGTCGCCGCTGCGGAAGCAGCCCGTGAACTCGAGGCGCAGGGTGCGCCGCTGTCCCACATCGAACCCGGCGACGCTCTGACTCTGGGCGCCGTGGCCGACCAGGTCTGGCCGCCGGACGACACGGCCGGTGGCCGCGAACTGGGCGCCGTCCATTTCATGGATTTCGCAGCAGGCGGCTTCATGGCCGGCGCCTGGCCCATGGTGCGCGAAGGAATCGCCGACCTGGACCGTCGTTCCCGTGAGGCCCATGAGGCGGACTTCGCGGACCTCGACTTCGACACGCAGACCGCAGTTCTGGCCGGGGTCGAGGACACGCCCTTCTTCAGCATCGCGCATTTCCTGACGCTGCTCGGCTGCTTCTGCCTGCCGGAGTACGGCGGAAATCGAGACCATCAAGGCTGGGCCCAGATCGGTTTCGACCGTCGTCACGCCTGGCTGCCGCCGTTCGGTTTCTATGATGCCAATCCCGGGGAAACGTCATGATGTGCGCCCCTGACGCCCCCGCCTGCTTCGATACGCGCAAGCCGGTCGATTTCGTCATCGTCGGTTCCGGCGCCTCCGGTGGCGTGCTGGCGCGCGAGTTATCCCAGGCGGGATTCGACGTGGTCGTGTTGGAGCAAGGGCCCCGGCGCACGGCCCGTGATTTCGGGCACGACGAGTTCAAGACCATGTTCGGTGGCGAACTCACCGGTCACCCGTCATGGCCCGACCCGCAGACGTTCCGACGCGACGAGGGCGAAACCGCCACGGCGCCGGGTGGCGGTTTGCCGCCGGCCCTCTATGCCCGGACCGTGGGTGGCTCCAGCGTCCATTTCTCGGGCAACTACTGGCGCATGCGCCCCCTGGACTTCAAGGAGCGCAGCCTGCTGGGGCCCATGGAGGGAACGGGCTTCGTCGACTGGCCGATCAGCTACGAGGAGTTGGAGCCCTACTACTCGAAAGCGGAGTGGGAGATCGGCGTTTCCGGAACACCGGGCCCCTTCGACCCGCCGCGCTCGAAGCCCTACCCATTGCCGCCCATGCCCGTGAAGGGTTCCGGCGTGCTGCTCGAACGCGGGGCGTCGGCCATGGGCTGGCATGCCCAGCCGGCGCCGGTGGCGATCCTGTCACAGCCCTATCGCGGTCGCCCGCCCTGCAGCCATTGCGGCTTCTGCATCGGATTCGGCTGTGAGATGAATGCCAAGTCCTCCACGCTGGTGACCATGATCCCGGAGGCCGAAGCCACCGGACGCTGCGAAGTACGACCGATGTCGACGGTCTACCGCATCGTCACCGGCGCCAATGGTCGGGTGGAGGAAGTCGCCTACCTCGACGCCCAGGGTCAGCAGCACGCCCAGAAGGCGCGCGCCGTGGTGCTGGCGGCCAATGGCGCGGAGACGCCGCGCCTGCTGCTCATGTCGGAGTCCTCCGCGCACCCGGACGGCCTGGGCAACGGCTCGGGCCTGGTGGGCAAGTACCTGATGGGCAACGGGCACTCCGTCATCCACGGATACTTCGAACATGAATTGAACGACTGGAAGAGCATCCAGGTCACGCGCATCGTGCACGACTTCTACGAGACCGATCCGAAGCGAGGTTTTTACGGGGGCGGCGGGATGGATGGGCGGCCGCTGGTCAATGCCATGCCGGCCCTCCATGCGCTCACGGAAGCCGGTTCGGGACCTTTGCGCTGGGGCAGGGAGTACAAGCGGGACGTGCGCAGCGGTTTCAATCGGCACATGGGAATCCTGTCCAGCACCACGTCCGTTCCCCTGGCCCGCAACAACATCAGCCTGGACCCGAACCTGAAGGATGCCCATGGCCGGCCGGCCATCCGCATGACCTACCGCGACCACGACGACGACCTGGCCATGATGCAGTTCCTGCAGGACCGTGGCCAGGAGATACTCGACGCCGCCGGCGCACTGCGCACCTGGCGAGAGCCGGTGGGGCCACAGGGTTTTCATGCGCACCTGCTCGGCACCTGTCGCATGGGAGATGACCCCGCGACCTCGGTGGTCGATCGCTTTCATCGCAGCCACGAGGTGCCCAACCTGTTCATCTGTGACGGGTCCAGCATGGTGTCATCGGGCCGGGGACAACCCACCCTGACCATCCAGGCGCTGGCCTTCCGCGCGGCCGAGCACATCGCCGGTTTCGCCCGGCGCGGTGAAATCTGAACACGAGTTTCAATGACACGACCACGGAGCCCATCGACCATGCATCGAACCATCCGCCCACTGGCCCTCGCGGCCTTCGCCAGTTTTCTCCTCCCTGTCCAGGCTGCGGCCGGCGAACCGGAGTACCTGGGAGGCAACCCGGCCCTGCCGTTCTCGGACGCCGTCCGGGTGGGGAACATGCTGTACCTGTCCGGCAAGATCGGAAACATTCCCGGCACCCTGGAACTGGCCGAGGGTGGCATCCAGGGTGAAACCCGCCAGACCATGGAGAACATCAAGGCGGTCCTGGAGCGCTACGGTTCCTCCATGGACCGCGTCGTGAAATGCACCGTCTTCCTGGCCGACATCGCCGAGTGGGCCTCCATGAACGAGGTCTACGTGGCCTATTTCCCGACCAACAAGCCTGCCCGAAGCGCGCTGGGTTCCAGCGGCCTGGCGCTCGACAGCCGGGTGGAAATCGAGTGCATCGCAACCGTGGAGGAGGTTCCGAAATGAGTGAGTACGGCAAGGTCCTGGTCGCCGTCGACCTGAGCGAGGAATCCGGCGCCATCGTGAACCGGGCGCTGAAGATCGCGCCCGACAGCGCGGAAGTGCACCTGGCCTTCGTGCAGGAGCCCATGGAGGCGGTGTACATGGGTGTGGTTCCCTACGGCCCGGTGTTCGTGGGCATGGACCAGGTGGAAGACCGGCTGCAGAAGGAGTTGAAGGGAAAGCTGGAGCAGTGGGCGGATGCCCATGGCATTCCCCACGACCGGACTCATTTCCTGAGCGGAAATCCCGCGCGTGAGATTCACCGATTCGCCGAAGAGAACGACGTCGACCTGATCGTGATCGGCACGCATGGTCAAAAAGGCGTCCAGCTGTTGCTGGGTTCCACGGCCAACTCGGTACTGCACGGCGCCAGTTGCGACGTGCTGGCCGTTCGCGTCGGCAAGAAGGACTGAGTGCCGACACCGACCGCGAGCCCCCGGGTGTATGCCTGGTTGGCGGTGTTTTTCGCCGTGCTGGCCTGGTCGGCCATCGGGCCTCATGACCGTCTGACCTGGTGGCTCGAGGTGGTGCCGGCGTTGATCGCCCTGGTCGTGCTCGCCCTGACGCGCCGGCACTTCCCGCTCACGCCCCTGGTCTACTTCCTGATCCTGGCGCACTGCGTGATTCTCATGGTCGGCGGACACTACACCTACGCTGAGGTCCCGGCCGGTGACTGGGTGCGGGACTGGGTGGGTGGCGAGCGCAACAATTACGACAAGCTCGGGCATTTCGCACAGGGGTTCGTTCCGGCGATGGTCGCCCGCGAGGTCTTCCTGCGTCTCGGCGTGGTGGGCCGTCGGGGCTGGCTGGGCTTCCTCTGCGTCTGTTTCTGCCTGGCCTTCAGCGCGTTCTACGAGCTGATCGAATGGTGGGCGGCATTGCTCAGCGCGACCGCGGCGGAGTCCTTCCTGGGCACACAGGGCTATGTCTGGGATACGCAGTCAGACATGCTCTGGGCGCTGGTCGGCGCGCTGAGCGCCCTTTTGCTGCTGTCCCGGTTTCATGACCGGCAACTGGCGCGAGTGGCGGGTGGTGAATGAAGCTGCCGCCGGGATTCGAGTACCGGCCGGGCTGGCTGGATGCGCCGGATGAATGGTTCCGAAGGCTGTACGAAGGCCTGGAATGGGCCGCTCGGGACATTCTCCTGTTCGGCCGCCGCGTGGCCCAGCCGCGCCTCGTGGACTGGTACGCCGACCCGGGGATCCGGTATCGCTACAGTGGCCTGGAACTCCGGGCGAAGCCCTGGCCGCCGTTTCTGGAAGAACTCAGGCGTCGTGCCGGCGAAACCGCCTCGCGCTCCTTCAACTCAGCGCTCTGCAACCTGTATCGGGATGGCGCCGACTCCATGGGGTGGCATGCGGACGATGAACAGGAACTCGGGCCGGAGCCGGTGATCGCTTCCATCAGCCTGGGCGCCGAACGGCGTTTCCTGATTCGGCCGCGCGGAGGAGGGAAATCGATTCGCCTGGAACTGTCGCCAGGCAGTCTGCTGGTCATGAGCGGACGCAGCCAGGTGGACTATCAGCATTCCCTGCCGAAAACACGTCGCCCGGTGGATCCGCGCATCAATCTGACATTCCGGGAGGTGCTGTCACCCCCCGGCTGAAGACCGGCCTTGTGCGCGCGCCGATCGTACGTTCGGTGGAATGGGGCGATGGCCTTACAGGGTGGCGCTGCGCAGGTTCGTCGACAGGTCGAGCGCCTGGAGCCGGGCGCGCAGCTGGCGCTCGATGCCGGCCTCGTCCAGACCGGCCTCGGACAGGCATTCCTCGCGGCTGCCATGCTCGATGTAACCGTCCTGCAGGCCGATATTGAGCATCGGAACTGTCCGGCCGACCGCGGCGAGGTGTTCGTTCACACCGCTGCCGGCACCGCCGGCCACGGCGTTCTCCTCGACGGTCACCAGCAGCTGATGGCGTTCGGCCAGTTGCTCGATCAGCGCCGTGTCCAGCGGCTTGACGAAGCGCATGTTCACCAGGGTGGCGTCCAGCCGCTCGGCGATCGCCCGACAGGGTTCGACCATGCTGCCGAACGCCAGCAGCGCCACGCCACGGCCCTCGCGCAGAATCTCGGCCTTGCCCAGGGGCAGGGTGTCCAGGCCGGGGCCCGGCATGATGCCCGGGCCCTTGCCGCGCGGGTAGCGCACCGCGGCGGGGCCATCGTGATGGTAGCCGGTGCTCAGCATCATGCGGCACTCGTCCTCGTTGGATGGGGCCATGACCACCATGTTGGGCACACAGCGCAGGTAGGTCAGGTCGAAGGAGCCCGCGTGCGTGGGCCCATCGGGACCGACCAGGCCGGCGCGATCGATGGCGAACAGCACCGGCAGGTTCTGCAGCGCCACGTCGTGGATCAACTGGTCCCAGGCACGCTGCAGGAAGGTGCTGTAGATGGCCACGACCGGGTGGGTGTCCTCGCAGGCCATGCCCGCCGCCAGCGTGACCGCGTGCTGTTCGGCGATGCCCACGTCGAAATAGCGTTCCGGGAACTGCTGCTCGAACTCGACCAGGCCGGAACCTTCCCGCATGGCGGGCGTGATCGCCAGGAGGCGGGGGTCCGCCGCCGCCATGTCACAGATCCACTGCCCGAATACCTTCGTGTAGTCCGGGGCGGACGGCGTCTCCGGCTTGGGTTTGGGCTGCACGCCCTTGTCACGGTCGAAGGGGCCCACGGCGTGATACTTCACCGGGTCGGCCTCGGCGGGCGCGTAGCCCTTGCCCTTGGTGGTTATGATGTGCAGCAGGTTGGGCCCTGCGACCGACTGGGCCGTGCGGATGGTGGTCAGCAGGGCCTTGAGGTCGTGGCCGTCGATCGGGCCGAGATAGTTGAACCCCAGCTCCTCGAAGAGCGTGCTGGGCATGACCATGCCCTTGACGTGCTCTTCCCAGCGGCTCATGAACCGCCACGTGGCCGAATCGCGCTGCATCAGCCGCTTGCTGCGCTCGCGGATGCCGGTCATGGTCGGGCCGCTCATCAGGCGCCCCAGCATCTTGGTCATCCCGCCCACGTTCGGGCTGATGGACATCTGGTTCTCGTTGAGCACCACCAGGATGTTCGGGTCGATGTCCCCGCCGTGGTTCAGCGCCTCGAAAGCCATGCCGGCGGTCATGCCGCCGTCGCCGATCACTGCCGCGACGCGTCGGTTCACGCCGGTGCGGTCCGCTGCCAGGGCCATCCCCAGGCCTGCACTCACGGAGGTGGAGGAGTGGCCGACGCCGAAGGTGTCGTACTCGCTCTCCTGACGTTTCGGGAAAGGTGCCAGCCCGTCCTTGCGCTTGATGGTCGTGATGCGGTCCTTGCGGCCCGTGAGGATCTTGTGCGGATAGGCCTGGTGTCCGACGTCCCAGACGATCCGGTCGAAAGGCGTGTCATAGAGGTAGTGCAGGGCGACCGTGAGTTCGATGCAGCCCAGGCCGGCGCCGAAGTGCCCCCCGGCGCTCGCCACCGAGTCGATGAGAAAGTGTCGCAGTTCATCGGCGACCTGCGGCAGCTGCGCTTCGTCGAGGGAGCGCAGGTCCGCGGGGGTGTCGATGGTGTCCAGCAACGGGGTTTGTGAGCTCATGTTCGGGTCCCGTCAGCTCTGCCGTGCAATGGCGTATTCCGCCAGCCAGCGCAGCATGCGCGTGTCGCCGCTGAAGCCCTGCAGGGCATCCACGGCCTCTGCGCACAGGGCTTCGGCCCGCCGCTGCGAGGCCTCCACGCCGATCACGGAAGGAAAGGCCGGCTTGTTGCGCGCGGCGTCTGCCTGCGCGGGTTTGCCGGTCTGTTGACTGCTGGCGGTCACGTCCAGCACGTCGTCATGAATCTGGAAGGCCAGGCCGACGCACTCGCCGAAACGGTCGAGGCGAGCGAACAGCTCGGGCTGGGCCAGCGCGAGGTGCGCCGGGGCCGTGGCCGACACGCGGATCAGGGCGCCGGTCTTCAGGCGGTGCATGGTTTCCAGTTCGTCAAAGCTGATCTCCTGGTCGACCGCCGCCAGGTCGAGCACCTGGCCACCGGCCATGCCGCCGGCGCCGCAGGCTCGGGCGATGTCCCGCAGGATGCGGACCTGTGCCGCCGGCTGGCGTGACAAGGCTTCGTCGGCCGCGAGCACCTCGAACGCGAGGGCCTGCAGGGCGTCCCCGGCCAGGATGGCGGTCGACTCGCCGAAACGGCGATGGTTGGTCGGTCGGCCGCGGCGGAGGTCGTCATCATCCATCGCCGGCAGATCGTCGTGAATCAACGAGTAGGTGTGAATCAGTTCGATGGCCATGGCGATGGCGTGCAGCCTCGAAGACTCCACGTCCAGTGCCAATCCGGCGGCGTACACCAGCATCGGGCGCATGCGCTTGCCGCCGGCGAGGGCCGAATAGCGCATGGACTCGAGGAGTTCTCCCGGGGTGCCCGAGTCCACGGCGAGCTGTGCTTCGAGCCGTTGCTCGAATTCCGCCTGCCAGGCTTCGACGGTCGCCCGGGCTTCAGGCGTCGGGTTCAAACGGTTCGGCTGAGGATTCATCGTCCACGTTCATCAGTTGCTCGACACTGAGCTGTGCGCGATCCAGCACCTCCTGGCACATGCGGGTCAGCGCCACGCCACGCCGGAATTCCTCCAGCGACTCGTCAAGGGGAAGGTCCCCGGACTCCAGCTTGCGCACCAGCGCTTCCAATTCATCGAGGGCCGTTTCGAAATCCGGCTTCGGGTCGTTTTCGTTCGTCATGGTGTCCTGGTTACGGCGAGCGTTGGCGAATTCGCGCGGAGGAGCATGCAGCAGGTCATTTTACCTGTTGGGCGCTGACCCTGCACTCGTCCCAGGCCCATTGCAGGGCTGGATCGACGGGTTTCCAGCACAGGGTCGCCCCTTCTTCGCGAAGCCGGCGCGAAAAGGCCCCATCGAGGGCGATGTCACCGGCCGCGAGCAACCGCTCTCCCTCGAAGACCAGTGGAACGGCGGGGCGCAGCCAGGGGGGCAGGGGCAGGCCGGACAGCCATTGCTTGAGTGAGCGTGATGGACCGTCCGGGCGGGACCGGAAACGCTCTCCACCGGCCCGGGCTGTGATGTACGTTTGTGTCAGGGATAGGGCCGGCTCAAGGCGCAATTCGCCGGCCTGGCCGAGCTGTGCCGCGCCGTGGCCGTCCCAGGCATCGAGCCCGGGGCAGGGGGGCGAATCGGCGCTGTCCAGCCACAGGCGGCCACGGTGATGGCGCAGGTCGTGCCCGGACCAGGCCATGCGAATGGCCCCATCCGGCGCCGCCTCGGCGAGTTGCGTCACGAGGGTCGTGAGCTGCTCCCGGGGCAGGGGCGCACAGCCCAGGTCCGACAACCAGTGACGCAGGACCGCACGCAGGGCCGCCGGTTCCTGCGTCAGCCCGTCGATGAACAAAACGTCCGGTCTGGGCCGGCGGCCGGCCAGGGCCAGCGCCGCGGCGTCGTCGACCAATAAGGCCGCCTCGGCGCAGAGGGAGGCGCTGGTCGCCAGGGTGCGATCCGCTGCCGGCCAGCGTGCGCGCAGCAAGGGCAGGACGTCGCGACGCAGGTAGTTGCGGTCCGGGCCGGGGTCTTCGTTCGAAGGGTCTTCGATCCATGCCTCGTCCTGTGACCGGAGCCAGGCGAGCAGAGCGGCGCGCGGCGTGTCCAACAGGGGTCGGGCCAGCCGGCCGGGCCCCAGATCGCGCCATCGCGGCATGGCCGCCAGGCCGGCCGGCCCGCTTCCGCGCAGCAGGGCGAGCAGCAGGGTTTCCGCCTGGTCTTCGAGGTGATGTGCGGTGCAGACGACGTCGCCGGGACGCAGGCGCTCCGTGAACGCCCCATAGCGCCAGTCACGCAAGCGGGCTTCCGGGCTGCCGGGCGGCAGTCCATCTGCGGGCGGGCCGATGATCTCCAGCGGGACGCCCAGGCGGGCGCACAGGGACCGGCAATGCTCGGCCCAGCGATCGGCGTCCGGGTGAACGCCATGGTTGGCATGCAGCGCGCCCAACGGCGCGTCCAGATGCCCGCGAAGGGATTGCAGGGCGAGCAGCAGGGCGGTTGAGTCGCCGCCGCCACTGAAGGCGACGAGCAGACGGCCGCGGCACGCCAGCGCTGCCAGGAATGGCAGCAGGGCTTCGGGCCGGAACGGGTCGGGGCTGCGCCCCAAAGGCGTCAGTCCTTGAACTGGCCGTAGGACAGCAGGCGCTGGTAGCGGCGCTCGACCAGTTCATCGCGGGTCATGAGGCCGAGTTCCTCCATCTGCCGATGCAGCACCGCGCCGATGCTTTCAGCCACGGCGTGCGCGTCCTTGTGCGCCCCGCCCAGGGGTTCGGCGATGACCTCGTCGATCAGCCCCAGTTCGAGCAGACGGCCGGACGTGATGCCAAGCGCCGAAGCGGCTTCCTGTGCGTTGCCGGCGTCCTTCCAGAGGATCGACGCGCAGCCCTCGGGAGAGATCACCGAGTAGGTGCTGTACTGCAGCATGTTGACCTTGTCGCCCACGCCGATGGCGAGTGCGCCGCCAGAGCCGCCTTCGCCGACGATGGTGCAGATGATGGGCGTGGCGAGGGTGGACATCACCGCCAGGTTACGGGCGATGGCCTCGGACTGTCCCCGTTCCTCGGCGCCGACGCCCGGGTAGGCGCCGGGCGTGTCGATGAAGGTCAGCACGGGCAGGCTGAAGCGCTCGGCCATGCGCAGCAGGCGCAGCGCCTTGCGATAGCCCTCCGGGCGGGGCATGCCGAAATTCCGGAATACCTTGGCCTTGGTGTCGCGACCCTTCTGGTGACCGATCACCATCACCGCCTTGCCACGGAACCGGGCGAGGCCACCGACGATGGCGTGATCGTCGGCAAAGGCGCGGTCGCCGTGCAGTTCGTGGAATTCGTCGAACAGAAGGTCGACGTAGTCCAGCGTGTAGGGGCGCTGGGGGTGCCGGCTGAGCTGGGATACCTGCCAGGCGTCGAGATTGCTGAAGATGCTTTCGACCTTCTGCTGCATCTTGGCCTGGAGGCGCTGGATCTCCTCCTCCAGGTTCAGGGCGTTGTCCGAGCCGACGTTTCGCAGTTCGTCGATCTTTTCCTGCAGCTCGGCGATCGGCTGTTCGAAGTCGAGGTAATTGGGGTTCACGTTGTTCCGCTTCGGGCCGGCCCGCTGGGGGCGTTCACGCGGGGGAGTATACCGCCTGCCCGTCGGCGCCGAAAACGGCGCCGCCCTCGCGGGGTACGCGTCCGGCGTCCCAGTGCTCGCGCGCCCAGGCCCAGCGTGCTTCCAGGTCCCCGTGCGGCGGGGGCGCGTGACCCAGGAAGGCCAGGGCTGCGCCGAGCGCGTCGAGCGGGGGCATCGAGCGCACGGGATCGGCGCCCAGGGATTTGCTCAGCTTGCGTCCCTCCGGGTCCCGTGCCAGTGGCAGGTGAAGGTAGCTGGGCGTGGGAAGCCCCAGGGCGCGCTGCAGGAACACCTGGCGCGGCGTTGAATCGAGCAGGTCGGCGCCACGCACGATTTCCGTCACGCCCTGCCAGGCGTCGTCGACCACCACGGCCAGCTGGTAGGCGACCAGCCCGTCGGCCCGGCGAACCACGAAGTCGCCGCAACATTCAGCGAGCGACTCGGACACCGGGCCCTGGACGCCATCGACGAAGCGGATGGGGTCACCCGGTACGCGGACCCGCAGCGCTCGTCCTTTCCGGCCCGGCGGAAGGCCCTCGCGGCAGGTGCCGGGATAGGGTCCGGGGGGCAGCTCGGCCCGGGTACAGGCGCAGGGAAACAGCAGGCCGGCGGCCGCGAGCTGGTCCAGCGCCGCCTCGTGCGCCGCGCGTCGCGTTCCCTGCCAGACCACGGTCTCGTCGGGAGAAAGCTGGAAGCGTTCAAGGTCTTCGAGGATGCGCTCCGCGCTGCCGGGCACCTCGCGCGGCGGGTCCAGATCTTCGATACGAACCAGCCAGCGCCCGCCGTGCGCGCGGGCCTGCAGGAAACTGCCCACGGCCGCCACGAGGGAGCCGAAATGAAGGTCGCCGGTGGGGGAGGGGGCGAATCGCCCGGTGTAGGACCCGCGGGGCACCTACTGGCCGATGACGCGGGGCGTGTCCTGCAGGAATTCGCCGGAAACCAGCTTCACGCCACCTCGCCAGAGTATGGCCAGGTCGCCCGGTGTTGCGACCTCGCTGGCGACGGTCAGCACCTCGAGTTCGTCCGCTGCGCGCACGATGTCGCGAATCTGGTCGAGCCGGGTGGGATCGCGTTCCAGGTCGTCGGTCAGCTCACGGTCCAGGGTGAGAAACTGGATCTTCAATTCTGTCAGCAATTCCAGGGTCCGGGCTTCGGCATCGAAGCCTGACAGCGAGAATTTCACGCCCAGGGGCGCGAGTTCCTCGATCAGGCGCCGGGCCGCCTTGGTCTGCTGACGGGCCGCCCATGCCGGCCACTGGAGCACGACGCGCTGGCCCGGGATGCGGGTTTCCTGCAGCGTGCGGTGGAACCAGGTCGGGAAGCTGAAATCCTGCACCGAGTTGCCACTGATCTCGATGATCTGGCGGTCTTCGCCCCCGGCCACGGCCCGGAGCAGACCGGGGATCACCAGCCGGTCGACCTGGCTGGCGAGCTGGTTGCGCTCGGCGGCGGGCAGGTACTCCGGGGCGGCGACGTCGCCGTCGTCCTCGTGCATGAAGGTGCGGTTTTCCACCAGGCCTTCCAGGCCGCCGTCCAGATTCATGATCGAGTGCTGGACGGTGAAGAAATCCTCGTTGTCCAGCGCGTAGCGCAAACGGTCGCGCCAACGGGTTTCCTCGTCTTCGGAAATGCCCGCGAAGCGCGCCGGCTTGAAGCGCACGACGGTGTTGCCGGTTTTCGCGGCGACGCGCCAGGCGGCACGGGCGTTTTCGAGGGTGTGGTCGGCATCGTGGTGCGCGCGGTCCAGCAAAACCAGTCCGACACTGGCGCTGCGGGGCAGGGGCTCGTCGGGGCGGTCCTGCGCCTGGCGGGAAACGCCGGCGCAAAGCTTCTCGCCGAGCCGCTTCAGGCTGGGCTTGTCCGGGCGAACGGCGAACACGGCGAAGCTCCAGTCATTGATGCGGCAGACTTCGTCGTCGTCGTCGAGGCAGCTCAGCACTTCATCGGCCGCAAAGCGCACGTAGCGGTCGAAGTCGGCGACCAGCAATTCGTCGAGCTGCTCGTTGGCGCCGTCGTGACCCACGAATAGGACACCGGCGCGGCCATCGTCCGGCATGTGGTTCAGACGCTCATTGAGTCGCCGCAGGAAGGCGCCGCGCCAGAGCATGCCGGTCAGGGGGTCGGTGTCGGGGCTGGAAGATCCGGCCGAGGACGGGGCATTCGTTGCAGCCACCGTTGCAGGGGAGTCGTTCGACGGCTCTGCGGCTGCCGCGGCTTCCTGGTCCGCCCGAACCTCGGACGCCTCGCCTTCCTCCCGGGGAGCGCCGGTCGATGGTGATTCGCTGGAACCCTGGGCAGTGGTCTCGGGCATGTTCGCCGGCGCGCTCGCCTGGCGCACGACCATCTGCACGCAGGCCTCGCCCTCGTAGCGGATCGGAGCGAACACCAGCGGCGCAGTCATGGGCTCCCGGCCGGGCGGGCGCAGGCGGAAGGTCTCGCCATCTGCCGGATATTCCTCGCGGCTGAATCCGCGCACCATGGCCTTGAGGTCCCAGCCGTCCTTTTCGAGGATTTCCAGCAGGGAGACGCTGGCGAGCGTCTCGAAATCGGCAGCGCCCATCAGTTCGAGATAGGCCTGGTTGGCCGCGACGTGCAGCCCTTCATGGAAATAGGCGATCGGTTCGCGCGTGCTGTTGAGCAGCAGATGCAACCGGTCTTCGAGTTCGGCTTCCTGGGCCTTCAGCCGATCCTGCTCGCGTACCGCCTGGCCCAGGCTCTGGAGCCGCTGGGCAATGGCCGGTAACTGTTCTTCACTGCCGATGCCGATGCAGGCGGCTGAGCCTGCGGCCTCGGCGAAGAGGGCATCGCCTCCCTCGGGAAGGGACACACCGAGAAAGGTCTGGCGTGATTCCGCCAGGCGCGCGGCGGCATCCACGGGGAAGCGCTCCTGGCTGGCCGGCAGGTAATAGATCAGGAACGGCGCGTACTCGCCGGCCAGGCGTTGCGCCTCAGGTTCATTGTCCGCGTGCAACACGTGAACAGTAATTCCTGAATTGCGCAGCAGGCTGTTGATGCGAGCCGCGCTCTCCGGGTGGGGGTCGACGACCAACAGGTACGGACTGTCAGGCGGCACGATCCGCTCCGGAACACTGGATGTTTTCAGAATTGATAATCACTTTAAATCAATAATATAAATAAATTAGTTGATAACTTACCTAAGTTGGTTCCGGCGGGCCGGAACGCGAATTATGACCCAAGCCGCCGTTCCTTGGTATGACAGGCTGAACCGAAACGGGCTTCACGCTATGATGCGCGGATATTCCCCGGCCCCAGGGTCCAGTCACCGAACCGACGCCGGGGGTGCAACAGCCGATTCAGCGGAGCTTTTCATGGCCTCATACAGTACTAACGAATTTCGTGGCGGTTTGAAGATCATCATCGATGGCGATCCTTACAACATCGTCGAAAACGAGTTCGTCAAACCCGGCAAAGGCCAGGCCTTCAACCGGGTCAAGGTTCGCAACCTGCTCACCGGTCGGGTCATCGAACGCACGTTCAAGTCCGGCGAGTCCGTGCAGGCCGCGGATGTGTTCGAGACCGACGTTCAATATCTCTACAACGACGGCACGGAGTGGCACTTCATGCACCCCGGAACCTTCGAGCAATACGCCATCAGCAAGGACATGGTGGGTGACGGCGCGCAGTGGATGAAAGAAGAGGACCTGTGCAACGTGACCCTGCTCGATGGACGTCCGATCAGCGTTCTGCCTCCAAAGTTCACTGAAATGAAGATTGTCGAGACCGATCCGGGCCTCAAGGGCGACACCTCCGGCAGTGGCGGCAAGCCCGCAACGCTGGAATCCGGAGCGGTGGTGCGTGTTCCGCTGTTCGTTCAGGAAGGCGAGGTGATCAAGGTCGATACGCGCACCGGCGAGTACGTCTCCCGCGTCAAGGACTGAACGGGGTGGGTTCGATCGGCACCCTGCTGCTGCCACGGTTCGTGTTGCCCGTGCGTCCTGAACGCACGGTCCTGCGCGAACACGCCGTGCGCCTGCTCGACGGCCGCATCGACGCGATTCTGCCGGCCGATGAGGCGGCGGTACGCTACCCGGACGATGACCGCGTCGACCTTGGCCGGCACGCGTTGCTGCCGGGTTTCGTCAACGCGCACACCCATTCCCCCATGAGCCTGTTGCGCGGCTATGCCGACGACCTGGCGCTGGACGCCTGGCTGCGCGAACACATCTGGCCGGCCGAACAGCGCTGGGTGAGCCCGGAATTCGTCCGCGAAGGCACGCAACTCGCACTGGTCGAGATGCTTCGTGGCGGCGTGACCTGTTTCAACGAGATGTACTTTTTTCCCGAGGTGATTGCCGAGACGGCCGACGAGGCCGGACTGCGGGCGGTGATCGGCGCGCCCGTCATCGACGTGCCGACGCCATGGGCTTCCGGGATTGCCGAATGCCTGGAGCGTTCTCGCGAACTGGTCGACCGCTTCGCTGCAACCGAGCGGATCGATGTGGCCCTGGCGCCGCATGCGCCCTACACCGTGGACGAGGCCGGACTCGCCGCCGTGAAAGCCTTGTCCGAGGAGACCGGGGTGCGCGTGAACATGCACGTCCTCGAGGCCGCCTGGGAGATCCGGCACAGCCGCGAACAGTTCGGCAAAGGGCCGCTGCAGCGCCTGCACGGTCATGGCCTGCTGGGCCCGGAGTTCATGGCGGTGCACATGGTGCACCTGGACGAGGCCGACATCGCGCTGTTGGTGGAGACGGGCACCCACGTCATCCACTGCCCGGAATCCAACCTCAAGCTGGGCAATGGCGTCTGCCCCGTCCCCGCGCTGCTGGAAGCCGGGGTCAACGTGGCCCTCGGCACCGACGGCGCCGCTTCCAACAACGACCTGGACCTGCTCGGGGAAGCGCGCACCGCGGCGCTCGTCGCCAAGGGGTTTTCCGGCGATCCGGAGGCCCTGGACGCCTGGAAGGTCCTGGACCTGATGACCATCAATGGCGCCCGGGCCATGGGGCGCGAAAGCGATTTCGGAACCATCGAGCCCGGCAAGCTGGCCGACCTGTGCGCGTTCGACCTGGACTGGCCGGAAACTCAGCCGGTACACCGGGTGCACGCGCAGGTGGTCTACAGTGCCGCCTCGCGCCAGGTCAGCGATGTGTGGGTCGGTGGTCGGCGCTTGCTCGAAGCGGGAGCGCCGACCACGCTCGACCTGCCCGGCATCCTGGCTTCGGCCGAAGCCTGGAATGCGCGCATGAAGGTGGCCTGAGAGGATGAGCCCGAGCATGGACGAGTCCATCGACGAGCCCGCCGGCGTGGCGCCCGATGCCGGGACCTTGTCCGCCAACGTCGATCCCGCTGAACGCGAGCGTTTCGACCGGCTGGCGGCCAGCTGGTGGGACCCCGAGGGAGAGTCCCGGCCACTGCACGAACTCAACCCCGCGCGCCTGCGCTTCATCAGCGAACGCTGCGAGCTCGGGGGCAGGGTGGTGGTCGACGTGGGTTGTGGTGGGGGCATTCTTTCCGAGGCCCTGGCGGCCAGCGGGGCGCGGGTCACCGGACTGGACGTGGCCACACGCGCACTCACGGTGGCCCGACTCCACCTGCACGAGTCCGGGCTCGAAGTGCGCTACCTGGAGACCACGGCGGAGGCGCACGCCGCCGCCGAGCCGGGTGCGGCCGACGTGGTCACCTGCCTGGAGATGCTGGAGCACGTCCCCGAGCCGCAGTCCGTGATCAATGCCTGCGCCGCCATGCTGCGCCCGGGTGGGCACGCCTTTTTCAGCACCATCAACCGCACACCGGCGGCCTTCGCCCTGGCCATCGTCGGCGCCGAGCATATTGCGCGGCTGCTGCCGGTCGGCACGCATCGTTATGACCGTTTCATCCGGCCGTCGGAACTGGCGGCGGGACTGCGCGGAGCCGGCCTGGAAGTCCGCGCGATCGAGGGGCTGCACTACAACCCCCTGACCCGAACCGCGCGCACCGGCGGCAACGTGGCCGTCAACTACCTGGTGCATGCCGTCAAACCGGGGTCGCCGTGAGCCGGATCGCCGCCGTGCTGTTCGACCTGGACGGCACCCTGCTCGATACCGCGCCCGACCTGGTCGGGACGCTGAACCACTTGCGGGTGGCCGAAGGGCTGCCGGTGGCGCCCGTCGAAACCTACCGACGCTTCGTCTCGCGTGGCGCCATAGGCCTGATCCGCGAAGGCCTTCCGGATCAGGGCGAGGCCATCAGGGAAGAGCGCCGATTGCGCTTCCTGGACCACTACGCCCGCAACAGCATGGTACACAGCCGCGCCTTCGAAGGTGTCGAGGACACACTGGCTTCTTTGGAGTCACGTGGAATCCCCTGGGGCGTGGTCACCAACAAGGCCACCTTTCTGACCCTGCCGATTCTCGACGCCCTCGGCTGGAGCGTCCGCGCCGCCTGTGTGGTCTGTGGCGACACACTGGCCGTCAACAAGCCCGATCCGGCCCCTGTGCGGCTGGCCTGCGAACTGGCGGGTGCCGATCCAGCCTTCACGATGATGGTGGGAGACGATCGCAGGGACATCGAAGCAGGAGCATCAGCCGGCGCCTTGCCGGTGCTCGCGGCCTGGGGTTACGGAGTGGAAGAGGCCAGGGCGGCGGGCGGCAATCTGTACGCCACTGTCGAACACCCGGCCGAGTTGCTGCACTGGCTCGATGGGGATGCCGGTCGGCGGACCGGCGATTCAAGTGCCCCTGGGTGAGTCCGACCGCGCGGCTTGCGAAGAGCTTGCCGCGGCGCCCGGTAGCGAATTCGAAGTCATTCGACGCTTCATACCCGGGCACGAGCTCGATGGCTTGCTCGCACTGGAGGCCCTGTTCAAATCCTTGCGTGAGATCCCGCTCACGGTCAGTGATCCCTCCGTGGGTGCAGCGAAGCTGGCCTGGTGGCAGCGCGAACTGGCCCGTGCGCCGGATGAAGGCTCGCAGCATCCCGTGGTGAACGCCCTGCGGTCCACGGACATGATCGAGCGGGTGCGGAGCGATGCCTTCCACGACTACCTCCACGCACTGGTTTTGGGCCTGCAGGATGAGAGCATCAGCGACCTGGGAGCACTCGAGGCACGGTTGCGGCACACGGCGGGACGGGAAGCGCAGCTGTTGGCCGGACTCGACGCGAATCCGCTGAACGCCATCGAAGCCGCCGGCATCGCAGCGCGACTGTCGGAATTGCTGCGAACCCTGGCTCGACCAGGTGGCCGTCTCGACTGGCTTCCCCTGGACCTGGTGGCGCGCCACCGATTCGAACGGGGTGTGGAGGCATCCGACACCGCGCGGGCCGCCCTGGTGGGAGACCTGGCGCACTGGGCCCAATCGATCCGTGCTTCCCATCCACTGGGGTCCGGCTCGGCATCGAGTCCGGGCTGGCGGTACCTGGCGCTGAGGGATGCGCTGGTTTCTCGCCGTTTGCAGCATGCGGCCCGCCGCCCTGCAGCCTGGTTGGGGGCGGGCCATGCGCCGCGTATTGGCGATGTCTTCACAGCCTGGCGTGCCGCCCGGCGACTCTATCAGCGCGAAGGAACCAGCGGATGAACCCATCGCAGAAGGACCGGATTGAATGCGAAGGCGGCTGTCACTGTGGCGCCGTGCGCTTCCGGCTCGCCTTGCCGCCCCGGATCGAGGTCCGTCGCTGCAATTGCTCGATCTGCCGCATGACCGGCTACCAGCACCTCACCGTCGCACAGGCGGATTTCGAGCTGCTTGAGGGAAGCGACGACCTGGTCGAATACCGATTCAATACCGGCGTGGCCCGCCACCTGTTCTGCCGCCGTTGCGGCATCAAGTCCTTCTACGTTCCGCGATCTCATCCGGAGGCCTGGAGCGTGCACCTGGCCTGCGTCGAATTACCGGACGGCGTGGAGGTGAATTGGGGAGACTTCGATGGCGCCGATTGGGAGGCCCACATCGGCGAGATTCGTGACATCGTGAACTGACGCTGGAATCAGTCCTTGTCGGTGATGACCTTCGGCCCCTTGCCCACGGTCTTTTCGTAGACGCCTTTTTCCACCTTGCGGTACTGGGTGAAGCCCTTGTCGCCGATGTTCTTTTCCGCGAGGTTGGGCGCGGGTCTCGCGAGCGACGGCGCGGTGATGACCCGTCGCACCGCTGAGCCGCACTCGGGACAGGTTTCGAGGCGCCGGTCACTGACCCGCTGCCTGCGCTCGAAGGTGTTCATGCAGTAGCGGCAATGGTCCTCACCGCTGGGTTCGTAGACATAGGTCGGCATGGTGCGATTATCCCAGATCGAGCCGTATCCGCAGAAGGCCGACTTTCGCCCCGGGGCCGGGGTCGTTAAAATCCGCCCTCCCCGCGAGGAGCCCGATATGGCCACCCAGGAACAAGTACGGACCATCCTTATCACCGGCGCCACCGGCGGCCTGGGCAGTGCCCTGGCCCTGGAGTGCGCGGGGCGTGGCGCTCGGGTGGTGTTGCTGGACCGCAAACGTCGGCCGCTGGAGGCGCTGTGCGGACAGATCGAGGCGCTGGGCGCGCCGGCGCCGGGCTATGTCGAGGCGGACCTGTCCCAGGTGGGGCCGGAAGGGCTTTCCGATCTCGTGACCGGATTGGTTGAAGCCTATGGCGGCATCGACGCACTGGTCCACTGCGCCGCTCGCTTCCAGGCGCTTCGCCCGCTGGACCAGGTGCCGCCCGAAGAGTGGTTGCTGGATCTGCAGGTCAATCTCAACGCCGCCTGGCTGCTCACCGTCTACTGTCTCCCGAGCCTGCGCGAGCGCCGTGGCAAGATTGCCTTCGTCACCGACCCGGACGCCGAGGCCAGTGCCTACTGGGGCAGCTACGGCGTGAGCAAGGGGGCATTGCGATCGCTGGCCGCGATCCTGCGTGACGAGCTGGAGACCTCGGGTTGCGAGGTGTTGGTGATCGAGCCGGGACCTTTGAGAACCGACCTGCGCGCGGCGGCCTATCTCGGCGAGGACCCGGAATCCGTGCCCGAACCCGCGGCGGCGGCGCATCGCATCGCCGACGCCCTGTTGGCGGTGAGCACCTGAATCAGGCCAGGGCGGACTCCACGCCGATCATCGCCTGCTTGGTGGCCAGACCCCAGCGGTAACCGCCCAGGGTGCCCGCCCCGGTAATGACCCGGTGGCAGGGAATCAACCATGACACCGGGTTGCGACCGATGGCTGTACCGACCGCCCGGCTCGCGCTGGGCTGGCCGAGTCGCGACGCCAGGTGGCCGTAGCTGGCGTGATGTCCAGGCGGAATGGCCAGCAGGGCCTCCCACACTTTCAGCTGAAACGGGCTGCCACGGAGCCAGACGGGCAGGGGGCGGGTGCGGGCCTCGTCGAAGATCTCCGCGAGTCGCAATGCCGCGCCGCGATCATCATCCTGGAACCCGGCGTCGGGCCACTGGGCCTCCAGTTCCGCGATCGAAGCCTCCCGGCCGAGATCCCGTGTAAAGCCGAGAAAGGTGATGCCGCGCTCGGTCCAGGCCAGCAGTGCCGGGCCGAAGGGGGTGGGCCCGATACCGCGATGGAGCGTCACACCGGCCCCGAGGCGTCGGGCTTCGCCGGGAGTGACCGCATCGGTCGAAATCAGCAGGTCGTGCAGGCGTCCCGGTCCCGACAGTCCACTGTCCAGCGCAGCATCCAGGACCGTTGCACCCGCGCGCAGGCGCGCCAGGGCGCGATCGCGGGTCAGCGCCTTGACGAACTGCTTGGGCGACAAGCCGGCCTGGGCCTGGAATCGCTTCTGCACGTGGGCTTCGCTGCGGCCGAGGTGACGGGCCAGTTCACCGAGACTGGGTTGCTCCGCCTGGTGCTCGACCAGGTATCGCAGTGCCTCGGCCACCATGTCGTAGTGTGCGTCCATGGCGACATTCTAGTCGTCGCAGCTGCAGTGACCACCCGATTCCTGTGCCATCGAATGAGAGGCCGTGGGTTAGACTCTTGGGCCTGTCGATACGGGGGTGCCCCATGTCCGAAGACCTGTTCCTGAAGATTATCGACCGCCAGATTCCGGCGGATATCGTTTTTGAGACCGAAGACGTGCTCGCATTCCGGGACATCAACCCCCAGGCGCCCGTGCATGTGCTGATCATTCCGAAGGTACACATCCGAACCATCAACGACATCGAACAGGAGCACGAGGCGCTGGTGGGCAAGTTGTTCACGGCGGCCAGGGAGATTGCCGCACAGGAAGGGGTCGCCGAGGATGGCTACCGCGTGGTGATGAACTGCAACGAAGGGGCAGGGCAGTCCGTGTTCCACATCCATCTGCACCTGCTGGGTGGACGCGGGTTGACGTGGCCGCCCGGCTGAAACGAAAAAAGGCCCTGCGGGCCTCGAAAACCATCGCCGGAGGCTCCTGCCTCCGGCTGACTGTACTAAGGGCGACCCTTAACGGGTCACGGCCATGCGGCCAACGGTTTTACGGTCAGTGACGAGAAAAGGGCCCCTGCGCGAACGCAGGGGCCAAACTCGTTGGTAAAACGCAACCTAAGTAACCGTCAGCTCGCTCAGTGCTGGATGCTCTCGGCCGGTGCAAAGATGTAACCGGCGTTGTCGATAGCACCACGGTCACCGGCGCAGGTGCTCGCGCCTTTGACCTTCACGTTGTCGAAGCTGATCACTTCATACCCAGCAGAATCCAGCACGAACACGGTAGCGAAACCGCAGCTCATGGAGATTTCCATGGAGAG
>JAUHYP010000044.1 GCA_030426265.1 Gammaproteobacteria bacterium | reverse complement strand
CCCTGCGCGGCCTCGGCGCCATCGTCTGGGTGACCGAGATCGACCCGATCTGCGCGCTGCAGGCGGCGATGGAAGGCTACCGCGTGGTGACCCTGGAGGACGCCGCCGGCGAGGCCGACATCTTCGTCACCGCCACGGGCAACTACAACGTGATCACCCACGACCACATGGCCGCCATGAAGAACGAAGCCATCGTGTGCAACATCGGCCACTTTGACAACGAGATCGACGTTGCCGGCCTCAAGAAGTACGAGTGGGAGAACATCAAGCCCCAGGTGGACCACGTGATCTTTCCCGACGGCAAGCGCATCATCCTGCTGGCCGAAGGCCGCCTGGTGAACCTCGGCTGCGCCACCGGCCACCCGAGCTTCGTCATGTCCAACTCCTTCACCAACCAGGTGCTGGCGCAGATGGAGTTGTGGCTGCAGGGCGAGAAGTACGAGCACCAGGTCTACGTGCTGCCCAAGCACCTCGACGAGAAAGTGGCCCAGTTGCACCTCGAGCGCATCGGCGTCCGGCTGACCCGCCTCACGGACAAGCAGGCCCGCTACATCGGCGTGGGCGTGGAAGGCCCGTACAAGCCGGATCACTACCGGTACTGAGGCAGGATGAACGGCAGGGCGGATCGGTGCATCCGCCCTGTCGATCCGCCTGACTTCCTCCATTGGCCCTGCGCTCCGAATCACACGGCTCCTTTTCCTGAACATGTTTCCCTGAACATGACCAAGCCGCCCATCTCCTTTGAGTTCTTTCCTCCCCGAAACGAGGAGCAGGCACTGGTCCTGCGTTCGACCTGGCAGAAGCTGGCCCGGCTGGAGCCGCACTACCTGACGGTGACATTCGGGGCGGGCGGGTCGCTGCAGGACGCGACGCAGAAGACGGTGGAGGAACTGCTGGCCCTGGCGGGCGTGCCCGTGGCGGCCCACATTTCCTGCATGGCGCCCGATCTCGCCACGCTGGACGGCCTGCTCGACCGCTACCGGGCGGGCGGGGTCGAGCGGCTGGTGGTGCTGCGGGGCGACGTACCGGAAGAGCAGGACTTCACCCCGCCGTTCCTTCACGCCAACGAACTGGTGCGCCATGTCCGTGAGCGCTTCGGAGACGGCTTCCACGTCGAGGTGGCCTGCTACCCGGAAGTGCATCCCGAATCGGAGAGCATGGAGACGGAAATTCAGTGGTTCGCGGAGAAAGTGCGCGCCGGCGCGGACGGGGCCATCACGCAGTACTTCTTCGAGGCGGACCGTTACTTCGAATTCGTGGAACGCAGCCGCGCGGCGGGCGTCGACATCCCGATCACCCCGGGCATCATGCCCATCACCAACTACGCCCAGCTGGCGCGTTTCTCGGCGCGCTGCGGCGCCGTCCTTCCGGACTGGCTCCGGCAGGGGCTGGAACGCTGCGGCGACGATGGCGCGGCCATCCGTGAGTACGGCCTCGACGTGGTCACCGAGCTGTGTGAGCGCCTGCTCGCCGGCGGGGCGCCCGGCCTGCACTTCTACACGCTGAACCGGGCGAACGCGACGATGCGCATCTGGCAGCGCCTGGTGGGTGGCGGCGCGAGCGATGACGCCTGGTAAGGACCCCGTCTACTCGTCCCCGTAGATTCCTACGAAAACGTTCCCCGCCGCGTCCACCGAGGCGCGGTACATCCCGGCCGTATTGAAGGGCATGGCGATGTCGCCGGCTGCGTCGATGGCGATCACGCCGCCGGTGCCCCCCGCTTCCACCAGCACGCCATTGACCACCGTGTCCGCGGCGTCCGCCAGGGACGAGCCGCTGGCGACGCGGGCGCAGATGTCGTAGGCGACGACCCAGCGGATGAAGTATTCGCCATGCCCCGTGGCGCTGACCGCGCAGGAGGCATTGTCGGCGAAGGTGCCCGCGCCGATGACCGGCGAGTCGCCGATGCGGCCGAAACGCTTGTTGGTCATGCCGCCGGTGGAGGTGCCCGCGGCGAGGTCGCCGGCGCGATCCAGTGCGACCGCGCCCACGGTGGAAAAGAAGTCGGCGGTGACGATGTCCCCGGCGGTTTCCTTCTCACGCGCTGCCTCGAGTTGCTCCCAGCGAAATTCCGTGTGGAACCAGGACGGGTCCACCGTCTCGATGCCCTGTTCCGCGCCGAAGGTTTCCGCGCCCTCGCCGGCCAGCATCACGTGCGGCGAGTGCTCCATGACCGCGATGGCCAGGTCGATGGGGTTGCGCACGCGCCGTACCGAGGCCACGGCTCCGGCGGCGCGATCGCGTCCGCGCATCACCGAGGCGTCGAGTTCGTTCACGCCGTCGGCGTTGAATACGGCGCCCCGGCCGGCGTTGAACAGCGGCGAGTCCTCCAGCAGCACGATGGCGGTGCGCACCGCGACCAGGCTGGATTCTCCGGCGAGCAGGCGCTCGTGGCCGGCGCGAACGGCCTGCTCGAGGGTGGCCCGGAAAGCGGCCTCCCGTTCGGGAGTCATGTCCTCGCGGGAGATGGTGCCGGCCCCGCCGTGAATCGCGATCGCCACCGGCGGCCCGGACGCGGGCGCGGGGCGGGGTGACAGTCCCAGCAGTCCCGTGAGCAGGGCGAGCGCGGAAAACGTGCGGGTCGGCAGGGCAGTGGGCATGGCGCTTCGCTCCGGTGGGCTCAGGGCATGGTAGCAGTTCGGCCGCCGCGGCCGGCATGCATTGCTATGCTTGAAAGGTCCGACCTGCCTGCGGAGGCTTCGCGATGGAATTCCCTGTCACTACCCTGTACACGGCCGTCCTGGCGCTCGTGTTCATCGGTCTATCGGATCTCGTCACTCGGGCGAGACGGCGCGCCAAGGTCAGCCTGGGCCACGGCGGCGACCCGCGGCTCGAACGGGCCGTGCGCGCCCACGGCAACTTCGTCGAGTACGTGCCACTGGGGCTGGTGCTGCTCCTGCTGGCGGAGGCGAAAGGCCCTGAAACCTGGGTGATCCACCTGTTCGGTGCGATGCTGCTCCTGGGACGCCTGCTGCACGCCTGGGGAATGATGTTCCCGGAGGCGCCGGTTTCCGGGCGATTCTGGGGCACGGCGCTGACCTGGCTGATGGTGCTCAGCGCGGCGCTGGCGAACCTGTGGCTGCTGGCAAGATAGCGTCGAGGTCGACTCGGCGTTCCAGCCAGTAGAGCGCGGCGTAGACTTTCGGGTCGAAGCCCTTGCCTGCGGACTGGGCCGCGGCCAGCCAGCGGTCCACCTGGTCCAGGGGCACCGTGTGCACGGTGATGTCCTCGCTGGCGTCGCCGCCCCCGGGGCCCTCTCTGCGCGCGTTCTCCGCGAGGAAGATGGTGAGCACTTCGTCGGTGAGACCCGCTGAACTGGGACAGTGCGCGATCAATCGCAGGCGGTCGGCGCGATAGCCCGTCTCCTCCCAGAGCTCGCGTTCCGCGGCCAGGTCCAGTGGTTCGTCGGGGTCGCCCTGGTCGCCCACCAGGCCGGCCGGCAATTCGATGACGTTCTGTTCGACCGGAATCCGGTGCTGCTCCACGAGCACGATCTCGGCGTTCGCCGTCACCGCCACGATCACGACGACGCCGGTCGCGTTGGTGCGCGTGGCGAACTCCCAGCCGTTGCGCTCGCGGATGCCAAGATAGCGGCCCAGGTATGCCGCGTCGCCCATTGCCTGCCGGTTCCCGTCACTCATGGCCGCCATTATAGGCAGCGTCTTGCCGCGGTGGCTGTGCTTGAATTGCGGCCGCCGGGGAACCATATCTGCCGGTCGAGTTCCAAGTTCCCCTTCCGCAAGGCACAAGACGATGACCCGATCACGCTCAATGCTTCCGCGCACCCTGTTCGCACTCGCGCTTTTTTCCCTCGCCGGGATGCCCGCCGGCGCCCAGACGCCCGCCGACACGGGCGCGGCCGCGGCGACGAAACCGTCGAAGCCGGCTCAGCCTTCGGTGCTCGACCTGCGCCGCAGCGTGAACGAGAGCTATGCCGCCCAGGACTGGAACCGCATGCTGCAGGGTGTCCAGGCGCTGCGCCAGCTGCGGCCGTACAACCAGACCTACATGAGCTGGGAAGTGCTCGCCGAGGCCCTGCGCGGTGACCGGGCAGCGGCCTACGATGCGATGCTCGCGATGCAGCGGCAGGGGCTCTCCCACGATTTCAACAGCACGCCGGATTCGGAATCCCTGCGGGGAACCGAGGCTTACGACCACATCAACGAACTGTTGATTCGACAGGGTGAGCCGCTCGGCAAGGCGGAGCCGTTGTTCGAACTCCCGTCCTCCCTCCTGCTGCCCACGGCCCTGGCCTGGGATCCCAGTCGCGAAGCTTTTCTCGTCGCCAATGCCCGCGAAGGCGCCATCTGGAAAGTGAGCCGCGACGGCGACGTCGAAGAACTGCTGTCCGCGGACGCCGAAAATGGCCTCTGGTCCATCTTCGGACTCTACGTCGACGCCGCCAGCGACCGCCTGTGGGTGTCCACGGCGATGAACCCGAATTTCACCGGCTACGATGAACCCCAGGCCGGGCGTTCCGCGCTGGTCGAGTTCTCGCTCGGTGAACTCGAGCCGCTGAGGAAGATTCCCGTGCCCGTGGATGGCCGTCCGCACCGTCTCGGTGAGATCGCACGCGGCGCCGACGGCGCGCTCTACACCGTGGATACCCTGCTGCCCATCATCTACCGGCTGGCGCCGGATGCCGACCAGTTGCAGGCCTTTGTCGCTTCGGCGGACAGCGTCTCGTTCCGTGGCATCGCCACCTCCGGGGACGGGCGGATGCTCTATGTCGCCGACCACGAACTGGGGGTCATGGTCATCGATCTGGAAGGCAAGCGGGCCGCGCGCCTGACGGGTCCTGACTCCCTCAACCTGGGAGGCATCGAGGGCCTGTTCTGGTGGGACGATCACCTGGTGATCATCCAGAATGGCATCTCGCCCCAGCGGATCCTGCGGCTGGCCCTGGGACCCGACCGGGCCAGCGTCACCGACGTTGCGGCGCTGGCCGTGGCGCAGCCGTTCTTCGATCACCCGAACTTCGGCACCGTGCTGGACGACCAGCTGTATTTCCTCGCGAACAGTCACTGGGTGCAGGGGCGCACCGAACCGCGCCCGGTGGGCGTCGCCAGGACCGACCTCAACGAGGTCGTGAACACGACCACGCCGGACATGGAGAAATTCTGGGAGGACTATCAGCGCCAGCGGGGTGCCGGGTCGAATCCAGCGCAGGACTGATCGTCCGGGCAGGGTTTTTCCGAACGCCGGCCCGGCGGACTATCAGCCGGTCTGCAGGCAGCGCTGGCGCAGCATTCCGCCGAAGGACAGCTCGTCGAACAGGCGATTGAGGCGGGCCGCGTCGATCTCGCGCCGTTGGATGTCCGGGTCCGCCAGGGCCGAGGGCACGGCGCAGTCGATCCCGGTGAGCCGCCGGGCCAGTTCAGCCGTCTCGCGGTGCGCCTCCAGTTTCGGCGCCAGGGACTTGGCGCCGCGGAAACTCAGGTGCGGGACTTCCCCCAGCCGCTCGAACAGCGCCTCCAGCGTGCCGAAATGGCCGAGCAGGGCCGTGGCCGTCTTGGGCCCGACGCCCGGAATGCCCGGGATGTTGTCGACGGAATCGCCCGTCAGCGCCAGCCAGTCGGCGATCTGCCCGGGGCGTACCCCGAACTTGTCGACAATCCCGTCCGGCCCCAGGCGAATGTTGCGGGCGAAATCCCACCAGCTGTCACCGTCCTCGAGCAACTGCGCGAGGTCCTTGTCGCCGGTGACCACGTTGATGGCGTGTCCCCGGTCCCGCCAGTGCGTGGCCAGCGTTCCGATCAGGTCGTCCGCCTCGAAACGCTCGTCCCCGTAGCACTTGAAACCCATGGCCTCGGCCACGTCCCGGGCCCAGGCGAACTGGCGCTTGAGTTCCTCCGGCGCCGGGTCGCGATTGGCCTTGTACTCGGGATAGATCTCGTTGCGGTAGCTCGTGGTCAGCGAAACGTCGAAGGCCACGCCCACGTGGGAGGGCCTGGCCTGCTCCACCAGGCTGCACAGGAAGCCGGTGAAGCCGTACACGGCGTTCGTCGGCTGCCCGCGATCATTGAGAAAGGCGTCCGGCATGGAGTGCCAGGCGCGGAACAGGTAGATGCTGGCGTCGACGAGGTAGACGGGGGGGGCGGCCATGGCCGCATCATAGCAGGCGGGCGGGCGCCCGCTGCCGGGGTGTCAATTCAGGAGTTCGCCCCCGGCTTCCACACGCTGGCGCAGGACGCTCGAGCGGGGAAAGTGCGCCAGCAGGAACTCCATCTGGTCGGCCAGGATCTGGCGGCCCTGGAGATAGATGTACTCGGCGTGCGTGGGCGTGAAGGGGATGGCCAGCAGTTCCATGCCGGCCTGCTCGGGCGTGCGCCCGGCCTTGTGGTTGTTGCAGCGCTTGCAGGCGGTCACGACGTTGGCCCAGATATCGCGTCCGCCCTGGCTGACGGGGCTGACGTGGTCGCGGCTGAGCAGATAGTTCGGAAAGCGTTCGCCGCAGTACAGGCAGATGTTCTGGTCGCGGCGGAAGAGCGCCTTGTTGGACAGCGGCGGAACGTAGCCGTTGGCGAAGAGGTGTTTGTGCGGATGGTGGCCGGTGGTGGCGACGATGGCGTTGATGTCGACCCGGCTCTGGAGCCCGCTGAGGGCGTTGATGCCGCCGTGGATCGTGAAGAGCTTGCGTCCCAGGCTGTAACTCACCTGACCGAGACTGATCAGGCGGGTGGCGTCCTGGTATCCGATCCACTCCAGCGGCATTCCCGAGACATCCGTCCGCAGGACCTGCATTTGGAGATTGACCCCGTTCATCGAGCTGTCCTCCACGCGGCGGGCGTGTCGCCCATTCGTCGTGCGCCAGATTTGCGACACAACATAGGGGGCGTTTGTGACCCTTTCGTGGCTATATATCGTGTTTCAGGGGTCAAAGCAAGAACAGCAGTTCGTGTTTGTGGCCATTCGGAACCCGGGTGGCGTCCCGTACGAACGACTTGAAACCCTCGCCCGCTGTCCGGATATTTTTCCCATTCCAGCTTGCTTGTGACTGTCATGAACCGAATGCTGCCGCTGTTGCTCCTCTTTTTTCTCGCCCCGGGCGCCCATGCCGCGCTGCCTGCGGAGGTCGACGGTCAGCCGCTGCCGTCACTGGCCCCGGTGCTGGAGGAAGTCACGCCCTCGGTGGTCAACATCTATACCCGCACTCGGGTCCGGGTGCGCAGTCCGTTGATGGACGACCCGTTCTTCCGGCGCTTCTTCAACCTTCCGGACGCGCCGCGCGAGCGGGTGTCCCAGTCCCTGGGCTCGGGCGTGGTCGTCGACAGCGAGGAGGGGTTCGTGCTGACCAACAACCACGTCATCCAGGGCGCCGACGACATCGCCGTGACCCTGCAGGACGGGCGCAGCCTTCAGGCCGAGGTCGTGGGCACGGACCCGGACACGGACCTCGCCGTCATCCGGGTCCCGGCCGAGAACCTGAGGGCCCTGCCGCTGGCCGATTCCTCGGACCTGAAGGTCGGTGACTTCGTGGTGGCCGTCGGCAACCCCTTCGGCCTGGGACAGACAGTGACCTCCGGCATCGTCAGCGCGCTCGGCCGCGCTGGGTTCCGCGGCCTGGAGTTCCAGAACTTCATCCAGACGGACGCCTCCATCAACCCCGGCAATTCGGGCGGCGCCCTGGTGAACCTGCGCGGCGAACTGGTGGGCATCAACAGCGCCATTTTCACGCCCAGTGGCGGCAACGTGGGCATCGGCTTCGCGATCCCCTCGTCGATGGCCGCCTACGTGATGGACCAACTCATCCGCTTCGGCGAAGTGCGCCGCGGGACCCTCGGCATCATCGTGCAGAGCCTCACGCCCGAACTGGCGGGCGCCTTCGACGTCCAGGGTGGCCGCGGGGCGCTGGTCTCGGAAATCCTGCCCGGTTCCGCGGCGGAATCCGCAGGACTGCGTCCCGGTGATGTCCTGACCGCCCTGGACGGTACGCCCATCCGCAACGCGCAGGACTTTCTCAACGCCGAGGGGCAGGCGCCGGTGGGCGAAACCCTCGAGATCGACTACCTGCGCGACGGAAAACGCGATCAGGCCCGCCTGGTCATCGAAGAAGCCCAGCGGGTCGTCGGCGGCGACATCGACCGCCGTCTCGCGGGCGCGGTGTTCACTGAACTACCCGCCTCGGCGCGTGCCGGTGGCGTCGCCGGCGCCCTGCTCGAATCGGTGGACCGCGAAAGCCGCCCGGCGTACGAAGGCCTGCGGCCAGGGGACGTGATCACCGGGGTCAACCGCACCCGCGTGGACAACCTGGCCGAGTTGCGCGAGGCCCTGGACCGGGCCCCGTCACGGGCGCCCCTGCTGCTCCAGCTGCGACGCGACGGCGCCGCCTACCTCGCCCGGATCGACTAGGACCCGCCGGCGACCGGCGGGCCCCGCTGCGCCAGGCCCTCTCGCCATGCGTGGGCGAGTTTCGCCACGGGCTTACCGTTCGCTTGCGGCGCCACCTGCGGCAAGCGATTGATATCAAAAGAATCTGCGCCCATGGCACGCATTCTGCATCTCAAGCTGTGAAACGCCATACCCTATTTCACAGGAGACCGAACATGGGCACCTTTTCCCGAATCCGCTACGTCATCGCCGCCAACGTCAACGCCTTGCTGGAAAAGGCCGAGGACCCGGAAAAACTGCTCCGCGCCCTGATCCGCGAGATGGAAGACGCCGGCGAGGACGCCCGGCAGGCGGCCGCCGAACTGCTCGCCGAACAGCAGCACCTCGAGCGGGTGGAATCACGCCTTGCGAAGGAAGAGGACGAATGGCGCGAGCGGGCCGAGAAGGCCGTGCAGGCCGACCGTGACGACCTGGCGAGGGCCGCCATCAAGGCGCGCGCCGAGTGCACCGAGCGCCTGGCCGCCACCCGCCACGAGCAGGAAGCCCTGCGCGGGCGCATCGCCCAGCTCGAAACCGACATGACCACCCTGAAGGGCAAGCTGGCCGAAGCCAAGGCGAAGTTGAAGACCCTGCACACCCGCGAGCGGGTGCGCAGCCGTGCTTCCGCCCCGGCCCGCGAGGACGAGCGTCTCGGCCGGCACGAGCGCAAGCTGCGCAACGCCATGGGCCGTTTCGATCGCCTGCAGGGACAGGTGGAACGCCTCGAGGCGCGCGTGCGCTCCTACGAGATCGGTGAGACGGCCCCGTCACCCTGGCAGGCCGAGCCCGTCGCCACGGATCCGGAGGTCGAGGCCGAACTCGAGGCCCTGAAAGGCCGCCTGAAGGGTGAGACGCCCGCGACGGCGTCCAATGCGGAAGCCGCCACGGAGGAAGGCAAGTCACAGTGAGCACGCCGAACCGCCTGTACCGCCCGCAGGACGCCCTGCTGGCCGGGGTCTGCGCCGAGGCGGCCCATCGCCTCGGCTGGAACGTCTGGGCTCTGCGCCTGCTGTTCCTGCTCGGGCTGCTGGTCAATGCCCTGGCGACCGGCGCCGTCTATCTCGTGGCCGCCCTGGTCGTCGGGTGCTTCCTCGGCGAAAGCGCGTCGCGCGAAGCCCCGGGTGGCCTGGCTTCGGACCGCCTGCGCGAACGCGGCGAGCGGATCAAGGACCTGGAAGACAAGTTCAGGGCGCTGGAGCGGGACGGACACTGAGTCCGTCCCGGATGGCGCGTCGGCTGCGCCACGCGAAGCGGGCGCTGAGCAGGATCGCGCCGGCGGTCAAACCCGCGATCATGCCCCACCACATTCCCGCCGGCCCCAGGCCGCGCCCAAAGGTCAGCCAGTAGCCCAGGCTCAGCCCGATCACCCAGTACGAAAGCACGTTCACCCACATGGGAACCAAGGTGTCCCGGTAGCCGCGCAGGATGCCCGCCATGCAGATCTGGATGCCGTCCGGCAGCTGGAAGATGGCGGCCAGCGACAGCAGGCTCACCGCCAGGACGGCGATTTCCGGGTCAGCCGTGTAGATGGACACGATCACGCCGGGAAAGACCACCATCAGTGTTGCGCTCAGGCACTGCGTCACCAGCACGATGCCGGCGCCCACCAGGCCTGCGTGGCGGGCGCCTTCCGGATCGCCACGCCCCAGGGCGTTGCCCACCCGGGTGGTCACGGCGCTGCCGAGGCCCAGTGGAATCATGAACATCAGCGCCGAGAAGTTGATGGCCACCAGGTGCGAGGCGGTGGGTGTGGCGCCCAGGCGCCCGATCAGCAACGAGGCGGCCATGAACAGGCTGCCTTCCACGAACAGGGTGCCGGAGATCGGCGCGCCGACGCGCAGCAGGTCCCCCAGCCGGCGGCGGTCCGGGCCTTCCCGGCGTGAGAACAGGCCGTAGGGCAGGAAGTGGCCGTGGTGGCGCAGGTAGAGGTACAGGCCCAGGGCCTGCAGGCCGATCACCAGCGAGGTCGCATAGCCGCAGCCGCGCGCGCCCATCGCTGGAAAGCCCAGGTGGCCGTACATCAGCACCCAGTTGAACGGAATGTTGAGCAGCGCGCCGGCCAGCCCGATGTACATGGTCGGCCGCGTATGTCCCGTGCCCTCGCTGAAGAAGCGCTGCGCCAGCACGAAGCACATCAGCGGCGCACCCGGCGCCAGTGCCCGAAGGTAGTCGTCCGCCACGGGAATGATGGCGGGGTCGACGTCCAGCCACCGCAGCACCGCGGCGCCGTGAAAGACGAACAGGAAGAACGGGGCCGCCAGCGCCAGCGCCAGCCACAGGCCCTGGCGGGCCACGGCTCCGGCCTCTTCGCGCTGGCCGGCGCCATCGAGGTGGGCCACCGTGGGCTGGACCGCCATGAGCACGCCCAGGGCCGCCAACAGGCCGGCCGACCACAGGGCGCCGCCCGTTGCCAGGGCGGCGAGTGCAACTTCCCGTTCCGGCAGTCGCCCGGCCATGACGGTGTCGATGAAGTTCATGGCGAAGCCCGCCACGAGACCGATCATCACCGGCGCGGCGAGTTGCAGCGTGCGCCGGATTTCGAACCGGAGCGTCGGTTTCGGGGTGCTAGAATGCATCGGCTCAGGTCCGGCTCAACGCCGGATTGTAACCGAGGGAGAGCCGCGGCATGGGTCAGACCGCCTTCGTCACCGGCGCGACCGGCTTCGTCGGCACGCACCTCGTGCGCGCCCTGCGCGACGAGGGCTGGACGGTCACCGCGCTGGTTCGCGACGGCTCCTCGCGGGACTCGCTCGCGGGGCTCGACGTGTCATTCGCCCCGGGCGATGTGACCGACGCCGCCGCGCTCGAGAACGCCGTTCCCGACGGCGTGGACGCCGTGTTCCACGTGGCCGCGAGCACCAGCACCTGGTCGCGCGAAAAAGCGCTGCAGGACCGGGTCAACATCGGCGGCACCGAGAACGTCATTGCGGCCTGCCGGCGCCGGAACGCCGGACGCCTGGTCCATACCTCCTCCCAGAGTGTCTGGGGATTCCCCCAGGGCACGGTCGACGAACGCACGCCCTGGGCGAGCGACGGCGAGTGGATCAACTACATTCACAGCAAGCGCGTCGCCGAGTCGCGCGTAAAGGCGGCCGTGAACGCGGGCGCGCTCGACGCCGTGATTCTCAATCCCGCGCACATCCTCGGTCCGGGCGACCGCCACAACTGGTCACGCATCATCCGGATGGTGAATACGGGGACGCTGCCGGGAATTCCGCCCGGCGGCGGCGCCTTTGCCGACGTGCGAGAAGTGGCGCGCGCCCATATCGCGGCCTTCCACCACGGGGAGCGCGGCGCCAATTACCTGCTGGGCGGCGAGGATGCCGGGTTCCTGGAGATCATCCAGGCCATCGGCGAGTTGCTGGGCAAGCCGGTTCCGGAACGGGCGTCACCGGCCTGGCAGTTGCGGCTGGCGGGACGCATCGCGGTGATCCGCGCCGGGCTGACGGGCCGGGCGCCCGACATCACGCCCGAAGGCGCGGCGATGATCACGCATCACGTTCACAGCGACTCCCGCCGCGCCCGGGACCGGCTGGGGTACCGTTACGCATCACCCCGGCGCCTGCTCCGGGACACCTGTGACTGGATGCGGACCGAAGGATTGCTGGCATGAACGAGGCCACCGGCAAGGAACAGCTGCCGGCGCGCGTCGATGCGTCCACCGGGGACGCGTCGATCGAAGGGCCGGTCGAAGGGCAGGCGGCGGAGGCCCTGGCGGCGCCGGCTCCGGCGGACTGGGCGCCGAATCCGAAATTCACCCTGCGCGACGAGCGACTGACCGGCTCGGCGCGCTGCCTCAATTGCGGTACGCCGCTGGAAGGGCCCTACTGTCACTACTGCGGCCAGCCGGACCGCAATTTCATGCGCTTCTTTCCGGCGCTGTTGCGGGAGTTCCTGGCCGAGTTCCTCGAGCTGGATTCGCGGTTCACGCGCACCATGGTGCCGCTGCTGTTCCGGCCTGGACGGCTGACGCGGGACTTTCTCGACGGGCGCCGCTTCCGTTACACACCCCCGCTGCGCCTGTACCTGTTCAGCAGCATCATTTTCTTCCTGCTCGCGGCCTTCATTTCCTCCGACGCCCTGCAGGACAACATCTCCTTCGGTCGGTCGGGCGCCCCGGTGCAGATCACGACGAGTTCGGAAGAGGACCTGGAGCGCGTCCGCGACGCCCTGGGTTCCCTGCCACCCGAGTTGCGGGGGCGGGTGGAACTGGGCCTGCAGGAATCGGGAGCGCTCGAGGCCCCAGGTGGAGAGGCCGGAGAGGACGCAGCCAGTGCGCCAGAGCCCGGGGCGGAGGCCCAGGCCGGTGCGGTCGATGACCCGGCCGCGGAAACGGCGCGGGCTTCGGATGCGAGAGACAGCGAGGATCCGCTCCAGGGAATGGATCTGCAGTTCAACGACCGCCCCTGGCACCCCGTGGACAACCCGGTCGTCATCGGCTGGCTCCCCCAGTCCTTCAACGACTGGGTGAACGAGGAGATCGGCCGCTCACCGGAAAAGGGCAAGCGCATCGAGCAGGACCCGCGCCTGATCATCAACGAGGTCTTCGACATCCTGCCGGTCACCATGTTCGTGCTGTTGCCCGTGGTGGCCCTGATCCTGAAGTTCTGGTACCTGTTTTCGCGGCGCTACTACGTCGAACACCTGATCCTGGCGCTGCACAACCACAGCTTCGTCTTCGTGAGCCTGATCATGCTCCTGCTGCTGTCCGCGCTGGAGACCTGGGCGACGACCCGTGGGATGAACGCGGTGGGGCAACTGGCCTTCTGGACGTCCACCGCCCTGTGGGTCTGGCTCCCCGTGTACATGGTCTGGTCCCTGCGTACGGTGTACCGGCAGAACTGGTTCCTGACCGTCGCCAAGGGCTTCCTGATCGCCCTGTGCTACTTCACCCTGCTGACCTTCGTCACCACCGTGGTCGCCATCGTGAGCTTCATTCTCGTCTGACCCGGACGGGTTTCACCCGATTCCGTTTCAGGACGGAAAGGTCCGGGCGGCTGCCGGCGAAGGGCTCAGCCCGCGGGAAATCGTTCGCTCAAGAGCGCGAAGGCGGCGCGCAGGCCCAGGGCCTCGCCGCCGACCGGGCGCCCGGGCAGGGCGTTGGGCACCCAGGCGAAGGTGTCCACGTGGGCCCAGGGCACACCCGGGTCCACGAACTCCTTCAGGAACAGGGCCGCGGTGATGGCCCCGGCGAAACCACCCTTCCCGGCATTGTTGATGTCCGCCACGTCGCTCTTGAGCATGTCGAGGTAGGGCCGGTGCAGGGGCAGTTCCCACAGCGGGTCCTCGCAGCGGCGGCCGGCGGCCAGTAGCCCTGAGGCCAGGCCGGAATCGTTGCTGAACACGGGAGGCAGGTCCGGGCCCAGGGCCACGCGCGCGGCGCCGGTGAGGGTGGCGAAATCCAGCACGAGGTCGGGCTTTCGCTCCATGGCTTCGCACAGGGCGTCACAGAGCACGAGCCGGCCCTCGGCGTCGGTGTTGCCGATCTCCACGGTCTTGCCCTTGCGCGTGCCGATGACGTCCCCGGGCCGGTACGCACAGCCGGAAATGGCATTCTCCACGGCCGGAACCAGCACCAGCAGGCGCACGGGCAGGTTCGCCTCCATGACCAGCCGCGCCAGCGCGATGACGTGGGCGGCGCCGCCCATGTCCTTTTTCATCAGCGCCATGCCGGTCGAGGCCTTGATGTCGAGGCCCCCGGTGTCGAAACACACGCCCTTGCCCACGAGGGCCACCAGGGGATGTGCCGGGTCGCCCCATTCGAGGCTGGCGAGGCGGGGCGCGCGGGCTGCCGCGCGGCCTACGGCGTGGATCGCCGGGTAACCCTGTTCGAGCAGTTCGTCGCCTTCGATCAGCCGGGTCGTCGCGCCAAAGCGCCGCGCTTCGGCGAACAGGGCCTCACTCAGCTCGGCCGGTCCCAGGTCCTCGGTGGGGGTGTTCACCAGGTCGCGGACCAGGCACTGGGCGTCCAGCAGCGAGCGGGCCCGCGCCGCCAGCGCTTCATCCAGCGCCAGGGTCGCGGTCGGCCGTTCCTGTTTGCGGTAGCGATCGAAGCGGTAGCAGCCCAGGCCCCAGCCGAGCGCGGCCAGGCCCCGCCGTTCGTCATCCCAATCCGTTTCCAGGCGGTAGGCGCCGGGCGGCAGGGCGGCGGGCAGGGCGGCGAGTTGCCACAGGGCGCCTTCCTCCTGCGCGCCGAAGACCACCGAACCGACCCCGCCGTCCGCACCGGGCACCAGGCGCAGCTCACCGGGCCTGGCACGGAAGTCGGTCGCGCGCAGCCAGGCGGCGGTCGGCGCGGGGGCGGCTTCGAGCCAATCCTTCAGGCCCGCCCGGAGTACGGGCAGCAGGGGAATGGCGGGGGCATCGGCGGCGCTGTAGGGCACGTGGCGTTCCTCGGGGTGTCGCGGGGCTCGCCAGTGTATGTCACGCGATGCCGGTGGTGAAGGATGGTCGCCCGGCCCACCCTGGTGTAACCTGTTCCGGACTCATGAACCGAAGGACCGGACCATGACGCCCGTCGCGCTGATCGTGCACGCCCGGCCACGCCCCGAGCACCTGGACCTGTGTCTTGCCTCGCTCTATGGGCAGACCCATACCGAATTCGAGATTCTCGTGGCCGAAGCCGGTGGCGCGGACGAGAACGACGAGGTGGTCGCCCACCATGCGCGCCACCTGGCGCAACGCCTTCGACACATTCACGCCCCCGGGACACCGCACAACCAGGCGCGCGCTCTCAACGCCGCCGTGCTGTCCGCCGACGCGGAATACCTGGTCTTTCTCGGCGGCGATTGCCTGGCCCAGCCCGACTTCATCGCCGAGCATGTCGCCCGCGCCGATTACGGCCACTTCGTGCATGGTGAAACCCTGGCCCTGGACGGGTCGATCACCAGCGCCGTGGGCGCGGGGGTGGTCGGCAGCGGGCAGGTGTTCGACGAGCACTGGTTGCACGCCATGAGCCCGGCCTGGCACGAGGCGCACCTGCGCAGCAACGCGCTCACGCGCGTCCGCGACTGGTTGCGCAAGGACACGCCGGGGCAGCAGTACTGGAATTGCGAGTCGTCCTCGTGCTTTCGCGCGGACCTCGGCGGCGTCAACGGTTTCGACATGGACGTCGACGACTGGCGCCAGGACCGGGACGTCGCCAATCGCCTGCAGAACAACGGCCTGGAGCCGGTGAAGACCGGTCCGGCAGGCAATGTCCTGCGGTTGCTGGACCCCGCATTGGACGAGGAAGCGCGTCGCGGCGGGCGCCTGCCGGCCACGTTGGCGCCGGCCGGGGTCGTCCGCGCAGCCGCCGGCCTGGACGAGCTGACGGCCGGCGCCACGGTCACCTGAACATCCGTTCGCCAGACAGCCTGTGACCTGTGGCCGATTGTCGGCCGGCGGTCTCCTGCATAGAATGGTCCGGGCGGGGCCCTTCGCGGCCCGTCGCACGCTCCCATCCGAACGGTACCTGGCATGCAGAACCCATCCCCCCCCTCGGCCGCTGGCCGCTTCTTCGGCGGACTCTGGCGCATCATCAACGGCACGCGCCTTGTCATCCTGAACCTGGTGTTCTTCCTGGTGCTGTTCGTCGTGGTGATCGCCCTGCTGGCGCCGAAGAACACGCTGGTGGTCGAGTCCGGCACCACGCTCGTGCTGCAGCCCCAGGGCAACGTGGTCGAGGCCTACACGACCACGCCCTTCGACCGGGCGCTGCAGGAAGCCCTGGAACAGGGCCAGGCCGAGACCCGGCTTCGCGACCTGGTGACCGCCATCGAGCGCGCCGGCGACGACACGCGCATCGCGCAGCTGCTCATCGACACGGACTACCTCTGGGGCATTGGCCTGTCCTCGCTGCTGGAGCTGGAGCAGGCCATCGCCGGCTTCAAGGAAAAGGGCAAGCCGGTCGTCGCCATGGGCACCAACATGACCCAGCACCAGTACTACCTGGCGGCGCTGGCCGACGAAGTCTGGCTGGCGCCGGACGGCGTCCTCTGGATCGACGGTTATGCGAACATTCGCAACTTCTTCGCCGAGGGACTGGACAAGCTGTCGGTGAAGATCAACCTGTTCCGGGTCGGCGAATACAAGTCGGCCATGGAGCCGTTCATTCGCAACGACATGTCGCCGGAAGCGCGCGAGGCGTCGCTGCACTGGCTGGGAAGCCTCTGGCAGACCTGGCTGGACGGCGTCACTCGCCTGCGTGGCATTCCGCCGCAGGCGCTCGGCGACGCCCTGGCCTCCATGCCGGCGCGCGTGCAGGAGAACGGCGGCAGTTTCGCGGCCTTCGCCCAGGAAATCGGGCTGGTGGACCGCCTGGTCAGCGCGCCGGAAGCGCGCCAGGAGCTCGCCTTGCGCGGCGCCGCCAACCGCGCCGGCGACGGTTTCCGCGCCGTTTCGCACCATGATTACCTGCAGCTGACGAACGCGCCGGCGGCCCTCAGGCCACGCCACGACATCAAGATCCTGGTCGCCGAGGGAGAGATCGTCGCGGGTCGGCAGGGGCCCGGCTTCATCAGCGCCGACACCACGGCACAGCACATTCGCGAGATCGGCCGGGACGAGGGCGTGCAGGCCCTGGTGTTCCGGGTCAACAGCCCCGGCGGTGACGCCCAGGCCTCCGAGCAGATCCGCCGCGAGCTGCAGGCGGTGCAGGACGCGGGCAAGACCGTGGTCGTGTCCATGGGCGACGTCGCCGCTTCCGGCGGCTACTGGGTGTCCATGAGCGCGGACGAGATCTGGTCCAGCCCGGCGACCATCACCGGCTCCATCGGGGTGTTCGGCATGCTGCCCACCATCGATGAAACGCTGGCCCGCATGGGCATCTACGCCGACGGCGTGGGCACCACCGACCTCGCCGGAAAACTGCGCATCGACCGGCCGCTGGATCCCCAGGTCCAGGCCCTGTTCCAGGCCGGCACCGAGCGCGTGTATTCACAGTTCATCGGCAAGGTCGCCGACCATCGCGGCATGGCCGAAGGGGCCGTGGACGAGGTGGCGCGGGGCCGTGTGTGGAGCGGCGTCCAGGCCCGTGAGCACGGGCTGGTGGACCAGCTCGGCGGGCTGGACGAAGCGGTGGACGCCGCGGCGCGCATCGCCGGCCTCGGTTCCGAGTACAGCGCCGGCTACTTCGAGCCCACGCTGACGCCGCTGGAAACCTTCTTCGCCGAGTGGACCGCCAACGCGACGGCCCGGCTGGCGCCGGGGCTCGCGAATTCCGCGATGGCGCCCCGGGGCTTTCTCGCCGAGCTGCTGGCGGACCTCAGGGTCCTCGCCGCCAGTGAAGGCCGCTTCGTGGTCGCCGCGCACTGCCTCTGCCGGGTGCGCTGAACGGCGATCGGTCGCCCTCCACGACCCTCGCGGGAATTCAAACGGCGCAGGCGCGCCGGACCGCGTCCTCCGCGGCGCCGGCGCCCAGCGCGTCCAGCGCCAGAAGGCGCCGTCCGGCCTGGGCCACGGTTTCGGCCAGCGCCCCCTTCGGGTCCTGTCCCCCGGAGATCCGCGCGCCCTGGACCAGGAGCGTCGTGCACAGGCGGACGCGGACCAGGCCCGGCAGCAGGGCCTGCTCCGCGGGTGTGAGCGGACGCACCCGGTGGTAGCCGCGTACTGCGTCCAGCACACCCGACAGGGGATCCGGCCCCGATTCACCCACGAGATAGGCGCAGGCCACCGCCAGGTCGCAGACGACCGGGGCTTCGGTGAGGTCGCCGAAGTCGATCACCCCCGTCACCCGCGATGCTTCCGCGGGATCGAACAGGACGTTGTCCGGGTTGAAGTCGTTGTGGACCAGTTGGCGGGAAAGTCCCGACAGTCCGGGGCCCAGGCCTTGTCCGAATTCGGCCAGGACGCCCTGCAGCTGCGGGACGAATTGCGGCAGCGGAAAGGCCGCCAGCAGCGGCGCCAGGGCGGGGAAATTCTGGAGGTCCCAGGCCAGGTCGCGACGAACGCCTTCCGCGGGGCAATCCCGCAGGGCCAGTCCCAGTCGGGCCAGTACGACGCCCATGGCTTTTCGGGACGGCGCGGGCGCGGCGGCCAGGTCCACGATGACGCCCTCGAGCCAGTCCATGACCCGCATCGCCCCGCCGGCGTCCAGGGACAGCAGGCGTTGACCGTCGCGGGTGGGTCGTGCGCGTGAAACGGGCAGTGAAGGGTCCTTCCCCGCCACGTGTTCCAGGACACGGTCCTCCAGGGCCAGCGCCGCCGGTGGCGTGTCCGGGTGGCTGATTTTCACCAGCCACCGTTCGCCGTCCCCGGTGGTCAGCCGGAGGTTGAGGTCGCGCTCCGCGTAAAGCCGCTCAAGGCGGCCGGAGAGGCCCCAGTGCCGCGCCAGCAGCGCGGTGATGCGATCCGTTTCGAACTCGGGAGGGGGTGCGGCGACCCAGTCGCCCGTGCCGGCCACTGCCAGGGCGCCGGCAACGCGCTCAGTAACGCTGCAGGACGTTGGGCAGGCCGGAATGCAGCCACCAGACCTCGGTTTCTTCGTCGTAGCGCCAGAGCTGCTGGTCGATGAGCACCTTCTCGGTGGCCTGGTTGCGGTTGAACATGCGCAGTTCCACGACCTGGGAGAAGTCATTGCCGTCGCCCAGGGGCGCCGCCGAACGCACCGTGTAGCTGGTCACGCGGAACAGGCGCAGGCGCTCCATGTCCAGGTTGGTGATGGGGTGTTCCTCGAGGTACTCCGGCGCGATGAAGGTCGCGGCGCCGTCCCACTGGCTCCAGCGCACCATCTGTTCGTACTGCAGCAGGCGGCTGTCGAGGTCCTTCTGCTTCTTGGGCGGCACGCAGGCGACGAGCAGCAGGGCCAGGAACAGGGTGACGGCGAGGCGGATGCGGATCATCGTCGGTTCTCCATGCGTGGGCGTCCGGCAAGGCCGGCGCGGGTCAGTCTAGGGCATCTGGGTGGTGTCACCAGGCCCTGGTTCGGATTCACAGGCGCCCGGCGTGCTGCTGGGCACCCCGGCAGCCCGGGCGGTGCAGGCGTTGCCGTAGGTCTTGCCGTCACAGCCGCAGACCGGGTCGTACTGCTGCGTGCACATGATCGGCTCGTCCGGGGGCGTGAGTTCGCAGCCGTCCGCGGCGTTCTCCGGCAGGGGGGCTGGCGCCTGGGCCGGCGCGTCATCCGCGACCGGCGCTTCGGCCGCCTCGCCGGCAGGCGCTTCCTCGACGGCCTCGACCGGGGCGTCCGGGCCTGGATCGCCCGCGGCGGGCGTGGCTTCCCCTGCGTCCTGGCAGGCCGCAAGGCCCAGGCCGGCGAAGAAGAGCGGAACGAGCAGGACGCGCAGTGGATTCATGCGAACTCCTGGAGGCGCTGCCAAGCGATGGGCAGCCAGGTGATGGCGATCAGCAGCAGGGACAATAGCACGGCCGCCGAACCCATGTCCTTGGCGCGGCCGGAGAGGATGTGCCGCTCGTCGCCGATGCGGTCGACGGCGGCCTCGACCGCGGAATTGAGCAGTTCGACGATGAGCAGCAGCAACAGGGGCCCCATCAGCAGGATCCACTCCACCACTGTACCCGCGACCCAGAAGGACAGCGGCGTGAGCACCAGCACCAGCAGCAGTTCCTGGCGGAACGCGGCCTCGCCCCGGTAACAGGCCTTCAGGCCCTTGAGGGAGTAGCCCGTGGCGTCGATGATGCGGGCGATGCCGGTTTTGCCGGGTTTCACTCGTCGTCGTCCTGGTCGGTGGAGGGGGCCTTGGCCTTGCGGCTGTAGAGGCCGTCGAAGCTGGTGGTCCAGGTCGCGCCGTCGGTGGAAGATTCCCAGTGCTGGCGTACCTCGTCGGTGGGCAGGGGCGTCCAGGTGATTCGGTGATGCACCGTCTGTCCATTGGCGTCGAGCGCCTCTCCGCGCAGCACCATGACGTTGAGCCAGGCGCCTTCACCGATTTCCGGACCGCGTTCCAGTCCGCCTTTCAGCCGGAGCACCGAGCCGCCGCTGTCGACCCAGACCTGGTGCCAGGCCTGCGTGGTCCGGTCATAGAAGTTGAGGCTGTGCCCGCTGAAGGTGCCGGCGGCGTTGGTCCAGGATTCCGAAATCGCGCAACCGCGGTCGATCCACTCGATGCGGTTGGTCCCGGCCGGCTGGCCGCCCTGGGTGACGTTCCAGTCGCCGACCCAGAAGCCGAACTCGCGGTACTCGTTGCCGTCACAGGCCGCGGGCAGCGGGGACGCTTCTTCCTGGGCGTGCGCCGCCCCGGCCAGCAGGGCCAGTGTCAGTGGCAGGAATTTCATGACGGACTCCTTGCGGTTTGGACGGTCCCGGTCGCCCCCCGTGCTACCATCCGCGGCTGTCCACGGACCCGGGGACCGCCCGTATGCTGAAAGTTGCCACCTGGAATGTCAATTCGCTGAACGTGCGGCTGCCCCACGTGCTGGCCTGGTGCGCCGATGCCCGGCCCGACATCCTGGGCCTGCAGGAAACCAAGCTGGTGGACGAGAAGTTTCCGGCCGAGGAACTGGCGGCGGCCGGCTACCGGTCGGTCTTCGCCGGGCAACCGACCTACAACGGCGTGGCCATTCTCCACCGTGAGGGGACCGCGGAAGACGTCGTGACCGATATTCCCGGGCTGGACGACCCGCAGCGCCGCATCATCGCGGCCACCCTGGGTGACCTGCGGGTGATCAACCTCTACGTGGTCAACGGCAAGGAAGTCGGTTCGGACAAGTACGACTACAAGCTGCACTGGCTGGAGCGGGTCACCGCCTGGATCGAGACCGAACTGGCGCGCCATCCGAAGGTGCTGGTGATGGGGGATTTCAACATCGCCCCGGAAGACCGGGACGTGCACGACCCGGAGGCCTGGGCCGGGGAAATCCTCTGCTCGGACGCCGAACGCGCCGCCCTGGAAAAACTCCAGGGGCTGGGCCTGGCCGACACCTTCCGGCTGTTCGAGCAGCCGGAGAAGAGTTTCAGCTGGTGGGACTACCGCCGGGTGGCGTTCCGGCGCAATGCCGGACTGCGCATCGACCTGGTGCTGGCCTCGGATGCCCTGGTGAAGGGCTGCAGCAAGGCCTGGATCGACGTGGAGCCGCGCCGGCAGGAGCGGCCCTCCGACCACACGCCGGTGGTGGCCGAGTTCGAACTGTAGCGGTCATGCCGCGGATCGGAAGATCCGCGGTATCGGGTTGCCGGAAGGCGGCCCGCGGTGGCGGCGCCGCTCAGTACACGGGCACCGAGGGGTCGATCTCCTTCGACCAGGCGTCGATGCCGCCCGCCACGTTCGCCACTTGGGTGAAACCCTGGCGCCGGAAGTGCTCGGCGGCGACCTGGCTGCGCCCACCCGTGTGGCAGATGAAGGCCATCGGGGTGTCCTTCGGCAAGGCTTCCAGTTCGGCCATCACGTCGGCATTCATCGCCTTTGCGCCCGCGATGGACGCTTTCGTGCGTTCGTCGTCCGAGCGCACGTCGACCAGGGTCAGTCCGCCCGCGTCCAGGCGCTCCTTCAACTCGGTGACACTGATCTGCGGTACGGGTTTGGGCGCCTCGGGCAGGTCGATGGACAGGCCTTCCCCCTGCATGGTCTCCACCCAGTCGATGGAGGCGCCACGTGCCCGCTGTGCCGAGGCGACGTCGAACAGCACCGTGATGCCGCCGGACTCGGTGGCGATTTCGTCGCCGCCGGCCGGGGCGAGCTGGAACTGCGCCTGGAAATCCGGGCCGATCTGCAGGTGCAGGCCGATGCCGGGATGGCCGGCCATGGCCTCGCGGATCTTGTCCGCGGCCTTCGGAGTGATGCTGATCTCGGGCGGTGTGCGGTCGGGCTTGGCCACGCCCAGGAGTTCGTGGAGTTCGCCGGAGTTGAACATGCCGGTGACGATGTCGCAGCCACCGACCAGTTCACCGTCGATGTACAGCTGCGGAATGGTCGGCCACTGGCCGTACTCCTTGATGCCCTCGCGGATGGCCTCGTCCTGAAGCACGTCCACGGTGACGTAGTCGTCCAGCAGGCTGTCCAGGATGCCGGCGGTCTTCGCGGAAAATCCGCACATCGGCTGGCGCGGCGAGCCCTTCATGTAGAGCACGATGCGGGCGCTGTTCACCTGCTGTTCGATGCGTTCTCGGGTGGCCGTGTCGAGGCTCATGGGGGGCTCCGTGCGAGGTTGGGATGCCTGCGTATATGAGGGGGCGCGGACGCCGAATCAAGGCGCGGCCGCGCTCAACCGCAGTCCGGCGCCAGGCGCCGCGCCGCGGGGTCGATGCAGGTGGCGCCGGGGTAGGCAACGACGGCCTGCTCCAGTCCGAGCGTCGCGATGTGCGCGTGAAGGGCATTGGAGCCCTCGGGCGCCAGCGGCCAGAAATGCTTCAGGCGTCCGTCGTGGACCACGCTGACGACCAGGGTGCCGAGGTCGCCGCCGTCGTGTTCGGTCACGCCCGGCGCCTGGCCGGCGGCCGGTCCGGCGTCCTCCTCGAAGAACACTCCCTCCAGGGACGCCCCGCTGCCCGCCAGCACCTGTCGCACGCTCACGCCGTGCGCCTGCAGGGTGACCAGCATGCGGCGATGTTCGCGCGTCCAGTCCCGGTATGCCTCGACCAGGCCCTCTGCGGGCGTTTCGCTTCCGGCGCCTTCACTGGCCCAGTGGTCGAAGGTCTCGAAGGTCGCATTCACCGCGCTGCCGTCCCAGTGAAAATGCTGACCGGATGCGGCGTGTACGTCCCGGGGTGCGGCATCGCCTTCGAGCGCCACGTCCAGCAGGTCGGAAAGCGCCGTGAAGCCGAAATGCTCGAGTTGCAGCTTGAGCATGGCCCGCAGGTCCGTCAGCGTGATGAAGCGCGCATGGGTGGTGGCGATGCCGAAGGCGTTTTCCAGGGCCCGGGCCGAGAGCGGCGAGAGTTGGCCTTCCTCCATGAAGCGATGCTCCATGTCCTCCTCGAGCGCGTCCAGTTCATCCGTCGGCCCCTGCAGTTGCAGGGGAAGCAGCAACAGGATGCCCGGCGGTAGATCCGGGTCGGGCTCCAGTCCCGGCTCCGGCATCCGTCCGTCCACCGCGCCGATGCCCATGATGCCGGCCGACTCGCCATCCTTCTTCCAGCGCCGGCGCGCGACGTCCGCCAGTGCCGAGAACAGCGGCCAGTCGGGCCGCAGGATCTGGGCCTGGTCGTACAGCGCGCCGATGCCGCAGAGGCGGTGGGTGGTGACCCGGGGAAACAGGCGCGCCAGGTCCGCCGCCAGGTGGGCCAGGACCTGTTCGGCCCCGGCGGTCGGCAGGGGCGAGGGCAGGTGCGCGTGTTCGCCGTGGTAGCGGAGCGGGTCCGTCTCCACGGCGACCAGGAACGGCAGGGTGCGGCGGGTGCTCATGTGTGGGGGAAGCCGGCCGCGGTGGCCGGAAACCGGGCGGCGCCCGGTGTCAGAAAAAGGAGAACAGCGAGAACGGCGAGCGGCCCTTGCCTTCGCCATCGCCGCGCCGGGAGCGCCGGCGTCGCATGCGCGAATGCAGTTGCTGGCGGCGCGTCTCCAGCCAGTCGGATCGCGCGACGTCCTCGGCGGCCACGCCCAGGCGGGCCTGTTCGGCGGAACGGAACACCACGAAGTCGCGGTAGGCCTGGATCTCGTGCTTCAGGGCCTTGCTGACGATCTCGATCATGATGGCGTCGTCCAGGAAGCCAAGGCCCGGAATGTCATCCGGGATCAGGTCGTCGGCCTCGGAAAAATAGGCCAGCGCGTCCACCACGCGTTGCTTGTCCTCGTCGACGAGGCCCCAGGACGCGTCCACGGCCATGCCGATCAGTGTCTCGAGGGTGTTCATCCGGTCACGGATGAAATCGGAGGTCTGCGAACTGTTCACCTGCGTCAGCAATTGGCTGGCGGCATCGACGATCTCGCCGAGGTCCTTGTCGCGGGCGGCTTCGCGGGCGCGCTTCATGACCTCCTTGAAGTGCTCGAGGTCGCTGTCGCTCAGTTCGAAGGAGATGCGCATGGTCGCTGCCTGTCAGAGGAAACCTGGGGATTTGATTAGCGTACCCGTGGGGTGCGGAGCCCGTCAATTCGGCCCGCCGACCCATTCAACGGCTCATCGTGGCCGGGCAGGAATCCTTCAGCGAAACTCGCCGGGTCGCCCGGGTACGGTGTAGATGCGCCCCGTTCGCCCGATCGGCAGCGATCCCGATTCCGCCGTGGAGACAGTGCCTGAAAGCTCGTAGACCAGGCTGCCGGTGTCGCCGGCGGAGAGCCGCTCGAACGCCGCCAGACCGGCGGCCTCGGCCCGGACTTCCAGGCGCAGGGTTTCGAAGCCGCCGGGGGCGATCTCCACCGCCTTGCGTTCGGTATGCCGGAACAGCGGCGTGTCGTCTCCGAGTGCGACGGTGACGTCCAGGCCCTGCACCTCCATGGCTTCGTCATTGACGTTGCGCAGGCGCAGGTCCACGCCGAGCGTCTCGCCGGCGACGCGCCAGCCCATGACCTGGGCGAACGGCGGCTCGCCCCGGACGCCGCCGGCGCAGGCCGCCAGGAAACCGAACAATGTCATCAGTGCCAGGGTTGCCAGCGTGTGTCGCATCGGGGCCATGGGTTGCGCCTGTCGTCGAGGGTGGTTGCGTCGAGGAAAGCATTCTACGCGATGGCCTGCCCGACGGGGCGGACGGGGTTCGGCCCGTGGGCCGGCGCTCATGACGCGTCGCCGGCTGCCAGGCGCGGGAGAGCCGCAAGCAGGGTTTGCGTCCAGGGGTGTGTCGGCGCTGAAAACAGCCGGGCGGTCGGGGCGTGCTCCACCACACGCCCCTCGTGCATCACGCTGACCTCGTCCGTGTGCTCCGCCAGCACGGCGAGGTCATGGGAGATGAGCAGGATGCCCAGGCCGTTTTCGTCCCGGAGCCGGTGCAGGACCGCCAGCACCTGGGCCTGCACCGAGACATCCAGCGCGGACAGCGCCTCGTCGGCGATCAGCAGGTCCGGCTCGCAGACCAGGGCCCTGGCGATGGCGATGCGCTGGCGCTGCCCGGAGGAGAACTGCCGTGGCAGGCGATCCAGCGCGTCCCCGTCCAGGCCCACGGCCTGCAGCGCCCGCACCAGCCGGGCCCGCGTGGCGTCAAGGCCGAAATGCCGGGCCGGCTCGGACAGGCATTGGGCGATGGTGCGCCGGGGGCTGAGGGCCGTGACCGGATCCTGGAACACGAGCTGGATCCGGCGACGGGCGTCACGCCACGCCGCGCGATCGGCGCCCAGCAACTCCTGTTCGCCCAGGCGGACGCTGCCGCTGGCATCGGGCACCAGCCCCACCACCATGCGCGCCAGGGTGCTCTTGCCGCAGCCCGACGCGCCCGCCAGGCCGTGGATGCGCCCCGCGAAGAGATCCAGGTCCACGTCCTTCACCACACGCGTCGGGGCGCCCCGGTGCAGCCAGCCAGGGCCGTGGCGCGGGTAGCCCCCCGCGAGTTGCCGGATGCGCAGCAGCGGCTCGGCGCCGGGGGGAACCGGTGACTCCGGTCCGGGTCGCAGTCGGGGAAGCGAGGCGACCAGTCGCTGCGAGGTCGTATGCCGCTCCGGTCGCGGAGGGCGCTCGAACAGGGCTGCCGGGCTTGCGCGATCGACGATGCGCCCGTCGGCCATGACCAGCACTTCCTCGGCGTATCGGCCCAGCAGCCTCAGGTCGTGGCTGATCAGAAGGATCGCCGTACCGCGCTCGCCGGCCAGTCGTTGCAGGCGGTCCAGCACGATGGACTGGCTCACGGTGTCCAGGGCGGTCGTGGGCTCGTCCGCGAGCAGGACCCGCGGCTGCATGGCCTGGGCCATGGCGATCACGCAGCGCTGGCGCATGCCGCCGGAGAGTTCGTGGGGATGCCGCTTACACAGGGCCTCGGGGTCGTCGAATCCGACCTCGGCCAGCGCCTCCAGCGCCCTTCGATGTGCGTCCTCGCGGTCGACGCCGGGCAGCCGGCGCAGCGCCCGGCGCAGTTGCGAACCGACCGTGAAGACGGGGTCCAGGGCGCCGGCCGGGTCCTGGAACACCATGGCCACCCGGCGCCCACGCACCGCGTGCATGGCGGCGGCCGCGCCGGGGTCCAGGGACTCGCCGTCGAGGGACAGG
>JAUHYP010000006.1 GCA_030426265.1 Gammaproteobacteria bacterium | reverse complement strand
GCTATGGGATCGGGACCCTGGGGCTGCAGGGTGCGGAGGCGTTCTTTGCCAACGGCGCCCTTGGGGGCAGTATTGCGGAGCTTGGGGGTGGGAATTTCGGGCATGGGTTTTTGTCGGCGGGGGTGGGATCACTCGGCGGCGGCGGGGACGGGTTCAGTTGGGAAGGGTTCCTGAAGTCCGCCATCACCGGGGGAGTGGTCTCCGAGGTGACGGGTGGGAAGTTCGGGAATGGGGCCGCGGGAGCGGCGATGAGTTATGCGATATCTGGACTTAGTAAGCGTGGCTTCTTCAAGAAAGGGGGTCAAAGATCAATGGTCCTTGACGCTCGTTCAATGGCCGGCGAGGCAAGTCCTCTCTTTGATGGCAGAGTAAAAGTGTATCAATGGGGGCCACTTTCAGAATCTGTTTCTGCTGATGCGTTGGGTTCGGTCAAGAAAGGTCTTGAGACTGTCTTTCAGACCTCTGCAGGCGGTGAAATTTTGGCAAGGCTGACAACTGACCAACCTCTTGAGATTTTCTTGAACACTGCAGGAGAGAACGCGGCCGATATCGGCGGATACGCCATGACTGTTGATTTATCGGCAGTCGGTAAGATCCACTTTTGGGATGTGTCCAAGACCCCGATGATGCTTGTGCCAGCGTCCATTGAGAGAATACTTACCCATGAAATGGGACACGCCGTAATGGGTACCATCGACTTCCCTGATAATGAAAGCGTTATATTTACAGACAGGGTGATGAGCGAGATCAACCAAACTCAACGTTCCCAGTACAGAAACGTGTGTGTGATGAACTCAGATGGAATCTGTCTATGAGAAGGGCTGCGGCTTCATTGATTCTAGTGGCTCTGACTCTCGAGGCTTTCGCAGTTGAGATTCAGTACCAGTCTATCGATGGGCAAGTTACTTTCTATCTTGATGACCAAGTCGTGGTTTTAGGAGACGCGCAAGCAAAAACAGATAACTGCGAAGACTTGGAGATTGGACAATGCATCCGATTTCTCGACACCGTTCTGCATGTGCCCTTAGATCTGGGGAGTGGCAACAAGGAGCCTATCCGTTACGCTTTGGACCACAATAGGCACGTCTGGTCCCTGCCTATTGTTCAAAAGCGTAAGATTCTGGGAAATACACTTGAAGGTCACCTGATCTACATTTCAGACAGTCAAGATTCTGAAGTTTTGTCCACAATTTATTTTTCTGAAGATCGAGGCATTCTTCTTTTCACGATTGACGGTGCCGAGTTTTGGGCCTCGTCGGGCTGCGGACTTTTCGCGCCAGAAGGCTGCGATGTAGATCTTTGACAAAAACACCTGAGGCCGGTTCAATCCAGTGACCCTGACAGGGGTCGCCGGTGAAGTCACAACCATGGGCTACGACCTGGCCGGGCGCAAGACCAGCATGAACGAGCCCAATAAGGGCGCCTGGCAGTACCGCTACAACTCGCTTGGCGAGCTCACTCGCCAGCGCGACGGCAAGTCCCAGTCCCTGGACTTCACTTTCGATGCGCTCGGCCGGACCCTGGAGCGCTGCGAGCGCACGGGAGTCGCCAACCTCGATGACGGCTCCTTCGTCACTCAGCACTGTGAAGTCAGTACATACAACACCAGCGGCGCAGGGATTGGGCAGCTCAACTCCACCCGTTACCAGACCAACACGGCAAGCGTGCTGCAGCGGCGCAGCTGGCACTACGACGCCCTGGGTCGCGCGGAGCGCGTCACCACGGAGATCGGCGCCAGCCAGTGGTCCGAGGAGACCACCTTCGATCAGTACGGTCGCGTCTTCCAGCACTTCGACGCCTCCGGCGACGACAACGGGCTGCGCTACCACTACCGCAACGGTCACGTGGAGCAGCTGCAGGAGGCGCGTGACGGAACGAGCGGGGTGGTCTACCAGAAGGTCCTGGCAACCGATGCCTACGGCAACGTCACGGCCGCCGAGCTGGACGATGGCGCCATCGAGACCTTCGCCAGCTACGAGCAAGACAGCGGTCGCCTGCTCAAGCTCACCGCCTACCGCAACAGCGTAGAGATCCAGGAGGTCGATTATCTCTTCGACGCCCTGGGCAACCTCCAGCACCGCCATGACCGCACCGGCGGCACCAACACGCGCGAGCGCTTTACCTACGACACCCTCAACCGCCTCAAGACCGCCCAGCTGTCCTTCAACGGCGGCGGCACCTGGCAAGGGAACCACCTGAGCGTCAGCTACGCCGCCAACGGCAACATCACCAGCAAGTCCGGGGTGGGCAGCTACGGCTACGGAGCCGGCGGCGCCGGACCGCATGCGGTGACCAGTGCCGGAGGGATCACCTACCTGTACGATGCCAACGGCAACAACACCTCCAGCAGTGACGGGCGCGTGATCGAATACACCGTGTTCGACAAGGCCTGGAAGATCACCAAGGGCAGTTCACAAACACGCTTTGACTATGGAATCGGGCAAGGCCGTTTCCGAAGGTCCGATGAGCAGTGGGTGAATGGCTCCTGGAGCCTTGATCGCACCACGACGTATCTGGGCTCGGTTGAGTACATTGAGGACCATGCGGGCGGGGAGAGCTATTTCCTGCGCCAGATCGCCGGCGTGGCGCTGCAGCGTTACTACGTGAACTCAGGGGTCCGCCAGACCGATTTCCTGGTCAAGGACCACCTGGGCTCGATCCACACGGTGGTGCAGGACAACGGAACCCTGGAGCGGATGCACTTCGGCGCCTTCGGAGAGCGGGTCAGTGACGTGGACTGGACCTCCACCCTTGGATCGGCGGTGAGCCTTGACAGTACCCTTGACCTGAGTCACACCGAAGGTGATGCGCGCCGCCGGGAAATACGGCCCACAAGTTGAAAGCGGCCGGTGCGCCATCCACAATTCAGGGACAGTCTCGAATCGGGAGGGGTGGCATGGCGCCATCATTTCGGTCGCCGGGGATCGTGAAAGCAGGCTACGCCATGGTGCTGGTCCTGTTGCTGCAGGCGTGCGCGGGACCGTCCCTGAAGGAGGACCCCGTGAGGGACCCGCCTTCCTACGCGCCACCGCCCGCCACCAGTGGTCTGCTGTTCGAGATGGCGGATGCCGTGGCCCGGGAACACGGCGAGGACCGCTCGGGATTCCACCTGCTCGACGGCAGCGAAGAGGCGCTGCGCTGGCGCCTGGCCCTGATGGATTCGGCCGTTTCCTCCCTGGCCGTGCAGACCTACCTCTGGTATCCGGACGCCACCGGCAAGATGATCCTGGACCGCGCCATTCACGCCGCTGACCGCGGCGTCCAGGTGCGGCTGATCATTGACGACCTGCTCACCATCGGGCTGGACCAGGCGCTGCTGGAAATCGACCGTCACCCGAACATCGAGCTGCGCCTGTTCAACGCCTGGCGCGAGCGAGGCCTGCTGCCCCGGGCCGGGGAAATGATCAAGGAGCTGGAGCGGCTCAACACGCGCATGCACGACAAGGTGATGGTCGTCGATGGCCGGGCCATGGTCATCGGTGGCCGCAATCTCGGCGACCACTATTTCGGCCTGGGCGAAAAGTTCAGCTTCCACGACCTGGACGTGATGGGTTTCGGGGTGGTCGCGCAGCAGGTCGAAGACCTGTTCGACCATTACTGGAACAGCGACTGGGTGCTTTCGGCGAGCAACATCGACCTCGATCCGGACCCGGACTATGCCCGCAATGCGATCGTGGAAATGCACGAGGAACTGCTGGGCACGCCCCTGCTGGCGGCCTTTCCGCGCGAACCCACGGATTGGACGGCGGACCTCGAAGACCTGCTGCCCACCCTGGCCATCGGCCCGAGCAAGGTGGTGTACGACATGACCCCGGGGGTGGGCGAAACCATCGGCCAGGAAGTGGCCGCGAGCCTGTTTCCCGCGATGGGCAAGGCGCAGGAAGAGTTGCTCGTCACCAACGCCTACATCATCCCGGACACGCCGGGCATCGAGTTCGTCACCGGCCTGGTCGACCGCGGCGTTCGCGTTCGCATCCTCACCAACTCCCTGTCCACCCACGATGTGCCGGCGGTGAACGCCCACTACCGGCCGTGGCGTGACGATTTCATCCGGGCCGGCGCCGAGCTGTACGAGCTGCGGGCCGACGCGGCGATCATGGAAGAGGTGGTCAACCTTCCGCCGGCCGAGGGCCAGTTCCCGGGTCTGCACACCAAGGCCTTCGTGGCCGACCGCGAACTGGTGTTCATCGGGTCGATGAATTTCGATCCCCGGTCCATCAACCTCAATACCGAGGACGGGGTGTACATCCGCAGCCCGGAGCTGGGCGAACGACTGGCGTTGTTGATGGAGCGCAACATGCTTCCCGAGAACGCCTGGCGGGTGCAGCTCGACGATGACGGGAAGCTCTACTGGACCAACAGCGACGAGCGCGTGGACCGGCAACCCGCACGCGGCTGGACCCAGCGGGTGGCCGACTGGTTCTTCCAGTTCTTCCCCAAGGACCTGTACTGAGGACGGCGCCATGGCCCTGTTCACGCATTCATTGCACGACTCGACCTGGACAGGCCGACCCATCCGGCATGTCCTGCCTGTCCTGCTGGCCCTGGTGGCGCTTGGTGGCTGTACGCCCGCCTGGAAAGCGCCGGAGTCCATCGAAACGGTTCCCTTCCGGGAGCGGGGGATGACCGAAACCCGCGATGGCCTGACCGTCACCGTGGGGGTACCCGACCGGGACGAAACGACCCGGCTGTTCGGAACGTCGCTGTACAAGGAGCGCATCCAGCCGGTCTGGATCGAGGTCCGGAACGACACCGGGCAGTTGTACATCGTGCTCAAGCCCGGTACCGACGAGGACCTGTTCTCACCCCTGGAGACGGCCTACCAGCGGCGCTCCGGGTCGAAGGAAACGAAGGTCGAGATGCAGAAGTTCTTCTACGACGCGTCGTTCCACAACCCGATCCCCCCCGGCACGACCCGTTCCGGTTACCTGTTCACCAATCTCGACGAGGGATACAAGGCCGTGAACGTGGACCTGGTCTCCACGGAGGACGTCGAGAGCTTCACCTTCGTCGTCCAGGTGCCGGGCCTGACCGTGGACGTGGACCAGCTCGACCTCGACGCCGTCTGGCCGGAGCGTTTCGAACTCACGGAACCGGAGGAGCTGCGACGCGCCCTGGAAAACCTGCCCTGCTGCACCACGAACAAGGCCGGGGACCGCAACGGGGATCCCCTCAACATCGTGTTCGTGGGGCGTCGCAACCACATCTTTTCCGCCCTGATCCGCAGGGACTGGCACCAGACCGAGGTGACCTATGCCGCCTCGGCCTGGAAAACCGTCAAGTCCTTTCTCTTCGGCAGCCGTTACCGCTACTCGCCGATCAGTCCGCTGTACGTCTATGGCCGGGCCCAGGACATGGGCGCCCAGAAGGCCCGCGGTTCCATCCACCTGCGCAACCACATGCGCGTGTGGCAAACCCCTTATCTCTACCAGGGCAAGGAGGTCTACATCGGCCAGATCAGCCGCGACATCGGCGTGAAGCTGAACTGGCCGACCATCACCACCCACGCCATCGATCCCGACCTGGACGACACGCGGGATGTCCTCATTGGCGACCTGGCCTACTCGCAGTCGCTCCACGCCATTGCCTGGGTCAAGGGCAGCCAGCGTTCGACCCTGAAGGACACCCATTACAACCTCACGCCCGATCCGTATTTTTCCGACGGCCTGCGGGCCGTGATGTTCTTCGGTGAGCGGCCCACGGCGCTGAATGAGATCCAGATGCTGGACTGGGAGCCGCACCGGAAAATGGGCCTGGACGGAGAATGAGGACATCCCCGGCGGGGGAATCCGCGTCCTTCATGCCCGCTGCACGCACCCTGGCCATCGCCCTGGCGGGGCTGTTGCTGGCGGCCTGCGCCTCGCCCCGTTCGACCTGGACGGCTTCGCTCGAGCCCTGGCCGCCGGGCGCGGCGGCGACCACCGACTTCGTGGATGGCCGGGCCCGGTTCCGGGAGATTTTCTGCGCCATCAATCGCGAGCGGGGACGGCAGCTGCCCGACTGGCGCTACTGCGAGGAATCACTGCTCCTGGTGGACCAGGAGCCGGCGCCCACGGGACGTCCCGTCGTGCTCGGCCCCAGCCAGGTCCGGCCGTTGGGCCTGATGGTGCCCGGGGTGGGCTGGCAGTGCGTTCGCGCCTGGCTGGACTACGACAATTCCGCGCCCATTCACGTGGGGCAGTACGGCTACGAGCTCCAGCTGGTCGAAGTGGACGGGCTCTCCAGTTCGGCGCGCAATGCAGCGATGCTGCGCGAGCACGTCCTCGCCCTGCCGGACCGCTCGGACAGGCCGCTGGTGCTGATCGGCTATTCCAAGGGCATCGGCGATATCTTCGAGGCCCTGGCGGCCTATCCGGAGGTCGCGGAACGGGTGGATGCCGTGGTGGCCTTCGCCGGCGCCGTCCGTGGGTCGCCGCTGGCCGACGCGTACGAGCAATCGACGCTCAACCTGCTCACCTGGCTGCCCGGCTCGGAATGCGACGAAGGCGACGCCGGGGCGCTCGAAAGCCTGAGCCCGGCGGTGCGGGATGCGTGGCTGGCGGACCACCCCTTGCCGGAGCACATTCTCTATTTTTCGATCGTGGCCTTTCCGGAGCCGGACCGCCTGTCCGTGGGGCTGCATCGGAGCTGGCGCCAGCTCGCCCGGCTCAGGGACGTGCGCAACGACAGCCAGGTGGTGGTCCACGACCAGATCATTCCCGGGTCCACCCTGCTGGCCTTCGCCAACGCCGACCACTGGGCCATGGCCGTGCCCGTCGCGCGCCAGCATCCCTTCGCGGCGTCGACCTACGCCAGCCAGAACGATTTTCCGCGCGAGGTGATGATGGAAGCGCTGCTGCGCGCGGTCGAGGAAGCCTTGATTGCCCGGTAGAGCGGCGGCGGTCGGTTGCGCCATTGGAATCGACCTCCTAGCATGAAAGTCGATCCATAACGACAACGACCCATGCCGCAGACCGTGAACCGGTGCACGACCCTCGCGCTTGCCGCCCTCATCGCTTTTCCCGTTTCGGGCTTCGCGACGGACTGGGATCAGCACCCCCTGCTCACGGATCGATGGCGTGTATCCCTCGGCAGTTTTTTCCAGAATGTCGACTCCGACCTTCGGGTCGCCGGCGCCGGCGGATCCATCGAGATCCCGGAGTTCGATTTCGATGAGGCGCTGAAGGTCTCCAGCGACGACACCAGCTTTTCCGGATACCTCCACTGGCGGTTCGGCAGCAAGTGGTCGACGGCCTTCCAGTACATCGAGCAGAAGAACGGCAACACGGCGATTCTCGAGGAGGACATCACCTGGGAAGACGACGTGCTGAAAGCCGGAGCGCGCGCGACGGGAGAGGTGTCGAGCGAGGTGTACCGGCTGTTCTTCGGCCGCACCTTCAGCGAGGGCCCGAACCACGAGTTCGGCGCCGGCCTGGGCGTGCACTGGCTGGAACTCGGCGCGTTCCTCGAGGGCGAGTTCATGCTCGATGACGATTCGCTGCTCCTGGAACGGCGCAGCGTATCCGCCGGTGCACCGCTGCCGAACCTCGGGATCTGGTACATCCATGCGTTCTCGCCGCGTTGGGCCGCCCATGGCCGGCTCGACTACTTCAGCGCCAGCTTCGACGAGTACTCCGGCTGGCTCGCCAACGGGGCCGTCGGCGTCTCCTTCCAGGCCTGGCGCCACGTGGCCGTCGGCCTGGACTACAACTACTTCGAACTCGACGTGGACGTCGACGGAGGCAACTGGTTCGGCTCCGCCGATTTCAAACGCGACGGGCCGTTCCTGCACCTGACGTTCACCTGGTAGGCGTGTCCCGGGCCGCCGCCCACTTCATGAATTCGGAGGGTTGCTGGCGTGTTGCCTGCCGGATTCGTGCGAGCGTCATTGGACAGGATCAGTTTCGACGGCAGCTGGACCTTTCCGGACATCGTGCCGACGGACTGAGCCTGATGAGCCATTGAGGGGAAATCCATGAAAAGGCTGATTCTGACCGTACTGTTCCTCCCGTCGCTCGCCTTCGCCGAGGACATCACGATCCAGAACCTCATGCGCGCCGAATCCGACACCATGTTCCGGCTGAGCATGCAGACCAACGACATCGACGTGGGCGAGATCGCCCATGTCCGCGAGGTCGCCTCTGCCAATGCGCCACAGCCGGTGATCCGACCCAACCAGGACACCATGTACTCCGCTGCGGTGGTCGACCTCTCGCAGCCGGTGACGGTAACGCTGCCGGAAGGCGACGGGCGATTTCAGTCGGTCCTGGTCATCAGCCAGGATCATTACAACTTCGCCTACGCTTCTCCCGGCGCCTATGAGCTGACCGAGGACGAGGTCGGGACGCGCTTCGCGCTGCTCCTGTTCCGTACCTTCGTCGACGCGGGCGATCCCGACGATGCCCCCCGCGCCCATGCCATGCAGGATGGGATTGCCATCGAGGGCGGTGGCAAGGGACCGTTCGAGGCGCCTGACTGGGACCTCGAGACCCTCGCCGAAGCGAGGAAGGCGGTCAATGACCTTGCCGCGGCCGTCGGCCTCGAGTCCAGCAAGTCCTTCGGCCGACGCGGCGAGATAGACCCGCTCGACCACCTGATCGGACTCGCGGGCTGGGCGGGCCAGCCCGCCACGACGGCCGAGGCTTTTGTCGATGTGGTCGACATGAACGACGGCAAAACGCCCCACGTGGTGACGGTCCGCGACGTGCCGGTCGATGCCTTCTGGTCGATCACCGTCTACGACGCCGACGGATTCCTCGCACCCAACGACCTGAACCGCAACAGCTACAACAACACCTCGGCCGCGCCGAACGACGACGGTTCCTACACGATTCATTTCGGCGCCTGCGAGGACGGGCGGATCAACTGCATCCCGATAACAGCAGAATGGAACTACACGGTGCGGCTTTATCAGCCGCGTGCCGAAATCCTGGAGGGCAGTTGGACCTTTCCCGGCATCGAGCCGGTTAACTGAGCCAGGCTCCTGTTCGTTTTACGGTCTCTTTACTCGGTCAGTATCCAGCGGATCGTGAACGCGAAGAACGCCACCGCGAAAGCGCCATGAAAGCGCGGCGATGAGGTCCGGGACGCGATGCCGAACAGCACGACCAGGCAGGCGAGCATGACGGCGCGCTCGACGGTGTCGGGCTCCTCCAGCACCTGGCGGTCGACCCAGCCCTTCAGGAAGGCCGCGACCAGCAGCGCCTGTCCCAGCATGAAGAAGCGCACCCGGTTCATCTCGAACTGGGCGTGGAAGTCGTCGACTTCCTTGCCGCGAACCGGGAACAGCAGGCCGCACATCAGGTAGAGCGCCACCGAAAACAGCACCATGGACAGGTAGTGCACCGGCGAAAACGACTCGATGTCGTTCAGTTGCCAGTTGGCCCACCACACCCAGGTGATCAGGCTGAACATGTTCAGCACCCAGAGCAGGTGCACCCAGTAGAGCTTCGCGATGACGCGCCGGTCGAGAATCAGCGAGACCCCGCCCAGCAGGTGCACGACGGCGAGTCCCAGGATGATGGACACGAAGACCGACAGGTATTCGAAGGCGCTCATGGCCCGGAGTCTATTCGGGTCCGCCGGAAAAAGAAAAAGGGCGCCACGAGGGCGCCCTGAAGGGTCGGAGCGAAGAGTGACTTCGCTTCAGCGCAAAAAGCCGTGCTTTTCCAGCGTGATCAGGATGCGGTGCGCGGCCAGGTCCGGCGTCAGCTCCGTTGTGTCGATCACGATTTCCGCGTTCTCGGGCACCTCGTAAGGGTCGTCGATGCCGGTGAAGCCCTTGAGGATGCCGGCGCGGGCCTTGGCGTACAGGCCCTTGCGGTCGCGGTCCTCGCAGACCTCGATGGGCGTGGCCACGTGCACCTCGAAGAAGCCGCCCAGCGGCTCGATCATGTCGCGTACCTGGCGCCGGGTGGCGGCGTAGGGCGCGATCGGGGCGCAGATGGCGATGCCGCGGTTCTTGGTGATCTCGCTGGCCACGTAGCCGATGCGGCGGATGTTCAGGTCACGGTGTTCCTTGGAGAAGGTCAGTTCGCTGGACAGGTGCTTGCGCACCACGTCGCCGTCGAGCAGCGTCACCGGGCGGCGGCCGTCTTCCAGCAGCTTGACCATCAGCGCGTTGGCGATGGTGGACTTGCCGGAGCCGGACAGGCCGGTGAAGAAGATGGTGAAACCCTGCTGGTGCCGCGGCGGATGCGCCCGGCGCAGTTCCTCGACCACTTTCGGGTAGGAGAACCAGGACGGGATTTCCAGGCCGTCGCGCAGTCGGCGGCGGAATTCGGTGCCGGAGATGTCCAGCACGCGGTCGCCTTCGGCCACTTCATCGGCGGGCAGGTACTCGGCGCGGTTTTCCACGTACACCATCATCTTGAAGGGCACCATGGTGATGCCGAGCTCTTCCTCGTGCTCGCGGAACAGCTCCTGGGCGTCATAGGGGCCGTAGAAGGGCTGGCCGTTGCGGTCGTTGCCCGGACCGGCGTGGTCGCGGCCGACGATGAAGTGCGTGCAGCCGTAGTTCTTGCGCACGATGGCGTGCCACAGGGCCTCGCGCGGGCCCGCCATGCGCATCGCCAGGTTCAGCAGGCTGAGGGCCGTGGTCTGCTCAGGGTACTGCTCCAGCACGTGCTCGTAGCAGCGCACGCGGGTGAAGTGATCGATGTCGCCCGGCTTGGTCATGCCCACCACGGGGTGGATCAGCAGGTTGGCTTCGACCTCGCGCGCGGCGCGGAAGGTCAGTTCCTGGTGCGCCCGGTGCAGCGGGTTGCGCGTCTGGAACGCAACGACCTTGCGCCAGCCGGCCTTTTCGAAGCGCTCGCGCAACTGTGCGGGCGTGTCGCGCAGCAGGCGGAAATCGTAGTGGGTCGGGGCCTCGACGCCGCGCAGCTTGCCGCCGACGTAGTGGCTGCCGGCGATGGTGTTCAGGTAGTGGACCGCCGGGTGGGTGTCGTCGGTGGTGCCGAACACCTTCTCGGCTTCGACGGCCTTGTCCGGGGCCCAGACGTCGCCGACTTCCAGGGTGGCGATCAGCACGCCTTCGGGGTCGCGCAGGGCGATGACCTGGCCGGCGGACAGGCCTTCGGCGAAGGCTTCGCTGACGTCCAGCGTGATCGGAATCGGCCACAGGGTGCCGTCCGCCAGGCGCATGTCCTTGCAGACGCTGTCGTAGTCGGCCTGGCCCAGGAAGCCTTCCAGCGGCGAAAAGGCGCCGTTGAGCAGCAGGTCCAGGTCGCAGAGCTGGCGCTGGGTCAGGTCCCAGGAGGCGTATTCCTTCGCCTTCGCTTTTTCGGCCTCGGCCTCGGCAGCGGGGAGGTAGAGGTACTTGAGTTCGCCGCCGTGCGGCTTCTTGAATGCACCCATGGTGTCAGGATCCTTTCTCGGTTCGTTCGGTTGATGTCGGGTGGACGAAAATTCGGGTTCAGGCCTTGGCGCCCATCGGGGCCAGGCCGCGCAGGAGCAGGTCGTTGACCTTGGTGATGACCTGCTCCACGTCGAGCCGGGGGTCGCGCACGATGAGTTCGCCCCAGGCGTTGCAGATGCCGATCACCGACTGGGCGGCGAAATGGCAGTCGAGGTCCTCGCGCAGGGCGCCGTCGCGCACACCCTGTTCGAAAATGCCTTCGAGCAGCTCGCGGTAGTGGCTGCCCAGTTGTTTGAGCTTGATGCGCTTGATCTCAGGCAGGTACAGGCGCTCGTCGTTGTGCACCTTGAGCGCCTCGTTCTTTTCCCGGTAGCTCGACAGGTGCGAGCGCACGGTGGCCAGCAGCCGCACTTCGAAGGGCGCGTCGTCGCGGGCGATCTCTTCCATCCGCTGGACGTAGTCGCGGATGCCGTAGAGGCAGACCTCGGCCAGGGCCTCTTCCTTGGACTTGAAGTAGTAGTACAGGCTGCCCTGCTTGATCCCCATTTCCGAGGCGATGTCGGTGGTGCTCGCGCCGTGGAATCCCTTGCGCGCGAACACCGCCGCCGCCGCGCGGATCGCGGCCTGCTTCTGCTGCTGGTACTTGGGCGATTCGGGGTTCTGCATGTCACGCCGGGATCGGGGCCAGGCGCGTATTCTATAGTTTTATAGAATGTTTACAAGCCGAAGATCTCCCGCCCCGAAAACCGGGGTCTGAAACGCTTCGTTGTGAGCCCTGGACCCGTCGCCGCGGTCAGTAACGCCAGTTGCCGAATTCCATCTCCAGCCAGAGATTGAAGCCCAGCGTGGCCTCGCGCTCGTCCTCGGGTTCGAACCGCGGCCAGGTCAGGCTGGGGCCGTAGGAAATCCACAGCCATTCGCGGGTGAAGGGCTGGCGGAAGATGAAGTTGAAGCCGGCATCGCGCATGGACACCGGACCATCGGTCTCGCCGGTGGCGAACGCCAGCACCGAAAAGGCGCGGCGGTCACGCATCAGGTGGTACCAGGTCTGGCCCACGTACCACTCCGTTCCCGGGGATTCCTCGGCATGGGTGAGGACGCTCTCCCAGCGCATCACGTCCTGCGGACGGAAAGCGTGGGCCAGGTCGCCACGTGCGGTCACCCCGAAGCCGTCGTCGCTGCGCCAGTAGAAAGTCTGGCGGAAGCGCAGGTCGGTGTCGGGGCTGAAGTCCTTGTACCAGTACCAGCGGACCCGCACGTAGGGCACCACCGGCGTGCGCAGCCGGACACCGGCGGACCAGTCCCAGCCCTCCCGGCCACCGCGGTGGCGGCCACCGAGTCCCAGGATGGTCGAATCCTGCTCGTTGCGGTTGATCAGGCCCGGGTTGTAGAAGTTCTCGTCCTGGGTCTGGGTGTCGGAGATGTAGGCATCCTCGTCGCCGCGGCCGAGGATCAGGTCCCATCGATTGTCCCAGTTCGGCAGGGGCGCCCGCACGCGGAAGCGGACGCGGCTGTCGAATCCTTCGTAGTCGTTCCAGGAACCGCCGACGATGGCCAGGCCATTGACGGCGTTCTCGGGGTAGTCCACCTCGTCGCCGAACAGGCTGTCGAACCAGCGGAAGCTATGGCAGCTGACGCCGCGCAGGAATTCCTGGGAGTCCTCCTGCCATTCGTCCCAGCTGTAATCCGGGTCGCAGGCGTCCAGGGGTTCGTCGCCCACGTGGCGGGGCGGCGACTCGGGGAATGGCTGGTAGACCCGTTCCAGGGCCTCTTCCGGCGAACCCGGGGTGGTGAGCCGCTCGCCTTCGGGACCTTCCGGACCGTCCGGGGCCTCGGGATCGAAAGGGTCTTCCGGCGCTTCGATGGCTTCTTGGGGCACCCGCGCTTCCCGGGGGGGCTCCGCATCGGGCGCGGCTTCCCGCGCGCAAAGGGGCATCGCGCCGCAGGCGCCGCACAGCGCCAGCGCCAGGCAGAAGGCCCTGAAAACGGGCCTGGCAGGACCGGATTCGGTGCGTCGCGTCACCTCTTGCCCCCCGGGGGAACGTCCACCGCCACTGTAAGCGATTGCGCCAGACCGGTCACGGGTCATGGAACATTCACAGGCCGGGTGTAACTTTTGGGCCCTGGTGGGCGTCAAAGGGGTCGAGGAGGCAGGAAACCCCGGCGGGCGCCGGCCAAACGACCGAGAACTTTCGTTTCGCCGCACCTCACCGTAGGCCTGACTTCCGGCCCATGATTCGACAGGCCGCATGTGTTTCCATAAGCGTGCCTGATGCCGGCCCCATACCAGAACGGGCCAAACAACAAACGAATCGCACGGGCGAATCACAGGGTTGCGGATACCTGTGCTGACAAGGGCAGCGCGTGCGATGGCGTGCGCCCGAAACAACCCGCGGGGGGAACCCCGGGACGAGACGATGACGAGGTCTGTTGTGAACAAACTGCTCAAAGCATCCGCCCCGATTGTGGTCCTGGCCGTCGGCATCCTGAGTGTGAAAATGCTCGCTGCCGCGAAACCGGAACCTGAAAAGGCCGAAGACGAAACCCGCCTGGTGTCCCTGTACGTGGACGAAGCGCGCTCCGAGACCGTGAAGGTCCAGGTCGCCACCCAGGGCGAGGTCCGCCCGAAGACCGAGATCGAGCTGATTCCGCAGGTCTCCGGCCGGGTGGTCGCCCTGTCCGAAAGCTTCAATGCCGGCGCCGAATTCCGGGCGGGCGATCTCCTGCTGAAGGTCGACGACACCGACTATCGTCTGGCCCTGGTGCGGGCCGAGGCCTCCGTGGCCCAGGCCCAGACCGAGCTCGAACGCCAGCTGGCCACGAAGGACATCAAGGAGAAGGAGTGGAAGGACAATCGCCGCAATGGCGAGGACCCCACCCCCTTCTCGCTGAACCTCACCCAGGTCGCCCAGGCTGAAGCCATGCTGCGCTCCGCCCAGGCCGATCTGCGCAAGGCCCGGCTCGACCTCGAGCGGACCGAGATCCGGCTGCCTTTCGACGGCCGGGTGCGTGAGCGGACCGTCGGCATCGGCCAGTTCGTGAGCGCAGGCGCTTCCCTGGGAACGGTCTTCTCCACCGACACGGTGGAGGTGCGCCTGCCGCTGACGGACACGCAGCTGGTGGAACTCAACCTGCCCATGGGCTTCATGGCGCCTTCCTACCTCGAAGCGCCGCCCGTGGATTTCTCCGCGACCCTCGGCAATCGCCAGTACGCCTGGGAAGGCCGCATCGTTCGGGTGAGCGCCGCGGTGGACAAGGACACGCGCCTGATCTACGCCACGGCGGAACTGCAGGACCCCTACGGCATCGCCGCCGCCAATGGCATGCCCATGGCGGTCGGAATGTTCGTGCACGCCGAAATCGATGGCGTGCAGGAACAGGACGCCATCGTGATGCCGCGCCTGGCCCTGCGCAACGAGAACAAGGTGTACGTGATCAACGCGGAGAACCGGCTCGAAATTCGCACCGTGGACGTGATCTCGACGTCCGAGGAGCGCGTGCTGGTGGCCAGCGGCGTCGCCGCCGGTGAACACGTGGTGACCTCCACGCTGCCCAATGCCACCGACGGCATGGAAGTGGAGCCCATTTTTCGTTCCGCCCAGGGCTGAGCCCACCACACAGGGAGATAAGCCATGAATGGCATCATCGAATGGTGGGTGCGCAACCCCGTCGCCGCCAACCTGCTCATGGTGGGCATCATCATCGCCGGCGTCATGCGGTTCGGGACCATGGAACGCGAGATGGACCCCCATGTCCGCTTCCCGGGCCTCGAGATCGAAGTGATCTGGCCGGGCGCCGCGCCGCAGGAAGTGGAAGAACAGATCGTCGCCCGCATCGAGGAAGCGGTCAGCGACCTCGACAACATCGAGTGGGTGCGCTCCACGTCCGCCGAAAGCTACGGCGGCGTCTACATCCTCGCGGACCAGAATGCCGACTTCACGCAGTTCATGAACGACGTGAAGATCCGCGTGGATTCCATCTCCTCGTTCCCGCGCGACATCGAACCGCCCCAGGTGCGCCAGTGGGTGAACCGGGACGAGTTCATCCGCGTGGCGGTCAGCGGTGACCTCACGGAGCGTGAACTCAAGCGCCTGGCGGAGCAGTTGCGCCGCGAGGCGGCCACGCTGCCGGCGATTTCCATCGTGGACCTGTTCGGTACGCGCCGGGAGGAAGTGTCCATCCAGGTCAGCGAGGAGCAGCTGCGCCGCTACAACCTGAGTTTCAACGAAGTGGCGGCCGCCATTCGCAATCATTCCTTCAACCAGTCCTCGGGTTCGGTGCGCACCGAAGTGGGCACCTACCAGCTCACCGTGCGCAGCCAGGCGGACACCGAAGCGGACTTCGCCGCCATCGTGATCCGCCAGACCGCGGATGGCGGGACCATCCGTGTGGGCGACGTCGCCAACGTGGTGGACGGGTTCGAGGACGAGCCCATCCTGGCGACCCTCAATGGCGAGCCGGCCGTGCTGATCCAGGTCATGACCACCGAGACCATGGACATCGTGACGGCTTCCCAGTCCATTCGCGACTGGATCGAGAAGCGGCGTGAGACGCTGCCGCCGGGTGCGGAACTCACCCTGTGGACGGACAACGCCGAGGACTTCAAGGGCCGCATGGAAACCATCGGCAGCTCCGCCGGCCTGGGCCTGGTGCTGGTGCTGGGCGTCCTGATGCTGACCCTGCGCCCCAAGGTGGCGCTGTGGGTGGCCGTGGGCATCGGCACCGCCTATGCCGGGGCCTTCATCTTCCTGCCCACGGTGGACGTGTCGCTGAACATGATTTCCACCTTCGCCTTCCTGCTCGTGCTGGGCATCGTGGTGGACGACGCCATCGTGGTGGGCGAGGGTGTCCATTCCGAGGCGCACCGTCTCGGCGGCGGCATTCCCTCGGCCGTGGCCGGCACCCAGCTGGTGGCCAAGCCGGTGATCTTCGCGGTGCTCACCACCATGATCGCCTTCCTGCCGTGGCTGTTCATGTCCGGGGGCACCAGTGAATTCACCCGCCACATCACCTGGGTGGTGATCCTGGCCCTGGTGTTCTCGCTGATCGAGTCCCTGTTCATCCTGCCATCGCACCTACGTGACCTGCGGCCCCGTGAGGCGTCGAAGCTCGGGCGGGCCGGGCGCATGCAGAAGAAGGTGTCCGACGGCATCGTGAACTTCGCGCACAACCACTACCGGGGCATCGGCGAATTCTCGGTCCGCCGCCGCTACCTGACCACCAGCGTGTTCGTCTCGCTGCTGGTCGTGAGCTTCGGGTTGCTGGGTACGGGCTGGGTCAAGCAGGCCTTCATGCCCGAGATCGAATCCGATCAGATCATCGTCAACGTGATCCTGCCCGAGGGTGCGCCCTACAGTCGCGCCCTGGAGATCCTCGCGCAGTTGCAGGATGCCGAACGCCGCCTCGAGGAAGAGGTGGAGCAACGCACGCAGGGCGAGGGCCAGCTGATCGAGAACTGGTACACGCGTTCGCGCCGCGACTCCGTGATCGCCATCGTCAAGCTGGCGCCGCCGGAAGTGCGCGACATGAGCGCCAAGGACGCGGCGCTTCGTCTGCGCGAGCTGATGGGCGATGTTCCTGACGCCAAGGAAGTGTCCGTGGACTACACCCAGAACGGCGGTGACCCGGGCTTCGAGCTGTCCGTGCGCCACCCGGACCTGGACGTGCTGCGCATGGCGGTCAACGACCTGGAAAACCAGCTGCGGACCTTTGACGCGCTGTACGACGTGCGCAACAACCTCGAGAGTGCTTCCGAGGAAATCCGCATCGAACTGCTGCCGGGCGCCCAGAAGCTGGGCCTGACCCTGGCCGACGTTACCCGCCAGGTGCGCCAGGCCTACTACGGCGAAGAGGTTCAGCGGATTCCGCGCAACGGCCAGGACGTGCGCGTGATGGTGCACTACCCGGTGGAATCGCGCCGCAGCATCGAAAGCCTGAAGAACTTCCGCGTGCGTACGGCCGACGGCCGGGAAGTGCCGCTGATGTCGGTGGCCGAGCTGTCCTACGCGCCGGGCATCAAGCGCATCCAGCGCTGGAACGGCAGCCGGGCGGCGCGCGTGTCAGCGGACCTGAAGGACGACGTGCGCGGCGACATCATGAAGGACCTCAACGAGAACTTCTTCACCGACTGGGAAAAACGCTACCCCGGCCTCGAACGCGGCGCCATCGGCCAGGCCGAGGGCGAGGCGCGCTTCATGAAGGAGGTCCAGTTCCTCTACACCATCGCCTTCTTCGGCATGTTCTTCATGCTGGCCGTGGCTTTCCACAGCTACTTCCAGCCACTGCTGATCATGGTCGCCATGCCCTTCGCCTTCGCCGGCGCCATCCTCGGGCACCTGGTGCTGGGGATGAGCATGAACCTGTTCAGCTACTTCGGCATCGCGGCCGCGGTGGGCGTGGTGGTGAACGACAACCTCGTGTTGATCGACTACACCAACCGCCTGCGGGCCAAGGGCCAGAAGGCGCTGGAGGCCGTGGTCAATGCCGGTGTGGCCCGCTTCCGCCCGATCATGCTGACCACCGTGACCACCATCGTCGGCCTGTTGCCGATGATGTTCGAGCAGTCCATCCAGGCGAAATTCCTGATCCCGGTGGTCATCTCGCTGTGTTTCGGGGTGTTCATCGCCTTCTTCGTCACCCTGTTGCTGGTGCCGGCGCTGTACGCCATCGGCGTGGACGTCTCGAAGCTGGCGCAGCGTGTGAAGGACCGGGTCCGCCCCGGCGGTAAGGAACGTTCCGAGGCGGGCGAGTCGCCCGACGAGGCCGTGCCCAGCCACCATTGAGGGCGCTTGGCGAATGACGCCCGGCCTTCGCCGGGCGCCCTGAATCGCAGGGCCGGAACGGCCGGACGGCAGATGCCTCCGGCCGTTTCGCTGTGTGGAATCCGTGCCCGACGGGCGGGGACTCAGTGCGCGGCGTCCCAGTCCGGGCCGTGGCCGGCGTCCACCACCAGGGGCACGTCCAGCTCGGCCGCCCCTGACATCAGGTCGCAGACGCCTTCGCGAACCTCGTCGATCTTCGATTCCGGCACGTCCAGCACGAGTTCGTCGTGCACCTGCATGGTCAGGAAGGTGTCGGGGTGCTCCTTCCGCAACCAGGCATCCACGCGGATCATGGCGCGCTTGATGATGTCGGCTGCCGTGCCCTGCATGGGCGCGTTGATGGCGGCGCGCTCGGCCGCCTGGCGGCGCTGCATGTTGCCGGCGGCGATGTCCGGCAGGTACAGCCGCCGTCCGTACAGGGTCTCGACGTAGCCCTTCTCACGCGCCCCTTCCCGCGTGCGCTCCATGAAGCCCTGCACGCCCGGGTAACGGGCGAAGTAGGTGTCCATGTAGGCCTGGGCCTCACCCCGCTCGATGTCGAGCTGGCGCGCGAGGCCGAAGGCGGACATGCCGTACATCAGGCCGAAATTGATGGCCTTGGCGGCGCGCCGCTGGTCGTCCGTCACCTGTTCGTAGTCCGCGCCGAACACTTCGCCGGCCGTGGCGCGATGCACGTCCACCTCGTCGCGGAAGGCCTTCAGCAGACCCTCGTCACCGGAGATGTGCGCCATGATGCGCAGCTCGATCTGCGAGTAGTCCGCCGCCAGCACCACCATGCCCTCCGGCGCGACGAAGGCCTTGCGGATGCGCCGGCCTTCCGGTGTGCGGATGGGGATGTTCTGCAGGTTGGGGTTGCTGGAGGACAGACGCCCGGTGGCCGCCACGGCCTGGTGGTAGGAGGTGTGGACGCGCCCCGTGTCCGGGTTGATCTCTTCCGGCAGCTTGTCGGTGTAGGTGGATTTGAGCTTGGACAGGGAACGGTATTCCAGGATCAGCTTCGGCAGCTCGAAATCCGGGGCCAGGTCGTGCAGCACGTCTTCGGCGGTGGAGGGCTGGCCCTTCGGGGTCTTGCGCAGCACGGGCAGGCCGAGCTTGTCGAAGAGGATTTCCTGCAGCTGCTTGGGCGAGCCGAGATTAAAGGGCTGCCCGGCGGCTTCGTGCGCCTGCTGCTCCAGGGCGTGGATGGACTTGGCCATTTCCGCGCTCTGCTTGCGGAGAATGTCGCCGTCGATCAGGACGCCCCGCTGCTCCATCCGCGCCAGCACCGGCACCAGCGGCATCTCGATGTCCTCGAACACCCGTTTCAGCGGCGCTTCCTCTTCCAGCCTGGGCCAGAGATGGCGGTGCAGCTGCAGGGTGATGTCGGCGTCCTCGGCGGCGTAGTGGCCGGCGTCCTCGATGGACACTTCGCTGAACGGAATCTGCTTCGCACCCTTGCCGGCCACGTCCTCGTAGTGCGTCGTCTGGCGGCCCAGGTACTTCAGGGCCAGCGAATCCATGTCGTGCCGCGTGCCGGTGGCGTTGAACACGTAGGACTCCAGCATGGTGTCGAAGGCCAGGCCGTCGGCGACGATGCCGTAGCGTGAGAAGACGTTCATGTCGTACTTGAAGTGCTGGCCGACGAGGGCGTGGGCCTTGTCCTCCAGCAGCGGCCTGAAGGCCTGCAGCACGGTATCGCGGTCCAGCTGTTTCGGGGCGCCGGGATAGGTATGGCCGAGCGGCAGGTAGGCGGCCTCGCCGGGTTCGACGGCGAAACTCAGGCCCACCAGTTCGGCGCGCAGCGGGTCCAGGGAGGTGGTCTCGGTGTCGAAGGCGACCAGTTCGGCGGCCATCAGCCGTTCCAGCCAGCGATCCAGCTGCGCCTGTTCGAGGATGACCTCGTAGTCCGCGGCGTCCTCCGTCGCGGGATCGTCGCCCAGTTCCTGCAGCCAGCTGTTGAATTCGTAGCGGACCAGGAACTCGCGCAGGGCCGCCTCGTCGGTCTCGTCGCGGCGCAGGGTGTCGGGGGCGACCTCGAGGTCCAGGTCCAGCCGGATGGTCGCCAGCTTCCGCGACAGCGGCAGGATGTCCAAGGCCTCGCGCAGGGATTCGCCGATCTTGCCCCCGATCTCGTCGGCGTGCTCGATCACGCCGTCCAGGCTGTCGTACTGCGCCAGCCACTTGGCGGCGGTCTTGGGACCGCACTTGTCCACGCCGGGGATGTTGTCCGACTTGTCTCCGGTGAGCGCCAGGAAATCCACGATCTGGTCCGGGCGCACGCCGAATTTTTCCACCACGCCCTCCGGGTCCATGGTGGTCTCGCTCATGGTGTTGACCAGGGTGACGCGGTCCGTCACGAGCTGGGCGAGGTCCTTGTCGCCGGTGGAAATCACGCAGTGCAGGCCGGCGGCCTCGGCCTGGCGTGCCAGGGTGCCGATGACGTCATCGGCCTCGACGCCCTCGACCTGCACCAGGGGCAGGCCCAGCAGGCGAACGACCTCGAAAATAGGCTCGACCTGGCTGCGCAGTTCACCCGGCATGGGCGGGCGATTGGCCTTGTAGTCGGCGTAGAGCTCGTTGCGGAAGGTTGGGCCTTTCGCGTCGAACACTACGGCGAGGCGGTCGGAGTCGGCTTCCTTGAGCAGCCGGCGCAGCATGTTGGCCACGCCGAGCAGGGCGCCCGTGGGCTCCCCGCCGGAATTGGTCAGGTTGGGCAGGGCGTGGAAGGCCCGGTAGAGATAGGAAGATCCGTCGACGAGGTAGAGCGTCCGGGAGTCGCTGTTCATGGTGTCCTGGGAGGGTTTGCGGGATTCCCGGCGAGCGGGTCTGATATGCTGAGAATACTCAAGGATGGGCCGCGGTGACAGCGCGGCACGGGTCTTCAACGGGGTCCGGCGGCGCGCTGGCGTCTCCCGGATTCGGGCCGCCCGGCCGGGTGGCGCAATGGAGGTGGTGTCATGAACAAGCCCTTGTTGTCGAGTGTCCTGCTGGCGGCCCTGCTGATGGCGCCCGCCGCCTTCGCGCAGGAGGACGATCCCGCGGCCCCGCCGCCGATTCCGCCCATCGACGCGCCCGAGCGTGTGCCCGAGGGCGACGACGTCCCCATTCCGCCCAAGGTGCTGGACGACAGCGACCGGGTCGAACCCACCGTGGAAATCCGCCGCGACGAGGACGAAAACATCATCGAGGAGTACAGCCTCGACGGCCGCGTCTACATGGTGAAGATCACGCCGCGCGTCGGCGTTCCGTACTACTACCTCGACGACGACGGCGACGGGCAACTGGAGCTCCGCGAAGGCGACCGCGCTGCCTACCCGGTCAAACCGGTGTACTGGAAGCTCAAGGAGTGGTGAGCGCGTCCGAAGCCGCCGCCCGGCCGCTTCCGGCCGGCGCCGTGCGCTTCATCGGGCAGGCCGCGGCGTGGTTGCTGCTGCCGATGGTCCTGGTCACATTCGCCGTGGTGCTGTTGCGCTACGGCTTCAACCTCGGCTGGGTCTGGCTGCAGGAATCGGTCACCTATATGCACGCGGCCGTGTTCATGCTGGCCGCCGCCTGGACCTGGCAGGCGGACGGCCACGTCCGGGTGGACATCCTCTACCGTGACCGCTCTCCGCGGCACAAGGCCTGGGTCGACCTGGCCGGCGCCGTGCTGTTCGTGGTGCCCGTCTGCGTCTACCTGCTGGTGGTCGGCTGGGACTACGTCGCCGCGTCCTGGGCGCTGAAGGAAGGTTCCAACCAGGCCGGCGGCCTGCCCGGCGTCTGGCTGCTCAAGTCCCTGGTGCTGGCCCTGCCCGCCCTGCTGCTGGTGCAGGCCGGCTGCTGGATCCTGGGTGCGATTCGGGTGCTGCGCGGCGGCTAGCGCCGGCGGCCACGCGGAACTGGCGTTCCGCCCGGCATCTCCTCGTGGTCGTCCCGTTCGTCAGGCCACCAGTTCCTCGATCACCCCTTCCACATCCGGCGTCTCGCCGGTCCACAGGCGAAATGCGGCCGCCGCCTGGCCCACCAGCATGCCGATGCCCGCGGAGTAGGGGATGCCGGTTTCGTTCGCCCAGCGCGACAGCGGCGTGGCGGCCTGGCCGTAGTTGAGGTCGTAGAGGAACCCCTCGTCCCGGAACATCGCGGCCGTCAGCGGCGGAATGTCGCCCGCCTGGCCCAGCGAGGTGGCGTTCAGCACCAGGTCGTAACCCGGCCCTGTCACGTCGCGGTCGCCCAGGGATTCCAGCGCATGTCCGCTGACCGGACCGAGATCGGCGTGGCTCGCTGCCAGTGCCTCCGCCTTGTCCGCGCTGCGGTTGAGGATGTGCAGCACGGCGGGTCCCGCGGCGAGCAACGGGGCCGTCACGCCGGCGGCCGCGCCCCCGGCGCCGAGCAGCGCCACGCGCCGTCCGCCCGGATCCAGGCCCAGGCGGCGCAGGTCGTCCACCAGGCCGATACCGTCGGTGTTCTCCGCCGACCAGCCCCGTTCTTCCATCCACAGGGTGTTGGCGGCGCCGGCCCGCGTGACCCGGTCGCTGCAGTGCGCGGCCAGGGACATGGCTTCGCGTTTCAGGGGCAGGGTGACATTGCAGCCCGTGCCGCCCTCGGCCGCGAAGGCCGCCAGTGCGCCGGCGAGCTCGCCCGGTCCGGTGTCGATGGGTCGGTAGTCCACGGCGAGTCCGCACTGGGCGGCGAACAGGCCATGAACCCGGGGCGAAAGCGAATGGCTGACCGGCCGTCCGAAGATGGCCAGGCGGATCACGCCCGTTCCTTGAGCCATGCCGCGGCGCGCGGCGCGAAGTAGCTCAGGATGGCGTCGGCCCCCGCGCGACGGAAGGCCAGCAGGGACTCCATCATCACCGCTTCCTCGTCCAGCCAGCCGTTGATCCCGGCGGCGCGCAGCATGGCGTACTCGCCGGACACCTGATAGACGAAGGTGGGCACGCTGAACTCTTCCTTCACGCGGCGCACGATGTCCAGGTAGGGCATGCCGGGCTTGACCATCACCATGTCCGCGCCTTCGGCCAGGTCCAGCGACACTTCGTGCAGGGCCTCATCGCCGTTGGCCGGGTCCATCTGGTAGGTGTACTTGTTGCCACCGCCCAGGGCGCCGGCCGAGCCCACCGCGTCGCGGAAGGGCCCGTAGAAGCTCGAGGCGTATTTGGCCGAGTAGGCCAGGATGCGCGTGTTGACGTGGCCCTCGTCCTCCAGGGCGTCGCGGATGGCGCCGATGCGCCCGTCCATCATGTCCGAGGGCGCCACGATGTCGGCGCCGGCCTCGGCGTGGGACAGGGCCTGGCGCACCAGAGCCTCGACGGTGGTGTCGTTGCCGACGTAGCCGTCCGCGTCCAGCAGCCCGTCCTGGCCATGGGTGGTGAACGGGTCCAGGGCCACGTCGGTGATCACGCCCAGTTCCGGAAAGCGCTGCTTCAGCGCACGGATGGCGCGCTGGGCCAGGCCGTCCGGATTCCAGGCTTCCGCGGCGTCCTCGGACTTCACTTCGGATGGGGTGACGGGAAACAGGGCGATGGCCGGGATGCCCAGGGCGACGCAGCGCTCGGCTTCGGGCAGCAGGCGGTCGATGCTCAGGCGCTCGACACCGGGCATGGAGGCCACCGCCTCGCTGCGGTCCTTGCCTTCGAGCACGAACACGGGCCAGACCAGGTCGTCGGCGGTGAGCCGGGTCTCACGCATCAGCCGGCGGGAGAAGTCGTCGGCGCGCATGCGGCGCATGCGGGTGGAGGGGTAGCTCATGAAGGGTCTCCGTTCGTCTCCGCGTCGGGGATTTCGTACCAGGCGTTCATCACCCGCAGCCAGTCTTCCAGGCCCCGGCGGTCCTTCGCGGAAAACAGCTGCGCGCTGGCGCCTTCCGGCAGGCCGCGCCGCAGCTTGAGCAGGGCGGACTGGGCCGGGCCCCGCTTGAGCTTGTCCGCCTTGGTCATGAGCACGTGACAGGGCAGGCCGGCAGCGGCGCACCAGCTCAGCATCATGCTGTCGAAGGGCTTCATGGGGTGGCGCACGTCCATGACCAGCACCACGCCGCGCAGGCATTCGCGTGTCTCGAAGTAGCGCTGCATCACCCGTTGCCAGTGCTCCTTCAGGTCCATGGGCACCTTGGCGTAGCCATAGCCGGGCAGGTCGGCGATGCGCCGCTCGTCGTCGATGCGGAAGATCACGATCTGCTGGGTGCGCCCGGGGGTCTTGCTGGTGCGCGCCAGCGATTTCTGGTCAGTCAGCGTGTTGATGGCGCTGGACTTGCCGGCGTTCGAGCGCCCGGCGATGGCCACTTCGATGCCCGTGTCCGGCGGCAGTTGCCTCAGCTCGTGCGCCGCGAGGACATATTCGGCCTGGCGGAAGGGGTTGGGGGGCGGCGAGGGGGAATTCACGGGGCTCCCGGCGCTGGAACGCACACGATGAAAACGCGATAATAACGCACCGTCAGGAATCGTCCCGGCTTTAGAGCCTCCCGGCAACACAATCCCCGGCACAATGTCACGGCTTCGGCCTGGACCCGGGAATGGAGATCACGTCATGAAATCAGCGCTCGGCGCCTTTGCCTGCTTGGTCCTGCTGACCGCCAATACCGCCCTCGCCGAGGGTGACGCCGCCGCGGGCGAGTCGAAAGCCGCCATCTGCGCCGCCTGCCACGGTCTGGACGGTAACAGCGTCGTCGCCATGTGGCCCAAGCTCGCCGGCCAGCACGAACAGTACCTGGCGCGCCACATCACCCTGATCAAGGACGGCGCCCGTTCGGTCCCCGAGATGATCGGAATCGTTGCAACGCTCTCGGACCAGGACATCCTGGACCTCGCCGCCTACTACGCCTCGAAGACGATCAGCCCCGGCGCCGCCGATGAAAACCTCGTCGCCGCCGGCGAGTCGCTCTACCGGGCCGGCAACCCCGAAGAAGGCATCCCGGCCTGCACCAGCTGTCACGGGCCTGCCGGTGAAGGCAACCCGCTGGCCGGTTACCCCTGGGTCGCCGGGCAGCACGCCACCTATACCGAGAACATGCTCAAGAAGTACCGCGACGGACAGACCTGGGGCGCGGACGACGCCAACAGCACCGTCATGGTCGGCGTGGCGCGCCGGCTGACCGACGAAGACATCACCGCCGTGTCCAGCTACCTGCAGGGCCTGTACCGCGCCGACTGAGGCCGGGACGAGGGAACCCGGGCCGCGGATCGCGGTCTGTGGCATGGCACACAAGGAGAACCCGATGAAACATCTGATCATTGCCCTGGCGCTGCTGGTGCCGGGCGCCGCCGCACTGGCACAGGATTCCGTGGGCGCCTTCCAGGAAGGCACCCATTACCGCATCATCGATCCGCCCCTCAACAATGTGCGGGTGGTCGACGGTGTGCGCGTGACCGAGGTCTTTTCCTACCTCTGCAACCACTGCGCGACCTTCGAGCCCTACATGCAGTCCTGGAAGGGACGCATGCCCGAAGGTGTCGAACTCACCCGCATCCCGGTCGAATTCGGCCGCGCCATCTGGGGCCTGTACGCGCGGGCCTACATCACCGCCGACCTGCTGGGCGTGGCCGAGGAAGCCCACGTGGCCATGATGGACACGCTGTGGAAAGAGCGTCGGCAGATGCGCAGCATGGAAGAGATCGCCGACTTCTATTCCGCCTACGGGGTCCCGGTGGAGAAGTTCCTGGCCACGTCCAAGTCCTTCGCCGTCGACATGCGCATGAAGAACGAGCAGAAGATGGTGCAGGCGGCCGGCGTCAGCGGCACACCGAGCATGCTGGTGAACGGCAAGTACCTCGTTTCCGCCGGCGGCGCTGTCAGTGGTTTCGAAATCCTGCTGCAGGTGGTGGATGCACTGGTCGCCCATGAGCAGGCCGCGCAGACCGCCGCCAACGCCCCCGCCGAAGCGGCGCCGGAAAAAGCACTGGCCGCCGGCGAGTGAGTCAGACGGCCTGGAGGATCATCCGGGCCGCCACTCCCAACAGCAGCACTGCAAACGCCCGCCGCACCCACTGCGGCGGGCTGCCGTGCACGGCACGCGCACCCAGCGGCGCCGACAGCACGCTGAACACCGCGATGCCCGCCAGTGCCGGCAGGTGCACGTAGCCCAGGCTGGACAGACCGCCGGTCTCTTCCCGCCCCAGCAGCATGAAGGCCACCGTGCCGGCCACGGCGATCGGGTAGCCGCAGGCGGCGGCCGTGGCGACGGCGCGTTGTGGCGACACCCCGTGGGCCATCATCCAGGGACCGGTCAACACGCCGCCCCCGATGCCCACCAGGCTGGAGATCGCCCCGAAGGCCGTCCCCAGCGCCAGTCCGGCGCCGCGCCCCGGCAGGGGTCGTTCCGAAGGGCCTTGCCGGGCCATGAGCATGCGCACGCCCGCGAACGCGGCGAACACCCCGAACACCGCGGCCAGGGCGCGCGTCGAGACCTGGTCGGCCAGCCAGGCGCCCAGGGCGGCGCCGAGCAGGAGGCCCGCGGCCAGGAGACGCACCGCGTCCCAGCGAATGGCGCCGCGCCGATGGTGCGCGACGATGGAACTCAGTGAAGTGGCGAGCATGGTCGCCACCGAGGTGGCGACCGCCAGGTGACTGGCGACCGGGGCCGTGGCCGGATCGCGGCCGAACACGAACACCAGGGCCGGCACCACGATGACGCCCCCACCGATGCCCAGGTAGCCCGCGGCGAAGCCCGCGGCCAGGCCGATGAGGGCGAACTCCCAGGCCATCAGGGGCGGCGTCCCGGCGGGTGGCGGCGGTCGGCATTCGTCCTGGCGAAGCGAGCTTGCCGGAACGTCGGGAATTGCATAGGGTGATCCCATGAACACAGCGCAGGGGGCCAGCATAACGCACGGCGTTTTCGCCGGGCGCACCTTCCTTTGCTTCGCATGGCTGTTCACGGCGCTCGTCCTGGGCGCCCTGCTCGCGAATGCCCCGGCCCTGGCTGCGACACCCCCCGACGAATCCGAACTGCGAACGCGATTCCAGGAGGCCTGGCGCGCCGCCGGCCGTGGCCCCCGGGCGCGCTTCGAGGAACTGGGTCCGTCGCTGCAAGGCTACGTGCTCTATCCCTACTGGCAGTACGAGGACTATCGGCACCGCCGCGGCGAGGTTGCGCCGGCCACGATGGCCGCCTTTCTCGAGGCCCACGAGGACTGGGCCTTCACCCGCGGGCTGCGCCTTGCCTGGCTCAGGACCCTGGGCAGGAAAGCCCGTTGGCAGGCCCTGCTGGAGTACGGGGAAGGCGTGGACAACACGGAGGTGCGTTGCTATCACGCCCGCGCCCGGCTGGCGACGGGAGACACCGACGGCCTGCTCGCAGAGGCCCAGTCGCTGTGGACCGTCGGCCACAGTCAGCCGGACGCCTGCGATCCCCTGTTCAAATGGATGACGGACCAGGGGGGCGTTACACCGGAGCGCGCCTGGGAGCGCATCCGCCTGGCGATGGTCGCCGGCAATCCACGCCTCACGCTCTACCTGGCGCGCTTCCTTTCGCCGGCGGACCGCGAGTGGCTGGACCGCTGGCAGCGATTCGACCAGGACCGCTACCGAAGCCTGGATCGCGCCGTGACCTGGCACGACAGCGACATGACGCGGATGATCGCCGCGTCCTCCCTGCGGCGCCTGGCGCGCATCGACGCCAGCCGCGCCCTGGCGCTCTATCCGTCGCTCTCCGGGCACTTCGGATGGGACGACCAGACCCGCGGTGAACTGGCGCGGGAAGTCGCCCTGTGGTCAGCCGTCGACCTGGACGAGGAGGCCCTCGCCTTCATCCGGGAGGTCCCCCCCCGGTACCGCAACGACCAGTTGCACGAGTGGTGGGCCCGCGCGGCCCTGGCCCAGGGCGAATGGGAGCAGGTGCTGGAGGCCATCGACGGCCTGGACGGCGAGGCCGCGGACGATGTTCGCTGGCGCTACTGGAAGGCCAGGGCACTGCTGGCCACCGGCAGGGCCGAGGAAGGCAAGGCCGCGCTGGAGACGCTCGCCACCGGGACGAACTACCACGGTTTCCTGGCGGCGGACGCCCTGCGCCAGCCCTACACCATCTGCGCCCGCGAGCCTGTCGTCAGCGAGGCGGACATCACGACCCTGGCCGGCACGCCGCGCTTCCACCGCGCCCTGGAACTGCACCGGGCCGGCCTGGACAACTGGGCGGCGGCCGAATGGACCGGCGCGGCCCGCAGCCTGCCCCAGGACGAGCTCAAGGTCGCCGCCGGCCTGGCGCGGCGCGAGGGCTGGTACGACCGGGCGATCTTCGCCCTCGGCGACAGCGGGGAGCTGAGTTACTACGAGTGGCGCTTCCCGGTGCTGCACGAGGCCTCGATCATGGACGCTGCCGGATCGCTCGACCTGGACCCCGCCTGGGTGCTGGGCATCATGCGCTCGGAAAGCGCCATGATGGAGCACGCCCGCTCTTCGGCCGGCGCGCTCGGGCTGATGCAGGTGCTGCCGTCGACGGCGAAGACGCTGGCCAGCAAACACGGGATGAGCTATTCCTCTTCCAGCCAGCTCCTGCAGGGCGACTTCAATATCCGCTTCGGCACCGTCTACCTGCGCGAGTTGCTGGACGAGTACGCCCAGAATCCCGTGCTCGTGTCTGGGGCCTACAACGCCGGCCCCAACGCCGTGGACCGTTGGCTGGGCTCCCGTCCGCTGGACGAGGCCGCGCAGTGGATCGAGACCCTGCCCTACTACGAGACCCGCGACTACATTCCGCGGGTGCTCACCTTCACCACGCTGTACGACTGGCGGCTGGGGAACCCGGTGCGGCGCATTTCCAGCCGCATGCCGGGAATCGAATCCGGTACCATGGAGGCCGATCCACACGCTGCGGTCGTGTGCCGTCCCTCCCCGGTCGAAGCGGTACCCGACGAGGTGGCGGCCAGCGGCCCCTGAGGCCCATGCGCATCCTGACCATCGGCGGCAGTGGTTTTCTCGGCCACCACGCCGCGCTGGCCCTCGCCCGGGCCGGCCATGACAACACGGTTCTCACCCGCCAGCCGGCGCGGCGCTCACGCCTGCGCCTGGTGCCGGGGCTGGAACTGGCCGTGGCCGACGTCCACGACCGGGACACGCTGGCCCGGGCCATGGACGGCAGGGACGTCGTGGTCAGCATGGCCGGCATCCTCAACGAAAAGGGTCGCGACGGATCGGGCTTCCACCGCGTGCACGTGGGGCTGGTGGCCAGCCTCGTCGAGGCCGCCAGGGAAGCCGGTGTGCGCCGGATTCTCCATGTCAGCGCCCTGGGCGCCGGCGCGGGCAAGAGCCACTACCAGCGGACCAAGGGCGAGGCCGAGGCCCTGCTGCGTGAAAGTGGCATGGACGTGACCGTGTTCCGCCCCTCGGTGGTGTTCGGCGAGGGCGACGGGTTCTTCAACCGCTTCGCTTCCCTGTTGCGCCTGGCCCCGGTGCTGCCCCTGGCCTGCCCGGATGCGCGCCTGCAGCCGGTCTGGGCCCACGACGTCGGCGCGGCCATGGCGCTGGCCCTGGAACGGCCCGATGCGGTGGGCGCCACCTGGGAACTCGGCGGCCCGAAGGTCTACACCCTGAAGGAACTCGTCCGCTGGACGGCGGCCACCCTGGGCCTGCGCCGCACGGTGATCGGCTTGCCGGACGGCGTCTCGCGCCTGCAGGCCGCGGTGATGGACTTCGTCCCGGGCAAGCCCTTCTCAACCGACAACTATCGATCCCTGCAGGTCGACAACGTGACCGGAGACAACGCGCTGCCACGCATCGGCATCCGCCCCGCCAGCGTGGAGTCGGTGGTGCCGGCCTACCTGCAGGCCTCGCCCCGCCTGAAACGCCTCGACCGCGCCCGGGCGCGCCGCCCGGAATGAACCCCACGACCTACCTGGTGGGCGGCGCCGTCCGCGACGCCCTGCTGGACCTGCCTGTCACGGAGAAGGATTGGGTGGTCACCGGTGCGACGCCCGAGGACCTGCTCACCCAGGGCTACCGCCAGGTCGGCGCTTCCTTCCCGGTGTTCCTGCATCCCGACACCGGCGAGGAATACGCCCTGGCGCGCACCGAACGCAAGGAAGGGCACGGCTACCACGGATTCACGGTGGCCTTCGGTCCGGACATTACCATCGAGCAGGACCTGGAACGGCGTGACCTCACCGTCAACGCCATGGCCCGGGATCCGGACGGCCAACTGGTCGACCCCTGGGGTGGACGCCGGGACCTGGAAGACCGGGTGCTGCGCCATGTCTCGCCCGCGTTCGCGGAAGACCCGCTGCGCGTGCTGCGCGTTGCGCGCTTCGCGGCCCGTTTTCACGGCCTGGGGTTCACCGTGCATCCGCAGACCCTGGCCCTGATGCGCGACATTGCCGCCAGTGGCGAACTGGAGCACCTGGTGCCGGAACGCGCCTGGACCGAGGTCCGCAAGGCGCTTTGCAGTGACCGGCCCTCGGAGTTCCTGCGCGTGCTGCGCGCCGCCGACGCCCTGGACCGGCTGTTGCCGGAAGTCGAGGCCCTGTTCGGCGTCCCACAGAACCCCGCGTACCACCCGGAGGGGGACACGGGCGAACACCTGCTGTTGTCGCTGGACCAGGTGCCGCGCCTCGGGGGCACTACCGATGTCGCCGTGGCCGTGCTGCTGCACGATCTGGGCAAGGGCCTGACCGACCCGGAGCAGTGGCCCGCCCATCATGGCCACGACCGCGCCGGCCTGGCCCCGGTGGCGGCCGTGTGCGAACGATTCCGCGTGTCCGGCAGCGAGCGGCGCCTGGCGCTGCAGGTCTGCGGCCACCACATCGATTGCCACCGCTTGCTGGAAGCGCGCCCCGGGACGGTCTTCGCCCTGCTGGAAGCCCTGGACGCCCTGCGCCAGCCGGACATCGGTCCCTTCCTGCTCGCTTGCGAAGCGGACTGGCGCGGCCGGGCCGGGCTGCAGGACCGGGCCTATCCCCAGGCAGCGCGCCTGCGTGCGGCCCTGGAGGCGGCCCTGTCGGTCCGTGCGGCGGACCTGGCCGGCCGCGGCCTGGAAGGCCCGGCCCTGGGGGAGGCCCTACGGCGCGCCCGGATCGAGGCGATCGGCGAGCTGCCGGTCGAACCAGGGAAGCAGGCCGGCGATCGGTGTGAGCAGGGCGAGGAAGGCCAGCAGCACGCCGAGTGAGTTGGCCAGGGCATCCCAGCGGTCCAGGGTGCGGTAGCCGGTCAGGGACTGGGCGAACTCGAGGGCGGCGCCCAGCAGCAGCAGGCTGACCGCCCAGGCCACACGCCGGCGGGGTTGCACCATGCCCCACCAGAACATCAGCGCGCCGTAGGCCACCAGGTGGTAGATCTTGTCGATACCCGGTGCCGACACCGGGCCGCTGACCGCCAGCAGGCTGGCCGCGATCACCACGGCGATCATCGCGACGCCGACACCGAACCAGGCGGCGTGATAGCGCAGGACCCGGTTCACAGCCGCCCCCGGCGTTCGTCCAGGGCGAATCCGCGCAAGGCCCCGAACCCGTCGCCGCGCGCCAGGGCCATGACCTGGAATTTTTCTCCCATGGCGCCCGGCAGCGTCAGCTCACGGGCCTCCTGCGAGCGCCGCCGGCGTTCCGGCAGGGGCAGGTCCGGCAGGTCCGCGAGGCACTCCTCCAGGCCGCTGCCCAGCAGGAAGGACGCCTGGGTGGTGTAACCGGCGACCTCCAGGCCGGCGGCATCGGCGGCCTCGGCCAGGGCGGTGAAGTCGACGAAGGCGGAAAGGTCCTGCAGGCCCGGCCAGAAGAGCGGGTCGAAGTGCGCCCGGTGACGGTACTGGCACACTAGGGTCCCTTCCCGTCGCTCGGGGTGGTAGTACAGCTCGCGCGGGTAGCCGTAGTCGATGAACAGCGCGACGCCTTTCTCCATCGTCTCCGTGACGCCGCGCAGCCACGGGGCGAGGGTGGGGCAGCATTCAGAGACATAGCCCACGGGCAGGGGCGCCGGGAGGCGAGACTGGAGCGACCCGACGCGGGCCGCCAGGTCCGCGTCGGCCGGCCAGGACGTCCAGTCCATGCCCTGGCCCTCGAAGGCGACGCCCAGTTGTTCCACCCCGTCCGGGGTGATGCGGAATCGTTCCACGGCCAGCGCGTCGAGCACCTCGTTGGCCAGCAGCACGCCTCGCCAGGGCGCGTCGGGGGGCGCGTCCAGCCAATGCACCCGGCCGGCTGCAGCAGCCTCGCCCAGCGTGCCGGCCTGCACGGCGCGCAGGTCCGCGCTGCGTTCGAGGATGCGGTAGCGGCGCGGCGTGACGCCCAGGGCGTCCAGGGCGGCGAGCAGGTCCCGCGCCAGGGCGCCGCTGCCGGCGCCGATTTCGAGCAGTTCGAAGTCGTCGCCCAGCGACTCGGCGATCTCCGCCACCTGTCGGGCCAGGCAGCGCGCGAATACGTCGCCCAACTCCGGCGCCGTGACGAAATCGCCACCGGCGCCAAGCTTGTGCAGACCGGCGCTGTAGTAGCCCAGCCCCGGTTCGTACAGCGCCATTTCCATGAAGTCGCCGAAGGACAGCCGCCCGGATTCCTCGTGACGGGCGGCCATCCGTGACACCAGGTCGCGGCTCAGCGCCTTGAGCGGTTCGGGGGGTTCGGGCAGGATGAGACGCGAATCCGCAGGATGCATGGGAACAGTGTCGGTGAGCGATGAGTCGATGGCAAGGCAGTCCTGGGCGCTGGTGACAGGCGGTGCGCGCCGCGTCGGCGAGGCCATCGTGCGCACGCTGCACGCCAGGGGCGAGAACGTGATGATCCACTGCCTCGGCAGCGTGGAAGCCGCCGGTGAACTGGCGCGTGAACTGGACGCCCGGCGCCCCGGAAGCACGGTGGTGCTGCAGGCGGACCTGGGACAACCCGGCGGTCCCGAGTCCCTGGCCGAACAGGCCCGCACCGTCTCGCCGCGCCTGGCGCTGCTGGTCAACAACGCCTCGCGCTTCTACCCCACGCCGGTGGGGGAGGTCGACGGCGAGGCCTGGAAGGACCTCATGGGCAGCAACGTGCGGGGCGCCTTTTTCCTGTGCCAGGCCCTGGCCCCGGCGCTGGCGGGCGGCGCCATCGTCAACATCGTGGACATCCATGCACGCCGGCCCATGCCGCGATTTCCGGTCTATTCCATGGCGAAGGCCGCGCTGGAAATGATGACCCGCAGCCTCGCGCTGGAGCTGGCGCCGGAGGTTCGGGTCAATGGCGTGTCTCCCGGGGCCGTGATGTGGCCGGAGGGCGAGCAGTCAGAGCAGGAACGCGAGGCCCTGCTGGCGAAAGTCGCGCTGGGTCGCCTGGGGACGCCGGAGGACGTGGCCACCGCGGTGGCCTGGCTGGGACTGGATGCGCCCTATGTCACCGGCCAGGTCGTGGCCGTGGACGGTGGCCGCAGTCTCAACATGTAGTCCGAGATCATCTCTACCGGGCATCCAGAAAGGACAGGTCGTTCAATTCGGTCAGCCCGCTTTCATCGAGGGCCAGGTCGGCCCGCAATTGACGGAAGCTGCGTCCATCGCCCGGACAGGGCAGGTCGGGTGCGAGTTCGGCCAGCGGCCGCAACACGTGCGCGAACCGAAACAGTTCGGGGCGGGGCAGGACCAGGTCGGGGTCGTTCTGTTCGAGATCACCGTAGAGGATGATGTCCACGTCCAGCACGCGGTCGGCGAATTTCGGCCCGCTGCGGTCGCGACCATGGGCGTCCTCCAGGGCGCGCAGCCAGTCCCGCAGTTCGCGTGGTGTGAGCGCTGTGCGCACCGAGGCCACGAAATTGATGAAGTCCTCGCCCTCGAAGCCGACGGCGCGACTGCGGTAGACCGGGGACAGGGCCAGGCCGTCAAAGGCGTCGCGCAGGCGCGCCACGGCGATGGCCACGTGCCGCTCCGGGTCCACGTTGCTGCCGATACCGAGAAAGACGCGCTCCACGGCCGGGTTCAGGCGTCCGCGGCGCGTTCGATGATGACCCCCACTGCGCTGGAGCCGCGCACGGCCCCGGGCTTGCTGAGTTTCAGGCGCAGCCGGCTGACCGGAAACTCCGTGAGCACGATGCGGGCGCAGTGCTCGGCCAGCGCTTCCACCAGCTGGAACTCGCTGGCCTCCACGAAGGTGATCAGGCGCTTGGCCACGGATTTGTAGTCCAGCGTGTCGTCGATGTGGTCCGAGACGCCGGCCTTGCGGATGTCGAAAGCCATGGAGAGATCCAGGCTGACCGTCTGGGTGATCTCGCGTTCCCAGTCGTAGATGCCGATCACCGTCTGGATGCGCAGGTCCTCGATGAAGACGAGGTCGTGGCCGTCGAGGAAGCTCATGCCGCGGCCCCGGCGGCCGGCGGCGACAGGCTGTCCAGAGGCCAGCGGGCGCGGGCCTCGATGTCGAGGCCGGTGTGCTCCCCCGCCAGCAGGCGCTGGCAGCCGGCGTAGGCGATCATCGCTCCATTGTCCGTGCAGAAAGCCAGCCGGGGATAGGCCACGGCCCAGCCGTGCTTCTCGCCGTCGGCCTTGAGCCGCGCGCGCAGGGCCAGGTTGGCGCCCACGCCCCCGGCGATGACCAGCTGCCTGGCCCGGGTCTGCTGCATGGCGCGGCGGCACTTGATGGCCAGGGTGTCGACCACGGCCTGCTGGAAACCGGCGGCGATGTCCGCTTCCACCCCGTCCTCGCCGGCGTGGCGTTCATAGAGGTTGCGGGTATGGGTCTTCAGGCCGCTGAAGCTGAAATCCAGGCCCGGGCGGTCGGTCATGGGGCGCGGAAAATCGAAGCGTCCGGAGTCGCCCTCTTCGGCCTTGCGGGCCAGGGCGGGACCGCCCGGATACCCCAGGCCCAGCAGTTTGGCGGTCTTGTCGAAGGCCTCGCCAGCCGCGTCGTCCAGTGTTTCGCCCAACAGGCGGTAGTCGCCGATGGCGCGCACCTCGACCAGCATGGAGTGGCCGCCCGAAACCAGCAGGGCCACGAAGGGCAGGGACGGCGGATCCGGCTCCAGCATGGGCGCCAGCAGGTGGCCTTCCATGTGGTGCACTTCCAGCGCCGGCACATCCAGGGACAGGGCCAGGGCGCGGCCGGTGGCGGCGCCCACCAGCAGGGCGCCGATGAGGCCGGGGCCCGCGGTGTAGGCCACGCCGTCGATGTCGCTGCGCGCCAGGCCGGCCTCGGACAGGCAGTGGCTCACCAGCGGCAGCAGTTTGCGCACGTGGTCGCGGGAGGCGATCTCCGGCACCACGCCGCCGTATTCGGCATGCAGATCCACCTGGCTGTGCAGGGCATGGGCGAGCAGGCCGCGCTCGCTGTCATAGAGCGCGACGCCGGTTTCGTCGCAGGAAGTTTCAATGCCGAGGGTGAGCATGGTCGGGATCATCGCGTGGTCTGGCGACATTTTAACGGAGGTGGGCGCAGCGCGGTTCGGTCGCCGGTTACACTGGCCGCTCCCCGCAGCAGGACGCCCGCTTGAGCGCAACGAAAGGCATCGTGGCCTCCGGCCACCCGGAAACGTCGGCGGCCGGTCGGGCGCTGCTCGACGCCGGGGGCAACGCCTTCGACGCGGCGCTGGGGGCGCTGTGCGCCGCGACGGTCTGCGAGCCGCTGCTGACCAGCCTGGCGGGAGGTGGGTACCTGATGGCCCGGCCCGCCGGCGGCGAGCCGATTCTGTTCGATTTCTTCGTGCAGACCCCGGGGCGCCCGCGACCCGAGGCGGAACTCGATTTCCACCCCATCCTGGCGGATTTCGGCGCCGCCTCCCAGGAATTCCACGTGGGGCTGGGCGCGGCGGCGGTGCCGGGGGTGGCGGCCGGACTGTTCGATGTGCACGAGGCCCTCGGCTCGCTGCCGCTCGATGTGGTCGTCGGCCCCGCCGTGGCCCTGGCGCGGCAGGGCGTCGAGACCACGGCCTACCAGGCCTGGATCAGCGACATTCTGCGCCCCATCCTGGCCCTCTCGCCGGAAACCCTGGCCCTGGTGACCGACGAGCCCGGCGCCACCGCGCCGGCGCCGGCGGGTCAGCGCGTTCGACGCCCGGACCTGGCCGATACCCTGGAAGCACTGGTGCGCGAAGGGCGTGACTGGTTCTACCAGGGCGAGCCCGCGCGGCAGCTGCTGGCCGATTGTGCCGATCGCGGCGGGCAGCTCAGCGCCGATGACCTGGCCGCCTACCGGGTGCTGCGCCGCGTGCCTTTGCACACGGCGGGCTTCGGCGCTGAGTTCTGGTTCAATCCACCGCCTTCGCCGGGCGGCAGCCTGGTGGCCTTCGCCCTGGCCCTGCTCGAGCCCTTGCGGGCTGGACCGGACGGCTCGGCGGGTAACCGGACCGTACAGAACCTCGCCGTGGTCAGCGCCATGGATGCCGCCAACCGCCTGCGGGCGCGTTCGCCGGACCGGCTGTTCGACGGGGGCGGGGCGCAGGATCTGCTGGCCGAGTCACAGCTCGAGGCCTGGCGTGCGCTGGCCCGCCCCCAGGACCTGTTTTCCCGCGGCACCACGCACCTCAGCGTCGCCGACGAGCATGGCAACCTCGCCGCCATCACGACCTCCAACGGCGAGGGCTGCGGCTACGTGATCCCCGGCACGGGCGTGATGGTCAACAACATGCTGGGCGAGGAGGACCTCAACCCCGGCGGCTTCCATCGCTGGACCCCGGGCACGCGCCTGGCCTCCATGATGTGCCCGACACTGGCGCGCCTGCCGAACGGCGACGAGATCGCGCTGGGTACGGGTGGCTCGAACCGCATTCGCAGCGCCGTGCTGCAGGTGCTGCTCAAGCTCTGCGCGCAGCGCTTGCCGCTGGAGGCGGCCATCGACGCCCCGCGGCTGCACCTCGAGGGCGAGCGCCTCAGCGTGGAGGGCGGCTTTGACGCGTCCGTGGTGTCGGCGCTGCGATCGCACTGGCCGGACCTGCACGAGTGGCCGGAGCGGAACCTGTTTTTCGGCGGCGTGAACGCCGTCACGCGCGGGCCGGACGGGCGCTTTCACGGGGTCGGCGACCCCCGTCGCGGCGGGGCGGTGGCCTGATCACGCAAGCCTCTGAAAGCTTTGCATTGCCGACCGGAATCGAAGTACAATAAGCGGCTATGCCCGTATTCGGGTGGCTGTTTTTCGTCCTGCAGGCATGCAGATACCGCGAAAAAGGTCATGCCGGCGGGGGAGGAAAACAGTCCTCACATTCAATTTTGGCAGCAGAATTTTTTTGGAGTCACGATGCCCAGCGTTAAAGTTCGCGAAAACGAGCCTTTCGAGTACGCCCTGCGCCGCTTCAAGCGGTCTTGCGAAAAGGCCGGTGTACTGGCCGAAACCCGTCGCCGGGAGTTCTACGAAAAGCCCACCCAAGAGCGCAAGCGCAAGGCCGCCGCCGCGGTGAAGCGCAACCTGCGCCGCCTGGCCCGCGAAGCCAATCGTCGCCAGCGCCTGTACTGAGCGCCGCGTCGCCGGCTTTCCGGGCGGCTCGCCCGGCGCCGGATGCGATGCGACCGCCCGTGCGATCGCTGGTCGCCCACTGGCTGGGCCGCCCCCGGAATGACCCTACGTCGGCGCCGCATCATGCGGCGTTGCGCGTTTCTGTGGATGGACCATCCGTGGATGGACTAAGGTAATTGCAATGAGCCTCAAGGAACGAATCCAGGACGATGTGAAGCAGTCGATGCGGGACCGTGACCGCGAGCGCACCGGCGCTCTGCGCCTGGTCTCCGCCGCCATCAAGCAGGTGGAAGTCGACACGCGCCAGGAGCTGGACGATGCCGGCGTCGTCGCCGTGCTCGACAAGATGGCCAAGCAGCGGCGCGAGTCCCTGGAACAGTACGAAAAGGCCGGCCGCGAGGACCTCGCCGCGAAGGAGCGTTTCGAACTGGACGTGCTGGCCGAGTTCCTGCCCGAGCCGCTCAGCGAAGCCGAGCTCGCCGGGCTGATCGACGCAGCCATCGCCGAGACCGGCGCCGGCGGGATGCAGGACATGGGCCAGGTGATGGCCGCCCTCAAGCCGCAGGTGCAGGGTCGGGCCGACATGAAGGCCCTGTCGGGCGCGGTGCGCGCGCGCCTGGGCGCCTGAGGCGGGACCAGGGACGAGAATGGGGCAACAGAGGCAGTGACCGCCTGACGTGGCTGGACTCATCCCCGACTCCTTCATCGAGGAACTGCTGGCGCGCACCGACATCGTCGAGGTCATCGAGCGCCGACTGTCCCTCAAGCGGGCGGGCAACGAATTCCACGCGCTCTGTCCCTTTCACAACGAGAAATCGCCGTCCTTCACCGTGAGCCCGGCGAAGCAGTTCTACCACTGCTTCGGCTGCGGGGCGCACGGCTCGGCGATCGGCTTCCTCATGCAGTACGAGGGGCTGGAGTTTCGTGATGCGGTGGAGGACCTGGCCCGCCAGGCCGGCCTGGAAGTGCCGGCGGAAGCCACCGGGCCAAGCGCCCGGCCGCGCACCGGCCTGCTGGACGTGATGGACCGCGCCGCGGCCTGGTATCAGCAGTGCCTGAAGGAGCACCCGCAGGCGATCGAATACCTGAAGGGGCGCGGCCTGTCCGGGGAAGTCTGCCGGGATTTCGGCGTCGGCTACGCACCGGCCGGCTGGGACGGGCTGCAGAAGCAGCTGGGCAGCGACCCGGAGACGGTGGCGCTGATGAAGCGCGGCGGCCTGTTGAGCCAGGGCGATCATTCGGTCTACGACAAGTTTCGCGACCGGATCATGTTCCCGATCCACGACCGGCGGGGGCGGGTGATCGCCTTCGGCGGCCGGGCCATCGGCGACGACGGACCGAAGTACCTGAATTCGCCGGAAACCGAGCTGTTCCACAAGGGCCGCGAACTCTACGGCCTGTTCCTGGCGCGCAAGCGTTCGGGAAAACTCGACACGCTGTTGGTGGTCGAAGGCTACATGGACGTCGTGGCCCTGGCCCAGTTCGGGATCGACAACGCGGTGGCGACGCTGGGTACGGCGACCACCCCGGACCAGGCCTCGTTGCTGCTGCGTGCGGCGGACACGGTGGTGTACTGTTTCGACGGCGACGAGGCCGGGCGCAAGGCGGCGTGGAAGGCGCTCCAGGCGACGCTGCCCCGGCTGGGTGGCGGCAAGCAGGCGCGCTTCCTGTTCCTGCCCGAGGGCGAAGACCCGGACAGTTTGGTGCGCAAGCAGGGCGCCGAGAAATTCCGACGGCGGCTGGAGAACGCGCAGGCGCTGTCTGATTTCTTTTTCGACCGCATGACGTTTGATGTGGACATGGAAAGCATCGACGGCAGGGCGCGTCTCGTCCAGGACGCCATGCCACTGCTGGAGACGCTGCCGGAGGGCGTGTTTCGCGAAATGATGCTCGAGCGCCTCGAGACGCTCGCCCGCCACCGCCTCCATGGGGGGGTGGGTGGAACCCCGGCGCGGCAGGCGACAGCGACCACGGCATCGGCGGCGGGTGCTGCGCCATCGGCACAGCGCACGCCCATGCGACTGGCCCTGGCCCTGCTGGTGCAGAATCCCAGGCTGGGCGAGCTGGCGGGTGACCTGGGCGACCTGGCCGATCCGCCGGTGAAAGGGGTGGAATTGTTGCGGGAACTGGTTGATTTGTGCCGCCGCCGCCCCAACCTGACTACGGCCCAGGTACTTGAAAATCTGCGGGATCGAGACACCCACGCCCACCTCGTGAAGCTGGCGCTCTGGGACCTCCCCGGTGAGGACGACCAACTCACCCAGGAGTTCCACGACGCCCTGGCCGGCATCCGGCTGCAACAGGTGGAAGCGGACCTGGCGGTCCTGCCCCGTCGCATCATCGAACAGGATGCGCAGCAGAAGGAGCGATTCCGCGCGCTCCAGGCGGAAAAATCGAGGCTCAGAGACAGCCTTCGCGGTCGCAGGAAATGAACGCAGGAATTGAACTCGGGGTTTCCCGGAACCGGCCCGTGCCGGCCCGGGGGGCATCGTCTATATTTAGGCATCAACGGTCCGATCACCATGAATGAAAACCAGACATCCCAACTCAAAGATCTGATCACACAAGGCAAGGAACAGGGGTTTCTCACCTACGCGCAGGTGAACGACCACCTGCCTGATGACATCGTCGATCCGGAGCAGATCGAAGACATCATCAACATGATCAACGACATGGGGATCCAGGTGCACGAGAAGGCCCCGGATGCCGATTCGCTGATCCTGAACGACTCCGCCTCCAGTGATGCCGACGACGACACCGCTGCCGAGGAAGCGGCTGCGGCGCTGGCCGCGGTCGAAACCGAGATCGGCCGCACCACCGACCCCGTGCGTATGTACATGCGCGAGATGGGCACGGTGGAGCTGCTGACCCGCGAAGGCGAGATCGCCATCGCCAAGCGCATCGAGGACGGCCTGCGCCAGGTGCATGCCGCGCTCGCGCGGTTCCCGGGCACCTACTCGGCCCTGCTGGACGAGTGGGAGTCGCACCAGGAAGGCCGCCAGCGCCTGACCGAACTGTTCACCGATTTCATCGACCCCAATGCGCCGGACGAGCCCATTCCGCAGGCGAAGAAGCCCACGGACGTGGACGACAGCGATGACAACGACGATGACGACGATGACGACAACAACAGCCGGGCCGAGGAAGAAACCTCGTCCGGGCCGGACCTGGAAGAGGTGGCCAAGCGTTTCACGGCGCTGGGCAAGCTGAACGTCCGCTATACCCAGACCGTCGAAAAGGAAGGCCTCGGCAACGCGAAGGCGCGCAAGCTGCTCGAGCAGATGGGCGAGGAGTTCGTGCAGTACAAGCTGCCGCCGAAGATGGTGGATCACCTGGTGGACCGCCTGCGCTTCGCCGTGAGCAAGCAGCGCGACCACGAGCGGATGATCCTGCAGATGTCCGTCGTGCAGGCGCGCATGCCCAAGAAGACCTTTATCGAGACCTACAACGGCAACGAGGCCAACACCCGTTGGATCACGTCCCTGGTGCGCGGCAAGCAGAAGTGGGTGCCGGCGCTGAAGGAAAACGCCGCCGAGATCAAGGCCGTCCAGGAAAAACTGGGCGTGCTGGAGAAGGAGAACCGCATCACCATCGCGGAGCTGAAGGACATCAACCGCAAGATGTCCATCGGCGAAGCCAAGGCGCGGCGCGCCAAGAAGGAGATGGTGGAGGCCAACCTGCGCCTGGTGATCTCCATCGCCAAGAAGTACACCAACCGCGGCCTGCAGTTCCTGGACCTGATCCAGGAGGGCAACATCGGCCTGATGAAGGCCGTGGACAAGTTCGAATACCGTCGTGGTTACAAGTTCTCGACCTACGCCACCTGGTGGATTCGCCAGGCCATCACGCGATCCATCGCGGACCAGGCCCGGACCATCCGCATCCCGGTGCACATGATCGAGACCATCAACAAGCTCAACCGCATCTCCCGCCAGATGCTGCAGGAGATGGGCCGCGAGCCCACGCCGGAAGAGCTGTCCGAGCGCATGGAAATGCCCGAGGACAAGGTGCGCAAGGTGCTGAAGATCGCCAAGGAGCCGATCTCCATGGAGACGCCCATCGGCGATGACGAGGATTCGCACCTGGGCGATTTCATCGAGGACGCGAACATCGCCTCCCCGGTGGAAAGCGCCACGGGTTCGGGCCTGACCGGCACCGTTCAGGAAGTGCTCGCCGGCCTCACGCCGCGCGAGGCCAAGGTGCTGCGCATGCGCTTCGGCATCGACATGAATACGGACCACACGCTGGAAGAGGTCGGCAAGCAGTTCGACGTCACGCGCGAGCGTATCCGACAGATCGAGGCCAAGGCCCTGCGCAAGCTGCGTCACCCGACGCGTTCGGAGCAGCTGCGGAGCTTCCTGGACCTGGAATGAGCGGGCGCCGGGGACGGCGCATCGCGTCCGTCCCCGGCGTCTATCGCCCTGGAATGAGGTAACCTTTCATGGCCGACACCGAACCGCGCATGATCGTGAACCCGAAGCTCACCAGCGACGAGCTCCTGGACGAACTGGCCGCCCGGCTGCAACAGCTGTACGGCAGCCTGGACGCGCTCGCCGTCCGTTGCGACGCCGACCGGCTGGAGCTCGTGTACGACGCACTCTGGGGCATGCTGGAGGACGTCTACCAGATCCAGTCCCTGCGCGACGCCCTGGAAGAACGCATGAAAGCCGCCGGCGAGGTGGCCCTTCCCGGTGGCGGCAAGCCGGATATGCGGCACTGAAACATGCCGGTGCCGGGCGGATCGCCTGATCCGCCCAATGAACTACTTCATCGAATGCAACCCGAACAGGTTCCCGTCCGGGTCCTTGCAGATCGTCACGAAGCCGTACTGCCCGATTTCCATCTTGCTCCGTTCGAGCGTACCGCCGGCGCCTACCACTCGGGATTCCTCGACCGCGCAGTCTTCACAGTTGAAATAGACCATGGTGCCGGTGCCACCCGAGGGCACGCCCGGTACCTTGATCAGGGCGCCGGAAGACCCCGGAGCCTTCATCTCCGGGTCCATGGGAAAGGTGAACATCTCGATGTCAGGAAACTCGAGCGGCGACATTTCGACACCCAGCACCGTCTCGTAAAAGGCTTTCGCGCGGGGCATGTCCTGCACGTAGATCTCGAACCAGCCGACGGGGTTCATGCTCATGGGGGACTCCTCTGGGGTTGGGCGGCCGCCGGTGTGGTCGGCGACGTGAAGGTGAGTTTCATCATTCCCTCCAATATAGACACCGCCATGACAGCCTGCGCTGCCTGGCGTCGTCCGGTGCGGGATTCACGACAGGCCGTTCAACGAGGATTCCGATTCAGCCCGGGAGGGCCTTCCGGTAGGATAGGCCCCTCGACACGGGGGCCCTTAGCTCAGTCGGTTAGAGCAGGCGACTCATAATCGCTTGGTCGCAGGTTCGAGTCCTGCAGGGCCCACCATCTTCCCCGGCCGTACCCGGTCCCGAAAGGGGTGGCCGGGTCGTCACGCTTTCCCGGGGCCGGCCATCACTCCGCCGGCTGAAACTCCAGGATCGCGCCGTCCGCCATGGTCGCCAGGTAGAGGTGGCCGTCCCGCAGCACATAGGTCCGTACCCATTGGAACTGGGCGGCGTAGCGCTCGGACAGGCCGTCGTCCTGGCACAGTGCTCGGGTGCCGGCGATGGGGCCGAAAGTGAGCTGGCCGGGACCGGCGGACTCCCATTTTCCGGCGCCGCGATTGCAGTCGAGTTGCATGCTGGCCATGCCGTCCTCGCCGAAAGACAGGGTGTAACGCGACGGGTCTTCCGGCGCCCACGAGCTGTCGTCCATGGACTGGATCTGCAGCAGTTCCCAGTTCGTGGCCACGAGTTCGGAATCGATCGGTGGTGCTTCCGGGGCCATCGGGTCGTCCGCTTCAGGGGTGGCTTCGGCGACCGGTGACGCCTCGGGTTCGGGCGCCGAGGCCGTCTCCCCGCCGGATTGATCGGAACAGGCGGCCAGCATCAGGGCCGCCAAAAGGGCGGCCAGCAGGGTGGGGATCGTCACGGTCCGTCGGTTCGTCGTCATCATGTCGGGATTCCTCCAGCTCGGGTGAGCTCGTTCTCTCAGCATTGGGTCAACGCGGCGGGGTCACTCCACCAGCGCCGGTACGATCTCCTGCGTCAGGATGCGCAGGGGGGTGAACTGCTCCGGTTTCCCGTAGTTCCTGCCATTGAAGGCGGCCACCAGCCGCAGTTCCGGCACGATGAAAATGAAGTTCCCCCCGTTCCCATGAGCATACACCAGGCTCACCGGTTTGCCCTTCACCTCGCCCCGGTCCAGCCACCACAGGTAGCCGTAGCGTTCCCGGCGATGGGGCACGTCGGTGTGCGCCCGGGTCATGGTGTCGATCCAGTCCGGGTCGACCACGGCGTCGCCGTTCCAGGTCCCGCGGTCGGCCACCAGCCGGCCGATGGCGTGCAGGTCGCGCAGGCGCAGGCGCAGGTGTCCGCCCGTGTCCGTGTGTCCCGTCGGCGTCGATTCCCAGCGCTCGCCCTCGATCCCCAGGGGTTGGAACAGTCGCTCCGCGGCGAACGCCGGCACGGCCTGGCCGGACAGCGTCTCGATGACCCGTCCCAGCAGGACCACGCCCCCCGTGCAGTAGGAAAACTGCTCGCCGCGTTCGTGGGCGAACGGCTGGGCCAGCAGGAAGGCTGCCCAGTCCCGGGTCTGGTACATCTTGTCCTCGTGCCCCACGCTGGCGGGTGACCAGTCGTCGCAAGCCAGTCCGGTGCGCATGGTCAGCGCGTCCTCCACGGTGATGTCACGATGGGGATCGTTCGCGGGCAGGGCGTCGAAGGTGCCGGGGATGAGTTCGGCGATGGGTGTGCGCAGGCGTTTCAGCCGGCCGTCCGCGACCAGTTCGCCGATCAGCAGGGCCGTGATGGACTTGGTGGCCGAGCGGATATCATGACGTTCTTCCGGGCCGTTGCCGCGGGCGTAGGCCTCCATCACCACCCGCCCGTCGAGGCTGGCCATGCCGCCGATGATGCCGGGATAGTCGCCTGATTCGAGCCGGCTGCCGACCTCGTCGAAGATGCCGGCCTGGCCAAGGGCCGGGGAAGCGGCAGTGAGCGCCAGCCACGGAACGACCCACAGGATCGTCCGTGCGGCCTCACCCACCCGACATGGCCCCGATGATCAGGTAGGGCTCGCGGCCGGACGCCACGGCCTCGGGCAATTCCTCGTCGGGGGAACGGTCCGACCAGTCCTCGCCGCAGGCGAACAGGCGCAGGTAGGCGCGCCGCCGCCCGCTGTCGCGGTCCCGAGTGGTGCCGCCCAGGGCCGGGTAGGCTTCTTCGAGCGCGTCCAGGACGCGGCGTTGGGTCACCGGCGGCGAAACGGCCAGGTGGACGGATGACCCGGTCCTGGCCAGGCGGCTCAGCAGCAGCGGAAGCTGGACTTCCACGTTGCCCCGGGTCGTCACCGGACTGCCGGTTCGCCCCGGGCGTGCCGGAATGGGAAGGCGAGGAACGGTATCGCGCCGCTCACAGGGTCTGAACCTCCACCGACAGCACCGTGGGCAGGTGCTCGGCGATGGCCTGCCAGTGGTCGCCGCCGTCCGGGGACACGTAGACCTGTCCGCCGGTCGTGCCGAAGTAGATGCCGCAGTCGTCCAGGCGATCCACGGCCATGGCATCGCGCATCACGCTCACGTAGGCGTGCTCCTGGGGCAGGCCGCGGGTCAGCGGTTCCCAGTCGTCGCCCCCCCGGGTCGTGCGGAATACGCGCAGCTTCGCGTCCACCGGAAAACGCTCCGAGTCGCTCTTGAGCGGAATCACGTACACCGTCTCGGGCTCGTGGGCGTGCACGGCAATGGGGAAGCCGAAGTCGCTGGGCAGGTTGCCGCTGATGCGGCGCCAGGTGGCGCCGGCATCGTCGGAGCGCATCACGTCCCAGTGCTTCTGCATGAACAGGGTCTGCGGATGGTCCGGGTGGAAATCGATCTTGTGCACGCAGTGACCGACCTCGGCTTCCGGGTCCGGCAGCATCTTCGAGACCAGGCCCTTGTTGGCCGGTGTCCAGGTGGCGCCGCCGTCCTCGCTGCGGAAACAGCCGGCCGCGGAGATGGCGATGGTGAGCCGTTCCGGCCGGTGCGGATCCAGCATGATGGTGTGCAGGCACATGCCACCGGCGCCTGGCATCCAATTCGGGCCCGTGCCGTGGTGACGCAGGCCGGGCAGTTCCGTCCAGTTGTCACCGCCGTCGGTGGACTTGAACAGGGCCGCGTCCTCGACGCCGGCCCAGATCGTGTGCGGATCGTCCAGGCTGGGCTCGAGATGCCAGACCCGTTTGAATTCCCAGGGTTTCTGCGAGCCGTCGTACCACTGGTGGGTGCCCACCTCGCCGCGATAGGCGAACGCGTTGCCCACCGCGTCCCAGGTCTTGCCACCGTCGTCGGAGCGCTGGATGACCTGGCCGAACCAGTCGCTGACCTGCGAGGCCCAGAGCCGGTCCGGGTCCGCCGGCGAACCGGTCATGTGATACACCTCCCAGCCGGCGAAATGCGGCCCCTCGATTTCCCAGGATCGCCGGCCTTCGTCCGACGTCAGGATGAATGCGCCCTTGCGGGTGCCCACGAGCACTCGTACCCCAGCCATCGTTTGCCTCCGGCCCATGCCAACCGCTACCCCGCCCACTAATATAGACGCATGAACCCACTGTCGCAGGAAGAGGTCACTCGCTACAGCCGGCATCTCGTCATGCCCGAGGTCGGCATGGAGGGCCAGGCGAAACTGAAGGCCGCCCGGGTGCTCTGCGTGGGCGCCGGGGGCCTGGGCTCGCCGATCGGCCTCTACCTCGCCGCCGCCGGTGTCGGCACCCTGGGGCTGGTGGACGACGACACCGTGTCCTTGAGCAATCTCCAGCGCCAGGTGCTGTACGCCACCGGGGACGTGGATCGCTCCAAGGGTGAGGCCGCCGCCGGGCGCCTCGAGGGGGTCAATCCCCACGTCAATGTCGTGGTCCACCCGGTGCGACTGGTCGCGGACAATGTCATGGACATCATCGGGGGGTACGACCTGGTGGTGGATGGCAGCGACAATTTTCCGACGCGCTACCTGGTCAACGACGCCTGCGTGCTCGCGGGCATACCCCTGGTCCATGGCAGCGTGCTGCGCTTCGACGGCCAGGTGTCGGTCTTCGACGCGCGCAAGGGCCCCTGTTACCGCTGCCTGTTCCCGGAGCCGCCGCCGCCCGGCGCCGTGCCCTCCTGTGCCGAGGGTGGCGTGTTGGGTGTGCTGCCGGGCATCATCGGCTCGCTGCAGGCCCTGGAAGCGATCAAGCTGATCCTGGGCCAGGGACAGCCCCTGGTCGGAAGGTTGTTGCTGTTCGACGGCCTGGGGTCGGGCCTGCGCGAGCTACGGATCGGCCGGGACCCGAAATGCCCCGTCTGCGGGGTCTCGCCCCGCATCACCGCGCCCGTGGACACCGTGGCGTTCTGCGGCGACGCGCCGGCGGATGCAGAGGTTCGGGCGCCCTCGATGTCGCCGGAGGACCTATATGACGCGCGCGTCGGGGCCGGCCCGCCCGGTGTGCTGGACGTGCGCAATCCGCACGAACTGGAGATCGCGCGCCTGGACGGCGCCCTGGAGATTCCCCTGCCCGAACTGCCCCTGCGCCTGGACGAGTTGCCGCGCGACCGCGCCTGGGTGGTCACCTGCCACAAGGGCGCCCGCGCGGAGCGCGCCTGGCGGCTGCTGCACGAAGCGGGCTTCGAGCGGGTGTGGGTGCTGGAGGGAGGAATCGACGCCTGGGCCGAACGCATCGACCCGAGCCTGCGCCGTTACGCCTGAGCCTTCAGGCGCCGCCGGACTGGATTTCCGCCTTCTTGCGCTCCTGGATGTGTTCCAGGTTCTTGCGGTACATGGCCACGACCTTGTCCACGCCCGTGGACTCCAGCGCGCCGGCGTTGCCCGCCACGGTGTAGGTGGCGTAGATGCCGCTGGCGGCCATCAGGGCCGCGCTGACCATGCGAGGATCGATCTCCTCGTCCTTCATGGTGTTGGCCAGCTCGATGATGCGCTGCACGCACTGGTTGTGCAGTTCCCTGTCGTTCATGGGGATCACTCCCGGGGATTTCTGAAAGGGCGCGTATTCTAACCGAGCCCGCGCCGGGCTTCACCCGCGGATGCGGCGGCCAGGGTCCGGACCCGGGGCCCTTGCGTCACCCTTCGGTCGGACAGGCCGGTCCGTCCATGCGCGTCAACTGCACCAGGGGCATGCTGCCGTCCGGGAACCCTGTTTCGCCCGTGGTCCAGCGGGCCTCGCCGCCATCGCAGGACAGGTCCAGCTCCAGCCGGCCCCACGCTCGCTGGTCCAGGGCGCCGGGGTCGAAGCCGGCGCCGAAGGACGGTCCGGAGGTGGTCCAGAGTGTCGGGAACACCCAGCTGCCGTCGACGAGTTCGCCCTGGCCGAAGAACCAGCGCCGGGCGCCATCGGTGTCGTAGCTGAACCAGTAGACCAGCGCGGTGTCGTCCTCCAGGACCTGCACGGTGAAGCCTTCGCCGGAACGCTGGGGGTCGTACCAGGCGCCGCTGTATTGCGCTTCCTGGCGGATCGGCCGGCCGAGCGGCAGGCCGCAGTCCAGGCCCTGGATCCGGCTCAGGCGGGACAGGGACTGGCGGCCGCGCGTGTTGCCGATGTGCCAGTCCATGCGTCCGGCGCCGCAACCGGTCCAGGTGAAGGTGGCCTCGCCGATCACCTCGCGCGTCACGGCGTCAGGATCGAAGCCGGGGCCGAACACGCCACCGGTGACGCGCAGCAGCTCGGGAAAGCGCAGCCGGTTGCCGTCGATTCCGCCGTCGGCCACGATCCAGTCCTGCCGTCCGGCTTCGTCGTAGGTGAACCAGTACAGGGTGGCGCGGCCCCCGGCGAGCATCTCGATGATGAATCCTTCGCCGTTGCGCTGCGGGTCGAACCAGGCGGCGGCGATGCCCGGTTGGAGCAGGAAGGGCTCCGGGGCGGCGCCCGCCGCGGCCATGATCCGCAGGCTGTCGTCCGTGCCGCCGAAGTCCGAATCGTTGTCCAGTCCATCCTCGTAACCGGTCCAGTGGCCGCCGGCCCAGTCCGCCACGGTCGCGGGGTCGCCATCCAGGCCCAGGCCGGTCATGTCACGGGTCCGCACGCCCAGGGTGACTTCGGACCCGTCGTCGAGCAGGTCGAGGTTGGCCTGCGTGGCGCGGATGCGGAAGTTCGTGACCAGGGCGTCCGAGCGGTAGAAGCGGTAGCCGTCCGGCGCCCCGCCGGGCGCCAGCAGGGTCGTGGGACCGGCGCCGAGATCGAGTGCCAGGCCCTGGCTTCCCACGCGGGCGGTGATGACCGTGTCGACGGTGTCGGCGGCGAACCCGGGGAATATCTGGACCTTGCCATCGACCAGCCACCGCATCGGCTTGTTGAACCCCAGCCAGAGGCGGTAGTCGCGTCCTGGCCGCAGGGGGGCGTGCTGCGCGAGAAATCGCTCGCGGCGGCCTTCATCCCCGGCATCCCAGTCCGCCTCGATGACCAGCGCGCCGCTGGCGGCGTCGAAAACGCGCACGGACTGCACGTGCGGCGGTCCCGACTGGCGGTAGTACACCGTCGAGAACGTCTGGGCCAGTTGCTCGCGAACCCGGCGAATCTGGGATTCCGGCAGGATGAAACCGTCGTGGCCGTTCACTCCCGCGCCGCCGTAATCGGCGCCGCCACCGGGCAGGGGCGTATGGTATTCCTGTCCCCCCGTGGGCTCGACCTCGAGCGTCCAGGAAGGCACTTCGTATTCCACGGTGAAGTATTCGTCCGTGGTGCCGATGCCATAGCCGTTGGCCACGTTGTTGCGGTTGGACCAGGCGTACCACTTGCCGGCCGGGAAGGACTGGTGGTGGTCGGTGAACAGGTCCAGCACGCGCTCGGTCTGCACCGCCAGGCGGTCGTTGGCGGTGCGTACCCAGAAGTGGGTCTGGGCGAAGGAATGCACGTCGGTGTACAGGCGAAGCCGGTTCGCCGGTCCCAGTCCCGCCGCCGCGTCGAGGGCCCGGGTTTCCGGTTCCGAACGGGGCGCGGTCCCGTGGTACAGCAGGCTGCGCACGTTGGAGGAGGAGTTCGAGCCTCCGGAGGTGTTCCAGTACGGCGGGTTGTTGCGGTTGAGGTCGACCCCGTTCAGGTGGTCGTCCGGCGTGTACAGGTTTTCGTCCGTGTTCAGCAGGTTCTTTCGGCGCATGCGCCCGTCGCGCGGCCAGTTGGCCGAGTCGTTCGGATCCTCGCCGACCCAATTCAGCGTCGGTGTGCGCTGGGTCTGGAGGAAGCCGTCCACGTTCAGGACCGGGATGACGACCATGTTGACGTGGTCGCGCAGGTAGTCGATCAGCCAGTCGTCGGCCGGCGCCGTGGCCAGCAGTTCGAGGATGCCGGTCACGACCTCCGGCGTCTGCCACTCGCGGGCGTGGATTCCGCCGTTGGTCAGGGTCGCCGGTTCGGGCAGCCCCCACGGCGTCAGGCGGTCGGCGTCGCCCAGGCGGTGTGCCCAGAGCGTGCGGCCCCGCCGGGTCTGCCCGATGGTCTCGGGGTGCACCCAGGGCGTGTTCGCCGCGAGGTCCTCGTGCCGCGCGCGCAGCCCGGCATAGCTCCGGAAGCCATCGAATGGCAGCGGCGTATCGACGGGTATCGGCGGTGGATAGCCCAGGGCGATGCGGTCGGTGACGTTGACCGGGTTGCTCTCCACCCATTCCACCAGTCGCGCGTTCTGGGCGTCGGCAGCGGCTGCAAAGCCACCCGCCAGGCCCGTGGCGAGCGCGAGCATCACCGTCCTGCGCACCCTGTTCACGGCCCGTCTCCGGCCGTGGCCTCGGCCTGGAGGTCCAGGGCCAGGCGGGCGCGGCGGGTGCGCGGCCCGTCGGCGCCGGCGGCCAGGGCTTCCAGGGCCAGGCGGGTGTCCAGGGCGGGTGAGCCCGCGAGGGCCAGCGCGGCGGCCGCCCCGAGGTCCGGGTCGCCGAGTCTCGCGAGCAGGGCGGCGTCCGCCGCCGGCAGGCCGGCCAGCCCCTCGTACAATTCAGCCATCGCCAGGGCGGCGCCCTCCCGGTTGGGGCTGAGCAGGGCGGAGCGCAACAGGGCGATGCGATCGGTGCTTCCCAGCGTTGCGGCGGCGTGGCGCAGCATGTGAAGAACGGCGGGCCCGTCGCCAAGGTCGACAATCCGGCGCATGGCGGTGACGTCCCGGCTGAGCGCCGCCGCGCGCGCGGCCAACGGCGCCAGGTCCGGTTCCCCCGGCAGGCGCGCCAGGGCCACGACCTTCACACCCGCGATTTCCGTCGGGGCGGCCTGGTCCAGGGCCTGCAGGTAGCCTGCGCGCACCGGCGCTTCGGTTTCGATCAGGTAGGCGTCCGCCAGGGCCCGTGGGTGCGAACCGACCAGGGCGAGCCCTTCCAGCAGGGCTTCCTGGCGCAGCCAGTCGTGTTCGACGCCCGCCGCCGCGGCGCGCACGTTGAACAGGGGCACCCAGCCTTCCCCGTGGTCCTCGTGCGGAATCAGCGCGGCGGGCTTCCAGGTCTTCAGCCACTCCAGCAGGTCCGGTGACACCGATCCGGACGGCAACTCCCGCAGGGCCTGCGTGTACGACCAGGCCACGGCGTCCCGGGCCGGGGCCGGCCAGTCCCGGTTCGCCCGGAGGGTTTCCAGTTGATCGAACAGTTCGGCCTCACTGCCGGCGATGGTCAGGCTCAGCAGGTCGCGAACGGCCGCCTCGCGGTCCACCTGCGCCAGCGCCTGGTGGGCCGCCCTGGGCTCCCAGTGCGTCGTGCCCACGGTCTCACGACCCTGCAGGGATGACGTCGCGAGCACCGTGGCCAGGCAGGCAATGGACAAACGCAGGCCGTGCCGGGTCGGCGAAGCCGGCAAGCGGTGGTCCCTAGCGCTGTGCGTCAGAATTGGGGGGCGACTCGTCAATCGGGGGATCTTCCCTGTCCCTAATGATACGAAATCGTTCGTGTTTCAGCAGCCGGGGCGTGTTCGGCCTCGTCAGTGCGAGCCCTGGGACGGATGGAGGGAGCCGGGACCGGTCAGGGCGTCGGCCTTCTGGTCTACAGCTGCGAGAAGTCCTGCACGACCCGTTCGGCGCCGGCCCGTCGCAGGCGCTCGGCGCGGTCTCCTTCGGCGATGCCGATGAAGCCCCAGCCCAGTTGCATCGCCGCCGCCAGGTCCCAGGGGCCGTCGCCCAGGTACACCGGGGTGTGCGCGGCAAACGCCGGGGCCAGGCGTGCGCGGGCGCGACGCATGATCGCGGGTCGGTCCGGGTCGCTGTTCGATCCGGCCAGGGGCAGTTCGAAGCGGTCCAGTCCCGCGGCGCGAAGCTTCCAGCGGGCGGTGTGCTCCCAGCCACCGGTGGCCACCGCCACCGAGCCGCGCGGCTGCCGCTCGAGCCATTCCTGCAGGCCCGGCGTGGGCGCAAAGGCGGCCGGTTCCGCCTTCGCAGACGCCTCGATCAGCGCCAGGAAGCGCGCGCGCACGTCCTCGCGCTCAGGCGCCGAGGGTGTCCGGCCGAGCGTTGCGAGGCACCAGTCGCGGAGCAGCCCGTCGTCGGTGACGTTGTCGAAGCCGGAGAGGTCCAGGGTTTCCACGGAACGACCGAAGCTCTCGCCCACGGCCCTCCAGTAGCACTGGTTGTCCACCGCGTGGCTGGGCATCAGGGTGCCGTCGAGGTCGAGAATGACTGGCGTGGGCATGGCGCGATGGTAGCCCACATAAGTCGGCCCCGGCGGAGAGAGGGAGCTCCGCCGGGGCCTTCAAGCCAGGTGAGGATCGTTGGTCAGACGATGATCAGGGAGAAAACAATCGATCCCACTGCTGGCATGATCGGGTGTGTCGTGGCTTGCATGCTCGCCTTGACGCCCTTGTTACCTATGACGCCGATGGGGCCTGGAAGGTTACGCCGCCGGTCGTCGGAATCGAGATTAGGGAGCCACGGGAGCGCTGGCCTATGACAGAGGTCACGGTTGCGCCGACCGGAGTCGGGCCGGCGACGAAACGTTTCGTGGGTCGTGCGGAGGATGCGGCCGTGCCCGGCATGGCAGGCGCGGTCACTGCAGGAACTTGAGCTTTTCCTTGTAGGTCCGCGAGAGCTTGACCGTGTGGCCGCTCTCCAGGGTAAGGAAATACTCGCCGTTGATGTGGCTCTGCATCTCCTTCACGCAGTTGATGTTCACGATGGTGGAGCGGTGAATGCGCTGCAGGAAATCCGCGTCGAGTTCCCTCTCGAGCTCCTTCATGGTCTTGCGCATGATGTGGGTTTCGCCCAGGGCATGGACGCACATGTAGTCGCCGGCGGCATCCACCCACTCGATGTCTTCCTGGCGAACCCAGGTGGTCTTGCCGGCGTCACGGATGGCCAGCTTGGGCAGCTCGCGCTTGATGCGGTTCATTCCCCGCCGTTCGAGGTCGCTGACGCTGGCGATCGGTTCGCCGGTCAACTCGCCGAGCAGTTTCAGCAGCAGGTTCTTCTGCGATTGGGCGCGTCGACGCCCGAGCCGTTCGCGCACCTTGCTCAGGGCGCGATCGAGCCGCTGGTCGTCGATGGGCTTGAGCAGGTAATCCACCGCGTTGACCTCGAAGGCGTCGATGGCGTACTCGTCGTAAGCGGTGACGAACAGGATCGCCGGCAGGTCCTCGGACTGGAGTTCGCGGATGACGTCGAAGCCGTTCATGCCCGGCATCTGGATGTCGAGAAAGACAAGGTCCGGCGAGAGCTCACGAATCATCGCGACAGCCTCGCGGCCATTGCAGGCCTCGCCGGCGATGCTCACGCCATCGATGGACTTGAGCCGGTGCTTGAGGCCGCGCCTGGCCAGCGCCTCGTCATCGACGATCAGGGCCTGGAGCGTCTTGGTGGGCGGCGTACTCACTCGAATTCGTGGCGAAGTCGCGACATCCTCGGTCCAATGGTCCCCCCCGGGACCTCCGTGCGTCGCCATCGGCCCCGGGGCGCGGGCGGTGGCCGGGTCGGTGAACAGCACCCGTACCGTACCGTCGCGGGGGAGGCGCCCGGCTCGGTGCGATTCGAACACTGCGGCGGGCAACGCGGACAAACAGCTTACCATCTTCCGAAGGCCCTGCAATGAGACGTCCCCGGCGGAATGCCGGAGGCCGGCTGGATGACCCGGTATCGATGCCCGGCGGGCCATGCGATGGCGCCGATTCATTCCCAGTCCGCCATCGACCGGCGGCCCGCCTGGCGCAGGTCGATGGCCTCGGCCAGGTGATCGAGCCGGAGGCCGCCGCCCCCATCCAGGTCGGCGATGGTCCGGGCCACCTTGAGAATCCGGTGGCAGGCGCGGGGGCTGAGCGCGTGGCGCCGCGCGGCCTTCTGCAGGCAGGCCCACAGTCGGCCCTCGAGCCGACAGACGCGGGCCACGCCCGGCGCGTCCAGGCGCGCGTTCAACCTGCCGTCGCGTTCGAGCTGAATGGCGCGCGCCGCCCCGACCCGATCCCGGACCGAGGACGATGCTTCACCGCGCTCGGCCCCGGGTCGAAGCACGTCCGTCGACGGGCGCGGCACTTCCACCTGCAGGTCGATGCGGTCCAGCAAGGGGCCGGAGACCCGGCTGCGATAGCGTTGCACCTGGTCGGCGGTGCAGCCGCATTCGCCCGATTCCTCGCCGCCGCGTCCGCACGGGCAGGGATTCATGGCGCAGACCAGCTGAAAGGCGGCGGGGTACTCCGCCTGCTGAATTGCCCGGGAGATCAGGATGCGCCCGGACTCCATCGGTTCGCGCAGGACCTCCAGCACGTGGCGCGGGAATTCGGGCAGCTCGTCCAGGAACAGGACGCCGTTGTGCGCCAGCGAAATCTCTCCGGGCCGCGGTGAGGAACCACCGCCCACCAGGGCCGGTGCGCTGGCCGTGTGATGCGGTGCGCGAAAGGGCCGCGTGCGCCACTGGACGGGGTCGAGCCCCTGTGCGCTCACCGAGTGGATGGCCGCGGTCTCCAGGGCTTCGTCTTCGCTCATGCCGGGCAGAACGCCGGGCAGGCGCGAGGCGAGCATGGTCTTGCCGGTGCCGGGCGGTCCGCTGAACAGGAGGTTGTGCCCCCCGGCAGCGGCCACTTCCAGCGCGCGGCGCGCACGGTGCTGGCCGATGACGTCCGCGAGGTCGGGAATCCGGGCCGGCGCGGCGACGGGGCCGGGCTCCGGAGCGGCCAGTTCACCCTTGCCGGCCATCCATTCCGTGACCTGGGTGAGGGTGTCGGCGCAGAGGAAGCGCCCGCTGCCGAGCAGGGTGACTTCCGGGCCATTGGCGCGGGGCAGCACCAGGGTCCGGCCCGCGTCCCGCGCCCGCAGGGCGGCCGGCAGGGCGCCGCGCACAGGCCGCAGTTCACCCCCCAGTGACAGCTCCCCCAGGAACTCCGTGTCCTCCAGGCGGTCGGGCCGGGCCTGGCGGGAGGCGGCGAGGATGCCCAGGGCGATCGGCAGGTCGAAACAGCCGCCGTCCTTGGGCAGTTCGGCGGGCGCCAGCGCCACGGTGATGACCTTGTCCCTCGGGAACCCGAAGCCGGAGGTCATGATCGCCGCACGGACGCGGTCGCGGGCTTCCGTGACGGCCTTCTTCGGCATGCCCACAATGGTGGTCTTCGGCAACCCGTTGGACAGGTGCGCTTCGACGGTCACCTGGGGCGCCTGCACCCCCGCGGAGGCGCGGCTGTAAACGCGGGCGAGGCCCATGGTCGTCGGGTTCCGTGTAAAACAGGTACCAGCATGGCGCGCCGCGCGCCGCGCGTCAGTCGTTGAAGGATGAAATACCTGTAGGAGGCCGGATTCGGGGATCAGGCCGGACTCGAGCCGGACTCCAGGTCGGCCAGGCGCGCCTCGAGCCGGGCGAGCTTCTCCTCGGCCCGGGCCAGGGCGGCTTTCTGGGCTTCGAAGTCTTCGCGGGTGACCACGTCCATCGACGCCAGGCCCCGGCGCAGCACGGCCTTGAAGCGCGCCTCGGTCTCCTCGCGCAGCTTTTGCGCGCCCGGGGGAAGGGCCCCGGCAAGCCGGGCGGCGAGTTCGTCGATTTTCGACAGGTCGATCATGGTGGTTCCCTCGGGTTCCGGTCGTTCGCTTGCCCCCCGGCGGGTGGCGCAATAGAGTAGCGGCAAACCCCCAAAACTGCTCGCTCGAACCGGCCTGGAGGCTTCCCGTGAAAATGATAACCGCGATCATCAAGCCGTTTAAACTCGACGACGTCCGGGACGCCCTCGGCGACATCGGCGTCACCGGCATGACGGTGACCGAGGTGCGCGGTTTCGGGCGCCAGAAGGGCCACACCGAGTTGTACCGCGGCGCCGAGTACGTGGTGGACTTTCTCCCCAAGCTGAAACTGGAAATCGCCGTGCCGGACGATCGCGTGGAAGCCGTGGTGGAATCGATCACCGAGTCCGCCCTTTCGGGGCGCATCGGCGACGGGAAGATCTTCGTGTTCGACCTCGAGCAGGCGGTCCGTATCCGTACCGGCGAAGCGGGTGACCAGGCGCTCTGACGCGCCGCGGTTTCCGTTCGTCCCGGTCCCTTTCCCGAACCGGAACCCTTTTCGGCGCGTCGTGTCACTGGCACGACAGTCCGGCGCTGTGATGGAGAACCCCTCATGAGTGAATTGCGAGTCGGCGTGATCGGCCTGGGGGCCATGGGCGGTCCCATGGCGCGGCATCTCGCCTCCGCCGGGCTGCTGGCCTCCGTGTGGAACCGCACACCTCACCGCGCCGACGAACTGGCCACGGAACTCGGTGTTCCGGCCGCGGCCGATCCGGCCGACCTGGCGCGGCGCGGCAACGTGGTGCTGACCTGCGTGTCCGCGGATGGTGATCTCGAAGCCGTGATTTCGGCCTGCCGGCCGGGCTTGTCGCCAGGAGACGTCGTGATCGACGCCTCCACCGTCAGCCCCATGACCACCCGGCGGCTGGCCGCGGAACTCGCCGAGGCGGGCGTGGGTTACGTCGATGCGCCGGTGTCCGGCGGCGTCGAGGGCGCGCGCAAGGGCACGCTCTCGGTCATGGCAGGGGGCGAATCCGCCACACTTGAGCGAATCCGGCCAGTCCTGGAGGCCTTTTCGGCCCGCCTGGCCGTGATGGGCGAAGTCGGCTCGGGACAGGCCACCAAGGCCGTCAACCAGGTCATGGTGGCGGGCATTGCCGAGGCCGTCTGCGAGGCGCTCGCATTTTCGGAGAAACTAAATCTGCCTTCGGAGCGTCTTATGGAAGTACTCTCGGCGGGAGCGGCCGGCAACTGGTTCCTCGATCACCGGGGCCGGACGATGCTCGCGGACCGCTTCGAGCCCGGCTTCAAATCGGGCCTGTTGCTGAAGGATCTGCGCATCTGCGACGCGCTGGCACGGGAGTTGGATATTGAATTACCGATGGTCGATGCGGCCATCACGGATTACGCAAGGCTCGTGGATGAGGGTGGTTACGACGATGACACCTCCGCCCTGATCAGGATCAAGCGCGGCGCGAGCGACACACCGGACTGAAGGAAAGGAGCCGTTGGGCTGTGATGGGGGAGGAGGAAGAAAAGCGTTCGTTCATCGCTGCGGTGCTGGGTGAACTGTCCCGCCGCAAGGTGCTCAAGACGCTCGGCGCGTACGCCGTGGGCGTTTTCGTGGTGTTGCAGCTCATGGACGCCGCGGTGGAGCCCCTGCGCCTGCCCGACTGGCTGCCCACCCTGGTGGTCATCACCCTCATCCTCGGTTTCCCCGTCGTCTTTTTCCTGGCCTGGCAGTTCGATGTCACCGGCCAGGGCATCCGTCGCACCAGCGACGACAGCCTGCTCGGCCAGGCCCAGACCTTTACCCTGTTCGCGGTGATGATGGCCGCCACCGGCGCCATGGGCCTGGGCTTCTACAAGTACTACGCCAACGTGCTGGACGAGCCGGACCTCCAGGCCATCGCTGCGCCCGCGCCCGCGGGGCGCAGCTTCACGGCACCGGAGAACTCCATCGCCGTATTGCCTTTCGCTGATCTCAGCGAAGGCGGCGACCAGGCGCACCTGTCGGACGGAATGGCCGAGGAAATCCTCAACCTGTTGGCCCAGGTGGACGGCCTGCACGTGGCGGCGCGCACGTCCTCCTTCGCCTTTCGCAATCCGCAGCAGGACATTCGCGAAATCGGCCGCCGCCTGAACGTGAGTACGGTGCTCGAGGGCAGCCTGCGCACGGCCGGCAACCGCATCCGCATGACGGCCCAGCTGATCAACGTCGAGGACGGCTACCACATCTGGTCGGAGACCTTCGATCGCGAGCTGAACGACGTGTTCGAGTTGCAGGACGAGGTCGCCAGCGCCATCGCCGACGCCCTGGTCGAGAACTTCAGAGGCCTGGCGCTGGCCAGCCCGGGCGCCCGCCCGCAGAACATCGACGCCTTCGAGGCCTATCGCAACGGAAGACTGCACTGGTGGCGGCGCACGCCCGCGGAGCTGCAGAAGGCCATCCAGCTGTTCGCCGAGGCGCTGGAGCACGACGCGCAGTACGCGCCGGCGTACGCGGCCATGGGCGACACCTGGATCCTGCTGTCGCTGTACGGCAACATCGGTCCGCAGCGCGCCATCGAGCGCGCCATGCCGATGATCGAGAAAGCGCTGGCGCTGGATCCGGAGTCCGCCGAGGCTTACGCGGCCCTGGGTCTGGCCCGTATGGAGATCGGCCAGCAGGATTCGGCCGAATCCGCCTTGCGCCAGGCCATCGCTTTGAACGATACCTACATCCCGGCCCATCTCTGGCTGTCCAATCTGCTGGCCCAGACCGGCCGTATCGGTGAGCAGGCCGTGGTGTTGCGCGGCGCCATGGCCATCGACCCCCTCAACGAGCTGCTGGCGATCAACTACGCCGGCAACCTGAACTCCCAGGGCGATTACAAGGCGGCGGAGCAGCTGCTCGGCGACCTGACAATGGTCAAGCCCGATTCCGCCTCCCTGCTGCGCACCTATTCCGGGCTGTCGCTGTACAACGGCGAACTGGTGAAGGGCTGGGAACTGGCGCACCGCGCCTGGCGGCTCGAGCCGGACGTCCCGAACACGGTGCAGGTGATGGCCAAGGCCTGGATGGAACTGGGTGATTACGAGCAGTCCATGAATCTGTTGCTCGATGCCCTGGAGGACGCCGGACAGAACCAGGAGTTGTTGTCCCAGTACTACCAGCTGTTGCTGATCGAAGGACGGCTGGAGGAAGCGGAAAGCGTGGTCCGGGACATGTTCGGGCCGAAGCCGGACGAGCTGCCGGAAATCCGCCAGCGGCAGTATCACCACCTGCTGGGCCTGATCCGGATCGTCGACCGGGACCTCCCGGCAGCCCTGTCCGAATTCGAACAGGCCATCGACACCAGCGAGGACGCGACCTTCAAGGAGGACCAGCTATTTTCGCTGACCATGGCGGCCTACCTGCATGGGCTGGTCGGTGACGAGGCCCTGGGCCAACAACGGCTGGCCGAGGCCGAGCGCGCCCTCAACCGGGCGCGAATCAACGGTATCGACCATGCCGACATCTACTACACCCAGTCGGTGGTGGACCTGCTTCGGGACGACCCGGAAGCGGCCCTCGCGGATCTGCGCGAGGCCTACAACCGTGGCTGGCGTCAGGCCTGGGTCCTGGAAATGGATGGTCGCCTGGATCCACTCCGCGACCGCCCCGAGTTCATCGAACTGCTTGAGGCCATCGAGGACGACCTGCGGCGCGCCCGCAGCGAGGTGGGCAGCCTGGCGCTGACCATGCGCTAGTACCGCTGCGGCACCGTCTTCGCGCGCGCCAGGCTCGCGCGGTCGTCGTAGGCCTTGCTGTCGTCGATTCCGGGAATGGCGTCCACGTCCAGGGACTCGTAGTCGTGGCCGTCGTAGTCGAACTGGTCCAGCAGGTGGGCGATGCAGTTCAGTCGCGCGGTCTTCTGGTCGTTGGACGGCACGACGAACCAGGGCGCTTCCTCGATGTCCGTGTGCTCGAACATCGCGTCCCGGGCGCGGGAATAGTCGTACCAGCGCGGCTGGGCCTCGAGGTCCATCGGGCTGAGCTTCCAGTACTTGCGCGGGTCCTCGAGGCGCTCCAGCAGGCGCTGGCATTGCACGTCCTGGTCGATTTCCAGCCAGTACTTGATCAGCCTGATTCCGGAAGTGACCAGGGCGCGTTCGAAGCTGGGCACGTTGCGGTAGAAGCGCTGCAGCTGCTCTTCCGAGCAGAAGCCCATCACCCGTTCCACACCGGCGCGGTTGTACCAGCTGCGGTCGAACAGCACGAGCTCGCCCGCCGAGGGGAAGTGCTCGACGTAGCGCTGGAAATACCACTGGGTGGATTCCTCCCGCGAGGGCTTGGGCAAAGCGACGCCGCGAAACACGCGCTGGCTGACGCGTTCCTGGATGGTGCCGATCATGCCGCCCTTGCCGGCCGAATCCCGGCCCTCGAAGATCACGATGCCGCGCTCTCCGGTTTCCTGGAGCCAGCCCTGCAATTTGCACAACTCGACCTGGAGGCGCTTGAGCTCCTTCTTGTGGCTGAAGCCGTTGCCCCCGCTGTCTCCGTCCTCGTCCCCGTTCTCTCGATGCTCGTCGGTCATGGCGCGATTCCCTTGTGATCCTCGAAGAAGTCTAGCAAGCGTGGCGGTTCACACCCCGGCGAAGCGCGCCGAGTCGCCGATCCAGCGGCGAACCAGGCGCCGCACCTGGCCCGGGTGATTGGCGATGAGGTCCTCGGCCACGGGTGGAATGCGGTCGAGCAGGTGCGCGTCCCGGGCCAGGTCGGCGACGCGGAACTGCACCAGCCCGGTCTGCCGGGTGCCGAGCACCTCGCCGGGACCGCGTAGCTCCAGGTCCTTCTCGGCGATGCGGAAGCCGTCCTGGGTCTCGCGCATGATCTCCAGGCGCTGCTTCGCCATTTCGCCGATTGGCGAACTATAGAGCAGGACACAGGAAGAGCGCGCCGAGCCCCGCCCCACGCGGCCGCGAAGCTGGTGCAGCTGGGACAACCCGAGCCGCTCGGCATTCTCGATGATCATCAGTGAAGCGTTGGGAACGTCAACGCCCACCTCGATGACCGTGGTGGCCACCAGCAGGTCGAGGTCGCCGGCCTTGAAGGCGTCCATCACGCCCTGCTTTTCCGCAGGCTTCAGACGTCCGTGCACCAGGCCGATGCGCAGTCCGCCGAGACGCGCCGCCAGCTCGTCGGCCACTTCCTGCGCGGCCTGGGCCTCCACGGCCTCCGACTCCTCGATCAGGGTGCAGACCCAGTAGGCCTGGCGGCCGCCGGTGCAGGCCTCGGCCACGCGCGCCACGACGGCCTCGCGGCGGTCGGCGGAGATGACCGCGGTGGTGACGGGTTTGCGTCCTTTGGGCAGTTCGTCGATGACCGAAACCTCCAGCCCGGCATAGGCGGTCATGGCCAGGGTCCGGGGAATGGGCGTGGCGGTCATGATGAGCTGGTGTGGGCGGACGTGCCCGTCATCGCCCTTGCCCATCAGCGCCATCCGCTGGCCCACGCCGAAGCGGTGCTGTTCGTCCACGATGACCAGGCCGAGCCGGTCGAAGGCCACACCTTCCTGCATCAGGGCGTGGGTGCCGACCACCACGCCGGCGCCGCCGGCGATGGCCTCCAGGGCGGCGGTACGGGCCTTGCCCTTGACCTTGCTGGTCAGCCACACCGGCTCGACGCCCAGCGGCCCCAGCCATTCGGAAAAGGTCCTGAGGTGCTGCTCGGCCAGGATCTCCGTGGGTGCGACCACGGCCACCTGCACCCCGTTACCCACGGCGCGCAGGGCAGCCAGGGCCGCCACCACGGTTTTGCCCGAGCCCACGTCGCCGTGCACCAGGCGCAACATCGGGTGCGTCGCAGCGAGGTCACTGCCGATTTCCTCGAGCACCCGGGCCTGCGCGCCCGTGAGCTCGAAGGGCAGGGCGTCCCGCAGGGCCTGCTCGAGGTCCGCTGCGGGCGCCAGCGGGATCGCGTCGCGGGCGCGCTGGCGCTGGCGCAGCAGGCGCATGCTGAGGTTGTGCGCCAGCAGTTCCTCCATGGCCAGGCGGTGCTGGGCCGGGTGGTCGCGCGCCAGCAGCGCCGCCACATTCTCGCCGGGGGGCGGGCGGTGGATCAGCCGCAGGGCGGCGGGCAGGGACGGCAGGCGCAGGTTCTCCAGCATGCGCCCCGGCAGCAGTTCATCCAGGGCCAGTGCGCCGTCGTCGAGACGCGCCAGCGCCTGCTCGCTGAGCCTCAGCCAGGTCTGCTGGCCCAGGCCCTCGGTGCTGGGATACACGGGTGTGAGACGGTCGGCCAGTGGCGGTTCCTGGCCCGGCAGAATGCGTGCGTAGTGGGGGTGGACCATCTCCAGTCCGCGAAAGCCGGGCCGGACCTCCCCGTAGCAGCGCAGGCGCGTGCCCTTGCCCAGTTGCCGGGCCTGGTGGCCCCGGAAGTGGAAGAAGCGAAGGGTGATCCGTCCGGTGCCGTCGGCCAGGGAGACCACCAGCATGGGGCGGCGGCCACGGACGACGGAGGCGTGCTCGACCTCGCCTTCCACCTGTGCCGGCAGGCCGGGCAGCAGGCCGCCGATGGGCTGCAGGCGGGTGCGGTCTTCGTATCGGAGGGGGAGATGGAACAGCAGGTCAGGGACCGAGTGGATTCCCAGGCCCTGCAGCCGCTCCGCCAGCTTCGGGCCGACGCCCTCGAGGGTTTCGAGCGCCTCAGCGGTCACCCGGCACGGCCATTACGGCTTCCATCTCGACCGTCACGCCGCGCGGCAGCGCGGCCACGCCCACGGCCGCGCGCGCCGGAAAGGGCTCGTTGAAGCGTTCGCCCATCACGGCGTTGACCACCGGGAAGTCGCCCATGTCCGTGAGAAAGACATTGAGCTTGATGATGTCGTCCAGCCCGCCGCCGCCCGCCGCGCACACCGCGGCGAGGTTGTCGAACACCCGCCGCACCTGCGCCTCGATGCCGCCGTCCACGACGTCCATGGTCGCCGGGTCCAGGGGAATCTGCCCGGACAGGAACACGAGGTCCCCGTGGCGTACGGCCTGGGAGTAAGTGCCGATGGCGGCGGGGGCGTCGGGTGTGGTGAGGATGGTCTTGGGCATGAATGCGCTCTCAGCTCGCCACCCGGTTCACCTTCAGGACGACGCGGTTGCGCCGCAGGCGACGGATCACGCGGGCCATGTGGTCGCGGTCTTCGACCGAGATGGTGAACCAGAGCGTGGCGGTTTCGGGGTTGGCTTCGGGTTGTTCGACCTTTTCGATGTTGCTGCCGGCCTCGTTGATGCTGCCGGAGATGTTCGCCAGGCTGCCCGGCACGTTCTGGCTGATCACGCGCAGCGCCACGGGGAACAGGCTGTGGGTGATGGCGGCCCAGCGCACTTCCAGGCAGCGGTCGGGGTGCTTGCGCAGCTCTCGCACGTTGCGGCAGGTGGTGCGGTGTACGACCACGCCCTTGCCCGCGGACACGTACCCCATGATGGCGTCGCCGGGGATGGGATGGCAGCAGGCGCCGAAGTCCACCACGCTGCCCTCGGAGCCGGCGATTTCCAGGGCCTCCGCCTTGCCTTCGCCCGCTTCGGGCGCGAGCCGGGCGGCCACCACCTTGACCAGCAGGTTGCCGAGGGCGAGTTCGCGGAACAGGTCCTCCTGGCGCTCGAGCTGGTTGTCGGCCAGGAAGGCGTCGAACTGTTCCTGGTCGACGTCGTCCAGGGTATGCCCGCGCGCGTTCAGCGCCGACTCCAGCATGTGCAGACCCAGGCGCACGGTGTCCTTCGACTCCAGCGACTTGATGTAATGGCGGATGGCCGTGCGCGCCTTGGCGGTGGCGACGAAATCCAGCCATTCAGGGGTCGGCCGGGTGTCGGGGTCGGTGACCACCTCCACGGTCTGGCCATGGTCCAGCCGGGTCGACAACGGCACCTCGGTCTTGTCCACGAGGACGCTGCGCGTGTGGTTGCCCACGTCGGTGTGGATGGCGTAGGCGAAATCCAGCGCGGTGGCGTTGCGCCGCAGGTCGATGATCTTGCCCTTGGGCGTGAACACGAAGATCTCGTCCGGGAACAGGTCGGACTTGGCCCCGTCCAGGAACTCCAGTGAATCGCCCGTGTGGCGCTGCACGTCCACCAGCTGCATCAGCCATTCGCGGGCCCGTACCTGGGCCGTGCCCGCGTTGGTTTCGCCGCTCTTGTACTGCCAGTGCGCGGCGGCGCCCTTTTCCGCCGTGATGTCCATCTCCTCGGTGCGGATCTGGATCTCCACCGGCAGGCCATAAGGGCTGCTCAGCACCGTGTGCAGGCTCTGGTAGCCGTTGGCCTTGGGCAGGGCGATGTAGTCCTTGAAGCGGCCCGGTCGTGGCTGGTACAGCGCATGGGCGGCGCCCAGGGCCATGTAGCAGTGCGGTTCCGACTGGGTGACGATGCGGAAGGCGTAGACGTCCATCACCTCGGAGAAGGACAGGTCCCGGGCCAGCATCTTGCGGTAGATGCTGTAGGGCGTCTTCTCGCGCCCGATGATGCGGCAGGGCACGCCGGTTTCGCTCATCTTGCGCACCAGCGCCTTGCGGATGCTCTCGATCACTTCCTCGCGGTTGCCCGTCACTTCCTGGACGTGCTCGGCGATGGTGTTGTGGCGCCAGGGGTGGTAGTTGGCGAAACCCAGGTCCTCGAGCTCGGACTTGAGTTCGTTCATGCCGAGGCGGTCGGCGATGGGCGCGTAGACCTCCAGGGTCTCCCGCGCGATGCGCCGCCGCGACTGCGGCGACATGGCGCCCAGGGTGCGCATGTTGTGCAGGCGGTCGGCCAGCTTGATGAAGATCACCCGCAGGTCGCGGGACATGGCCAGCAGCATCTTGCGGAAGCTTTCCGCATCCGCCTCCTGGCGGGTGCGGAACTTCATCTTGTCCAGCTTGGTGACGCCATCCACCAGTTCGGCGACCTCGCTGCCGAAGGACTCGTGGATCTCCTCCTTGGTGAGGGGCGTGTCCTCGATGGTGTCGTGCAGCACCGCGGCGGCGACGCTGTGGTGGTCCATGCGCAGCTTGGCCAGGATGCTGGCCACCGCGACGGGATGGAGGATGTACGGCTCGCCGGTCTTGCGCGTCTGGCCCTCATGGGCCTCGGCGCCGACCTCGAACGCACGGAGAATGACAGCGACCTTGTCGGGCTCGAGGTAGGTGTTCAGGAGGTCCCGGAGTTCCAGGACCGGCTCCGGCAGGCTCGAGGTCGCCAGCATGGGGACTCCGTCAGAGAGTGGGGTCTTCCTCCAGGTCGCCCGTATCGAACACCTCGGCGGCTTCGATCTCGGCCTGGATCATTTCCACCTTGTCGGCGTCGATCAGGCCGGACGCGATTTCGCGCAGTGCGATCACGGTCGGCTTGTCGTTTTCTTCCTTGACCATGGGGTCGGCGCCGTGGCCGATCTGGCGGGCGCGGCGGGTGGCGGTGAGCACCAGCTCGAAGCGGTTGTTCACATTGTCGAGACAGTCTTCAACGGTAATGCGTGCCATGGGTCTTCCTGAGTTCGGTTTTATGCAGAGCGAAGCTTTCAATTCTACTCATTTTCAAGCAGTTCCGCCAGTAACTCCTTGAAGGGCTGTTGTTCGAAATCACCCTCGCCGCGGCCGTGCGCGATGACGGCCCGCAAGTCCTGCAGCGCGGTGTCGAAATCGTCGTTGACGACCACGACGTCGAACTCCTCGCAGTGGGACAGTTCGGCGCGCGCCTCCCCCATGCGCCGTTGGATGACCGCCTCGGAATCCTGTGCCCGGGCGCCGAGGCGCTGACGCAGCTCCGCCACCGACGGCGGGAGGATGAAGATCGACAGGCAGGCGGGAAAGGACGCCTTGACCTGGCGGGCGCCCTGCCAGTCGATTTCCAGGATCACGTCCTGCCCGGTGGCCAGGATGGATTCAGTGGTCTCGCGGTGGGTGCCGTAGGAGTGGCCGAAGACCTCGGCGTGCTCCAGGAACTCGTCCCGCTCGAGGCGCCGCCCGAAATTCCCCGGGGTGACGAAGTGGTAGTGGACGCCGTCGGTCTCGCCGGGCCGCGGCGCGCGCGTGGTGTAGGACACCGAGATCACCAGGCGCGGGTCGTCCGCGACCAGGGCGTTCACCAGGCTGGTCTTGCCGGCCCCGGAGGGCGCGGCCACGATGAACAGGCGGCCCCGCTCGTCGGCCTCGGCCTCACTCGACATTCTGCACCTGCTCGCGCATCTGCTCGATCAGCACCTTCAGGTCCACTGCCGCCTGGGTGGTGCGCTGGTCCACGGATTTGGAGCTGAGCGTGTTCGACTCGCGGTTGAACTCCTGCATGAGGAAGTCCAGCCGTCGCCCCACGGGCTTGTCGCGTTCCAGCGTGCGGCGGGTTTCGACGACATGCGCGTCGAGGCGGTCGAGTTCCTCGTCCACGTCCATCTTCTGGGCCAGCACCGCCACTTCGGCCTCGAGGCGATCGGCGTCGAGATTGGCGCCCAGATCGGCGACGCGTTCGGCCATGCGCTCGCGCAGCGCGGCGCGGATCTCGGGCAGCCATTCCCGCACCTGGAGGGTGAGCGCGGCGACGCCGTCGAGTCGCTCGCCCACCATTTCCGCCATCTTTTCACCCTCGCGGGCGCGGACCTTCACCAGGTCGGCCGCGGCGGCCTCCAGCAGTTCCAGGGCGGCGGCATGGAGGTTGTCGGGATCGGGTAGCTGTTCGGTAACCACCCCGGGCCAGCGCATCAGGCGGTCCACACTCACTTCCTGCTCGCTGCCGGCCATGACGGCCAGTTCCTCGTGGATCTCGAGCAGCCGGGCGGCGAGATCGCGGTTCAGGGCCACGCCGCCGCCGGCGCCGCCGGCCATCTCGTGGAAGCGCAGCGTGGCGTCGATCTTCCCGCGCTTGACGTAGCGGCCCAGGATGTCACGCACCTTCGGCTCGAGGATGCGGAACTCTTCCGGCAGGCGCAGGCTGTATTCCAGGTAGCGGTGGTTGACGCTTCGCACCTCCCAGCTCAGGCGCCCGAAGGGGTATTGCCGTTCGCTGGCGGCGAAGCCGGTCATGCTCCTGATCATCTTTGGTTCCGCGTGGCAGGCAGTGGCACAATGGTAACGGCAACGCCGCGGGAGCAGAACCCGCGTGGAAGTTTCAAGCGCACCCAGCCGGAGGATCCATGCGCCCGAGCCAGAGAAATCACGACGAGCTGCGCCCGGTGCGCATCGAGCGCCAGTACACCATGCACGCGGAGGGTTCGGTGCTGATCGCCTGTGGCAACACGCAGGTGCTGTGCACCGCTTCGGTGGAGGACCGCGTGCCGCCGTGGCTGCGCAACCGCAATGAAGGCTGGGTGACGGCCGAGTACGGGATGCTGCCACGCTCCACCGGCAGCCGCATGCGCCGTGAGGCCAACAGCGGCAAGCAGGGTGGGCGGACGCTCGAGATCCAGCGCCTGATCGGCCGCTCCCTGCGCGCCGTGGTCGACCTCGCCGCCATCGGCGAACGCACCATCACCCTGGACTGTGACGTGCTCCAGGCGGACGGCGGAACGCGCACGGCCGCCATCACCGGCGCCTACGTGGCCCTGGTGGATGCCTGTCGCTGGCTGGAATCGAAGGGCCGCATCGAGCGCAGTCCCATCCACGGCCAGGTGGCGGCCGTCTCCGTGGGGATCTACAAGAACACCCCGGTGCTCGACCTCGACTATGCCGAGGATTCGACGGCGGAGACCGACATGAACGTGGTCATGAACGATGGTGGGGGGTTCATCGAGGTCCAGGGCACGGCCGAGGGGCACGCCTTCCGCCGCGAGGAACTCGACCGCCTGCTGGACCTGGCGGGGCAGGGCATCGAAACCCTGCTCGAGGCCCAGGCCCGGGCGCTGGCGGGCTGAGGCCGGTTGCATGGGGGGCGGGGATGCCACGGTGACGAGCGAAGTCGTGCTGGCCAGCGGCAACTCGGGCAAGCTGGTCGAGATGCGCGAGCTGCTCTCGCCCCTGGGGTTCACCCTGCGTTCCCAGTCCGAGTGGGATGTCCCTGAAGCGGACGAGACCGGCCTGAGCTTCCTGGAAAACGCCCTGCTCAAGGCGCGCAACGCCGCGCGCCACACGGGACTGCCCGCGATTGCCGACGACTCCGGCCTGGTGGTGCCCGCCCTGGATGGGGAGCCGGGCATCCATTCCGCGCGGTTCAGCCGCGAGGGCACGGATTCGGCCAACAACGCCCGGCTGCTGCAGGAGATGAATGCGTTCTCCGGCGACCGGCGCGCGGCGCATTTCTTCTGCGCAATGGTGTACCTGCGCAGTCCCCGGGACCCGGCGCCCCTCGTGGCCACCGGTGCCTGGCTCGGCCGCATCCTGATGAGCCCGCGCGGCGCCAACGGCTTCGGCTACGACCCCCTGTTCTTCGTGCCCTCCGAGGGATGCGCGTCCGCGGAACTGCCGCCGGAAACCAAGAACCGGCTGAGCCATCGCGGCCAGGCCGCGGCCGCCCTTGCGGAGGCCCTGCGTCACGAGGAGCGCGATGGCGCCTGAATCGGGTCCGGGACTGCCGCCCCTGGGCCTGTACGTGCACCTGCCCTGGTGCGTGCGCAAGTGCCCCTATTGCGACTTCAACTCCCATGCCCTGAAAGGCGCCTTGCCCGGGGCGGAGTACGTCGAGGCCTTGTTGAGGGACCTGGAGGCCGATCTGCCCCTGGTCTGGGGACGGCCCGTGTCCACGGTGTACTTCGGCGGCGGCACCCCCAGCCTGTTCGACGCGACCCTGGTGGAATCGCTGCTGTCGGGCCTGCGCGCGCGGCTGGAGCTCGCGCCCGACGTCGAGATCACCCTGGAGGCCAACCCGGGAACGGTGGAGCGGGACAGCTTCACGGCCTACCGTGAAGCCGGCATCAACCGGGTCTCACTGGGGGCGCAGAGTTTCGACGCCGGCTGCCTGGCGGCGCTCGGGCGCATCCACGGCCCGGAGGACATCCACCGCGCCCTGGCCTCGCTGCAGGCCGCCGGGCTCGACAACTTCAACGTCGACCTGATGTTCGGCCTGCCGGGCCAGTCGGTGGACATGGCCCTGGAGGACCTGCGCCAGGGGCTGGGAGCGGCACCGGCCCACCTCAGCCATTACCAGCTGACCCTCGAGCCCAACACCGAATTCGCCGCCCGCCCGCCGGTGCTGCCCGACGACGACGAGAGCTGGGCGATGCAGGAAGCCTGCGGAGAGGCCCTCCGCGCCGCCGGGTACGCCCAGTACGAGGTGTCCGCCTGGTCACGGCCGGGACGCGAAAGCCGCCACAACCTCAACTATTGGCATTTCGGGGACTACCTGGGCATCGGCGCCGGGGCGCACGGCAAACTCACCCTGCCGGCGACGGCGACGGCGACGGCGACGGCGGCGGGGACGAGGGAGGTCCGGCGCCGGGTGAAGGTCCGGCACCCGAAGCGCTACCTGGCCGGTGAGCGCGTGGCCATGGACGACGCCGTGGCGGGCGAGGACCTGGCCTTCGAGTTCTTTCTCAACGCCTTGCGCCTGCGTGACGGGTTCTCCCTGGCCCGGTTCCAGGCGCGGACCGGGCTCGAACCCGGAATCATCGCGGACCCCCTGGAAGAAGCCCTGGAACGGGGCCTGCTGGAGCCGGTCGCGGATGGGCGGGGCGGGGCGGAGGGGCGCTACCGGCCGACCGAGCTGGGATGGCGGTTCGGCAACGACCTGCAGGCCCTGTTCCTGCCCGAACGGGGCTGAATTCCGGAGGCTTCGGGTTCTTGCATTGCGGCGTTCCCGGGATTACAATGCGCGGCTCTTTTTTTGTAGCCCCGATCACAGGAAAACCGTCATGAAATCTGGCATACACCCTGAGTATCGTAAGGTGGTTTTCCAGGACGTCTCGGCAGACTTTTCGTTCCTGACCCGCTCTACGATGGACAGCAAGGAAACGATCAAGTGGGAAGACGGCGAGGAATACCCGCTCATCAAGATCGAAATTTCCAGCGCGTCCCACCCGTTCTACACCGGCAAGCACAAGGTGCTCGACTCCGGTGGCCGCGTGGACCGGTTCAAGCGCCGTTACCAGAAGTAATTTGCGCGGCATTCAAAAAGCCCGGCAGTTTCCGACTCGCCGGGCTTTTTCATTTCGAGATGGCTCGGTCCGTTCCCGGACCGTGTTGTGAACTGAGTCCAACCGTTTCCAGGAGACCGTGGTGTCCGACCAGACCGTGACCCTCACCGATCCCGCCAGTGGCAAGACGCTGGAACTGCCCGTGGTGCGCGGCACCGAGGGCGAACCGACACTCAGCATCAAGGCCCTCCCCAAGGAGCTGGGTTACTTCACATACGACCCGGGCTACACCGCCACGGCGAGTTGCAGCAGCGCCATCACCTTCATCGACGGCGTCGAGGGCATCCTGCGTTACCGCGGTTATCCCATCGAGCAGCTGGCCGAGAAAAGCACCTTCCTGGAAGTCGCTTACCTGCTGCTGAATGGTGAACTGCCGTCGGCGGACGAGTACGAGGACTTCCGGCACGACATCACCTACCACACGATGGTGCACGAGAAGCTGAACACCTTCATGAGCGGCTTCCACTACGACGCGCACCCGATGGCCATGATGTCGGGCGTGGTGGGCTCCCTGGCGGCCTTCTATCACGACCGCCTGGACATGCGGGATCCGGAACAGCGCATGCTCGCGGCCAAGCGCATGATCGCCAAGATGCCGACCATCGCCGCGGCCTGCTACCGCCACCACATGGGCTGGCCGACGGCCTACCCGCGCAACAGCCTGGGCTACACCGAGCGCTTCCTGGACATGATGTTCAGCGTGCCGGCCGAGGACTACCGTGTGAGCCCGGTCGCGGCCCGCGCCTTCGACCTGCTGTTCATCCTGCACGCGGACCACGAACAGAACGCCAGCACGTCCACCGTCCGGCTGGTGGGCTCCACCGGCGCCAACCCCTATGCCTCCGTGGCCGCGGGCATTTCGGCGTTGTGGGGACCGGCGCACGGTGGCGCCAACGAGGCCGTGCTGACCATGCTCGAGCAGATCGGCGACGTCTCCAATGTGGGCAAGTACATCGACAAGGCCAAGGACCGCAACGATCCCTTCCGCCTGATGGGCTTCGGCCACCGCGTCTACAAGAACTTCGACCCGCGCGCCACGATCATCCGCCAGGCCGCGCACGACGTGCTCGCCGAACTCGGCCGCAAGGACCCGCTGATGGACCTGGCGCTGGAACTGGAGAAGATCGCCCTCGAGGACGACTACTTCGTGTCGAAGAAGCTCTACCCGAACGTGGACTTCTACTCGGGCATCATCTACCGGGCGCTGGGCATCCCGACGAGCATGTTCACGGTGATGTTCGCCATCGCCCGCACCGTGGGCTGGGTGAGCCACTGGCTCGAGCACTGCAACAACCCCACGCCCATCGGCCGTCCCCGCCAGGTGTACATCGGTCCCAGCGAGCGGGACTACGTGGACATCGGCGAGCGCGACTGAAGCCCGAATCTTCCGCGGCCGCCGCTCAGGCGGCCGCGAGCAGTATCTCCACTTCCGGCAGCGGCGCACGTCGCTGCGGCCTGCCGTCCACGGGGCTGGGCGGCGCCTGGCGCAGGTCCAGGTCCGAGAACAGCGCCAGTTCCACCGACACGCCCTGCACCTCCGTCACCAACAGCTGGATGTCCCGGTGGTTGCCGTCGTGCCAGCGGATGCGCCGTTGTTCCTGGCGGTAATCGATGCCGCGTTCCTCCAGGTGGAAGAGCACGGCTTCGGGCGGGTCGTTGAACAGGTGGAGCGAAACGCGGGAGTGGCTGTCCGCCGTGCCGTCGAGCACGGGTCCGACCAGCCGTGGCCGGAAATCGTCGAGGCCCCGCATGACCTCGATGGCGACCTCGCGCAACAGCATCAGGTGCTCGGCGTGGCGGTCACCTCCGTAGAAACCCTGGTAGGCCCTGAGGGCCTCCTCCACTTCACGGTTCGAGGGCAGGGCGAGCCGGGTGCTGGCGCCGACGCGGTCGGCGGCCTTGCGCTTGGCGGCCATGAAATTGCGCTGGCCCTCGGTGGCCATGATGCGGGCGGCCTCGACGGCGATGTCCCTGCGGATGTTGTTGAGTTTGCGAACGCTGGGGGAGTCCCAGTCTCCGCTGCTGCGGCGTTCAGTAGATGTCGTACGGATCTTCTTCCGTCGTGGCATCCCGGTCGACTCCTTCAGTGGATTGAAGTTCTGGAAGACGCCCTGCCTCGAATACTTCCATGATTCCACCCCGCGTATCAAGTGCCGCGAGCAGCCCCGTCGCCGGGTCGATACGCGCCTGGACCACGCCCGTGGGCATGGCCGGCACCTGGTCCGGCAGACCCTCCAGGGCCACGCCCATGTACTCGATCCAGATGGGGAGCGCGGCCTTGCCGCCGACCTCGGCCCGGCCCAGGGTCTGGTGGTCGTCGAAGCCCACCCACACGGTGGTCACCAGCTCCGAACTGTAGCCGGAGAACCAGGCGTCCCTCTGGTCGTTGGTCGTGCCGGTCTTGCCCGCCAGGTCCTCGCGGCCCAGGGACAGGGCCTGTTTGCCGGTGCCGCGCTTGATCACGTCCATCATCATCGAACGCACGAGATAGGCGTTGCGCTCGGTGATCGCGCGCGTCGCGGGACGCGTGGCGGGTGGCTCGGCGAGGTCCATCGCCTCCGGCCCGGCCTCCGCGCCGTCATCCAGGGTCAGGGGCCGGTAGGCCGGCTCGTCCACCGGCACGGCCGGTTCCTCGGTGGAAACCTCGACCGGCGCCGGGCCGGCGAGCGTTTCGCAATCGGCTTCGCAGACCACGGCCGGTGATGCCCGGTACACGGCGCGGCCGGCGCCATCGACGATGCGGTCGATGAACCAGGGGTCGACCCGGTAGCCGCCGTTGGCGAACACGGCGTATCCCCGGGCCATGTCCAGCGGCGGCAGCGAGGCGCTGCCCAGCGCCATGGTCAGGTTGGGCGGCAGGTCTTCCACGGCGAAGCCGAAATGGCTGATGTACTCACGGGCCGGGCGAATCCCGACATCGCGCAGCAGGCGGATGGACACGAGGTTGCGTGACTCCACCATCGCCTCGCGCAGCCGCGTGGGGCCGAAAAACTTCTCGGTGAAGTTCTGCGGCTTCCAGGTGCGCTCCAGTTCGTCGTCCTGAAACACGATCGGCGCGTCGTTGATGATGCTCGCCGTGGTGAAACCGCGCTCCAGTGCCGCCGAGTAGATGAAGGGCTTGAAGGAAGAGCCGGGTTGCCGGCGGCTCTGCGTGATGCGATTGAACTTGCTGCGATTGAAGTCGTAGCCGCCCACCAGGGCCCGGATGGCGCCGTCGTGCGGGTCCATCGACACCAGCGCCGCCTCGGCGTCGGGCAGCTGGCCCAGGGCCCAGCGGCCGTCGTCGCCCAGGCGAACGCGGATGACGTCGCCCGCGCTCAGCACCTGGTCCACGGTCTCCGGGGGGTGGCCCCAGCGGTCCCGGCTGATGAATTTCTTGGCCCAGGCCAGGTCCTCCAGCGTGAGCGCCACCGTGCGCCCGTCCTGGAGGTAGACCAGCGCCAGCTCCGGGTCGACTTCCGTGACCAGGCCGGGCACCAGGCCGGCAAAAGCGCGGTACGGCGCCAGGGCCTCGTCCCAGGCGGACGTGCCGGAGGCCAGCGCCAGGTCGACGCGGGCCTCGGGGCCGCGATAGCCGTGACGGCGGTCGTAGGCTTCCAGCCCGTGCTTGACCGCCTCGTTGGCCGCGACCTGCATGCGGGAATCGATGGTGGTGTGAACCACGTAGCCGCCGGTGTAGGCGTCGCTGCCGAGCTGCTCCACGGCCACCGCGCGAACCATCTCGGCCAGGTAGGGCGCGTTCAGTTCGGTGGTCGCGCCGTGGTAGAAGGCCTGGTCCGGTTCCGCCACCGCCGCGTCGTGCGTGGCGCGGTCGATGTATCCCAGTTCCAGCATCCGCGAGAGCACGTAGTTGCGCCGTTCCAGGGCGCGCTCCGGCGAGGTGATGGGGTTGATGCGCGACGGCGCCTTGGGCAGGGCGGCGATCATCGCGCTCTGGGCCAGGGTGAGCTGGTCCAGCGACTTGCCGTAGTAGACGTCCGCCGCGGCGCCCACGCCGTAGGCGCGGTGGCCGAGCAGGATCTTGTTGAGGAAGAGCTCGAGGATTTCGTCCTTGGTGAACTCGCGTTCGATGCGCAGGGCGAGGAAGATTTCCTTGGATTTGCGCTCGTAGGTCTTGTCCAGGGTCAGGAAGAAATTGCGCGCCAGCATCTGGGTGATGGTGCTCCCGCCCACGCTCTTCTCACCCGTGGTGGCCAGCGTGATCACGGCCCGGGTGAGGCCCTGGTAGTCCACGCCGGGGTGCGCGTAGAAACGCGCGTCCTCGCCGGCGATGAAGGCGTTGACCAGGTCCCGCGGCATGTCCTCGATCGCCACCGGGATGCGGCGCTGTTCACCGAACACGCTGATGAGTTTGCCGTCACGGGTGTAGACCCGGAGCGGGACCTGGAGCTGCACGTCGCGCAGCGTTTCCACGTCGGGCAGGTCCTTGCCGTAGAGGAACCAGAGGGCCGTCACGGCGCCGATCCCGAGAAGGACGGAAACGATGCCGAGGCGCAAAATCCATTTTAATAGTTTCTTCAAACTGTTAACCTGCTATGCTAGAAAAGCTACGAACAAACGGTCAGCAAGGGTATTGTGCCTTGTCGCACGCTGCCTTTTAAGGATAAAACGCTGGTCCGAAAGAGGAAGGACTTCGCCGGGTCGAGCCCGTGTGACCACCGATCGTCTCATAGAGTTCCTGCGGCGAGACGAACGGATCGACGGGTGCGGACTGGAGGGGACGGGGTTTTTCCGGCACCGGTTTCGAAGCGACGCCATTGAGAAGTGGCGGGACTTCTGTTAAAACCAGCCGGAGAAAGTTTCAATAAGCCTTTGGCAGTAAAGCCATTGGCAATAATTTAAGGGATTAAGACGTTGAAACTGTTCGGGAATAAGAAAGCGCCAGTCATTGGCCTCGACATCGGTTCGTCATACGTCAGGGCATTGCAACTGTCGGAATCCGGGGGCGGCTACCGCATCGAACACTTCGCGATGGAACCATTGCGTGAGGGTGTGGTGGTCGACAAGACCGTGCAGGACATCGAGGCGATCTCAAACGCCATCGATCGCGCGGTCAAGAATTCGGGCAGCCGTTCGAAAGCCTGCGCGATCGCCGTATCCGGCCCTGCCGTCTTCACCAAGACCATCGCCCTGCCGTCCAACCTCGCCGAGGCGGACGTGGAGAGCCAGGTCCAGATCGAAGCCAACCAATATGTCCCCTACCCCCTGGACGAGGTCAGCCTGGATTTCGACATCCTCGGCCCCTCTGCCCGGAACCCGGATCTCATCGACATCCTGCTGGCCGCCAGCAAGAGCGAAAACGTCGAGAGCCGGCAGGACGCCCTGGAAGCCGTCGGGCTGACCGCGCGGGTGGTGGACGTCGAAGCCTTCGCCATCGCGAACGCCTTCGAGCTCATCCGCCAGCGCGACCACCTCAGCAAGAACGAGGCGGTGGGCATCTTCGACATCGGCCGCGACCTCACCACCCTCCTGGTGCTGCGTGGCGGGCGCGTCATCTACAACCGCGAGCATCCCTTCGGCGGCCACCAGCTGCTCGAGGAGACCATGCGGCGTTATGACATGACGCCCGAGCAGGCGAGCTTTTTCGAACGCGCGGAGGATGGTCCGGAAGACTTCGAGGCCGAAGTGCTCGAACCCTTCCAGCTCAACATCGTCCACCAGATCAGCCGCGCCCTGCAGTTCTTCGCCTCCAGCAACGACTACTCGCCCATCAGCACCATCTACCTGGCCGGCGGCACCGCGTCGCTCAAGGGGCTGGCCGCCATGGTGCAGCAGGAGCTGGGCCTGACCACCCGCGTGGCGGACCCGATCTCGGGGATGGACGTCGCCCCGTCCGTGGCGGTGTCGGCGCTCAAGCGCAACACGCCCAACCTGATGGTCGCCATGGGCCTGGCATTGAGGGGATTCGACTGATGGCAAAGATCAACCTGTTACCCTGGCGCGAGGAACTCCGCCAGGAGCGGCAGAGGAAGTTCGCCCTGTCCGCGCTCATGACCGCCATCGTCGGCGTCGTCATCGTGTTCATGGTGAGTCTCGCCTTCGACCGCGCCATCAACCAGCAGCGCACGCGCAACCAGACCATCCAGGCGGAAATCAGCCGCCTGCAGGTCCAGATCCGGCGCATCGAGGAACTCGAAGAGACCAAGGCGCGCCTCCTGTCGCGCAAGGAAATCATCGAGCGCCTGCAGGCCAGCCGTTCGATGACGGTGGAGATGCTCGACCAGCTCGCCAAGACCATTCCCATGGGCGTGACACTGAATGCGATCGCCCAGCAGGGCATGAACCTGCGCCTCTCCGGCACCAGCCAGTCGAACGCCCGGGTGTCGGCCTACCTGCAGTCGCTGGATGACAACGAATTGTTCGTGGACCCGGACCTGAGCTTCGTCCGGTCCGCACAGGATCCGGCCAACCCCCAGGAGCCGTTCGAGTTCTCCCTGGCGGTGCGGCTGCGTTCGCCGATCTCCGAGCAGGAAGAAGCCGGGTTCGAGTCGTTCGAGGAAGGGGGGTCCAACTGATGCTCAACGATCTCCGCGATACCGACTTCTCCGATCTCGGCAATGCCACGTCGGCGGTCAAGACCTTCCTGCTGGGGCTGCTCCTGGTCGCCCTGCTGGTCGCCGGCTACTTCCTGATGATCAAGGACAAGTACGAGCAGCTCGAGCGTGAAGAACAGCAGGAGCTCACCCTGCGCGCCGACTTCGAAGAGAAGCAGCGCAAGGCGGCGAGCCTGGAAGCCTACGAGCGGCAGCTCGAGGAAATGCAGGAACTGCTCGAGACCATGTTCCGCCAGCTGCCCAGCAAGACCGAAATGGACAAGCTCCTGGTGGACGTCTCCCAGTCGGCCCTGGCCGCCGGCATCGATGTTCAGCTGTTCGAGCCGCTGGCCGAAACGCAGCAGGACTTCTACGCCGAACGGCCGATCTCCATCCGCATGCTGGGCAATTACCACGAGTTCGGCGAATTCGTCGACGCCGTGGCCGCCCTGCCCCGGGTGGTGATCCTGACCATGCACAACGTGTCCCTGCGCCGCGCCAACGAAGGCCCGTCGGAAGGGCGCCTGATTCTCGAGGGGCAGGTCAAGACCTATCGCTATCTCGAAGGGTCCGAGATCCAGCAGGCTGAAGGGGAGGCTGCAGCGCCATGAACATGAAAACGGCACAAATCATCCGCCCCGGCATGCTCGCTCTGATGGCAGTCTGTGGCCTGTCGGCCTGCGCCGGCGACCTCGGCGACCTGCAGCAGTACATCGCCGAGGTGAAGGCGCGCGAGCCCATCCAGCCCGAGCCCATTCCGCCGGTGAAGACCTATTCACCCTACAGCTACGACGGCCTGGCCGGTCGCGACCCCTTCCGCAGTTCTTCCAGCGAAGGCAGTGATCGTGAACAGGTCGCCAGCGGTGCGCCCGGTTCGGTAGGGCCCCGGCCGGATTTCGACCGGACGAAGGACTACCTGGAGCGTTTCGAGCTTGACACGCTGACCATGGTGGGCACCTTTGCCCAGGATGGTTCGTACTGGGGGCTGGTGCGTGACCCGGACGGGGTGGTGCACCGGGTGTCCATGGAGGACTACCTCGGCAAGAATCATGGCCAGGTCACCGGCATTGCCGATTCGGAGATCCAGCTTTCGGAGCTGATCAACGACGGCAGCGGTGGCTGGCTGCAGCGTGATGCATCACTCGCCCTGGAAGGGGGCTGAACCAGGCAACGGGGGGCGCCGAGCGTCGCGCGACCCAGAGGGTAGAGCAATGACAACCGACAACACGATCAAGGCAGATCGACCGCCGACAGGAAAGTGGGGAAGAAATATGGATATTCTCAAGTTCGGCAAACTCAGTGTCCTGGTGCTGGCCGTGGTCGCCTCCGGCGCCGCCTGGGCCCAGACCCAGGTCACCGGCACCAATTACGCAGTCGCGCCCGGCGGTGACGTGACGATCACGGTGAGCACGACCGGTTCGGAACCGGTGGTCAGCGTGTTCGCCACCGACAGCCCGGCACGCATCGTGCTCGACATGGCGGAAACGACCAGCCAGGTCGACTCCTCGCCGGTCAACGTGAATGCGCATTCCGTGAAAGGCTTCTCCACGCTTTCCGCCGGCGGCCGCACGCGCGTCCTGGTGGACCTCACGAAGAGCGCCGAGTTTGACTACCGTGTCAGCCCGGGCGCCGTGACCCTCACCGTGGCCAACGGCTCGGCCGCGGCCGCAACGGCGTCGGCGACCGCCGCCCCGGCATCGGCGGCTTCGCGCAACCTCGGCAGCTATTCCGTGCAGGAAGTGGACTTCCGCCGCGGTGAAGACGGGCAGAGCCGCGTCATCGTGGGTCTGAACGGCGAAGGCGCCAGCGTGGCGGTCAATGCCAGCGCGGGCGCCCTCACGGTGGACGTATTCAATGCCGAACTGCCCTCCAACCTGAACCAGGTGCTGGACGTGGTGGACTTCGCCACCCCGGTGCAGATCATCGACGTTTCCCAGCGCGGCGAATCCACCCGCCTGGACATGATGGTGGCCGGCGTGTTCGAACACCTCGCCTACCAGTCCGGCAACGACCTCATCATCGAGGTGTCCGAGGTCAAGGCCACCCGGGAAGAAGCCCAGGACGTGGAGTTCTTCCAGGATCGCAGCTACACCGGCGACCGCGTGACCTTCAACTTCCAGGACATCCCGGTCCGTTCGGTGCTCCAGCTGATCGCCGACGTGTCCGACCTCAACATCGTCGTCGCCGACAACGTGTCCGGCAACCTGACCCTGCGCCTGACCAACGTGCCCTGGGACCAGGCCCTGGACATCATTCTCGACGCACGCAACCTCGACAAGCGTGAAAACGGCAACGTGATCTGGATCGCGCCGACCGCCGACATCGCGGCGCGCGAACAGCAGTTGCTGCAGGCCGCCCAGGACAAGCGCGAGCTGGAGCCGCTGATCACCTCGATGATCAGCGTCAACTACGCCAGCGCCCAGGAACTTCGCGACCTCATCGAGGAAGCCAAGGCGACTTCCGCGGACGAGGAGAACGGGCTGCTGTCGCCGCGCGGCTCCGTGTCCGTGGACGCCCGCACCAACACGCTGCTGGTGACCGACACGGCGGATCGCGTCGAAGCCATCCAGGACCTGGTGGCCGAGCTCGACCGCGCGGTTCGCCAGGTGCAGATCGAATCACGCATCGTCATCGCCTCCAGCGACTTCAGCCACGAGCTGGGTGTTCGCTTCGGCGTCTCGGCCCTGCATGACGGCAGCAACATCCTGGCCGTGACCGGGACCGGGGAAGGCGCGGACGTCCTGAACCCCGCGATCGACCCGCGCGACGACGGCCTGCTGGACATCCCGGCCCTGTCGGACCGTTACAACGTCAACCTGCCGGTGACCCAGGGCAGCGCAGGCAGCATCGGCCTGTCCTTCCTCACGGGCAACTGGCTGATCGACCTCGAGCTGTCCGCCCTGGAAGCGGAAGGCGAGGGCGAAGTGGTCTCGACCCCGCGCGTGGTCACGGCCAACCAGACCGAGGCCTTCATCCAGCAGGGTGTGGAAATTCCCTACGAGGAAGCCACCTCCTCCGGCGCCACCTCCGTGCAGTTCAAGGAAGCCGTGCTGGAACTGCGGGTGACCCCGCTGATCACCCCCGACAACCGGGTGCAGCTGGACCTGAACGTGAAGCAGGACACGGTGGGTGAGATCTTCGAAACCGCCCGCGGTGGTTCCGTCCCTTCCATCGACACCCGCGAACTGGCCACCAGCGTGCTGGTGAACAACGGCGAGACGGTGGTGCTGGGCGGGATCTTCCAGGACGAGACCGCACGATCCGAGGACAAGGTGCCTTACCTGTCCAGCATTCCGGGCGTGGGCGCGCTGTTCCGCCGCAAGGCGAACAGCACCCAGAAGCGCGAACTGCTGATCTTCGTGTCACCAACGATCGTGGAAGACCGTCCGCCGGTGAACTGAGCGGCCGGTCACGGCGCCTCGCCGGCGCCGAGGAACCAGGAAACCCGGGCCCTCGCCCGGGTTTCTTTTTTCCGCTACCGTAAACCCACCCTCGACGCCTCCCGACCGGACGCCCATGCGCCACTACGATTTCCGTCCCGGCGACACGCCACTGCTCGTGAGCGTTCCCCATGCCGGCACGGAACTGCCGGCGGGAATGGCCGCACGCCTGGCGCCGGCGGCGACGGACCTGCCGGACACGGACTGGTTCGTCGACGAGCTCTGGGATTTCGTTTCGGGGCTCGGCGCCGGCCTGATCGCGGCACGCTGGTCGCGTTACGTCGTCGATCTCAACCGGGCGCCGGATGACGCGGCGCTCTATACGTCCCGCACCACCTCCCTGGTCCCGATGGAAACCTTCGACGGCGATGCGCTGTACGCCGGCGACCCGCCCGACGCCCGGGAGGTGGCGGAACGGGTCCAACGCTACTGGCGCCCCTATCACGAGACCCTGGAAGGCGAGCTGTCCCGCCTGGTGGCGCAACACGGCCACGCGGTGCTGCTGGATGCGCACTCCATCCGCAGCGAGGTGCCGGCGCTGTTTGACGGCGTTCTGCCCCATTTCAACCTGGGGACCAACGCGGGCGCCAGCGCCGACCCGTTCCTGGCCGAACAGGCCCTGGGCGTGCTTTCGGCCGCGCCGGGCTACGAGACGGTGCGCGATGCGCGCTTCAAGGGGGGGTACATCACGCGCCACCACGGCCGGCCTTCGGAGGGCCGGCACGCCCTGCAGCTGGAAATGGCCCAGCGCTGCTACATGGGCGAATCACCCCCGATACGGGACGCCGGGCGGCGTGCGACCGTGACGCCGGTTCTGCGCAAGTTCGCCGGGGCGCTGATGGACTGGAGCCCGCGGTGAACCGCTGCTCGCAGCCCAGCCGCGGCAGGTCACGCCCTTGAGTCGCCGACTCCATTGCCGCAGTGTGCTGACCCCGGAGGGCTGGCTCGAAGAGACCGCACTGGTCCTCGATGACGCGGGCATGATCCGCTCCCTCGCCCCGGGTCCCGCGCGTTACGGGGACGAGCGCCTGGCCGGCGCGGTGATTCCCGGCATGCCGAACCTCCACAGCCACGGATTCCAGCGCCTGGTGGCGGGCCTGGGCGGACAGCGCGCCCGAGGTGACAGTTTCTGGAGCTGGCGTGACGCCATGTACCGCGTTGCCGCGCGGGTCGGGCCCGAAGACCTCCAGGCCTGCATGGCGGGGCTCTATCTCGAATTGCTGCGGGGCGGCTACACCAGCAACGCCGAGTTCCACTACCTGCATCACGACCCTGCGGGCGCCGCCTACGACGACCCTGCCGAACTCGCCGCGCGCGTCAGCGCCGCGGCGGGCGCCGTGGGGGTGGGGCTGACATTGCTCCCCGTCCTCTACTGCCGCAGCGGATTCGGGGCGGAGGGTGTCACGGAAGGCCAGCGACGCTTTCACAACACCCCGGAACGCTATGCCGAGTTGCTGTCGCGCTGCCGGGCGCTGACCGGCGCGGACCGCCTGCAACGCACCGGCGTGGCGCCGCACTCGCTGCGGGCCGTGAACGGCGATGACCTGGCGGCGTTGCTCACACTTCGCGACGCCGGGGAACCCGTGCACATCCACGTGGCCGAACAACCGGCGGAAGTGGCCGCCTGCCTGCAGCACCTGGGCGCGCGGCCCACGGCCTGGCTGCTGGAGAACGCCCCGGTGGATGAACACTGGTGCCTGGTGCACGCCACGCATCTGGACGAACAGGAGCTGGCTGATGGGGCGGGAAGCGGCGCCGTGGCCGGCCTGTGCCCGACCACGGAAGCGGACCTGGGTGACGGCGTGTTCCGCGCGACGGCCTGGCTGGAGCGCGGCGGGCGCTTCGGTGTGGGTTCGGACAGCAACCTGCGCGTCGACGCCGCGGAGGAATTGCGCAGCCTGGAATTCAGTCAGCGACTCCGGGACGGGGCGCGCAACCTGCTCGCCCCGGAAGGGGGAGGCAACGGCCGGGCGCTGTGGGAAGCCGCCGCCGAGGGTGGCGCGCAGGCCCTGGGCCAGCCCGTGGGGCGCCTGGCGCCGGGCCGACGCGCTGACCTGCTCGTGCTGGATCAGGACCACCCGATGCTCGCCGGCCTGGAGGGCGACGACCTCTTGCATGCCTTCGTCTTTGCCGGGGACCGCGACATGATCGGGGGCGCCTGGGTGGCCGGTGAACAGCGCCTGGACCGCGGCCGGCATCCGACCGGGGACGCCATCGCATCGGCGTATCATCGGGTGCTGCGGGCGCTGAGGACATGAATTCGCCCGATCTGCCATTCGCACCCGCCGCCGAGCGAAACCGCGTTCCCATCCTGGAGGCGCTGGCGCCCCGTCTGGCGGCGGGATCGCGGGTGCTGGAAATCGGCTCCGGGACTGGTCAGCACGCCGTGGCGTTTTCCCGACAGTTGCAGGGCGTACACTGGCAGCCCACCGAGTTGCCCGAGAACCTGCCGGGGCTCGCGGCCCGTGTCGTAGCCGAGGGCGGTCCCGGCCTGTGCCCACCGGTGGCCCTGGACGTTGCATCGGGGCCCTGGCCGGCCGGGCCTTTCGAGGCGGCCTACACCGCCAACACGACCCATATCATGGGCTGGGCGGCGGTGTGCGCCATGGTGGCCGGCGTCGGTGACGCGCTGGCGCCGGGGGGAGCCTGGTTCATTTACGGCCCGTTTATCCGCGCCGGGCATCCGACGGCAGAGAGCAACGAGCGTTTCGACGCCATGCTGCGCGAACAGGACCCGCGTCAGGGCCTGCGTGAGCTCGAGGCGCTTGAAAGCGAAGCAGAACGGCATCAGATGAGGCTTGAAGAGGTCCTCGAATTGCCCGCCAACAATCTCTTCGTCGTCTTGCGAAAAAGGAATCCGGCATCTTGAGCGACTCCATCGAACGAACGGACACCGACTGGCTTCTGCTCGAGGAACAGGCGCGCGCGCTCATGTCGGTCACCCGCGACCGCATCGCCAACGCGGCGAACCTGTCGGCGCTGCTGTACCAGGAACTGGGCGGGGTGAACTGGGCCGGTTTCTATTTCCGGCGGGGTGATCACCTCGTACTCGGGCCGTTCCAGGGCCTGCCGGCCTGCGTGGACATTCCCATGGGAAAGGGCGTTTGCGGAACGGCGGCGGCGCGGCGGGAGGTCCAGCGGGTGGCGGACGTCCACGCCTTCGAGGGCCATATCGCCTGTGACGCCAATTCCGAGAGCGAGATCGTGCTGCCCCTGGTCCGCGACGACGAAGTGCTCGGCGTTCTCGACATCGACAGTCCCGTGAAGGATCGCTTCTCGCCCGCGGACGAAGCCGGCCTGATACGGCTCGCCGCCGCCTGGCTGGCGGCGGTGGATTGAACCTCGTGCGGCGCTTTTTCCTCCTCATCGCGTTCCTGGCGCTCGCGGCGGCGCACGCGTCCGCCGAGGAAACCGAGCAGGTCTTCGCGGACTGGAAGGACCGCGTGGTGCAGGTGCGGCTCATGGACCTGGCTGCCGGCAGCAAGGCGGGCATCGGCTCCGGGTTTTTCGCCGGGCGCCGGAACTGGGTGGTGAGCAACTACCACGTCATCGCCGGCCTGGTGAACGAGCCCGGCCGTTACGAGGCGCGTTACGTGGCCGACGACGGCCAGGAAGGCCGCCTGGAGCTGCTGGCCGTCGACGTGGTGCACGACCTGGCCTTGTTGCGAACCGACGGCCTCGAGCGGCCGCCCCTGGGCGCGGCCGCGGCGCAACCGCCGAAGGGAACCCGCCTGTGGTCCATGGGCTATCCCTTCGACATCGGCCTCACCATCGTCGAGGGCACCTTCAACGGCCACTGGCAGAACACGCTCTACGAGAAACTGCATTTCACCGGCTCGGTGAACCCCGGCATGAGCGGCGGACCCACCCTGGACGCCGAAGGGCAGGTCGTGGGGGTCAATGTCATGGGCGGCGGCAACCAGGTGAGTTTCCTGGTGCCGGTTCGCCACGTGGTCAACCTGTTGTCCACGGAGGTGGACGGCCCGGCGAGCGCGGAACGCATCGACGCCATGCTGACCGAACAGCTGATGGCGAACCAGCAGGCACTGGTGGATCGCACCCTGGGCGGGGACCTGTCCCTGGCCCGGCTGCGGGACTACGAGGTCCCGGGCGCCCTGGCCGATTTCATCAACTGCTGGGGCAACAGCGAGGAAGACGCCGAGAACCGCCTCAGCCTGGTCTACTACACCTGCCAGACGCGGGACCAGATCTTCCTGTCCAACAGCCTGAGCACCGGCAGCATCGGCTACCAGCACGACGTGGTCAGCACCGAAGTGCTGGGGCCGTTGCGCTTCTGGCGACAGCTGGAGAAGCGCGGCTATTTCCCGCGCCTGCGCCTGGGCGGCGACGAGTCCACGGTGAGCAATTTCCGCTGCCAGTCGGGCTTCGTCGAAGGGCAGGGCCTGCCGATGAAGGTCACCTGGTGCGTGCGCGCCTATCGCAAGCTGGACGGGCTCTATGACGGCTACCTCAGCGCGACGTCGCTGGTCGAGGATCGCCAGGCCCTGCAGACCACCCTGACCCTGGCGGGTTTCAGCTGGGACAACCTGCAGCGTTTCAGCGCCGCCTTCCTGGAGGGTTTCACTTGGGACCCGTGACCGAAGGCGCCGACTGGGTGGTGGAGGTGCTCGACCGGGCCGGCCGGGTGCTGCATCGCGTCCCGGTGTCCGCGTCACGGATGACCCTGGGCCGGGCGCCGGACAACGACGTGATCCTCGACGATCCCTTCGTCGACCCGCACCACGCGGAACTGCAGGTCGAGGAAGCCGGTGTCCGTCTCCGGGACCTCGATTCACTCAACGGCTCCTGGCTGGGAACGCGCAAACGGGTCGCGGCGGCCCCGCTGACCGACGGGCAGAGAATCCACCTGGGCCACAGCATCCTGCGGCTGCGCTCGGTGACGGCGGCCGTGCCTCCGGCGCGGCGCGACGCCACGTCCCACGGCTGGGTCAGCCTGTTCCGCCGGCCCTGGATGCTGGCGGTGGGCGTGCTGGCCACCGTGGCGACCCTGACCTTCGACGCCTGGGTGGAGGAGACCCGCAGCCTGAATGCCGGGATCCTGGCCAACCAGCTCGCCTATCCCTTCCTCGGCCTGTTGTTGTGGGCGGGCCTCTGGGCCGGCATCAACCGCATCGCTTCGCACCGCGCGCATTTTCCCGTGCACCTGGCCATCGGTACCCTGGGCCTGGCCTGCGGCATCGCCCTGAACCAGCTGGTGCCGCTGCTCGCCTTCGCTGTGGACTGGCACGAACGCGCGTCCTGGCTCCTGCTGGTGGCGGAGATCGGGCTGGTCGGCGTGGCCCTGTTCGCCCACCTGCAGTACATCTCCCACGGCCGTCGCTCGCTGCAGGCGCTGGCGGCGGTGCTCGTGTCCGCGGTTCTGCTGGGTTCGCCGGCACTGGGAGACTGGCTGCGGCGCGACGATTTCAGCAGCCTTCCGCTGCTCGAACCCCTGCTCAAGCCGCCGGGGGCCCGGCTGGCGGAGGGGCGCAGCGTCGAGGACTTCCTGGCCGATACCGAACGATTCCGCGAAGGGTTCGAGTCGCCGCCCTAGGGCCGGCTCATTCGACCCGACCGCCCCGGTCCGGGTGCAGAAAGCAGTCGGTGAGGTGGTCGTTGACCACGCCCGCGGCCTGCAGGTAGGCGTATACGGTGGTGGGCCCGACGAAGCGGAATCCCCGCTTCTTCAGGTCCCGCGCCAGCGCCTCGGCCTCGGGGCTGCGCCCCGGAACTTCCTTCAGCGTCGACCAGCGGTTGACGCGTGGCGCGTCCTCCACGGCGGCCCAGGTGAGCGCCGCCAGGCTGCTTCCCTGCTCCCACAGCGCCAGGATCCGGCGGGCGTTGTTCACGGTGGACTCGATCTTGCCCCGGTGGCGCACGATACCGGGATCGGCCAGCAATCGTTCCACGCGAGCGGTGTCGAAGCCGGCCACGCGGGTCGGGTCGAAGCCGGCGAAGGCCCGGCGATAGCCTTCGCGCTTGCGCAGGATGGTCAGCCAGCTCAGGCCCGCCTGGGCGCCCTCCAGGGTCAGCATTTCAAACAGGCGATGCTCGTCGCGCTCGGGCCGGCCCCACTCTTCGTCGTGGTAGCGCCGATACCCGGCATCATCGCTGACCCAGGCGCAGCGAACCGGCGCCTTCACGGGTCGACCGCCTTCGTCGCCAGCCAGGGAAAGCGCTCGAAGTCGATATTGCTGCCGGTGATCACGACCCCGACGCGTTTGCCCCTGAAGGTCTCGGGATGTTCGCGCAGCACCGCCAGCGCCACGGCGGAGGAGGGCTCGATGCGCAGCCCCGTGGTCCCGAACACCAGGCGCATGGCGTCCACGATGGCCTCGTCGTCGGCCAGGAGCACCCCGGCGGCATGAGACCGGATGATGGGAAAGGTGAGTTCGCCGATGATGGCGCGCAGCCCGTCGGCCACCGTGTCCGGCGACCAGGTTTCCACGCGCACCCCCTGATCGAGGCTCGCGGCCCCATCCGCGGCGCCTGCCGGTTCCGCGCCCCAGACTTCGATGCCCGGTGCGGTGTGCGTGGCGCCCAGGGCGCATCCGGCCAGCAGGCCGCCGCCGCCCAGTGGGGTGACCAGGCAGTCGAGGCCGGGCGCCTGCTCCAGCAGTTCGAGCGCCGTGGTGCCCTGGCCGGCGATGATGTCGGGGTGGTCGTAGGGCGGGATCGGGTGGTGGCCGCGCGCGACCAGTTCGCGCATGCCGGCCTCGCGGGGCGCCTGGCCCGGAGCGCAGAACACCACCTCGCCGCCGAACCGCCGGACCGCTTCCACCTTCGCGGGAACCGCGTTTTCGGGCATGACCACCCAGGCCTTGCGGCCGTCCTCGCGCGCGGCCCAGGCCAGCGCCGCACCGTGGTTGCCGCTGGAGTGGGTGGCCACGTCGCCTTCGACGTTCTGCTCGCGCAGGCGCACGACCGCATTCGTGGCGCCACGCAGCTTGAAGGCCCCCGTGGGCTGTTCCTGCTCGCACTTGAGCACGATCTCGCAGCCCAGCGCCTCGTCCAGTTCCGGGAACCGGCGGGCGGCCGTGGCGTGCACCCGCCCGTTCAATCGGTCCCGCGCGCGCTGGAGGTCGGTGATGTCGGGCGGTCGTCGCAGGTCCATGTCGGCACTCGGTAGGGCGCCCGGGACGGGCGAATTTGACGCGGAGGCCGCTATAATACGTCGTTTTGCGGGTGCTTCCAGCGCTCGGCGACCAGGATTGAAACGATGAAAAAAGGCCAGCCCCGCCAGGCCATCCACCGCGAAGACTACCGGCCCTATCCCTGGCGCCTCGACGGGGTTCGTCTCGCATTCGACATTCGTGACGACCACACCGAGGTGCGCGCGGAACTGGACCTGCACGCCGAGTCCGGCGAAGCGGGGCCACTGGAACTCAAAGGTTGCACCCTCGAAACCGTTTCGCTGACGGTGGGGGAAGAGGTCCTTGGCGAAGAACGCTACACGATCGAGGGCGAAACCCTGGTGATCGACGACGTTCCCGCCAATTGCACGCTGGTTACGGTGGTGCGCATCCGCCCGAGCGAGAATGCGGCGCTGGAAGGCCTGTACCAGTCCGGCGATTTCCTTCTGACCCAGTGTGAGCCCGAGGGCTTCCGCAAGATCACCTGGTTCCCGGACCGTCCCGACGTGATGACGCGCTTCACCGTGCGCATGGAGGCCGACGCGGCGCGTTTCCCGGTGCTGCTGTCCAACGGCAATCTCGTGGACGAGGGCCTGGCCGAGGGCGGCCGCCACTGGGTGTGCTGGGAGGATCCCTTCCCCAAGCCCGCCTACCTGTTCGCCCTGGTCGCCGGCAACCTGAAGCACATCGAGGAGCGTTACGTGACCGGCAGCGGCCGGGAGGTCACGCTGAAGGTCTGGGTCGAACCCGAGAACATCGACCGCTGCGACCACGCCATGGAATCGCTGGTCAACGCGATGCGTTGGGACGAGGAGCGCTTCGGCCTGGAGTACGACCTCGACATCTACCACATCGTCGCCACCAAGGACTTCAACATGGGCGCGATGGAGAACAAGTCCCTCAACATCTTCAACACCCGATACGTGCTGGCGCGCCCCGAAACGGCCACGGACTTCGACTACCAGGGCATCGAGGGCGTGATCGGCCACGAGTATTTCCACAACTGGACCGGCAACCGGGTCACCTGCCGCGACTGGTTCCAGCTCACCCTCAAGGAAGGGCTGACCGTGTTCCGGGACGAGGAATTCTCCGCCGACATGCAGTCGCGCGCGGTCAAGCGCATCCAGGACGTGCGCGAGTTGCGTTACCGCCAGTTCCCGGAAGACGCGGGCCCCATGGCCCACCCGATCCGGCCGGACCACTACCTGGAAATCAACAATTTCTACACGTCCACGGTGTACCAGAAGGGCGCCGCGGTCATCCGCATGTACCACACCCTGCTGGGTGAAGAAGGCTTCCAGGCCGGCATGCGCCTGTACTTCGAACGCCACGACGGCCAGGCCGTGACCTGTGACGACTTTCTCGCCGCCATGTCCGACGCGAACGGCCGGGACCTGTCGCGCTTCGCGCGCTGGTATCGCCAGTCCGGTACACCCGTGGTGACGGTGAACACCTCGCACGACCCGGAGGCCCGCCGCTTCACCCTGCACCTGGCCCAGCGCACTTCGCCGACGCCCGACCAGGACGAAAAGCAGCCCCTGGTGATTCCCTTTGCCGTGGGCCTGCTGGACGCCTCAGGGGCGTCCCTGTCGCTGCGGCTGGAGGGCGAGGACCCGGCCCTGGCCGAGGACACGCGGGTGCTGATTCTCGAGCAGGCGGAGCAGCGCTTCGTGTTCGAAGGCGTGGACGCGCCGCCCGTGCCCTCGTTGCTGCGCGACTTCTCCGCGCCGGTGAAAGTGCGCTACGACTACACCCGCGAGGAACTGGCGACCATCATCGCGCATGATCCGGACCCCTTCGCGCGCTGGGAAGCGGCGCAGCGCCTTTCCCAGGCCGCCATTTTCTCCCACCTGGGGGCCGAAGCGCCGGATTCCGGCCTCGCCGCCAGCCTGGCGGCGGCCGTCGGCAAGCTCCTGGAGGACCCGGAAGCGGACCCGGCCCTGATGGCCGAGTCCCTGACCCTTCCGGACGAGGACTACCTCGCCGAACAGCTGGACACGGTGGACGTGGATGGCATCCACGCCGCCCGCGATGCCGTCCGCCTGGAACTGGCGCAGGCCCTGCAGGCGCCGCTGCGCGCGCACTACGACCGCCTGAACGACGGTCGGCCTTACGACAAGGCGCCGGCCGCCATGGCGGGCCGTGCGCTGAAGAACGCCGCGCTGTCCTACCTCGCGCTCCTGCCGGGTGGTGACGAACTGGCCCTGGCCCAGTGGCGTGACAGTGACAACATGACCGATTCGCTGGCCGCGCTGCGGGCCCTGGTGCTGGGTGACCTGGCCGGCGCCTCGGAGGCGCTGGCGGCGTTCGAGGCGCGCTGGCTCGGAGACCCGCTGGTCATGGACAAGTGGTTCGTCATCCAGGCCGTCAAGCCTGCCCACGACACGGTCGACCGCCTCGTCGCGCTGATGGAGCACCCGGCCTTCAGCCTGCGCAATCCCAACAAGGTGCGCGCGCTGATCGGCGCTTTCGCCATGCTCAACCCGGTGGGCTTCCACGCACCGGACGGGCGCGGATACCGCTTTCTGGCCGACCAGGTCATCCGGCTGGAGGGGTTCAACCCCCAGATCGCCGCACGCATGGTGTCGTCCTTCAACCGCTGGCCGCGCTTCGACGCAAACCGTCGCGCCCTGATGCGCGCCGAGCTCGAACGCATCGCGGCCGTGGAGGGCCTGTCGACGGACGTTTACGAGATCGTCAACAATGCCCTGAAGCTGTCCGCGCCCTGATCCGGGACGCGTCGGGCAGGGCGATCATCGCGAAGGAGCCCGCAGCATGACGGAACTCGAAGCCGCCCAGGCCATACAGGCGCACTTCCTCGACCGCTTCGGGGTGGTGACGCTGTTCGTCCTCACCGTGATCATGATGGTCGCCTTCATCGAGGCCGGATTCCGCGTCGGCAGCCGGCCGGGAGCGAATCACGCCAAGGCCCAGCACTCCCAGGTACGTGCCGTCATGGGTGCGGCGCTGGGACTCACGGCGTTCATGCTGGCCTTCACCTTCGCGACGGCCCAGACCCATTACGAGACGCGCATCCAGACGATGGTGGAAGAGTCACGCCTGGCCAACGACGCTTTCCTGCTCGCCGAATTCATGCCCGAGCCCTACCAGGGGCGGGTGCGGCAGCTGTTGCGTGATTACCTGGGCGACCGCGTCCGAATCCACGACCTGGCCGCCGAGGGCCGCATCGACGAGGTCCTGCCCCTGGTCGCCCGGGCGGAATTGCTACACCGTGAATTGTGGACGCAGTCCGTCGATCTCTCCGCCGAGGGCCGGATCGACGCGGGCCTGCGCAACGAGTTCAACGACTCCGTCATCGGACTGATGGACACGCATTCGGCCCGCCTGGAAGCGGCCTTGCTCAACCGCATTCCCTACGTGATCTGGGTGACCCTGTACCTCACGGGCGCTCTGTCCATGCTGATCATGGGCTACCAGGCCGGACTGGTGGGCCGCCGCAGTCCCCTGGCGACCGTCACCCTGGCGGTCGCTTTCGCGGCCGTGATGATGTTGATCACGGACCTCGACCGCCCTTTCATGAGCCTGTTCCACATCAACAACACCGTGATGATCGAGACGGTGGCCCGGATGGATGCCCTGCTGGGCCGTGCGCCCTGAGGGCCTTTCCTGGCGCGGGATCTGTCTCGCGGCGCTGGTCGCCCCGTGGCTGGCGGCCTGCGCGACATCAGGGGGTCCCGCATCCGCGCCCCTGCGCATCGACGGCCTGACCTTCGAAAACCGATCCCGGACCGCGGTGGCCTCGATCCGGCTGATCGTTTCGGCCGACGGCCGTTTTGTGTCGTGTGGCCACATCGCGCCCGGTGGCGTGTGCGCGAGCGGTTTTCCCGACGTCGCCTGGGAGGGTCACCCGCTGCAGGTCGACTGGGTCCAGGCGGGGCAGCCGTGGTCGACCGGGGAGGTCACGGTGATGCCCGACACCGCGGTTCGGAACGCGGGGGTGGCCGCCGTGCGGGTGGTGGTCCTGGCGCCGGGGTCGGCGGGTGTCGTGCTGGTCAGCAGCGACGGGGGCGCGGCCGCGGCCCTCAACCCTGCTTCAGGGCCTCGATAAGCAGGCTGCGGGCCAATTCGGCCTCGGCGCGGTTGGCGAACCGGGGGGCCAGGCGGATGTCCGATGCGAAGCGGATGTTGAATTGCCAGCCCTCGTCATTGTCCGCCTCGAACACGCGCGTCACGAAGGCCACGTGGTTGAGCACGATGATGTAACCCTGGAGTTCGTGAACCTGTCGTGCCATGGCGCGCCGCCCTGAAGGTGAGTCCCGGATTCTAGCGAATTCGAACTTCGGCGTGCGCCCCGGCGAGGCCGGTTCAGGCCCGGTTCAGGCGCGCATGCTAATCTTGTGAGCCTCACGTCCTGCGTCCCGACAAAGGAGACCGGCCCTGGAACGACCCGCTCGCCACCTGAAAGTCCGCCACCTGGCCGCCGTGCTGGTCGCGCTGGTGATGACGGGCTGTGTGCACTATCACTATCCCGAACCGGATGTGCTCGTGGTCTCCGACCCCGGGCCGACGGCTTCCGTGGTCGTGAACCATTACGGTGGGCGCATGGCGGGCGGCTGGGACGTGTACCCCTGGTGGTCGATGGACTGGTTCTACCTGGGCTACGGCTACCGGAACCCCGGTTACGCGTGGACTTCCTACCGGGTCTACCGCTATCCCTACGCCGGTCTCTACTACCCCTGGTACGGCTGGTCGCCGACCTATGCCTGGGGACATCCCTGGTACCCGGCCTACAACCGCTGGGCCTGGTGCCCGCCCGGCTGGCGCTACCCGGATCTCGCGCATGTGCGGCGTCCCCCTGTCGGGAGTGAGCCCTCCTTTGCACCGCGTCCGCCGACGACCGTGACGCAGACCACCCTGCCGCGCCGGGCGGCCCGCAACGACTTTCCCAGCGACACGGTGCATCGGCGCTACGAACGCAGCCGCGCGTTGGACACCCGATATGTGGACCGCAGTGTCCTGCTCCGTCCGGGAGCCGACGGCAGCAACCGTGGCCTCGTGGTGCGCAGTGGCGGCAAGACCAAGCCCGGTCCCTCCAGAACGCAACCGGTCGCGCCGCGGTCCGACGGCCCGGCCTTGCGGACCACCCCGGCCGTCCCGTCCAGCTTCAAGGCGCCGACGGTCCGGAGCGCGAGCGCCCCGACGCCGAGAGCGAACCTGCGCACGGCGCCGAAGCCGAGCGCCCGTCCCGCGCCGAAATCGAGCGCCCGTCCGGCGCCCAGCAGGCCCGCGCCACGGCCCGTCCAGCGCACTTCGAAAGCCGGGTCTTCGCAGGAACGCTAGGCACTCAACCAACGGCACTTCCCGCACGGGCCAACCGGGTGATGGAGTGGCTCCGGCATCTCGCTATAATCGACGCCCATGGCCGATTTCATCACCGAACTCAGGGAGCGCCGGGTCCTGCCGGCGGTGGGTGTCTACGTCGCGAGTTGCTGGGTCGTGGTCGAGATACTCGACCGCCTGGTCGACCGATACCTCCTCTCTCCCTACCTCACCGACATCGTGTTCTGGGGGCTGTTTTCCCTGCTGCCCGCGGTCTGCCTCATCGCCTGGTCGTATGGGCGCCCCGGCAAGGACACGGCGACGCGCGCCCAGAAGATCGGCGTGCCGATCAACGTGCTGGCCACGGCGGGCCTGTTGCTCGCGTTCTTTGGCGGCAAGGACCTGGGCATCACGGCGGAACGGGTGTCCGTGGTCAACGAGGAAGGTGAGCAGGAAACCCACATCGTTCCGCAAGAGGCCGCGCGCCAGCGCCTGGCCGTCTTCTTCTTCGACAATGAAAGCGGCGACCCCGGGCTGGACTGGCTGCAGTATGCCGCCACGGAACTGCTGACCCAGGACCTTCAGCAGGACAAGTGGCTTTCGGCCAGTTCGCCCTACGGCGCCTGGGGTGGGGGGTTCTATGGCCGCTTGAAGGCCTCGGGCTTCACCGATGGTGTCGGTGCGCCCGCATCCCTGCTGCGGGACATCGCGAGGGACGCCAACATCGAGTACTTCACCAACGGGACGGTGCGCAAGGAAGGCGATGAGCTCGTACTCACGACGCGGCTCTGGGACGTCCGCAGCATGTCGCGCGTGGCGGAGCTCGAGGAGCGTGGCTGGGACCTGTACACCCTGATGGACAACACGTCGATCCGGGTGAGAGAGGCCCTGGAGGTCCCCTCCCTCGAAGCAGGCGCCCAGGAGGACCTGCCGCTGGCCGAGACTTACGGGGAATCCGAAGGCGCCCTGAAAGCCTACATCGCCGGGCTGAACGCCCGGCTGATCGACAATGACATTCCTGGAGCGCTAGGCCAGATGGACGCCGCCCTCGCGGAGGACCCGGCCTTCGTGATGGCGCTGTTCGTCAAGGGCATGATGATCACCGAGACCGGGAATTTTCCTGCCGCGGCCGAAGTGCTGGCACAAGCCCAGGAACTGGACTACCGGCTGCCGGCGAATGACCGCGCCATTCTCAAGGCCATGCACTACCGCGCCACTGGACAGAGCGAGCGGCTGATGGACTTCATTCGCCTCCAGGTCCGGCTCAGTGGCGAAGCGCGGTGGCATGTGCAGCTCGCGACGCTGCTGATGGTGTCGGGTGAGCTGGCGGAGGCCAAGGAGCATTTCGAGCAGGCCCTGGCAAAGGATGCGCTGAACACCGGCCTGCTGTTGACGCTGTCCGACCTGGATCGCTCGCTGGGTGACATGGAAGGGGCCATCGACTACGCGCGTCGCTACCAGGCCGCCCAGCCCGAGGACATCGGGGCCAGTCTCAAGCTTGGCGACCTGTTGCGCGACACCGGCGACCTCGAAGCCGCCCAGACCCACTACGAACAGGCCCAGTTGCTCAAGGATGATACGGTGTCCCCCCTGTTGCGCCAGCACACGATCGCGGCGAGGCTGGGTGATGATGCCCGCGCCCGCCGCCTGCTGGAGGACGCGCTGGCCACGGCGCGGACGGCGAGCCAGTTCGCGACCGTGCATGTTGCGGCTCATTTCTACGAGGCCCGCATGGGCCGGGTCGACGCGGCCATCGAGCAGATGCGGGCAGCGGAGCGCTACATGTCCGAATCGCAGCCTCCCTTTGCCGTGGCCCTGACCGTTCACACCTCCATCGTCGGCCAGTATCTCCGCCTGGATGACCTCGACGCCGCCCGCGCCGTGCTGCAGGAGGCCCGGGAGATCGTCGTGGTACCGCCGATGAACCAGTTTCTGGAGACCATGGAAGCGGGCATCGCGGCGTTCGAAGGGCGTTACGAGGAGGCCTGGGAACACCTGGCCCGCTTCGAGGCAGTCCTGGAGCAGCTCGGCTTCAATTCCCTGGCATTCCAGGTGCCCCTGGTGTCCGGTGAGATCGCCTACCGCGAAGGTCGGTACGCCGAGGCAGCGGCGTTCATCGAAGCGGGGATCGACGAGGTGGACCGCTCCTTCATCGCGGGTGAGATGTACGCCCACGGCATGCCCATGTTCATTTCTCAACTGGCGGAGCTGCAGGTGCTGGCAGGCCAGTTGGAGAGCGCCGAGCACACGATCGAGCGCGGCTTTCTGCTGGACCCCAATGAGCCGAACCTGTGGGTCGCCCAGGCCAGGCTCCAGAAGCAGCGGGGTGAGCACCAGCTCGCACGCGCCTCCATCGACCATGCCCTGGCGACCTGGTCGGATGCCGATCCCGCGCTGGGTGAGTACATCCGGGCCAGCGAGCTTGCCCGTGAAATCCCGCCTGGCGGCCCTTAATCGACTGTTTTTACTTGCCTTTCCGGTGACTTTCGCCGGATAATACGCGCCCTGATTTTCACCGTCCCGCCCCGGCGGGCAGCGCCCATGAATCACAGCGAACGCTACCAGGTCATCGTCATCGGCGGTGGCCATGCCGGTACCGAGGCCGCCCTGGCCGCGGCGCGTTCGGGCGCCCGGACCCTGCTGCTGACCCACAACATCGAAACCGTGGGCCAGATGAGCTGCAACCCCGCCATCGGGGGCATCGGCAAGGGCCACCTGGTGCGCGAGATCGACGCCCTGGGCGGCATCATGGGCCGGGCCGCCGACGCCGCAGGCATCCAGTGGCGCACCCTGAACGCCCGCAAGGGCCCCGCCGTGCGCGCGACGCGCGCGCAGTGCGACCGTGCCCTGTACCGGGCCTTCATCCGTCGGGCCGTGGAGCACCAGGAGGGCCTGCAGGTGTTCCAGGCCGCTGTGGACGACCTGCTGCTGGAGCAGGACCGCGTCGTGGGTTGCCGTACCGCGCAGGGCCTGGCCTTTCACGCCGACGCCGTGGTCCTCACCACCGGCACCTTCCTGGGCGGAAAGATTCACATCGGCGACGTGCAGCAGTCGGGCGGACGGGCCGGCGATCCGCCGTCCATCGCGCTGGCGGCCAGGCTGCGTGAGCTGCCCCTGGAGGTCGGACGCCTGAAAACCGGTACGCCGCCGCGCATCGACGGCAAGAGCGTGGATTTCAGTGGCCTGACGGAGCAGCCGGGCGATCGCCCGACGCCGGTCTTCAGCCTCACGGGCAGCGTGGCCGACCACCCGGAGCAGGTGAGCTGCTGGATCACCCACACCAACGAGCGCACCCACGAACTCATACGCGGCGCCCTGCACCGCTCGCCCATGTTCGCCGGCGCCATCGAAGGCCAGGGCCCGCGCTACTGTCCCTCCATCGAGGACAAGGTGGTGCGGTTCGCCGATCGTGACGGTCACCAGGTGTTCATCGAGCCGGAAGGCCTGGGCACGCAGGAGCTCTACCCGAACGGCATTTCCACCAGCCTGCCCTTCGAGGTGCAGCTGGCCTTCGTGCGCTCCATCGCCGGTTTCGAGAACGCCCACATCACGCGGCCCGGCTACGCCATCGAATACGACTTCTTCGACCCGCGCGGCCTGCACGCCAGCCTGGAAACGAAGCCGCTGCGGAACCTGTATTTCGCCGGCCAGATCAATGGCACCACCGGCTACGAGGAAGCGGCCGCCCAGGGACTGCTCGCCGGCCTGAACGCGGCGCGCCGGGCCCGGGACGAGGCGCCCTGGACCCCGGCGCGCGACCAGGCCTACCTGGGCGTGCTGGTGGATGACCTGGTCACCCAGGGGACGAAAGAGCCGTACCGCATGTTCACCAGTCGAGCCGAGTACCGTTTGCAGCTGCGCGAGGACAACGCCGACCTTCGCCTGACCGCTGCCGGGCGCGAACTCGGCCTGGTCGGTGATGTTCAGTGGTCCGCCTTCGAAGCCAAACGCGAGGCCATCGAGCAGGAGTCCGGACGCCTGTCCGCGCTGTGGGTGACGGCGGACAACGCCCTGGGACGCGCCGTGAACGCCGAGCTGGGCATCACCATCGGCCGCGAAACACGGGCCCTGGACCTGCTGAAGCGGCCGGAAGTGGACTACGCCGGCCTGGTGCGGGCCGAGGGAATCGGTCCCGGGGTGGCGGACCCGCGCGTGGCCGAGCAGGTCGAGATCCAGGTGCGCTATGCGGGTTACCTGCAGCGCCAGGCCGTGGAGATCGAACGCAGTCGCCGCCACGAGGGCGAGGCCATTCCCGACGATTTCGACTACGCCACGGTGCGGGGGCTGTCGTCCGAGGCGTTGGAAAAGCTCGCCCGTGTGCGTCCGGAAACGGTGGGCCAGGCGGCGCGCATTCCCGGCATCACGCCGGCCGCGGTCTCCCTGCTGCTGGTGCACCTGAAAAAGCGCGAGGCCACGCGGCGTATTGCCTGAAACAACCGGTCCGGGGGCGATCCGGACCCAAAACGAAACGGCAACGCCGGATTTACCCTTTTTTTACGACGTGTGCGGTACTTTGAGCCTGCAAGTTGACTGTGCCTGGTGTGTCGCACCTCATACAGGCAGTCCCCACACTTCTTTGCCTAACGCGATACACCTTTCAAAACCCCGGAATTTCCGGGGTTTTTTTTGTCCCGGCTCCGGGATTCAGGCGAATGGCGAGCGTCAGGCGGCCGGGGCCTCGCCGGTTTCCAGGGCCTTTTCCTCGTAGGACTCGCCCGCGGCGGGGTCGTTGAAGGCCTCGATGTCGAGTTCACCCTCGCTGCGGGCCACCACGGTGCTGACCATGGCGTCCCCGGTGATGTTGACCGCCGTACGGGTCATGTCCAGCAGGCGGTCGATCCCCAGGATCATGGCGATGCCCTCGGCGGGCAGGCCCACCTGGGTCAGCACGCCCGCCAGCACGACCAGGCCCACGCTGGGAACGCCGGCGGTTCCGATGGAGGCCAGGATCACCATCACCACGACCATCAGGTACTGTCCCAGCGTCAGGTCGACGCCGTAGTACTGGGCGATGAAGCCCGTGGCGATGCCCTGCATGATGGCCGTACCGTCCATGTTGATGGTCGCGCCCAGCGGCACGGTGAACGACGCGATCCGGTTGCTGACGCCCAGGCGCTTCTCGACGGTTTCCAGGGTGACGGGGATCGTGGCGTTGCTGGAGGCGGTGGAGAACGCGAACATCATGGCGGCGCGCATCTTCCACAGGAAGGTCTTCGGGTTCAGCCGGCCCAGGGTAGTGAGCAGGGTGGGGTAGACCACCAGGGCGTGCAGGAACAGCACGGCGAACACCAGCGCCACGTACTTGCCGACCGCCAGGAAGTCGGCGACGTCGCTGGTGGCCGCCAGGATGGCCAGCAGGGCGAACACCCCGTAGGGCGCAAAGCGCATCACCACGGTGACCAGGCGCATGATCACGTGGTTCATGTCCTGGAACCAGGAGGCGATGCGCTCGCCGCGGCTGCCGCTGAGCGTGATGGCGATGCCCAGCAGCACCGAGAACACGATGATCGGCAGCATCTGGGCCTCGGCCATGGCGCTGACCGGGTTCTTCGGCACCATGTCGATGATGACCTGGGTGAACGGCGTGGCTTCGGAAATCGCACGCGCTTCCGCGCTGACCGGGTTGGCGCCCACGCCCGGCTGGAAAATCGCGGCCGCGGCCAGGGCCAGGCTCACGGCGATGCCGGTGGTCAGCAGGTACAGCGCAACGGTCTTTCCGCCGACCCGTCCCAGCATCTTCGGGTCGGACAGGGAACTGGAACCGCAGACCAGCGAGACGAAGACCAGCGGAACCACCAGCATCTGCAGCAGCGACACGAACACCTGCCCCAGCACGCGGAACAGGCCGTCCACCAGCCAGATTCGCGTCCATTCGGCGTTTCCGGTGGCGGCGATGATCCAGCCGGTCACGGCGCCGAGGATCATGCCGATGAAAATGCGGGTGCTGAGATTGAGCTTCTTCTTTTCGGTCATGGAGAGGGGCTTCTCGTCGGTTTTCGGGCGTTAGCCTACACGAAGGGTGTGCATGGCAGGCAGGGGATGGGCGCGCGCCATGGCCGCGCGCCGGTCAGGGCGCTGTATGCGACTCTGAAGGCTGCAGGTAGGGTGCCTGGTTCCGGCACAGGATCGACCACTCGGCGTCGGTGACGGGCAGGAGGGACCGCTCGGCCTCGAAGTAGTCCGCCAGGCCGCCCAGCGCGGGCCAGTCACTGCCGAGTACGAAGCGATCCATGCCGATGTCCCGCATCTTCGCAACGTAGTCCTCGCGCAGGGGCGAGAGGTCGGGCGCCTCACCGTCGTTGCCGGGAGGGACCTGTCCGATGTGCATGACAGTGGACAGGTCCACCACGAGGTTTGCCGTTCCGGGCGCATCCCGGGCGATCGCTTCCGCCAGGGCATCGAGGGCGTCCAGGGCGCCCGGGCCGATGCCGCCGGCACTGAATCCGTGCGCCATCTGCACAGGGAGATCGCCGGCATGGCGCAATACGCTGTCGATGAAGGTGTCCAGGGCGGGCCTCGGCAAAGGGGCGGCGCCCAGGTGCACCACCAGGGGCAGGCCGGCCTCCCGGGCGGCGGTGAAGAAGGCGGCGAGCAGCTCTACCTGCGCCGAGCTGCCCGGGTCGAAGCCGCTGTTGGCCAGGTGCAGTTTCACGCCCGAGGCGCCTGGCTCCTCGGACCAGAACGCCAGTTCCTCCAGCGCCCAGGGCGTGAACGGGTTGACGCTGACGAAGGCCAGCAGCCTCCCGTTCGAGGCCAGGGCGGCGTCGACGTTGTAGCGGTTCTCGGCCCGCGTGTACGCAGCGGCGTCTTCCGGCTCCAGTGGCACCAGGGCGAAGCCGAACATGTAGGCCATCGACAACAGGACGCCGTGCCGGATGCCCGCGCGATCGAGTTCGTCCAGTGCATCCTGCCCGGTGCGCGGCTGGAAGATGTCGTCGGAAATGTGTGTGAAGGCTTCGGGAATGGCTGCCTGGATCCGGCGCAGGTGTTCCGAAATCAACGGACCCTGGATGTGCAGGTGGTGGTCCGTCGCGGGCTTCGCTGCCGCGCCGGCCGGCACGGCGTCCGGGTCGGCGAACACGGCCGGCATGGCCACCGACAGGGCCATGGCCGCAGCCCCTGCGATACATTGTCTGAAGTTCATGAATTCGCTCCCTGGCGTCGATCACGCCCTTGGGTACGCGGCGTGGGATTGCGTTAGAATTCGCGGTTTCCCCGGCGCCCGCAGCGCGCCCAGGGCCGTGAAGGCCGTCAGCCCATCGAAGCCAGTCCCATGGAAGAATCCACCCAGAACCCGAGCCCCGGCACCCATTTCATCCGCAACATTGTCATGGCGGACCTGGCCTCGGGCAAGCACGACACCATCGTCACCCGTTTCCCGCCGGAGCCCAACGGCTACCTGCACATCGGCCACGCCAAGGCGATCTGCCTGAATTTCGGCCTGGCGGCGGAGTTCGGCGGGCGCACGAACCTGCGCTTCGACGACACCAACCCGCTGAAGGAAAACGAGGATTTCGCCCAGGCCATCATGGCCGACGTGCGCTGGCTGGGCTTCGAATGGGATTCGCTGCACCATGCCTCGGACTACTTCGACCAGCTCTACGACTGGGCGCTGCACCTGGTGCGCGAAGGCAAGGCCTACGTGGACAGCCAGGACGCAGAGACCATTCGTACCAGCCGTGGCACGCTGACCGAGCCGGGGACGGACAGCCCCTACCGGAACCGCTCCATCGAAGAGAACCTGGACCTGTTCCAGCGCATGCGCGCGGGCGAATTCCCGGATGGCGCGCACGTCCTGCGCGCGAAGATCGACATGGCCGCGCCCAACATGAACCTGCGCGACCCGGTAATGTACCGCATCCTGCACGCGCCGCATCACCGCACCGGTGATGCCTGGCCCATCTACCCGATGTACGACTGGGCCCATGGGCAGTCCGACGCCCTGGAGCACATCACCCACTCGCTGTGCACGCTGGAGTTCGAGGACCACCGCCCGCTGTACGAGTGGTTCCTCGAGCACATTCCGGCGCCTTCGAAGCCGCGCCAGATCGAATTCGCCCGTGGCAACCTGAATTTCACCGTCATGAGCAAGCGGCTGCTGCGCGCGCTGGTGGAAGAGGGGCTGGTCGATGGCTGGGACGACCCGCGCATGCCGACCCTGGCGGGTCTGCGTCGACGCGGTTACACGCCTGCGAGCATCCGGCGCTTCTGGAGCGACCTGGGCATTTCCAAGTCCGACAGCGTCATCGAGATGGGCGTGCTGGAAAACGCCGTGCGCGATGACCTCAACGAGACCGCGCCCCGGGCCATGGCCGTTCTCGACCCGCTGAAGGTCGTGCTGACCAATTTCCCGGAAGGCGAAACGGAGTGGCTGGAAGCGTCCGTCCATCCGCAGCAGCCGGAGCGGGGGACGCGTCGCGTGCCGATCGGGCGGGAAGTGTGGATCGAGCGGGGCGACTTCATGGAGCACCCGCCCGGCAAGTTCTTCCGGCTCAAGCCCGGTGGCGAGGTGCGCCTGCGCAACGCCTTCATCGTGCGCTGCACGGACGTGATCAAGGATGCCGACGGGCAGGTCGTCGAACTGCACTGCGAGCTGGACCCGGAGAGCCGTACCGGCATGCCCGGCGCCGACCGGCGCGTGAAAGGCACGATCCACTGGGTCTCCGCCGCCCACGGCGCGCCCGTCGAAGTCCGCCTCTACGACCGCCTGTTCATGGTGGACAACCCGCAGGCCGACAAGGACCGCGACTACCACGAACACCTCAACCCCGACTCGCTCCAGGTCGTGGAGACGGCCTGGGTGGAGCCCTCGGTCCTGGCCGACGACGCCAGCGCGTTCTTCCAGTTCGAGCGAACCGGCTACTTCGTTCGCGACCCCGCGCATGAGGCCGGCGGCCGGGCGGTGTTCAACCGTACCGTGACCCTGCGCGACACCTGGGCCAAGCTGAGCAAGGGCTGACGCCACGGGCCGCGAATCCCGCGGCATGACTCACGTCACGGGTGACCAGCGGCAGGGGAGCGAAACCGTCGCTTTTTGCTAGACTGACGGCTCCTGGATTGGAGGAGTAGGGTCATGGGCTGGGTTTTGCTGGCGATCATCGTCGGGGCGGTGTTTTTCGCCATCTCGATCTACAACCGACTGGTTGCCTCCCGCAACCGTTTCAAGAATGCCTTCGCGCAGATCGACGTGCAGCTCACGCGGCGCCACGACCTGATTCCCAACCTCGTCGAGACGGCGAAGGGCTACATGGCCCACGAGCGCGACACCCTGGAAGCGGTGATCAAGGCCCGCACCGCGGCCGTGTCCGGCCTGAAGGACGCGGCGAAGGACCCGACCGACCCCGAGGCCATGAAGCGCCTTGCCGAGGCCGAGCAGGGCCTGTCCGGCGCCCTGGGACGACTGTTCGCCCTGTCCGAGTCCTACCCGGACCTGAAGGCCAACGAGAACATGATGCAGCTCTCCGAAGAGCTGACCACCACCGAGAACAAGGTCGCGTTCGCGCGCCAGGCGTACAACGACTCGGTGATGGACTACAACACGTTGCGCGAGTCCTTCCCCAACAACTTCTTCGCCGGCTGGTTCAATTTCGCCCCGGCCGAGTTGCTGGAAATCGAGGACGAGACCAAGCGCGAGGTGCCGAAGGTCTCTTTCTGAGGCCCGTGGCCCATCCCGATAGCGCGACAAGGGGCCGCGCGTGAATTTCTTCGAACACCAGGACCGCAGCCGGCGCCAGACGCGCTGGCTGCTGCTCCTGTTCGCCCTGGCCGTGGTCGCGGTGGTGGCCGTGGTCGACATCGTGCTGCTGGTGGCTTTCGGCTTTTTGCGACCCGGTGAGGGCGCCGCGTTGTTTTCGGCGGCCAACCTGCAGGCGAACAGCCCGTCGCTCGTCGGTGGCGCGCTGGCCACGGGCGCGCTGGTCGGCCTGTCCAGCCTGTACAAGACGCTGACCCTCCGGGGCGGTGGCGGCGAGGTCGCGAAGATGCTGGGCGGCACCCTGGTGGATCCCGACAGCCGCGACCCCCTGCGCCGGCGCCTGGTCAACGTGGTGGAGGAGATTTCACTGGCCTCCGGCGTGCCGGTGCCGGAGATCTACGTGCTCGAGCAGGAGTCGGGCATCAACGCCTTCGCCGCGGGGTGGTCGCCGGCGGACGCGGCGGTCGCCGTCACCCGCGGCACGCTGGAAAAGCTCGACCGATCCGAGTTGCAGGGCGTGATCGCGCACGAATTCAGCCACATCCTCAACGGCGACATGCGGATCAACATCCGCCTGGTGGGCGCGCTGTTCGGCATCCTGGTGCTGGCCCTGATCGGCCGAAGGGTGCTCTACCACGGCCACCATCTCGGCCGTTCGCGCAACAGCGGCGGCGCGGCCATCCTGGCGCTCGCCCTGGCCCTGGTCGCCGTGGGCTACATCGGCCTGTTCTTCGGTCGCATCATCAAGTCCGCCGTCTCCCGCCAGCGCGAGTACCTGGCGGACGCCTCGGCCGTGCAATTCACCCGCGACCCGGACAGCATCGGCGGCGCGCTGAAGAAGATCGCCGTCTACAACGACCATTCCTACCTGCGCGTCGACACCGAGGAGGTGGGGCACATGCTGTTCGGCCCCGGCCGGGCGCAAAGCCTGTTCGCCACCCACCCCCCGCTGTTGCAACGCATCTCCCGGGTGGAACCCGGTTTCACCGAGGACGAATTGAAGGTGGTGGCCGACCGCATCCGCCGCGATGCCGAGCGCCAGCGGGAAGTGGCGGCCCGGGAGGAGGAACGGCGTGAACGGCAGGCGACGAAGGGCCCGGTGCCCATCGACTTCCAGTCCCTGGTCGAGCAGATCGGCAATCCCGACCTGCACCGCATCCTGATGGCGGCAGTGCTGGCTGACAGCCTGCCGGTGGCCGCGACCCATGTCGCGCGGGCCGTGGAATCGGCCCCGGTGGCACTGATGTATGCCCTGCTCCAGGACGATGCCGCGGGGCGCGAGCAGCAGCTGCAGGCCATCGAGACCCACCTGGGCGAACGCGCCGCCCGCGCCGTACGCGAACTGGCCGGCACGGCGGGCCCACTCGAGTCGACCCAGCGCCTGCCGCTGCTGGAGATCGCCCTGCCGGCCCTGCACCGCCAACCGCCGGACCAGCTGCGGCGCCTCTTGTCCGCCATCGACGCGATGATTCACGTTGACGGCCAGGTGGACGTGTTCGAATACCTGCTGGCGCGGATCGTGCGCCAGTACCTCTGGGAATCCGCCAACCCGCACAAGGTGTCGGTGGCCGGCAGCAAATCGCTGCGGCAGCGCCGGGACGCGGTGCGGGCCGTGCTGGCCGTGGTCGCCGGCCACGGCGCCCCCGACGATCCCGAGGCGGCCCTGGCGGCCTACCGGGCCGCGCTGGAAGAGGCCCTCGGCGAGACGCCGGACGCCCTGCCGGACACGTCGAACTGGATGGAACTGCTGGACGCCTCCCTGGGGCGCCTGGACGAACTCACCGCCCCCGCCAAGGAAAAACTCCTGCGCGCCCTGGCGCTGGCGGTCCAGCACGATGGCGAATTCAAGGAAGCCGAACTGGAATTGATACGCGCCGTCTGCTCCGCCATGCACGTCCCGATTCCTCCCCTGGTCGGCGGCCGCTGACCCCAGAGTCGGCCTGCGGGGCCGCGTCAGAGCCGCCAGGCTCGGTAGGTGTCAGGCCATCTCCGCGGCGATCTTTTCCGCGATCATGAGCGTCGGCGCGTTGGTGTTCCCGGAGACAAGGGTGGGCATCACGGAGGCGTCGACCACGCGCAGGCCGTCCACGCCTCGAACCCGGAGGGAGGGGTCGACGACGGCGCGGTCGTCGCTGCCCATGCGGCAGCTGCCCACCGGGTGGTAGACCGTCTCGGCCTTGCGGCGCACGAAGTCCAGCAGCTGGTCGTCCGATTCCACGCCGGCCTCGGGATAGACGGGCCCGTCGATGATGTCGGCGAAGGCCGGCTGTTCGAAGATGCGCCGGGCCTGGCGCAGGCCCTCGACCATGGTGCGGCGGTCCAGCTCGGTGTCCAGGTAGTTGGCGAAGATCGCCGGGTGCGCGTTGGGGTCGGCGGATTTGAGCCGGATGCGGCCGCGACTCTCGGGGCGCAGCTGGCAGGCGTGCAGGGTCATGCCGTTGCCGGGCAGTTCGTTGCGGCCGTGGTTGTCCACCTGGGCCGGGAGGAAGTGCAACTGGATGTCGGGGCGGTCATCCGGCGCTTCGGGACTGACGATGAAGGCCCCGCCTTCAGCCACGTTGGACGTCCCTGGCCCCTGGCGCTTGAGCAGGTACTGGAGCATGGCGCCCAGCTGGTTCATGGACTCGTAGCTGTCCTTCGTACGGATCGACATCACCGTGCAGGTGTCCAGGTGGTCCTGCAGGTTCTCGCCCACGCCCGGCAGGTCGGTGTGGACGTCGATGCCCAGTTCGGAGAGGTGATCGGCCGGGCCGATGCCGGACAGCATCAGCAGTTGCGGCGAGTTCACGGCACCGCCGCACAGAATCACCTCGCCGGCTTCGAAGTCACTTGGCCGGCCTTTCACTGATGCCCGCACACCCCTGGCGCGCCCGCCGTCGAAGAGCACCGAATGCGCCAGCGCGCCGGTGATCACTTCCAGGTTCGGGCGGTCCAGCGCCGGCCGCAACCAGGCGGTCGCGGCGCTGCAGCGGCGGCCGTCGCGCTGGGTGACCTGGTACAGCCCGGCGCCGCGCTGGCGGGGGCCGTTGAAGTCGTCAGTGGCGGGCAGGCCCGCCTGCTCGCAGGCCTGCAGGAACAGGGCCGTCAGCGGGCTGTGGTAGCGCAGGTCCTGCACCCCCAGCGGCCCGCCGGCGCCATGCCACTCGCTGGGGCCGCGTTCCTGGTCCTCGGACTTCAGGAACCAGGGAAAGACGTCATCCCAGCCCCAGCCGGTCGCGCCGGTCGCGGCCCAGAGGTCGTAGTCCTTGCGGTGTCCACGGCAGTACACCATGGCGTTGATGGCGCTGGAGCCGCCCAGCACGCGGCCACGGGGCCAGTACAGCCGGCGGTTGGCCAGGTTCGGCTCGGGTTCGGTCTCGTAGCCCCAGTTGATGCGCGTGTTGTTGCGCAGTTGCCAGAGCCCGGCGGGCATGTGAATGAAGGGGTTGCGGTCCTTCGCGCCGGCTTCGAGCAGGAGAACCCGGCGGTTGGGGTTCTCGCTGAGGCGGCCGGCCAGCACGCAGCCGGCGGATCCGGCGCCAACGATGATGGTGTCGTAACTGCTCAAGGAATGGCTGTGGTTTTTCGCGGTGGCGAGCGCATGATAGCCGCTGGTGACGACAGCGCAAGGCTTCGTGTCCACGACCCGATTCACCGTCCCGCCGGGCGGTGGCCGGTTCGACCGGCGACCCCGGCGCCTGCGCCTGCCCGTCCGCTGGTCCCGCCCGTCCAGTCGGCACACCGCGCGTCCGTCGCGGTCGCCGTGTGCGCTGCTACAATGATGAACCAGGGCCGGGCGGACAGGGTTTTCCGCGCCGGCCCTTCGTCCCATGCCGCATCCCTTCGTACCGGAGCCGGCATGCGTCAAAGGAGGCCCACATGACCCTGACCCGCCTGTCGCTGGGCAATCCCGTGGCTGTGGCCGTGGGCGCCATCCTCGTGACGATTTTCGGCCTCATCGGCATGAACCGCCTGCCGATCGAGATGACGCCGGAGATCTCCCGGCCCGAGATCGTGATCTTCACCAGCTGGCGGGCCTCCGCGCCGGCGGAAGTGGAGTCCGACATCATCGAGTTGCAGGAAAACGTCCTGCGTTCGACCCCGGGGCTGGTGCGCATGTCGTCACAGGCCAGCTACGGCTCCGCGAACGTCACGCTGGAGTTCGTGGTCGGCCACGACATGAACCGGGCGCTGATCGAGGTCATGAACCGGCTCAACCAGGTGCCGCGCTACCCGGTGGATGCGGACGAGCCCGCGATCTACCTCGGCGGCCAGGATTTCGACCGCGTCGTGGCCTGGTTCCAGCTCACCACGGCCGAGGGCAACGACGCCGACATCGCCAGCTACCAGGATTTCGTCGAGGACAACGTGATCACGCGTTTCGAGCGCGTGCCCGGCGTGTCCACGGTGTTCGCCTTCGGCGGCCGCACCCACGAGGTGCGCATCACCTTCGACCCCTACAAGGCCGCCGGCCTGGGCCTGGACCTGACCAGCATCCCGGGCGAGCTGGGCACGAACGAGGACGTCAGCGCCGGCAACACCGAAGTGGGGCGGCGCATGTACACCGTTCGGTTCTCGGGCAAGTACGAGGTCGATTCGCTGGGCGACCTGGTCCTGGCCTGGCGCGACGGCCGCCCGGTGAAGCTGCGTGACATCGCGCGCATCGAAATGACCATGGTGGACGCCACCACCAAGCTGCACCTCAACGGCGGCCCGGCCATCGGCATGGGCATTTCGCCCGAGTCCGGGGCCAACGTCCTGGACGTGCTCGACGGCATCCGCGAAGCATCCGACGAGATGCGTGCCGGGACACTCAAGCGCGCGGGCCTGGAACTGCTCATGGGCTTCGACCAGTCCGAGTACATCGAGGCGTCCATCCGCATGGTGCGCAACAACCTCCTGCTCGGTATGGGGCTCGCCATCGTGGTTCTGTGGTGGTTTCTGCGACGCTTCCGCGCCACGCTGATCGTGGCCCTGTCCATCCCGCTCTGCCTGCTCATGTCCTTCCTGGTCATGTACGTCACGGGGCGCACGATCAACATCATCTCCCTGGCGGGCCTGGCCTTCGCCACAGGGATGGTGCTGGACGCGGCCATCGTGGTGCTGGAGAACATCTTCAGGCAACGCGAGCAGGGCCGCGACGGCGACGAAGCCTCGGCCCGGGGCACGGCGCAGGTCTGGGGCGCGTTGCTCGCTTCCACGGCCACCACCGTGGCCATTTTCATGCCCGTGGTGTTCCTGGAGGACGAGGCCGGCCAGCTGTTCGCGGACCTGGCCATCACCATTTCCGCGGCGGTGGTCGCATCCCTGGTCGTGGCCGTGACCGTGCTGCCCGCGGCGGCGGCCAACTGGATCCGCGGGGCCGGCATCGAGGACCTGCACAGCCACTGGTGGCGCTGGGCCACGGACCACATCATGAGCTGGACCGACACCCCGAGAAAGCGCTGGAGCTGGGTGGCGGGTCTCACGGCCGTCCCGCTGGCCCTGGCCCTGCTGCTGGTGCCACCGGCCGACTACCTGCCGGAGGGTCGTCAGAACTGGATCATGGGCTTCCTGGTGGCCCCGCCAGGCCTGGGCGTGGACACCGGCGAGGCCGAGATCATGGACGTGATCGACAATCGCCTGCGACCCCATCTCACGGGGGAGAAAGGCCCGCTCATCGACAACTACTACATGGGCTCCGACCCGAGCTTCGGCACCTTCATCGGCGGCCGCGCCGCCGACCCGGGCACGGTGGACGAGGTGGTGCAGATCTTCAATACGGAGATCCTGCAGGGCTTTCCGGACACCTTCGGCTTCGCGTCCCGCGCCCCGTTGTTCAATGGCGACCGGGGCGGCCGGCAGATCAACCTGGATCTGCAGGCCGAGTCCTTCGAGTCCCTGCTCGCCGCGGGGCGCGCCGGGTTCTTCGCCGTCATGCAGGCCCTGCCCGGGGCCAGCGTGCAGCCCTCGCCGGGACTGGAGCTGGCCGAGCCTGAACTGCGGCTCGTCCCGGACGACCGGCGCATCGCCGAGGTGGGCTGGAACCGCTCCCGCATGGCCACGGTCGTGAGAGCGCTGGGCGACGGCGCCTTCATGGGCGAGTACTTCGACGGCAACCGCCGCTACAACGTGGTGCTCAGGGCCGAGGGCTGGGAGACGCCGGAACAGCTGGCGGCGATTCCCCTGGCGACGGCCTCGGGCGAGATCCAGGCCCTGTCCGAACTGGCCCGCGTGGAACGCACGGCGGGACCGTCCCAGATCCGCCGCGTCGACCGCCGCCGCACCCTGACCCTGCAGATCCAGCCCCCGGGCGACATGGCCATCGAGGAGGCCCTGGACGTCGTGCGCGCAGAGGTATTGCCGGTGGTGCAGGACCTGCTGCCGGTCGACGGGACGATCAAGCTCAGCGGCACCGCCCAGGCCCTGGACGAAGCCCTGGAGAGCATGTCGGGCAGCTTCGCGCTGGCCGTGGTGATCCTCTACCTGCTGATCTCGGCCCTGTTCCGTTCCTTCACCGATTCCCTGCTGGTGGTCCTGACCCTGCCGATGGCGACGGTCGGCGGGATCCTCTGCCTGCGCCTGATGGATTTCGCCCTCGCCGGCAGCGGGGGGCAGCAGATGGACCTGCTCACCATGATCGGGTTCGTGATCCTGCTGGGCCTGGTGGTGAACAACGCCATCCTGCTGGTGTACCGCGCGCGCGACGCCGAGCGCGAAGGCCTGAGCCGCCGGGAAGCGGTGGAAAGTGCCGTGCGCCTGCGCCTGCGACCCATCCTGATGAGCACCACGACCAGCATTTTCGGCATGCTGCCGCTGATGCTGGTGCCCGGCTCCGGCTCCGAGCTCTACCGTGGCATGGCCGCGGTGATCGTGGGCGGCATGCTGGTCAGCACGCTGTTCACGCTGCTGCTCCTGCCCAGCCTGCTGCGCATGAACGAATCGGCGTCCGAAGCGCCCGGTGCAGTTCCCGAACCCGTGTGAGATAGTTTCCCGATGAGCATTCGAACCTTCCTCCTGGCGGGGCTGCTCGCCCTGCCCACCGTCGCCATGGCCCAGGAGAGCGGCATGCCGCCCGCGCTGGTGCGGGTGGCAACGGCCAGCCTCCAGTCGCTGGCGCCGGTGACGCTGGTGCCCGGAACGGTGATCAGCCGCAACGACGCGCGCCTGGCGGCCGAGGTCGAAGGCCGCCTGGTCGAGGTGGCGGATGTCGGCACGGAAGTCGCCATCGGCGACCCCGTCGCCCGCATCGAGGACACCCAACTGAAACTGCGCCACGAAGAACTGGTGGCCGAGGTCTCCCGCGCGCGCGCCCGGGTGGAGTTCCTGGACAAGGAGGAGCAGCGCTACGTACGGCTCGCCGAATCGAACCTGGCGGCCGCCACCCAGCTGGAGCAGATCCGCTCGGACCGCGACGTGGCCCGCGGCGAGCTGCAGGTGGCCCGGTCCAGGCTGGCCCAGAACGAAGACCAGCTGGCCCGAACCGTGCTGCGCGCGCCCTTTCCCGGCGTGGTCGTGGAGCGGCTCATGATGCCGGGCGAGCGCGCCACGGACGGGGCCAACATCGTCCGCCTCGTGGACCAGCAGCACCTGGAGGTCATCGCCCGCGCGCCGCTGGCCTACTACCGCTACGTGAAGCGGGGCCAGCGGCTGGAATTGGAGGGCCTGGGTGACCGGGCCGAGGGCGTGGTGCGTACCGTGGTCGCCGTCGGAGACGAGAACACGCACCAGTTCGAGCTCCGGCTCGACCTGGTGCCCGGCCTGTTTCCCGTGGGGCAGACCCTGCGCGTGGCGGTGCCCATGGACGAAGTGCGCGAAGTGCTCGCCGTACCGCGGGACGCGCTGGTGCTGCGGCCCGAGGGCATCACCGTCTACCTCGTCGACGGCAACAACCTGGCGCAGCAGGTCAACGTCACCACGGGCGTGGGCGCCGGCGACCACATCGAGGTGCGCGGCCCGATCACCCCCGGCGACACGGTGATCGTGCGCGGCAACGAGCGCATCCAACCCGGCCAGCCCGTCACGGTGCAGGGCGGTTGAGCAGCCGTCTTGCGGCCTGGCTGCTGCGGGTCCACCCGGGTGAATGGCCGCGATTCGCACTGGCTTTCGTGTACTTCTTTTTCCTGCTGGGCGGCTACTTCATGTTGCGGCCCATCCGTGGCCTGGTCGCTTCCAACTTCAGCGAACTGTTGCACCTGCTCTACACGGCCACTTTCCTGACGATGCTGGCCATCGTCCCGGTGTTCGGCTTCCTGGTGGCCCGCTTCCGCCGTGGCGTGTTCGTTCCCCTGTCCTACCTGTTCTTCATCGTGCAGCTGGTCGCTTTCGCCTGGGCGTTTTCCGGCGGCCCGGCGCCGCAGCCGGTGCAACTGGTGTTCTATGTGTGGCTGAGCGTGTTCAACCTGTTCGTGGTGTCCGTGTTCTGGAGCTTCATGGCGGACATCTTCGCCCCGGGCCAGGCGCAGCGCCTGTTCCCCAGCATCATGGCCGGCGGGTCCATCGGCGCCATCCTGGGCCCGCTGGCCACGGCGAAGACCGTGGGCGTCATCGGGGTGAGCGGCGTGATGGTGATGGCCACGGCCTGCCTGCTGGTGGCGACGGGACTGGCCATCGCGCTCGGCCGCCGTGAACGCCGGCGCACCGCGGGCAGCGGCGAGGCGCTGATCGGGGGCAGCGTCTGGGAAGGCGCGCGCGAGGTGTTTCGCTCGCCCTACCTGCTGCTCATCTGTTTGATGATGCTGACCCACAACATGACATCCACCTTCCTGTACAACGGACTGGCCGTGCTGGTGAACGAGGCGGGCATGGACCAGGTGGAACGGACCGTGTTCTTCAGTTACGTCGACCTCGTGGTGCAGGTGCTGGCCTTCACGTTCCAGTTCATTCTCACTTCGCGCTTGCTCAGCTGGCTGGGCATGCCGAAGACGGCGATCCTGCCGCCGCTGGTCCTCGCCGCCGGCTTCACCCTGCTGGGCAGCTCCCTGGGCCTGGTGCTGTTCGCAGCCGTACAGGTGGCGCAACGCGCCATGAACTACGGCCTGCTGGGACCGGTGAAGGAAATGCTCTTCACCGTGGTCGACCGCGAAACCAAGTACAAGAGCAAGAACTTCATCGACACGGTGGTCTACCGTGGCAGCGACGTGGCGGCCAGCTGGGTGTTCAAGGGCTGGATGACCCTGGGCCTGGGCCTGCAGCAGGCGGCCCTGTTCTACCTGCCGATCATGGCCGCATGGGGTTTTGGCGTCTGGAAACTGGGCCGCCGCTACGAGGCGTTGCGGGACGCGTCGGGGTCCACGCCGAAGGCGGGATGAAAGCGACGGCCTTCGGGCGTGTCCACCGAGGTGACGGGGCACTGGTAGAGCTGCTCCAGCCGCTCGGCGGTCAGCCACTCCGTGGCCTTGCCGGCCGCCCATTTCCCATCCCCGAAGAGCAACAGCACGTGGCTGCAATACGTGGCCGCGAGGTTCACGTCGTGCAAGGCGGCCAGAGCGACCCGGCCCTCCCGGTACACGAGGTCGCCGATGGCGCGCATGATGCGCACCTGGTGGCGGAAATCCAGGTGGTTGGTCGGTTCGTCCAGGAGCAGGACCTCCGGTGATTGCACGAGCAGCGCCGCGAAGGCCAGGCGGCGGGCCTCGCCGCCGGACAGGCTGGTGACGGTGCGCTGCTCCAGGGACGCCAGGTCCACGCGCGCCAGGGCGGCGCGCGCCAGGGCGTAGTCTTCCGGACCCTCGCGACGCCAGGGCCCCAGCCAGGGATGGCGCCCCGTCAGGGCCACCTGGAGCACGGAGGCGTCGAAAACATAGGCCGTGTGTTGCTGCAGCATGCCCAGGTGTCGCGCCAGCAGGCGTCGCGGCCACGCGCCCAGGGGCCTGTCGTCCAGCGTCACGGCTCCGGTTCGCGGCGGCGCCAGGCCGGCCAGGTGCCGCAACAGGGTGGTCTTGCCCACGCCATTGGGGCCCAGGATGCCCCAGTATTCACCGGGCCGGAATTCGAGATCCAGGTCCCGCGCCACCACGTTTCCGGCGATCTCCACACCCAGTCCTTTCGCCGCGAAGACGCGGCCGGGCGCCGATGTCGCGGCCGGCGCCGGCATCACGGCGTCTGCGGACGCAGTCGCGCCCGGTTCAGCAGGGCCAGGAACAGCGGCACGCCCAGCAGGGCCGTGATCACGCCCACCGGCAACTGGCGCGGGGCGATCACGGTGCGCGCCAGGGTGTCGCTCAGCACCAGGAAGGCGCCGCCGAACAGGGTGGCGGCCGGTACCAGCACACGGTGGTCGGAACCCACCAGCAGGCGCATGAGGTGCGGGACGATCAGACCCACGAAACCGATGCTGCCGGCGACGGACACCGCCGTGGCCGTGAGCAGCGAGGCGAGAAAGTAGATGCCCCACAGCAGGTGCCGGGTGGACTCACCCAGCAGGCGCGCCGTGGTTTCGCCCATGCCGAGCACGTTGAGGCTGCGCGCCATGGCCATGACCCCCGCGAAGACCAGCACCAGCACGCCCAGCGACCAGCCGGGCAGGCGGGCATAGCTGAGGTCGCCCATCAGCCAGAACAGCATGCCCCGCAGGCTGTTGTCCGGACCGGTCGCCAGCACCAGGCTGATCAGGGCGCCCCAGCCCGAGGCCGTCACCACACCCGTCAGCAGCAGTCGGGTACCGCTCCAGGGCCCGCTGCCGCGTGCCAGCCCGAATACGATCAGGATGGACACCAGCGCGCCCGCCAGGGCCAGGACGGGCACCAGGGCGACCGCCACGCCCAGCGACATGCCAAGCAGGGCGAACAGCGCCGAGCCCCCCGACACGCCGAGGATGTAGGGATCGGCCAGCGGGTTGCGCAGCAACACCTGCATCAGGCAGCCGGAGACGGCGAGCATGGCCCCCACGGTGAAGGCGGCGGCGGCGCGGGGGATGCGCAGCCGCCAGAGCAGTTCACCCTCGCGGCTTCCCGGGTGCGTCAGGGCCTGCCACCACTCCGCCGGTGAATGGGCCACCGAACCCACGGCCGTGGCGAGCACCAGGCAGGCGATGCAGAGGAGGCCGAGCAGGGCCAGCAGGGTGCCGGGGGCAGGGTGGCGCATGGTGATCGCGGGGCCTCGATTGGCTTCGCAAGGTGATTTGATTACCATTCCTCGCGTTGGCACAGCAAAGTACCACATGGCAAAAAATCGACCAATAAAGCGCCTCGCCACATTTTCAGTGGCCTCCCGACACCCGTTCCGCAGGGGCCGCGTACGCGCCTGGGGGTGGCCGTGATCGATCCGGACGGCTACCGGCCGAACGTCGCGATCGTCATCGTCAACCACCAGGGCAAGGTGTTCTGGGCGGAGCGCTGCAACAACGACGGCTGGCAGTTTCCCCAGGGCGGCATGCGTTCCGACGAAACACCGGAGGAGGCCATGTACCGGGAACTCGAGGAGGAGACCGGACTCCAACCTCACCATGTCGAACTGCTCGGCTCCACCCCCGGCTGGCTGCGCTACCGTCTGCCGCGACGCTTCCAGCGGCGCGACACCCGCCCCGTGTGCATCGGGCAGAAGCAGGTGTGGTTCCTGCTCCGCATGCTGACGGACGAGTCACAGGTGGTGCTCGACGGGTCCGGGTCTCCGGAGTTCACCAGCTTCCGCTGGGTGGATTTCTGGTACCCGGTGGAGAACGTGATCGCCTTCAAGCGCCCGGTGTACCAGCGCGCCCTGCGCCTGCTCGAGCCCATGGTCGTCAAGGCCGGCGCTGCCTGACACGAGGAATTCCCGAATGCCCCGGTTCCTTTCCCGGGTGGTCCGTACCGCCTCCGTCGCCGTTTTCTCCCTCTGCGTGCTGGCCGCCTGCGGCCCGAACCTGCCGCACCAGGAGACGATCGAGGGACTGCAGGCTCGCGCGCTCGACGACCCGCTCGCCTGGGGACTGCTCTCCTCGCTGACCACCGACGTGGGCCCGCGCATGCCCGGCACCCGCGGCGACGTCCTGGGCGTCGAATGGGCGAAGGCGCGCATGGCGGCACTGGGCTTCGACCGGGTTCGAACCGAGCCGGTGCGCTTTCCGCTCTGGCGCCGGGGGCTGGAGCAGGCGCGACTCGTCGCGCCGCGCGTCCAGGACCTGGCGGTCACCGCCCTGGGGGGCTCGCCGGGCACCCGGGGCGTCATCAACGCCCAGGTGGTGCATTTCGCCGACCTCGCCGCGCTCGAAGCCGCCGCACCGGGCAGCCTGCAGGGCCGCATCGCCTTCATCTCGAAGCGCATGGAGCGCAGCCGGGGCGGCGCCGGCTACGCGGAAGCGGTTCCCGGCCGCACACGGGGCCCCTTCGTGGCCGCGGAGAAGGGCGCCCGGGCGCTGGTCATCCGATCCATCGGCACCAGCACGGACCGCCTGCCGCACACCGGGACCGTCTCGACCAGCGAAGACGGCACACCGGTTCCGGCCGCCGCCATCTCCAACCCCGACGCCGACCTGCTGGTGGCGATGCTGGAGCAGGGCGAGACCGTGCGCCTGGAACTGCGCCTGGACGTCGGATTCTCCGGCACGGCCGAATCGCACAACGTCATCGGCGAATTCGATGGCCGTGAGGACACCGGGGAGTACGTCACCATCGGCGCCCACCTCGATTCCTGGGACCTGGGCACCGGCGCGCACGACGATGGCACGGGCGTGGCCATCACCCTGGCCGCCGCGAAACTCGTGGCGGACCTGCCGCAACGGCCGCGGCGAGGCATTCGCGTGATCCTGTTCGCCAACGAGGAGCAGGGCATTCACGGCGCGAAAAGCTATGCCGAGCGGCACGCCGGTGACCTGGCCAGCCACGTCATCGGCGCCGAATCGGACCTGGGGGGCGGGCGCATCTACCAGTTCCGGAGCAACGTGCGGCCCGAGGACGAGCCCGCCATGGATCAGCTCGCGCGCTACCTGTCACCCCTGGGCATACCCCGCCAGCTGGACCAGCCCGCGGGCGGCGGCGCCGACATCGGGCAGCTGCGCCGGCTCGGGATGCCGGTGGTGGACCTCAGTCACGACGCCACCGACTATTTCGACCTGCACCACACGGCCAACGACACCCTGGCCAAGGTCGATGCGCAGGACCTCGCCTTCAACGTGGCCGCCTGGGTCACTTTCGTCTATTTCGCGGCCGAGACGGACAGGGGATTCGGGCCGATCGATCCCTCACCCTGATCCGGTCACGGGTCGTGCCTGATAATGATTGACAATCATTCTCATTCACGACTAATATCGCGTCATACCAATGGCTCCCGGGTTTTCGCACGTTTCATGTACGTCTGTATCTGCAAGGCCGTGACCGATTCCGACATCCGCCAGGCCGTGTCCGGCGGGGTTCGCACCATGCGCCAGCTGGCGCGCGAAACGGGCTGCTCCAGCAACTGCGGGCGTTGCGCCGTGACCGCGGCGGAAGTGCTCGGACAGGCCACCGCCCAGGGCCAGTCCGGCCTCGAAATCATCAGCCAGACCAGCGACCCGCTGACCGCCTGACCCCTCTTTCGCGGGCGCCAGCCTGCGAACACTTCTCGTTTCATCACGCGCTGTTCCGCTTCGCTAGAATGCGGGCATCTGCGTCGCCTCGAGCGCGCGTTCTGCATTCTGAAATCGGCAAGGAGTGGATTCATGAAAGGTGACGGCAAGGTCATCGAGTTTCTCAACCTGGCGCTGCGCAACGAGCTCACCGCCATCAACCAGTATTTCCTGCATTCGCGCATGTTCAAGGACATGGGCATCAAGGAGCTGGCCGAGAAGGAGTACGAGGAGTCCATCGACGAGATGAAGCACGCCGACGAGCTGATCGAGCGCGTGCTGTTTCTCGAGGGCCTGCCGAACCTCCAGGACATCGGACGGCTGCGCATCGGCGAAAACCCCCGCGAGATGCTCGAATGCGACCTGGCCATGGAAAACGAGGCCATTCCCCTGCTGCGCGACGCCATCGCCCACTGCGAGACGGTGCGCGACTATGTCAGCCGCGAACTGTTCGAGAGCATTCTCGAGTCGGAGGAAGAGCACGTGGACTGGCTGGAAACCCAGCTGGGTCTCATCGATCGTCTCGGTATCGAGAACTACCTGTCGGAGAAGATCGAGTCCTGATCGCGATGCGGGGCGCAGCGCCCGTTGCGCCCCGCGACTCTCCCCCGCCCGTCCTTGAACCATCCCTGACCGGACCGCATCTCCGTGAACAGGCGCGCATTCCGCGTCGTCCCGTGAGACGATGAGGCAACCCGGGCCTCGCCAGGCGAAGCCGGATCAAATCCCAGGACCATGTTCAGCCAGACAAGCCAGCCCTGCCAGTTCGAACGCGATTGCCCGGTGGTGATGATTCCCTCCGGCGACGAATTGACCATGCCCGCCGGCACGGCCGGGTACATCACCCAGGCCCTGGGCGGCAGTTTCACCGTGTTCGTGGAGGGCAACCTCTTTCGTGTGGCCGGCGTGGATGCCGACGCCATCGGCAAGGAGCCGGTGCAGCCGCCGACCCTGGCCGAGGACGCGACCGAGGACGACGTGGAGAAGTTGATCTGGGACCAGCTCCGGACCTGTTACGACCCGGAAATTCCGGTCAACATCGTGGACCTGGGGCTGGTCTACCGCTGCGACCTGGACCGCAACGCGTCCGGCGAACGGCGGGTGGCGGTCGACATGACCCTGACGGCCCCTGGATGCGGCATGGGCCCCATCCTGGTCGAGGACGTACGTGCCAAGATCTCCCTCATCCCCACCATCACCGAGGTGGACGTCGAACTGGTGTTCGATCCGCCCTGGAACCACATGATGATGTCCGAGGCGGCCCGCCTCGAAACCGGCATGTTCTGAATCAGGCCGCGTCGGAGTGCCGCAGGGGCTCCGCTTCCTGTTCCTCCGCGGGGACACCGGCACGCAGGGTCTCGGTGTCGTATTCGTCCACGGCGATGATTTCCAGCACCAGTTCGCGCACCTCGCGCAGCTGTCTCGCTTCCTCGTGGCTCACCACGCCGCGGTCGACGGCGGAGGCCAGCTGGTCCTCCCAGGTGTAACCGGCGAGTTCACCCGCCTTGATGGCCTTGCCGAGCTTGCGCTCCAGCGGTTCGGCCGCGATCACCAGCGGCAGGGCGCGTTCCATCAGGCTGAGCGGCTGTTCGCTGTCCCTGGAAACGAAGATGCCGTGGGTCAGGCGGTCGCGCGCCTCGTTGGGCGAGAGTAACAACTGCGCCACGCGGTGCCCCAGGCGGTCGCCCGGCGCGCGTTCACGCCGTCCCAGCGGGAAGATGACGGCGGCCAGCGCACGGCCGATCCAGCGATTGGGGAAGTTGTCCACGAAGCCGCCCAGGGCGATCTGCACTTCGTGCATGGCGTTGTGGAAGGACCAGGCCATCAGCACCTGGTCCGGCGCCGGGCGTCCCTGCGCCTCGTAGCGGTACATCAGCGCGGAGGCCATATAAAGGTGGCTCAGCGCGTCGCCCAGCCGGGCCGAGATGCTTTCCTTCTGCTTCAACTTGCCGCCCAGGCTCAGCATCGCGATGTCCGCACAGAAGGCCAGGGCGGCCGAGTAGCGCGACATCTTGCGGTAGTAACCCGCCAGCCGGCGGTCATTGCGGCTGGGAACCGCGGCCAGACGTCCGAGGCTCAGGCCCAGCAGCATGCTGCGCACCGCGTTTCGGATGGTGTAGCCCACGTGGGCGAACAGCAGCGCATCGAAACGCTCCAGGCGTTCGGTGGCGTCCGGCAGGCTGGCTGCCTGCATTTCCTTCAGGACATAGGGGTGGCAGCGAATGGCGCCCTGGCCGAAGATCATCATGCTGCGAGTCAGGATGTTCGCGCCTTCCACGGTGATCCAGATCGGCGCGCCCTGCCAGGCGCGGCCCAGGTAGTTGCGCGGACCCAGGATGATGCCCTTGCCCCCGTGCACGTCCATGGCGTCGGTGATGATCTCGCGGGCCATCTCCGTGGCGTGGCACTTGGCGATGCCCGAGGCCACGGCGGGTTTCTCGCCCAGGTCCACGGAGGTACAGGTCATGCGGGACAGCGCGGAAATGGTGTAGCTCTTGCCCGCGATCCGCGCCAGCGCCTCTTCGATGCCTTCGAAGCGCCCGATGGGCAGGCCGAACTGCTTGCGGATTCGCGCGTAGGCGCCGGTGGCCAGCGAGCAGGCCTTGCCACCGCCGGTGGAGGAGGAGGGCAGGGTCACGCCGCGGCCCACGGACAGGGCCTCGACCAGCATGCGCCAGCCCTTGCCGGCCATGGCCGGCCCACCGATCAACGCCTCCATCGGCAGGAACACATCTTCGCCGCGGATCGGGCCATTGTGGAACGGCAGGTTCAGGGCGAAGTGCCGCTGCCCGATCTCCAGGCCGGCCGTATCGCGCGGCAACAGCGCCAGGCTGATGCCCAGGTCCTCTTCCTCGCCGAGCAGGTGTTCCGGGTCGTACAGGCGCACGGCCAGGCCGATCACCGTGGCCACCGGGGCCAGGGTGATGTAGCGCTTGTCGAAGTTCAGCCGCATGCCGAGCACCGACTCGCCGTTGATCGTGCGCCGGCAGATCACCCCGTAATCGGTGATGGAGGTGGCGTCCGAACCCGCCGTCGGGCTGGTCAGGCCGAAGCAGGGGATCTCCTCTCCGCTGGCCAGGCGCGGCAGGTAGTGGTTCTTTTGTTCCTCGGTGCCGTAGTGGAGGATCAGTTCGCCGGGGCCCAGTGAGTTGGGCACGGCGATGGTCGTGCCGACCACGCCATCCACGGAAGACACTTTCTGGAGGACGGCGCGATGGCCCATGGCGGAGAAACCGAGGCCACCGTATTCCTTCGGGATGATCATGCCGAAGAAACGGTTCTGCTTGAGGAAGTCCCACATCTCCGGCGGAAGGTCGGTTCGATGGTGGGTGATGTCCCAGGAATCGATCATGCCGCACAGTGCCTCGACGGGCCCGTCGAGGAAGGCCTGTTCCTCCGCGCTCAGCTTCAGGTAGGGGCGCGCACGCAGGGCGTCCCAGTCCGGGTCGCCCGAGAACAGCTCGCCTTCCCAGCCCACGGTGCCGGCCTCCATGGCGGCTTTCTCGGTTTCCGAGAGTTCGGGCAGCATGCGGCGGTACTGGACCAGGAACGGCGCGGTGAGGAAGCGTTGGCGCCAGGCCGGGACGTTCAGCGGCACCAGCACGGCGGCGAGCAGCACAGTCGCGATGAACAGCGCCAGCCCCGGCACTTCGGAAAACACGGCGAAGGCCAGCACGACCGCGCCCATGGCGTAGCTGAAGGGACGCAGGGACAGCCCGCGGAAAGCGCAGGCCGCCGCCACGGCGAGAAGGGTGAGTACGAAAATCCAGGTCATCGGGGTTCCTGTGCCAGAGCCAGTGCGCCAGAGACAATAAAGGGCCAACAAGGGCCTCCGGCGCAAACCATACGCCAGAGTATGGAAAAGTGCTCGCATGATGTCAACTGCCCCAATGCGCCGCCAGGACTACGGTTTGGGGCGGCGCGCCCGTAGGTGTCAGAGGGTGCGCCACTGTCCGTCGGGCGTCCGATGACTTATCATGCCCACCCGCTCCAATGACCGGAGTCCCTGTTCGGGCCAAGCGGTGCCAGAAGCCAGCAGCAACAAGCGAACCACCCTCTCGGCCGCCGACTGGGAGCTCGAAGCCCTTCGGGTCATCGCCGAGCAGGGCATCGGGGCCGTCGCCATCGAGCCGCTCGCCCGTCGCATGGGCATCACCAAGGGCAGTTTCTACTGGCATTTCACCGGCCGTGAGTCCCTCCTCGAACAGGCCCTGATCGGCTGGGAGGAGCACGACGCGCGCAACCTCGCGCGATCGCTGGGCGAGCTGGACTGCCCGCGAGACCGCCTGATCTCCTTTTTCCGCAACGTCAGCCGCGAGGGCCTGACCCACCAGGTCTACAGCGCCCTGACCGCGTCCGCGGACCATCCCCAGGTCCAGCCCGTGCTCGAGCGCGTGGCGTCCCGGCGCATGGCGCACATCGCACAGGCCTTCGAAGAACTGGGTCTTGCGACAGGGGAAGCGGAACACCACGCACGCCTCACCTACTCGGTCTACCTCGGCTTCCTGCAGCTGCAACGCCAGAGCCAGGCGCCGGCGCTCAGCAGCCAGCAGTTCGAGGCCTACCTCGACCACGTCATCGAAACCCTGATTCCCCCGGCGTGACGCCGGAATGGCGCGGCACCCTGCCGACCTTTAATCTCGTGCCTTTAAACCGAAGGACCCTGCCCGTCGTCTGAAGGGCATGGGAGGCGTGCAGGCGGTGCAGCAACGGGAACTGCCGGAGGCGGAGAATCGCGACCAGGAGCTGTCCTGGGTCGAGGACGCCCGCCGTGGCGACACCGCGGCGTTCGAGCGGCTCTACCGGCTGCACGCCGGTCGCATCAACGCCCTGGTCTGGCGCCTCTGCGGCGGTGACGCCGCACTGGCCGAGGACCTGGTGCAGGAGGCCTTCATCCGGGCCTGGAACAAGCTGCACCTGTTCGAGGGCAAGAGCGCCTTCGGCACCTGGCTCCACCGCCTCGCGGCGAACGTCGCCCTGAGTGACCGGCGGATCCGGGTGAAACGGGTGAGCCGCGAGCTCCCGATGGACGAGGCGGTCGAACGCACGGCCATGGGCGAGAAGGACCTCTCGGTCGGCCTGCGAACGGACCTGGAAGCGGCCATCGCGGGACTGCCGGAGCGGGCGCGTACGGTGCTGGTGCTGTTCGATATCGAGGGCTACCGGCACGAGGAGATCGCCGACCTCACCGGAATGGCGGTCGGCTCTTCCAAGGCGCAGCTGCATCGGGCGAGAAAGCTGGTGCGAGGCGCCCTGGACGGCCACGAGGACGACTTCGAGCCATGAACGGCCGCCGGCGCCCTGTGAACCATGAACGGCCAATGGCCGAACGGAACGTAAGCTTGACGGGAACGGAATGATGGACGGAACGGAACGACCACTCGAGGAACGGCCCCTGGCGGCGCTCGCGCGCCTGCCCCGGTCCTTCGAGCCCCGCCGCGACCTGTGGCCGGGTATCGAGGCCCGGCTGGCGCCGCGCGAGGACGTCACCGCTCCCCGGCAGCGGGGCTGGCGGCTGGCCGCCGTCGCCGCGGGCTTCGCGGTGACCTTCCTGGCCGGTGTGTTGCTCGGCCGGCAGGACGGCGCCCCGGTGCCCACTCCCGCCACCGGGCCGGCCCTGACCCTGGCCGAAGCCGCCGGGCCATCGGTCCTGGCGACCTTGCGGGCCACCGAACGCGAGTACCAGGCGGCCTGGAAAGGCTTCGAGCCGGTCGGCGTCGCACCGTCGGTGCTGGGCGCCGGCACCGTGGAGGACCTGGAGCGGAGCTGGCAGGCCATGAAACAGGCCGAAATCGCCCTGACCACGGCCCTGGACGAGCACCCGGACAACCCGTACCTGGCGGAAAAACTGTTGACTTTGCGCGAACAGCAGCTGGCGTTCATGCGCCAACTGCACATGCTGGACCAGAACAGCAGGAGAAACACATGAAACCAATGAATGCCTTCGTTCCGGCCCTCGTGGCGACAGGTGCCCTGGCGATGCCCGCCCTGGCGCTCGCGGGCGATCCCATCGACGAACGCGCCGAAATGGCGCCGGACGGCAAGGTGACGGTGATCAACATCGCCGGCGACATCGAGATCGACACCTGGGACCGGGCCGAGGTCCACCTGACCGGGGATCTCGGCGACGGCTCGGAACTGCAGTTCAAGGCCTCCGGCGGCGATGTCCGCATCGAGGTCGAGACCGAGGATCGTGGCTGGTCCCGCAACGTCGAGTCCAGCGAACTGATCCTCAGGGTGCCCGTGGGCGCCAGCCTGAACGTGAGCGGCGTCAGCTCCGACATCACCATCGACGGATCCCGGGGGCAGGTGGTCGAAGCGGAGACCGTCAGCGGCGACGTGCAGGTGCGCGCCGAGGCCGGCCGGATCGGCCTGTCCTCGGTCAGCGGCGATGTGGAATTCAGCGGCGCCTCGACGCGCACCTCGGTGGAGAGCGTGTCGGGTGACATCGAACTCTCGGGTGTGAGCGGCGAGCTCGAGGTGAGCCTCGTATCGGGCGACGTGACCCTGATGGGCGGCGCCTTCGACCTGGGGCGGTTCGAGTCCGTGTCCGGCACCCTGGACCTGGACCTGTCGGTGAATGCCGGCGGGCGCGTCACGGTCGAGACCATGAGCGGTGACGCCAACCTGCGGGTCCCGGCCGACCAGGCGGGCGAGTTCCGCGCCCAGACCTTCTCCGGCGACATCCGCAGCGCCTTCGGCTCGGCGAAGCGCGAGAAGTTCGGTCCCGGCACCAGCCTCCAGCACGTGGCCGGTGAGGGCAGCGCCCTGATCCGGGTCGAGAGTTTCAGCGGCGACGTGCGCATCGACCGCAAGTGAGTCGAACCTGATCCACCGCGCCGGCGTCCTTCGCCGGCGCGCCCTCCTGAATCTCCGGTTTCCCCTCCCATCGCGGCGTTCGGGCCCCGGCGAGCCGCGAGTCCGGGTGTTTTTCCTGCTCCGTTCGAACCTTCAACTGGTGTTGAGGGTTCGTTAAATAAATGTTTCCATCAGGCCGGTGGTCTGCTATCGTTGGCTCGCTACGGGGCTGCATCGAGAGGGATTTGCATCTTGCCTTGCAGCTTCTACGTCGCTTACAACCGAGCGCACACCCTAGATAATCCAGCTACAGAAACATTTCAGACACGCTGAAACGTGGGAGAAAATATTCATGAAGCAACATAACAATCGCCTGATGACCGCGATTCGCTACGCCCTGATTGCCGGCGTCGCAACCGGAGTCAGCAACGTCGCATTCGCGCAGACCGATGAGGAAAGCACCGACAGCGCTGAACTCGATCGCGTGATGGTGACCGGTTCGCGTATCTCGCGCGCCGATGTCGAAGATTCCCTTCCGGTCTTCGTGATCGACCGTGAAGACATCGAACTGTCTGGCCAGGCTTCCGTCGCAGACCTGCTGCGCGACCTGCCCATGACCACCGGCGGTAACTTCCGTCCCCAGTCAGGCAGCTCCGCACAGAGCTTTGCCGGCGCCAACCTGCGCGCACTGGGCGAAGGTCGTACCCTGATCCTGATCGACGGCCGCCGCGCCCCGATCGCCCCGAACTTCGGTTCCGCACAGGACCTGCGTTCCATCCCGCTGGGCGCCGTCGAGCGCATCGAAATCCTGGCGGACGGCGCTTCGGCCATCTACGGTTCCGACGCCATCGGCGGTGTGATCAACATCATCACCCGTGCCGACTACACCGGCGCCGAGGTGTCCTACACGGCCGGTTTCCCGAGCCAGGAAGGCGGCGACTTCACCAACGGTCACGCCATCATGGGTATCTCCGGTGACCGCGGACAGATCATGGCCGGCGTCTCCTACGACGACCGCGACATCATCTTCCAGAACCAGCGTCCCTGGAACGAGGGTGGTGCATCCTCCTTCTCCAACAACTTCATGACCGCGACCGGTGGCTTCCTGGCCCACCCGACCTACGGTTCCGCCAACACGGCGGGCTGTCAGGACACGGGCTTCACCTACGCCGCCAACGGCGCGAGTGGCCGCTGCCTGTACGACTTCCAGCTGGTGGCCGCTGACGAAGCCGCCTCCAAGAACGAGTCCGGCTTCATTCGTGGCAAGTACGACATCAGCAACGACTGGACCCTGCTGCTGAACGCCTCCGTGGGCCGCGTGACCTCCTTCGGTCGTTACGCCCCGGTGCCGTCCTCGCCCTGGCTGGTCGGCAACATCGGCAACATCGAACTGCCCGTGGGCTCGCCCAACCACCCGGCCACCCCGCCGGATCAGGGCGGTCTGAACCCGCTGTGGGCGGACTACCAGGACTACGCCGACACGCTGCTGGGCCTGCGTCACCGCTTCGCCGCCAACGGCCCGCGTGACACCAGCACCGACGCGCAGCTGTACGACGTCGACCTGGGTGTGATCGGCACGATCTTCGACAGCTGGACCGTCGAAGCCCGCGTCCGCCAGACCGAGTCCCAGTACTACGAGAACGGCCGCAACTACATCGTGTCCGCTCTGGCCCAGCCGCAGTTCACCGCTGGCAACTACAACATCTACGACCCGTCCGGCAACCCGCTGGATGTCCTGCAGTCCTTCACGGCCACCATCACGCGTGACTCCCAGTACAAGGCCAACGAATATTTCGCCGTGGCCAACGGCGACCTGTTCGTGCTGCCGGCCGGTCCTGTGAGCATCGCCTTCGGTGGTGAGTACCGCGAAGAGCAGTACAAGGACATCTACGACGACCTGCAGGCCAACGGCAACATCACCGGTTCCGCCGGTAACTCGGCTTCCGGTTCCCGTGACTACTCCGCGCTGTTCGCAGAACTGCTGGTGCCGGTCATCGACTCCCTGGAGCTGAACTTCGCTGCTCGTTTCGACGATTACAGCGACTTCGGCAGCGAAGTGTCCCCGAAGGCCAGCTTCCGCTGGCAGCCGCTGGATTCCCTGACCGTTCGCGGTTCCTGGGGCCAGGGCTTCCGTGCGCCGCCGCTGGACATCCTGTCGGCGAACACGTCCTTCTCGGCTGACACCGTCTTCGACCCGCCCACCTGTGTGTTCCTGGGCGTCGGTGACGACTGTGTGCCGAACATCCAGGTCACGACCTTCGTGATCGCCAACCCGAACCTCGGCGCCGAAACCTCGAACCAGTACGGTCTGGGCCTGGCGTTCGAACCCTTCGACTGGCTGAACGGCACGATCGACTACTACAACATCGAGATTGAAGACCGCGTGGCGGCCATCAGCTCACAGACGATCATCAACTGCCTGAACGGCACGACCACGAACTGCCCGCCGGGCATCACCAACCTGCCGAACGTCTTCCCCGGCCCGAACGAAGCTGCCGGCCTCGGCCTGCTGCGTGGCGCCGCTGGAGAGATCCAGTACGTGCAGCGCGGTTTCGCCAGCCTGGGTACGATCGAGACCTCCGGTATCGACATGTCGCTGAATGCGAACTTCGATCTGGGTGTGGGCATGCTGACGTCTGAACTGCTGACGACCTACCTGCTGTCCTACGAAGTGGACAGCGGTGCGGAACAGGCCGGCACCGACGCCCTGCCGGAGTGGCGCGCCAACTGGCGGAACGTCTTCGCCATCGGCGACTTCTCCTTCGCGGCGATCGTCAACTACATCGACGAGCAGACGCCGGGTGCGGCCGTGGACAAGGTGGACTCCTGGACCACGTTCGACCTGCAGGCCAACTGGTTCACCCCCTGGGATGGCCAGATCACGGTCGGTGTCGACAACGTGGGCGACGAAGATCCGCCGCTCGACAATGGCTACGGCGACGGCTACAACTTCGACCTGTACGACGCATTTGGTCGGGTCGTGTACGGCCGCTACACCCAGACCTTCTGATCGAATTACGACAGAAGTCTGAGCAGTACAGAAAAGGCGGGCTTCGGCCCGCCTTTTTTTTATCCTGAACTTTCTGACAAGATCACGAACATGACGAACACGCTCGACCACTGGAGCCGCTACTGGCAGACCGGCCACCTCACTTCCCTGCCCGAGGACTTCGCGGCCGTGTACGACGGCGAGATCGAGGCCTTCTGGTCCGGAATCGCGAAGGAATTGCCCGAGGGGGCCCAGGTGCTGGACGTCTGCGCCGGCAACGGACCGGTCGCATTGCTGATGGCCCGCCATGCGCCCCAGGCGCAGTTGTGGGCCGCCGATGCCGCGGCCATCGATCCCGCCCCCGCGCTGGCCGGTCATCCGGACCTCGCCGACCTTGCGCAAAGGGTGACCTTCCTGCCCGGGACGCCCGCCGAATCGGTGGATGGCCTCGGTCAGTGCTTCGACCTGGTCACCAGCCAGTATGGTCTCGAATACACCGACTGGAGCGACAGCGCGCGGGCCATCGTGGCGGCCCTGAAACCCGCTGGCCGACTGGCGCTGGTCGCCCACGTGCCGACCTCCGCCATGGTGGCAACCATGGACGCGGAGCAGCGGGAATATGCGCTCCTGGGCCAGTCCGGCGCGCTGCCGGCGCTGCGTAAGCTGGGTGAGACCGGCACGCCCGCCGCGCGCAAGCGACTCAAGCGGGCCCTGCTGCCGCTGCGGTCACCGTCCGCCAGCAGCGCCCTCATCGGCAGCTTCGTCCAGGGCATGGGCGCATTGCTGGCCATGGAGCCCGCTCAACTGGCGGAGCAGCAACCGGCGATCCGGCAATACGCGGCGGACCTCGCGGCCGGGCGAGACCGGGCCGCGGATCTGCTGGACACGAACCGGCGCATCCTGGCGCAGCCGCGCTGGTTCGAGGCGTTCGTCGAAGCCGGCCTCGAACTCGTTTCGGAGACGGAAATCCTGTACCAGGGTCGTCACAGGAGCGGCCTGGGCCTGGTCTTCCGCAAGCCCTGATCGTCGGCGGATCTGAAGATCCGCGTTACCGGATTTCCCCCGGCCCGGAACAGGGCGGAACGTCCCCTTCGCCACTCGATTTCATGGCGCAGTCCGGGGTCCAGCGCTAAGCTTGGTGCAGGGAGAGCCGTGCAGACGTCACCCGTACATCACAGGAGCCTGGCAATGAAACGACTCGTATCGACCACGCTGGTCCTCGTACTGCTGCCGCTGGCGGCGACCGCCCTGGCCTCGGAAAAGGCCCGGATCGTCACCGGCTTCGAGCAGGCATCGAAGTGCATCTCGAAAGTACAGGTCAACACCATCGACAGCGAGAACGTCCGGGTGCCCGAATCCGGATTCACGGTCGAGCCGGGCCGGCACAGCATGACCGGCCGGGCCGTGGTCAACAACGCGTTCTGCAAGAACCTCGACTACAGCCCCTCGAACCTGGACGTACAGCCGCTGGAGGCCGACTTCGAAGCCGGCAAGACCTACTACGTCGGCTACGACCACAGCTCCGAGAATCGCGAGGAGTGGGGCCTGGTGATCTGGAAGGTGAAGGACTAGACCTTCACCCCTGCGCGAAGCGCAGGTTGTAGGCCACCGTGATGCGCATCCCGTCGCCCTCGTAGGGGTACACCTGGTGCTCGATCCAGGAGGGAAAAAGCACCAGCTGACCCGGCACGAGCCGCAACCGGATGGGCGCGGACGAGAACGGCTGCTTCAGCTTCATGTTCGACAGGTCGGTGTACATGGCCGCCGCCGGGTTCGGGTGCTGGAACACCAGCCGCCCGCTCTGGCTTTGCGGGTCATCCCCGTCGTGCTGGACGCAGTACACCCCGGACCAGGCATGCAGGGCGTGAATGTGCGGGCCGAAAAAACCGCCACGCCGCGTGATGTGGAACCAGGATTCGCACTGGTAGTGCAGGGTCTGGAGCTTCGCCTGGTCGTAGCCGTTGATCTCTCCGATCAGCCCGTAGGCCGAGGACAGGCAGAACTTGGCGAGCCGCTGCACGCAGGGTTCGCGCCAGTCGAACAGGTCGAAGCGGCTTTCGAACAGCGACGCATTGCGGGTCACGAACGGGTCGGGGTTCGCCCGTTCCGCGCCGCGCGCCTCGGTGGCGAGAAAAAAGTCCGTCAGTTCCCGGTTGAGTCCCTCGCAGTCCTCCAGGTTGAGGCTGACGAAAGGGACGGAAAACATGGGCTGGATGTTGTGTTGGGCGGTCATGTCGAACGGGGGTCAATGATCGAAGCGTGAAGGATACGGCATTGGCGCGGTCCGGGCCCCGGATTCGCGCTCAGCCGGTTTCCTTCTGTCGTCGTTCGTCGTCGGGGTTGCGGTCGAGCAGGGCGAGAATCTCCGTCCGGGCATCACGAAGGATGGAGTCGCGGTCCAGGTCGTCGAGGATGCCCCGGACCGTCGCCCGCGGGCCGTCGGGCCCCCAGGATTTGCCCCGCGCGAACCAGCCCTCGGCCGCCTTGCCGGTGACCAGGGTGGCATACCAGGCCAGGGCCCCCTGGGCGGCGCCGGTGACCACCGTGGTCAGACCCGCGCTCATGCCCTTGAGTGCGGAAGACACCAGGTTCACGCCCCAGTAGGCGCCCATCAGGGCGGCCAGTTGCGCTGCGATGGTCACCAGCAGGCGCGAGGCCTCGCGCCGCGACAGGCTGTGGCCGTAGACCTGGCCCAGGTGCAGCACCATGGCGACATCGATGCCCGCGGCCGCCAGCAGGTCCGCCACGGGCACCGGGTTGGCCGCCACGGCCAGGCCCTTGCCCAGGCAGTACTTGCGGATCAGGCGATCGGCCAGTTCCGCGCGGGCTTCGACCACGCGCCGGGCGATGCGGCTGTCCAGTTCGCTGGCGAACAGGGCGGCGTTGAGGGCCGCCAGGGTCTTGCCCTCGGCTTCCAGCAGGCGCCACAGGCGCTCGCGCAGGGCGTCGACGTCCGGTGCGCGGGGGCGCCGGGTTTCGGTTTCCCGCCCCTCGGCGTCCACCTGGATGACCGTTTCCGGCCGCGGGTCCGCCGCGGCGCCAATCACCCGGCCCGGGCCGATGAGCGGGGCGGCGCGCTCTTCCAGCCGCGCCAGCAGGGCGTCACGTTCCTCCCGGGTGTAGCGGTCGGTCTTGTTGAGCACCAGCAGCACGGGCCGGCGGCGGGCGGCGAGGGTCTCCAGGGCGCGGTGCTCCGGTTCCGTCAGGTCCCCGTCGCAGACCATCAGCAGCACGTCCGCGCGCCGCGCCACCTCCCGGGCGAGTTGCTCGCGCGCCTCCCCGTCCAGTTCGTCGATGCCCGGCGTGTCGATCAGCACGACGTGCCCGGATTCGAAGGCGTCCCAGGGGGTCGATTGGCGGTCACGGGTTTCGCCGTGCAGGGGACTGGTGCTGAAGGCCGGCTGGCCGAGCAGGGCGTTGCCCAGCGAGGACTTGCCGGTGCCGACCCGGCCGAAGACGGCCAGGTGCACTTCCTCGCGCTTGAGCTTGTCCGACAACGCCTCCAGCTCCCGGAACTCGGGGTCGAGGGCGCGACGCACCGCCGCGGGCACGCTGGTGTCCTCCAGCAGCGCTCTCAGGTTGCGGTTGGCTTCCAGCAGGTGCGCGTCAGGAAGCGTCGCGTCGTCGGGCTTGGTCGAGCGCCAGCCGCGCAAAGCGGCCCGCGCCCTGTTCCAGAGTCTCACCCAGGTTCTCCTCGAAGGCCCGCGCGGCGGGCAGGGGCGCCAGGTCGCCCCGGCTGGCCAGGGTCTCGGCCGCGGCGCGGCCCAGGCTGTCGAAAATCATGCCGTAGGCCACCGCGTGGACCAGGCCGCCGGTCAGGGTGCCGATGCCGGGAAAGGCCTTGAGGCCATTGCCTGCGATGGCCAGCGTCAGGGCGCTCATGCGGCGCACGCGGCCCCCGGCGAGTTTCAGGAAGGACTCGATCTCCATTTCCTTCGCGGGCACGTCGTAGACGGCGCAGAGTTCCTGCACCAGGCGCGTGGCGAGAACGCCCTGGATCACCAGGTCCGAGCCCGGGGCCACGGCGGCCAGGGCGCCGATGACGGCGCGCTTCGAATAGGTGCTGACCAGTGCGTCGGCCCGTTCCGCGCGATGCGCCTGGCGGGCCTGGTCCAGGCGCTCGCCCGCCAGCAGCAGCACGGCCGAATCACGCAGTGATTCGAGCAGCGGACCGTCCCTGTCGATGCGGGCCTGCAGGGCACGGCGCAGGGCCTCGACGTCGGCGCCCCGGTCGCGCGTCTCCCGTTGTTCCTGCCCATCGCTGAGCCGGCGCACCACCTCCTCACGGCCGCCACTGCGCACGGCGACGATCTGGCCCGGTTCCAGGCCCGTGCGTTCGGCGATGCGGGCGCGTATCGCGGCCAGTTCCTCCGCGTCGAAGCGGTCGGTCTTGTTCAGGGCCAGCACCAGGGGCTTGCCCAGGGCCTGCAGGCGGGCCAGTTCCTGGTGCTGGGAGGCCGCCAGGTCGGCGTCCACCAGGAACACCACCAGATGGGCCCGGCGCGCCTCGTCCAGGATGCGCTCGTCATTCACCAGGTTGAAGCCGGGCAGGTCGGCCACCACCACACGGTCCCCGCCCTCCGCGGCCCAGTGGAAGTGGCGGATCCCGGTCGTGGTGCCGGCACGGGGGTCGGACGGCGACTCCACCCCCGGCAGCAGCGCGCCGACCAGGGCGCTCTTGCCGGTGCTGACTTCGCCGTAGACCGCGATGTGGATCTCGCCGCTGTCCTTGCGCCGGCGGCGTTCCGCCAGTTCCGCCAGGGCAGGGCCCACGTCCACCCCCTGGTCTTCTGAGGCCTGCAGCGCCGCTTCCAGGGCTTCCTCGCTGGGTGGGGCGTCCGGTTCGGCGGCCGCCTTCGGCCGGGTGCGGTGACGCAGCCAGCGCCAGGCCAGGAAGGTGGCCAGCACGGTGAGCGAGGAGACGATGGCGATCCAGCCCCAGCGCACGACGGCCGGCGCCGCGGCCAGGCGCTCCCAGACCGACAGCGCGGTGTCGGTCACCAAGAGCAGCAGCGCCAGGGCCACCACGGCGACGATGACCAGCCCCGCGGCGATGATCAGTCGGAGGGGGATGGCGCCCTCCCGTGATAGCGGGGGCTGGTGGCATGGACCTGGTCGAGCAGCGCGCCGAGGTGTTCGGGGGGCACCTCGGGCGTGATGCCGTGGCCGAGGTTGAACACGTGTCCGGCCCCGTGTCCGAAACTTTCGAGCACGCGATCGGCCTCGGCGCGGATCGCCTCGGGCCGGGCCAGCAGCACGGCCGGATCCAGGTTGCCCTGCAGGGCGACGCGGTCGCCGACCCGGCCCCGCGCTTCGTCCAGCGTGATGGTCCAGTCCAGCCCCAGCGCGTCCGCGCCGGTGCCGGCCAGGGCCTCCAGTTGCGTGTTGCAACCCTTGCTGAACAGCACCACGGGGACGCGGCGCCCTTCGTGTTCGCGTTTCAGGCCATCGACGATCTGCGCCATGTAGCGCAGGGAGAACTCGCGAAAGGCTTCCGCCGACAGCGCGCCGCCCCAGGAATCGAACACCTGCACCGCCTGGGCGCCGGCCTCGATCTGGGCATTGAGGTATTCGATGACGGCCCGGGCGAGCGTGTCCAGCAAACGGTGGGCCGCCGCCGGGTCCTCGTACAACAGCGTCTTCACACGGCCGAAGCTGCGGCTGGAGCCGCCCTCGACCATGTAGGTGGCCAGCGTCCAGGGACTGCCGCTGAATCCGATCAGCGGAACGTCGCCGTCCAGGGCCTTGCGGATCGTGCGCACGGCATCCGTCACGTACGCCAGCTCCGCGCCCGGGTCGGGCACGCCGAGGCGGTCGATGGCGCGCGCGTCGCGCACTGGCCGTTCGAACTTCGGGCCCTCGCCCTGGACGAAATGCAGCCCCAGGCCCATGGCGTCCGGAATGGTGAGGATGTCACTGAACAGGATTGCCGCGTCCAGTTCGAAGCGGCGAAGAGGCTGGAGCGTCACCTCGCAGGCCAGCTCCGGGTTGGTCGCCAGGCCCATGAAGCTGCCGGCCTGTTCACGGATGGCCCGGTACTCGGGAAGGTAACGCCCGGCCTGGCGCATGATCCACACCGGGGTGCGGTCCACGTCCTGGCGCAGCAGCGCGCGCAGCAGGCGATCGTTTTTCAGTTCGGCCATTGAACTGGTCCTCAGCCCTGGCTGGCTTCGATGGCGGCCCGGACCTGCCCGGGCTCGCTGCCGGCGTCCACGAAGGCGTCTCCGGCGTCGCGTAACAGCACCAGGCGGCGCTGGCGGGTGGTGTTCTTCTTGTCCAGCTGCATCAGGTCGAGCAGGGCGTCGACGTCGAGGTCGGCCGGAATGAGCGTGGGGAGACCGAGGCGACGCAGTCCCTCGGCAATGCGGTCCGCGACCCCCGCCGGACACAGGCGGCGCTGCTCGCTCAGGCGCGCGGCGGCGACCATGCCCATGGCCACGGCCTCGCCGTGCAGGAAACGCGTGTAGCCGGTGTGCGCCTCCACCGCGTGGCCGAAGCTGTGGCCGAAGTTGAGCAGTGCGCGGACGCCGGCCTCCTGTTCGTCCTCGGCGACCACTTCCGCCTTGTGCGCGACGCTGCGGGCGACGATGTCCTCCAGCGCTTCGGGATCGCGGTCGAGCAAGGCGGGGGCGCACGCTTCCAGGTCGGCGAGAAAGGCCCGGTCGCGGATGGCGCCGGTCTTGAGAATCTCGGCCAGGCCGGCGCGGTACTCCCGATCGTCCAGCGTCGACAGCGTGGCCGTGTCCGCGACCACCATCACGGGCTGGTGGAAGGCGCCCACGAGGTTCTTGCCCTCGGGAATGTTGATGGCCGTCTTGCCCCCCACGGAGGCATCCACCTGCGCCAGCAGGGTAGTGGGGAACTGGATGAACCGGACGCCGCGCATCCAGGTGGCGGCGACGAAACCGCACAGGTCGCCGATCACACCGCCCCCCAGGGCGAGCAGGCAGCCGTCACGGCGCACCCCGTGATCGGCCAGGAAGGCGATGGCGCGGCGGTAGTTGTCGAAGGACTTCTCGGCCTCACCGTCGGGCAGGACCAGGGTGTGGACTGTTCGGTCGCCCAGCGCGGCTTTCAGGGTGTCCAGGTACAGGGGGCCGACGGTGTCGTTGGTCAGCACCACCAGGGGGGCGTCCGGCACCCGGTCCGCCCAGGCGGAAGGCGCTTCCAGCAGGCCGTGCCCGACGAACACCGGGTAGCTGCGCTCGCCCAGCGCGATGTCGACGCGCCTCACGGGACCGCCTCGCCGGCCCAGGCCTCGCCGATGGTCTCGGCCAGGGCCTCGGCCACCTTGCCGACGCCGCGGTGGCGGGAGCGAAAGTGAATGTCCGCGACCTCGGCGTAGAGGGGGTCGCGTTCCAGGGCCATCGCCTCGAGCCGCGCCCGGCGATCGGGCGCCTGCAACAGGGGGCGCTTGCGGTCCATTTCCAGGCGCCGCAATTGCTGTGCGACGCTGGCCTGCAGCCAGACCACCAGGCCGGAACGCCGCAACAGGCTGCGGTTGCGCGCCACGGTGACCACGCCGCCGCCGGTGGCGACCAGGACGCCATCGCGCCGGGCCAGTGACGCGAGCATCTTCGATTCGCGTTCACGGAAACCCGCCTCGCCCTCGATGTCGAAGATCAGGTTCACGCTCGCGCCGCAGCGCTGCTCGATCTCCTCGTCGCAGTCCAGGAATTCCAGGCCAAGCTGGTCCGCCACGCGCCGGCCCAGGGTCGTCTTGCCCGAGCCCATGGGTCCGACCAGGAAGACCCGGCGCGGTGTGTCGGTGCTCATCCAGGCCTCATGCAGGGCCGAATCCGGGTGCGCCGGATTCGCGCCTCGGGTACCATGGTGCCGCGTTTATCCAGCGAGCCCAGGGCGCGGTCCATGTTGCGGTTTTTCGTCATTTTTTCGGTGCTTCTGGTCGGCCTGTTCACGCTTGAAATTCTACAGCCGACGGAAAAGTACGTCATCCTGCCCTTCACGGCGGCGGTCGCCGACGTGAGCGTGTGGCTGGTGACGCTGTTCGACGACAACGTGATCGCCACCGGCAACGTGATCCGCGACTCGGTCAACGGTTTCGGCGTGCGCATCGAACGCGGCTGCAACGGCCTCGAGGCCGTGATCATCCTGTTCGCGGCGATCTTCGCATTTCCCGCGCCCTTCAAGCACAAGCTGATCGGCTTCGTGATCGGCTTCTTCGCCATCCAGCTTTTGAACCTCGTGCGCATCATCAGCCTGTTTTACATGGGGCAGTGGAACTACACCGCTTTCGAATGGTTTCACCTTTACCTCTGGCAGGCACTGATCATCCTCGACGCCCTGGTGGTGTGGCTGATCTGGTTGCGCAAGCTGCCACGGCGCGGCGACGCCGGCGATGGTGACGGTGGCGGGGAGGGCGGCCCGGTCCAGCCGGCCGCGGCCTGAATCCATGGCGCTGCCGGGGGAGGCCGTCGAGCGCTTCCGGGAATGCCTGGAGGCGGCGGTACGCAGCGACGAGATCGAACCCACGGCCATGTGCCTGTCCACCGTGAACGCGGCCGGCGGCGTGTCCTCGCGCATGGTGTTGCTCAAGGACTGGGACGAGAGCGGCTTCGTCTTCTACACCAACCTCGAGAGCTTCAAGGGCCGGCAACTGGGCGCGAACCCGTCGGCCGCACTGGTCTTTCACTGGAAGGCCCTGGAGCAGCAGGTGCGCATCGAAGGACAGGCTGTACCGGTCAGCGATGCGGAGGCCGACGCCTACTTCGCCAGCCGCCCGCGGGGCAGCCAGCTGGGCGCCTGGGCTTCTGACCAGTCCCGGCCGATGTCTGGCCGGGCCGAGCTGGTCGCCCGTGTCGCCAAAACCGAGGCCCGCCACCTGGCCCGAACCGTCCCGCGCCCCCCGCACTGGTCCGGCTTCCGCGTCGTTCCCGACATGATCGAATTCTGGTACGGCCGCCCCAGCCGCCTTCACGACCGCTTCCGCTTCACCCTCACCGACGGCACCTGGCAGAAACAACGCCTGTTTCCCTGACGGCCGGACCGCCTGGGAGCCCGGACGATTCAGAAGCTGGTGGGCAGCAGCACGATCAGGAAACGAATGGCGATCAGGGCGACCAGGGGGGCGAGGTCGAAGCCGCCGAGCACCGGGATGACGCGCCGGATCGGGGCCAGCACCGGGTCGGTGAGCTGCACGATGAGAGGGACGATGGGGTGCCGAGCCCGCTGCCCGACCCAGCTCAGGATCACCAGCACGATGATCAGGAAGAAGTAGGTCCACAGCAGCGTCAGGATCAGCTTGACCAGTCCGAACATCAGCAGGGCATCCATGCCCAGCGGCACGTCCCGAAGCTTGTTGATCAGCCACACGCCCAGCACCTCCAGCGCCAGCATCAGCACGACCGAGGCCGTGTCGAGACGGCCGATGGAGGGAATCACCCGGCGCAGCGGGATGAGCAGGGGGTTGGTGATCAGCACCAGGAACTGGCACACGGGGTTGTAGAAGTCGGCCCGCACCCACTGCAGCAGCAGGCGCAGCATCACCGCGGTGATGTAGAGGTCGATCAGGGTACTGATCAGGTAGATGGTCGCGCCGGAGAAATTCATCCGCCGTTCCCCCCGGCGAGTTCGCGTCCGCGATGCGTGGCCGCCGTCACTGCCCGGTCCACGAGATCCCGCAGGCCACCGGCCTCCAGGGCCTCCACCGCGGCCTGGGTGGTGCCACCGGGCGAGGTGACCCGTCGGCGCAATTCCGCGGCGTCCGCGCCGCCACGCAGCAGCATGGCGCCCGCGCCGTGGGCGGTGTGTGTGGCCAGGCGCCGCGCGGTCTCGGCCGGCAGTCCCAGGCGCGTGCCGGCATCGGCCAGGGCTTCGGCCAGCAGGTAGAAATAGGCCGGCCCGCTTCCGGACACGGCCGTGACCACATCCATCAGGGCTTCGTCGTCGATCCAGGCCGTCTCGCCGCAGGCGCCCAGGATCAGTTCGGCCGCCCGGCGATCCTGCTCGCGGCTGCCCGGGCCGGCATGAAGGCCGGTGATGCCCTCGCCCAGCAGGGCCGGCGTGTTGGGCATGCTGCGCACCAGCGCGACGTCATCGCCCAGCGCCGCCCGCAGACCCGCAAGCGTGGCGCCGGCCACCACCGAAATCACGCATTGGCCGGGGGCCACGTGCGCGGCGATGTCGTTCAGCACCGCGGGGAGCACCTGCGGCTTGACCGCGAGCACGATCACGTCCGAGCCCGGCACGGCCTCCCCGGCGCTCGCGAAGGCCGCCACGCCGAACGCCCCGGCCAGGCGCTCCCGGGCCCCGGCGTCGGGGTCGACCACGCGGATTTCGTGACCGCCGCCGGCGGCGGACAGGCCGCCGATGAGGGCGCCGGCCATGTTGCCGCCGCCGATGTAGCTGATGATCATGGTTTGCTTCGTGTCCTCGAATTCATGGCGTTCGTACCGGCTCCAGGCGCCCGGTTCAGTTCATCCGCGGGCCGAACAGGTCGGTGCCCACGCGCACCAGCGTGCTGCCGCATTCCACCGCCAGCTCCAGGTCGCCGGACATGCCCATGGACAGGGTGTCCAGGCGGTGGCCCCGTGCGCGCAGGTCCTCCGCGAGCGCGGCCAGGCGACGGAAACTGTCACGCGTCCGCGCTTCATCCTCGGTCAGGGCGGGGATGCACATCAAGCCCCGAAGCCGCAACCGGGGCAGCCTGGCGGCCAATGCCGCCAGTTCCGCCACCGCTTCGGGCGCCACCCCGGCCTTCTGCGGCTCATGGTCGATGTTGACCTGCAGGCAGACGTTCAGCGCGGGCAGTGCATCCGGTCGCTGGGCGTCGAGCCGTTGCAGCACTTTTTCGCGATCCACGGACTGGACCCAGGCGAACCGGGTGGCAATGTCCTTCGTCTTGTTCGACTGCACCGGCCCGATGAAATGCCAGGTCAGGGGCAGGTCCTCCAGAAACGCTTGTTTTTCCACCGCTTCCTGGAGCCGGTTTTCCCCGAATTCCAGTTGCCCCAGGCCCTGGAGCGCGCGAATCGCCGCTGCATCCTGTTGCTTGCTCACCGCCAGGAGGCGCACGGAAGCCGGGTCCCGGCCGCTCCGGGCGCAGGCCGAGGCGATGCGTTCGCGGACGGTGTGGAGGCGTTCAGGGTGTCGAATCATATTGGCATTTACCTTGCAATGTTCTAAGGTTACGAGAACAAATTAACAGTAATGCCAAGGGATTGAAGGGAGTCGGCGACTAAGGGGGTGGCCGGAGCCATTGTATCCCGGTCAGCGTCCAGTTCAGGAGGGGTATATGGACATCGCGGAGTTACTGGCTTATTCGGTCAAGAACAAGGCCTCGGACCTCCATCTTTCCGCGGGCCTTCCGCCCCTCATCCGGGTGGACGGTGAACTGAAGCGGCTGAACGTTCCTGCCATCGACAACACGCAGTTGCAGGAGCTGCTCTACAGCACCATGAACGACTTCCAGCGCCGCGATTTCGAGGCCAACCTGGAAGTGGACTTTTCCTATGCGGTGCCGGGACTGGCGCGCTTTCGTGTGAACTGTTTTCACATGGACCGCGGCGTCGGCGGCGCCTTCCGTACCATTCCCGAGGCGGTCTGGACCCTGGAGGACATCGGCGCTCCGCCGACCTTCCGCGAGATCATCAACGTGCCGCGAGGACTGGTCCTGGTGACCGGACCCACCGGTTCGGGCAAGTCCACCACGCTCGCCGCCATGATCGACCACCTGAACGAGACGGTGGCCGGCCACATCCTCACCATCGAGGATCCGATCGAATTCGTCCACAACTCGCGCAAGTGCCTCATCAACCAGCGCGAAGTGCACCGCGACACCCACGGCTTCAACCAGGCCCTGAGGGCCGCGCTGCGCGAGGACCCGGACATCATCCTCGTTGGCGAAATGCGTGACATCGAGACCATCCGCCTGGCGCTGACCGCCGCCGAGACGGGCCACCTGGTGTTCGCCACGCTGCACACCAGTTCCGCCGCCAAGACCATCGACCGTATCATCGACGTCTTCCCGGCCGGCGAGAAATCCATGGTGCGCTCGATGCTGTCGGAGTCGCTGCGGGCCGTGGTCGCGCAGACGCTGATCAAGCGATATGGCGGGGGGCGCGTTGCCGCCCACGAGGTCATGATCGCGACACCGGCCATCCGCAACCTGATCCGCGAGGACAAGGTCGCCCAGATGTACTCGGCCATCCAGACCGGCCAGGCCATGGGCATGCACACGCTCGACCAGTACCTGGAAATGCTGGTGGGGCGGGGTATCATTTCCAAGCACGATGCCGCCAGGAAGGCGGTGGACAAGAAGCTCTTCATGTAGGGAGGTCGAGCGATGTTGAGTTCCGTGGAGGGCTGGCTGCGCCAGCTGCACGAGGAAAGGGGTTCAGATCTGTTCATCACCTCGGACGCGCCGCCGTGCGTGAAGGTCAACGGCAAGATCCGCGGCCTCACCACCGAGGTCCTGCTGCCGGAAGAGGTGGCGGAAATCATCGCCAGCGTCATGAACGAGCGGCAGCGGGAGGAGTTCGAGACCACCCAGGAGTGCCAGTTCGCCGTGGCCATGGAAGGGGACGTGCGATTCCGCGTCAGCGCCTTCTTCCAGCAGGGCATGCCCGGCATGGTGTGCCGCCGCATCGAGACCAAGATTCCGACGGTCGAAGAACTCGACCTGCCCACCATCCTCAACGACCTGTCCCTGGAAAAGCGCGGCATCATCCTGTTCGTGGGCGCCACCGGCACGGGTAAATCGACCTCGCTCGCCGCCATGATGGGCTACCGCAACCGGCGGATGAGCGGCCACATCGTGACCATCGAGGACCCGATCGAATACGTGCATTTCCACGACAAGAGCCTGGTCACCCAGCGCGAAGTCGGCGTGGACACCGAATCCTTCGAAGTGGCACTGCGCAACACCCTGCGCCAGGCGCCCGACGTGATCATGATCGGCGAGGTGCGCACCCGCGAGACCATGGAGCACGCCATCACGTTCTCCGAAACCGGTCACCTCGTGCTGTGCACCCTGCACGCCAACAACTCCAACCAGGCCCTGGACCGCATCCTTCACTTCTTCCCGGAGGAAATGCAGGAGCAGGTGCTGCTCGACCTGTCCTTCAACATGAAGGCCATCGTGGCGCAGCAACTGGTGCCCTCGGTCGACGGCACGCGCCGCTGGGCCGCCGTGGAAGTGCTGCTGGCGACGCCGCTGGTGAAGGACACGATCCGCAAGGGCGACATCGCTGAACTCAAGAACATCATGAAGCAGTCCGGCCACCACGGCATGATCACCTTCGACCAGTGCCTGTACGTCATGTACAAGGAAGGCAAGATCAGCTACGACGACGCCCTGCGCTACGCCGACTCGTCCAACGAGGTGCGCCTGGCCGTGAAGCTTTCCGAGGGTGGCGACGCCAACTCCCTGTCCGCGAACCTCTCGGACGTGGAACTCATCGACTGAGTTCACCGGCCGAGTTCATCGACTGATTGGTGCCCCGGGCGTGGTTAACGGAAAACCCGCCCGCGATTAACCCATGTTTAACGCATTGCGCCGTAGACTCAGCGTGCGGGTCGCTCCCACTCCGGCGGTCCTGCAAGGAATCCGCCGCTTCGGACGTGGCGACAACGGCAATAGGGCATACGGGCCCAGGCAAGGCGACCTCCCTGTCTGGGCCCTTCTTTTTGCCGGCGGTAGGGTCGATAGAAGGAAAACGAGACGCTCCTGATGCATGTTTTAATCATTGAGGACAACCCCGACATCGCCGCCAACCTCGGCGATTTCCTCGAGGACAAGGGCCACACCGTCGATTTCGCCGGGGATGGCGTGACGGGTCTTCACCTGGCGGTGGTGAACAATTTCGACGCCATCGTCCTCGACCTGCAATTGCCGGGCATCGACGGCCTGGACGTCTGCCGCAAGCTCCGCGAGGAAGCGGGCAAGGACACCCCGGTGCTGATGCTCACGGCCCGCGACCGGCTCGAGGACAAACTCGCGGGTTTCGAAACCGGCGCCGACGACTACCTGGTCAAGCCCTTCGCGCTGCAGGAGGTCGAGGCCCGCCTCGACGTCCTTTCGCGTCGCGGGCGCCGCCGCTCCAGCCGGGTGCTGCAGGTGGGCGACCTCAAGTTCAACCAGGACACCCTCACGGTGCACCGCGGCGGCAGCGAGATCGAACTCAACCCCATCGGCCTCAAGCTCCTGCGCTGCCTCATGGAAGCCTCGCCCAACGTGGTCACGCGCGCCGAGCTCGAGAAGGAAGTATGGGGCGAGGAAATGCCCGACAGCGACAGCCTGCGGGTGCACATCCACTCCCTTCGCGCCCAGATCGACAAGCCCTTCGGCAGCAAGATGATCCAGACGCGCCACGGCATCGGTTACCGGTTGATGG
>JAUHYP010000043.1 GCA_030426265.1 Gammaproteobacteria bacterium | reverse complement strand
TATTCGAAGGCCCGCTCCAGGGCCTCCAGCAGCGATTTCACCGCCACCACTTCCAGGCCCTCGATCGGCTTGCGGGGCGCGTTCGCCGCCGGCACGACGGCGCGCCGGAAGCCATGCGTGGCGGCCTCGCGCAGGCGCTCCTCACCGTTGTAGACCGGCCGGATCTCGCCGCCCAAACCGACCTCGCCGAAGGCCACCTGGCCTTCCGGCAGCGCCCGGTTGCGGAAGCTTCCGGCCAGCGCCAGGACCAGCGGCAGGTCACAGGCCGTCTCCGCCAGGCGCATCCCACCGACCACGTTGATGAACACGTCATGGTCGGCAAAGGCCAGGCCCCCATGCCGATGGAGCACCGCCAGCAGCATCGCCAGGCGGTTGCCGTCCAGGCCGATCGCCACCCGTCGCGGGTTGGACAGGTGGCTCTGGTCGACCAGCGCCTGCAGTTCCAGCAGCATGGGTCGCGTGCCTTCGCGCACCACGGTCACGGCGCTGCCGGGCAGCGCCTCGGCGCCGGACAGGAAGATCGCGGAGGGGTTCTTCACCTGTTTCAGGCCCTCGCCGGTCATGGCGAAAATGCCCAGCTCGTTCACCGTGCCGAAGCGGTTCTTGACCGAGCGAACGATGCGGTAGCGGCTGCCGCTGTCGCTTTCGAAATACAGCACCGCGTCCACCATGTGCTCCAGCACCCGGGGTCCCGCCAGGGCGCCCTCCTTCGTGACGTGGCCGACCAGCAACATGGTGCAGCGGGTCTGCTTGGCATGTCGCACCAGGGCCGCGGCGGACTCGCGCACCTGCGACACCGATCCCGGGGCCGAGTCGAGCTGCTCCGAGAACAGGGTCTGGATGGAATCGATGACCACCAGCGACGGTTCGCGCTCGCTGACGGCGGCGAGAATGCGCTCGACGCAGGTCTCGGTCAGGCACTGGAGCGCCCCGGCCTCCAGGCCCAGTCGCCGGGCGCGCATGGAAATCTGCTGCAGGGATTCCTCGCCGGTCACGTACAGGGCGCCGCCGGCAGCCTCTGGGCTGTCCTCGCCTGAATCGGGGGCCATGGCCGCCAGGGCCTGCAACAACAGGGTGGATTTACCGATGCCCGGATCGCCCCCGAGCAGCACCACAGAGCCCGCCACCAGGCCGCCGCCGAGCACACGATCGAGTTCCGGCAGGCCCGTGGTGCGACGTTCCTGGTCCTCTTCGCCGATGCTGGCCAGGGTCACCACGCCGGCGCCGGCGCCCTGCCCCGCGTAGCCGGCCCGGGCGGATCCGACCGGCTGGAGCGACGGCCGGGGCGCGGCCACGGCCTCGCGCACCGAGTTCCAGGCCTGACACTCGGGGCACTGGCCCGCCCACTTGCTCAGGCGCGCGCCGCATTCATCGCACTGGTACACCACCCGGGATTTGGCCATGGTCCGCCCTGAAGTCCGTCGTCTGCCCGATTCCTGCGCCGCATCATAGCGCTTCGCGACGCACGGGTTCCCGTGACCATCGGCCTGGGCAAGCAAGGCGCCCTTTTCCTACAATGTGACGCCCCAGAGGGAGGGAACGGGTCTTGCGCAACCAGCAGGAACAACCGCTGATCGGGGAGTCGCCTGGCTTCCTGGAAGTACTCGAGCATGTCTCGCGCGTCGCGCCGCTGAACCGGCCCGTGCTGGTCATCGGCGAACGCGGCACGGGCAAGGAACTGATCGCCGCGCGCATCCATTTCCTGTCCGCGCGCTGGGACCGTCCCTTCGTCAAGATGAACTGCGCAGCCCTGGCCGAGTCGCTGCTGGAAACCGAGCTGTTCGGCCACGAAGCCGGATCCTTCACCGGCGCCCAGAAGCGCCGCCTGGGACGATTCGAACTGGCGGACAAGGGCAGCCTGTTCCTGGACGAGTTGGCCAATACCTCGTCACGGGTGCAGGAAAAGATCCTGCGCGTGATCGAGTACGGCGAACTCGAGCGCGTGGGCGGTACCGAAACCGTGCGCACGGACGTGCGCATCATCGGCGCCACCCACGAAGACCTCCCCGCCCTGGCCGCTGCGGGACGCTTCCGGGCCGACCTGCTGGACCGGCTCGCCTTCGACGTGATCACCCTGCCCCCCCTGCGCGCGCGGCCCGAGGACATCCTGCCGCTGGCCGGCCACTTCGCCGTGCGCATGGCGGGTGAACTCGGCCACGAACTGTTTCCCGGGTTTTCAGCGAACGCGAAGGAAGCCCTGCTGGGACATCCCTGGCCGGGCAATGTGCGTGAGCTGAAGAACGTGGTGGAACGGGCGGTCTACAGCCGCGACGAAGCGGACGCGGAAGTCGACGAGATCGTGTTCGACCCCTTCGAGTCCCCCTGGCGTCCGAAGCCGGCGAAGAAAGAGGGCGAGTCCAGCGACGCCGCGGCGCCGGAGGGACCCTACGACTTCAAGGACCACATCCAGGAACGGGAAATCGCGCTGCTGCGCGACGCGCTGGCGCAGTGCCGTTACAACCAGAAAAAGACCGCCGAGCACCTCGGCATGACCTACCACCAGCTACGCGGTTACCTGCGCAAGTACGAACTGACCGAGGCGGACGCGGAAAGCGAGGATTGACGGACCCTGAGGACCGCGGCGTCCGGTCCGCGGCATCCGCGAGGGCTCAGTCCAGTCCCTCGTCCTGGAAGTAATCGGGCGCCAGGTTGGCGAAGCGCAGCCACGGGCCCTGGAACATGAGTTCCAGCATGCCGGTCGCGCCGTGGCGGTGCTTGCCGATGATGATTTCCGCCTTGCCCTTGTCCGGTGAGTCGGGGTTGTAGACCTCGTCACGGTAGATGAAGAGGATGAGGTCGGCGTCCTGCTCGATGGAACCGGACTCACGCAGGTCGGCCATTATGGGCCGTTTGTTGGGCCGCTGCTCCAGGGAGCGGTTGAGCTGCGAGAGCGCGATCACCGGCACGTTGAGCTCCTTGGCCAGCGCCTTGAGCGATCGCGAGATCTCCGCGATTTCGTTGGCGCGGTTCTCGTTGCTGCCGGGCACCTGCATCAGCTGCAGGTAGTCGATGACCACCATGCCGATGTCGTGCTCGCGCTTCAGGCGCCGGGCGCGCGCGCGCAGTTCGGCCGGGGACAGCGCCGGCGTCTCGTCGATGAAGATCTGGCTCTTGCCGAGGATGTTCATGGCCGAGGTGAGCTTGGGCCAGTCCAGGTCGTCGAGCTTGCCGGTTCGCAGGCGGCCCTGTTCGATCTGGCCCAGCGAGCTGAACAGGCGCATGACCAGCTGCAGGGAGGACATCTCCATGCTGAACACGGCCACCGGAACCTTGCTCTTGATGGCCGCGGCTTCGGCGATGTTCATCGCCAGCGTGGTCTTGCCCATGGCCGGGCGGCCGGCGACGATGACCAGGTCCGAGTCCTGCATGCCCGCGGTCTTGCGGTCGAGGTCCATGAAACCGGTGGGAATGCCGGTGATCTCGCCATCCTTGTCCACCAGTTCCTGGATGCGGCGGTAAGCCTGCGTCAGCACTTCCTTGACGGCCACGAAGCCCTGCCCCGCCCGCTGGCCGCGGTCGGCGATCCCGAAAATGTCCCGCTCGGCCTCTTCCAGGAGTTCCTTGCTGTTGCGGCCGTCGGAGCCGTAGGCGCTGCCGGCGATGCGGGTGCCCACGTCGATCAGCGCTCGAAGAATGCTTTTCTCACGGACGATGTCCGCGTAGGCCTTCACGTTCGCGGCGCTGGGAGTGCTGTTGGCGAGCTGGGCGACGTAAGCGCCGCCGTCCACGCGGTCGATCAGGCCATTGGCCTCGAACCACTCGGTGACGGTGATGGCGTCGCAGGGGCTGCCCGCGTCGTTGAGGGCCGTGATGGCCCGGTAGATCAGGCGATGATCTTCCCGGTAGAAATCTTCTTCGGAAACGCGGTCGGCGACTTCCTCGAACCCGTGTTCCGACAGCAGGACCCCACCGAGCACTGCCTGTTCCGCCTCGATGGAATGGGGCGGGACCTTCAGTTTCTCGACGGACGCCAATCGGGCTTCGGGCATGGCCTCTTCACGGGTTCAGGCGGGGGCGTTCCGCCGGCGCGGCCCGCAGGGAGCGGGCCGCGCCGTGGAAGTTTCGAGCATAGCACAGCGGCCGGAGCCGCCAGGGATCAGCGGGAGGGGACTTCCGGCTCGAGGCTTTCGTCCTCGAGTTCGGTCTCCACGACCTGTGCTTCTTCGGCTTCTTCGAGCGCTTCGGCGAGTGCTTCCTCGACCGCTTCGGCGTCTTCTTCAGCCGCGGCGGCAACGATGGAGCCTTCGTTCACGATCACCTTGATCTCGGTGGTCACGTCGGCGTGCAGTTGCACCAGCACGTCGTAGACACCGGACACGCGAATCGGGCCTTCGCCCATGATCACTTCGCTCTTGCCCAGTTCCACGCCGGTTTCGGTGACGGCGTCGGCGATCTCGCGCGGGCCGATGGAACCGAACAGCTTGCCTTCGTCGCTGGCATTGGCCTCGATCTTGAGAACCACACCGGACAGCACCTCGGCACGCGCTTCGGCCTTGGCCTGCTTTTCATTCGCCGCAGCTTCGAGATCGGCGCGGCGTTCTTCGAACATCGCGACGTTGGCATCGGTGGCCGGCAGGGCCTTGCCCTTGGGCACCAGGTAGTTGCGGCCGTAACCGGCCTTCACCTTCACCATTTCACCGAGGTTGCCCAGGTTGGCGACCTTTTCCAGGAGGATGAGTTTCATGTTGCGATCCTCCGGCTCAGTGGTTGTCGGTGTACGGCAGCAGGGCCAGGAACCGGGCGCGCTTCACCGCGTCGGCGAGCTGGCGCTGGTACCGGGCCTTGGTGCCGGTGATGCGGCTGGGAACGATCTTGCCGGACTCACCCACGTACTGCTTGAGCAGGTTCAGGTCCTTGTAATCGATCTCGTCGATGCCGTCGGCGGTGAAACGGCAGTACTTCCTGCGCCGGAAATGACGGGCCATTATGCGTTCTCCTCGCTTGCGGCGGACTCTTTGCGATCATCGTCCTTGGCGGAACGGTCATCGTCGTCGTCATCATCGTTGTCGTCGTCGTCCGACCGGGCGCTCCGGCGGTCGCGATCGCCCTGTGAACGGTCCTTCTCCTCTTTGGCCTTGAGGATGGGGGACTGCTCTTCCACGGCGTTCTGGCGACGGATGGTGAGGTGCCGCAGCACCGCGTCGTTGAAGCGGAACACGCCTTCGAGTTCTGCCAGGGTCTCGGCGTCGCACTCGATGTTCATGAGCACGTAGTGCGCCTTGTGCAGCTTGGCGATGGAGAAGGCCAGCTGACGACGGCCCCAGTCTTCCAGGCGATGAATCTTGCCGCCCTTGTCCTCGATCAGCGACTTGTATCGCTCGAGCATGGCGGGCACCTGCTCGCTCTGGTCCGGGTGGACCAGGAAGCAAATTTCGTAATGTCTCATTGTAGCTCCCTACGGGTTTGGCTTTCCGCTCACGCGGAATGTCAAAGTCTCCCCACGATGCCCCCGACGGGCTCCCGACGGATATCTGGCGGCGGGTGAGACAAGGATTCTTCGACCGGAGGACGACCCGATGGCCGAAAGGGCCGGGCGAAGCCGGCGGATTGTATCAGGACCCTCTTCGGGCCACAAGCCGCGACGCGGCCTGGGTTCAGGCGCCCGGACGGCCCGGGCATGCCGGATGGACGGGCGAGTGCTTGCTCAGTCAGGATCCCGGGGCCGCACCAGGCGGGGCAGGAGCCAGCCGGTGCGGGCCCGGTAGGCCGCCCAGCCGGGGTGCCGGCTCAGGCTGGCTTCCTTCATGATCATGTTCACCGCGAACAGGGCGCTCCAGATCACGGCGAGCACCACGAACGGCAGCCAGTGCCAGACCATCAGCGCGAAGCTGCCATAGATCATCATTTCCCCGAGATAGTTGGGGTGACGTACCCGCGAAAACATACCATCCGTGATCAGGCCGGGACGCAGGCGCAGCGTGTAGTACTTCTGCGCATCCGCGGCCACCATGATCACGCAGCCGATGACGCACAGGCTGATGCACAGGGCGTACCACGCCGCTTCCGGCAGGGGGTAGTCAGGGGTCACCCCCGAAGCAATCAACAGCCAGCCGAAGGCCCAGTACCAGGCGAGGACCGCGCCGAACGCGACGAACCCGCCGGCAAGGGTCGCCCGGCCCTGCCAGGCCGGATCGGGAAAGGAGAGGTCCTTGATCAACCAGACGATCCCGTAGCTGCCATGCAGGGCGAGGTAGATCCACGCGGCCGTGGTGGTGTTGCCGTACAGCAGCATCAGGGCGCCCAGAAACACGACGGTGCCGCCCTTCTGGAAGTTGATGATCCAGGCGAGCTTCCACGGCCGGGGACCACCTCCCAGGTCACGGGACATCCAATCGTTGAAGGCCCGCAGGCGCGCAGCGAGCGCAGGCGGCGGCGCGGGGTCCGCAGAGGTCGTGTCGTCGTTCATGGTGCTGGGCAAGTGGCGGCGGGGCAGGCGCGATTATCCCAGAGATCCGGGGGGTCCGTGTCGGCGTCCGCACCCGCTCACAGGTGACAATCCGGGAAGCATTGGGCAAGCTGCCGCCATGACCGACCTCCCCGCACACCCGGAACACGCGTTCACCGACGAACTGCGCGCCGAGGCACTGGCCCTCGTGACGCAACTGCGCGAAACGCTCGACCAGGCGGTGGGGCACGTGGACGAGCGCCCTGCCCTGTGCCCTGACCCCGACAGTGTCCTGGACGCCCTGGAGGAGCCCTTGCCCGACGCAGGGGTCGGCGCCCGCGCCGCGCTGGAGCGGCTGATCGACCTGCAGGCCCGCGCCGGCGCCAACACCGCGGGTCCCCGTTGTTTTCATTTCGTCATCGGCGGCAATACGCCGGCGGCCCACGGCGCCGACCTCATCGCCACCGCCTTCGACGTGATCACCTACACCTGGGTGGTATCCCCCGTGGGCGTGCGCATGGAGACGCAGGCCCTGCAGTGGCTCAAGTCCCTGCTCGGCATTCCCCAATCGATGCAGGGCGTAATGGTCACCGGCGCCACCATGGCGAATTTCGTCGGGATGGCCTGTGCGCGCCAGTGGTGGGGTGAGCAACAGGGATTCGACGTGTCCGCCTCCGGGCTTTCAGGGCGGCCGCAGATGCCGGTCCTGACCTCGGGTTACGTGCACGCCGCCACGCGCAAGGTCCTGTCGCTGCTCGGCATCGGGCGCGATCACATCCGGGAATTCCGGGCCGATGCGCGCGGCCGCCTGGACTTGGAGGCCTTCGAATCCGCCCTGGACGCCCTGGACGGCGCGCCGGCCCTGGTGATCATCAACGCCGGCGAGGTCAATGCGGGAGATTTCGACCCGGTGGCCGCGATGATGGACGCGGCCCGGCGGCACAACTGCTGGGTGCACGTGGACGGCGCCTTCGGGCTGTTCGCCGCGGTGTCCCCCCGCACGGCCCACCTGGTGGCCGGCATGGAGCGTGCCGACTCGATCACCGTCGACGGCCACAAGTGGCTCAACGTGCCCTACGACTCGGGCTATGCTTTCGTCCGCGATCACGGCCTGATGGCGCGGGCCTTTCGCTATTCCGCCGATTACCTGCCGGCCGAGGACGATCCGCGGCCCACGCCGGGCGCGATCGGCCCCGAGAGTTCACGGCGCGGCCGCAGTTTTGCCGTCTGGGCGACGCTGAAGGCCTACGGCCGCGACGGGCACCGACGCCTGGTGGAGCATTGCCTGGACGTGGCGCAGCACTTCGCCGGCCTGGTGGACACCCACCCGGAGCTCGAGCGCATGGCCGAGGTGCCGCTGAACATCGTCGCCTTCCGCTTCAACCCCGGCGGACTGGACGATGCGCGGCTGGATGCGCTCAATGCCGCCCTCGGCGAAGCGATGATCGCCGACGGCACCTTCCTGCTGGGAACCTCCCGGCTGGGCCCGCGCACGGTCTTCCGGCCCGCCTTTTCCAACTGGCGGACGCGCTTCGAAGACGTGGAGGCCCTCACCGAAACGCTGGTTCGGATGGGCCGGGCCTTGCTGTGACGGCCGGCGGAACGCCGGCCGGGACTCAGCCCTCTTCCTTGGACTGGCGTGCCTTGTAGCTGCGCACCGCCACGTTGAACTGTTCTGCCACGCGCTCTTCCATCGACACGGAGTAGTTGTGCGCGTCGTTGAGGGCGATGCGGTTGCCTTCCGTCAGGTTCTCGGGGTCGGTGGCGCCTTCCAGGCAGTCGCGATAGGCCTGCAACTCTCCCTGGAACTCGGACACCTTGCCCTTGGCCTCGACCAGCTGGTCGTAGGTGGCGTCGTCCGGAATGCGCGGCGGGGCGGTCGGCAGGTCGCAGGTCTGCGCCTCGAGCGGCAGCACCACCTGGGACCCATCCTCCTGTGCCATTGCCGCGCCATTGACGGCCAGGGCGAGGACTGGGGACAGGAACAGCACGGAAAACGGTCGTTTCATGAATTCACCTCGTTCAATCGCAGGTCTTGTACGCCTGCTGTGGCATCGGTTGCGGGTCATTCACCCGCAAAATGGAAAACGTTGAGCTTGTTACCGTCCAGGTCCCGGAAGTAGCCGGCATAGAAGCCGCCGCTCCTGGGGCCGGCCGGACCCTCGTCGGTCGCGCCCAGCTCGATGGCGCGGGCGTACAGCCGGTCGACGGCGTCGGTGCTGCCCGCGGCAAACGCGGTCATGCAGCCGTTGCCCACGGTGGCCGCTTTGCCGTCCCAGGGCTGCGTCACGGAAAACCCGGGCTTGTCCGGACCTGCGGACCAGGCGACGAAGGTGTCGGTTTCCATGAAACGCTGAGCGCCGAGTTCCGCCAGCAATGCGTCATAGAACGCGACCGCGCGGGGCATGTCATTGGTGCCGACGGTGACGTATCCGATCATGGATCAGGGGCTCCGGAACAAGGGGGGCGCCAGCATAGCACGGGGTCCGGCCACCCAGAACCGGCCGGTGCCGCAACGCTCAGCGGTTCGCCAGCCAGGCCAGGACCAGCAGCACCACCGCCAGCCCCTGCGCCGCGACCCGGGCCCACATCAGCTTCGTGCCGAAGGCCTGGTCGAAGCGGCCGCCCTGCCCCATGGTCACGAGTCCCAGGAGCAGTGCCAGGGCCGTCGCCAGGAGGGCGAGCACAATCAGCAGGTTGAGCCAGTCCATCAGGGCATCCTCTGTGGGAACCTGAACTCAGCATAGCACCCGGCGACCGGCGCGCCGCGGCGCGGCGGCGTCTCAGAGCGGGCGTACCCGGATCACGCCGTCGGCCTTGCGGATCAGTCCCAGCACTTCCTCGCCCGGCGCCTCCTCGACGTCGATGATGTTGTAGGCGATGTCGCCGCGGCTCTTGTTCACCAGGTCGATCACGTTGATGTTGCGGTCCGCGAGCACGCCCAGCACGCTGCCCAGCACCTTGGGCACGTTGTGGTTGCAGAAGGTGATGCGGTGACCGCCGTTGCGCGCCATGCGCGTGCGCGGGAAGTTCACCGAATTGACGATGTTGCCGTTTTCCAGGAAGTCCATCAGCTGGGTGGCGGCCATCACGGCGCAGTTTTCCTCGGCTTCGGCCGTGCTCGCGCCGATGTGCGGCATGAGCACCGCGCCCGGCTTGCCCAGCAGCTCGGGGCGCGGAAAGTCACTGACGTAGCGGCGGAGCTTGCCACTGTCCAGGGCGGCGGCCAGGGCCGCCTGGTCCACGACCTGTTCGCGCGCGAAGTTGAGCAGGCAAGCGCCGGGGCGCATGGCGGCGAAGGCCTCTTCACCGATCAGCCCGGCCGTGTGCTCGTTGGCCGGGATGTGCAGGGTCAGGTAGTCGGCCACGGCGAGCAGGTCCTGCAGGCTCTCCATCTTTTCCACCTGGCTGGACAGGCGCCACGCGGCCTCCACGGAGATGGCCGGGTCGTAGCCCGCCACTTTCATGCCCAGTTCCAGGGCCATGTTCGCGACCATCGCGCCGATGGCGCCGAGGCCGATGACGCCCAGGGTCTTGCCGTGGATCTCGCTGCCGGCGAAACGCTTCTTTTCGGCCTCGAGCAGCTTCGACATTTCCGCCGCGTCGGTGACGTCGGTGAGTCCCTGTACAAAGGCCATGCCCCCGTAGATGTCACGGGAACCGAGCAGCAGGCCGGCGGCCACCAGTTCCTTCACCGCGTTGGCGTTGGCCCCGGGGGTGTTGAACACCACGATGCCCTTCGCGGTGCAGGCGTCCACCGGGATGTTGTTGACCCCGGCGCCGGCACGGGCCATGGCCAGCAGTGAATCGGGCAACGGTTCCTCGTGCAGCTTCTGGCTGCGCAGAATGAAGGCGTCCGGCGACTCCAGGGCTTCGGCGACGTTGTAACGGTCCGGCTTGAACAGGCCCAGGCCCTTGTCGGAAATGCGGTTGTAAGTGCGTACTTTGTACATGGTCTCGCTCGGGTTTTCGTTCGAATGGAAAATCGTGTGGCCAGGCGGCGGGATGACAGCGTCCGCAAACGATCCGGCGGACGCCGTTCGCGGCGGCCCGCCAGGCACGGCGTCAGGCTTCCGCCGTGGCGTCCTCCTGCACGGTCTCGTAGGCCCAGGCCAGCCAGGGCAGCAGGGCTTCGAGGTCACCGGTCTCGACGGTGGCCCCACACCAGATGCGCAGGCCCGGGGGGGCGTCGCGGTAGGCGCCGATGTCCCAGGCCACGCCCTCGCTGGCGAGCAGCGACACCATGGCCTTGACGCGGTCGGCGGGCAGGTCCACGGACAGGCAGACGCTGGTGTTGGATCGGGTCTCCGGCGTCTCGGCCAGGAAATCCAGCCAGGGCGTGGCGGCCACAAAGCGCTCGAGGACGGCGAAATTCGCGTCGCAGCGCGCCATGGTGACGGAAACACCCCCAAGGCTCTCCACCCAGTCCAGGGCGTCGAGGTAGTCGGCCACGCACAGCATGGACGGCGTGTTGATGGTCGCGCCCTCGAAGATGCCCTCGATCAGCGCGCCATTCTTCGTCAGGCGGAAGATCTTCGGCAGCGGCCAGGGCGGCGTCCAGGATTCGAGCCGCGCCACGGCCCGGGGGCTGAGGATCAGGATGCCATGGGCCGCTTCGCCGCCGAGCACCTTTTGCCAGCTGAAGGTCACGACGTCCAGGCGGGACCAGTCCAGGTCCTGGGCGAACACGGCCGAGGTGGCGTCACACAGGGTGAGTCCTTCGCGATCCGGGCTGATCCAGTCGGCGTCCGGCACGCGCACGCCGGACGTGGTGCCGTTCCAGGTGAACACGATGTCGTTCGCTGGATCGGCCTGGGACAGGTCCGGCAGTCGACCGTAGGGCGCGTCGAAGAACCGCGCGCCCTCGAGCTTCAGTTCCTGTTCGATGTCGGACTTCCAGCCCTTGCCGAAGGACTCCCAGTAAAAGACGTCCACGGGCCGCGCGCCCAGCAGGCTCCACATCGCCATTTCGAAGGCGCCGGTATCCGAGGCGGGCACGATGCCCACCCGGTAGCCTTCCGGCAGTCCCAGCAGCTCGGCGGTGCGCCGGCAGGCCCGGCCCAACTGTTCCTTGCCCAGGGCGGCGCGATGCGAACGGCCGAGGGCCTCGGTGTCCAGGCTGGCCAGGTCGTAGCCGGGACGCTTGCTGCACGGGCCGGAAGAAAACCGGGGGTTGGCGGGTTTCAGGGTGGGTTTCACGACGACTCCGCGCCTCGCGGGCGCTGGCAAAAGGAAGTTTATACGTGGTCGGACCGAGGGACGCAATGGCCCCGCGGCGAAGCGGGCTCAGTCGCCGTCGGAGGCGAGCATCGGCAGGGCCGTGGTGTTCTTGATGCTGCGCAGGACGAAGCTGGTGTTGACCGTGTGCACGGCCTTGCAGGGCATGATCCAGCGGCTCAGCAGCCGATCATAGGCATGAATGCTTTCGCAGACGACCTTGAGGGTGTAGTCGTGCTGCCCGCTGGTGGCATGGCATTCGAGAATCTCCGGTCGCTCGTTCACCACCCGCGTGAACTCCTGCACGGAGTCCGGGTGATGATCCTCCAGCGTCACCATGGCGATGGCCGTCACCTGCAGCCCGACCCGCTCCGCATCCACCAGCGCCACCGTGGCGCGGAGGACGCCGGCCTGTTGCAGACGGCGCACCCGGCGCCAGCACGGCGAGGTGGACAGGCCGACCCGTTCGGCCAGGGCCTGGCTGGACAGGCGCCCGTCGGCCTGCAGGGCGTCGAGGATGCGCCGGTCCAGCGCGTCGAGCTCGACGGGGGAATGTTTGCCCTGCCTTTTCGACATAGTTGGAAAGTATATATCGTTTTTTCAGCCACACGTGAAAAATTGGAAAGCATTTTACGGGTACAGAGCGATACAATGAATGCATTCCGTCAATCAGCGACACACCCATGCCCAAATCCACGAAGTATCGCTCCAGGACACCCGATGCACAGGGGATCATCCGTTATTCGGATGAGGAGCATGCCACCTGGGCCACTTTGATCGAACGCCAGCTGCCGAAGCTGGAGGGGCAGGTCTGTCGCGAATACATCGACGCCCTGGACGCAATGGGTTTCCCCCGCGACCGGATCCCGCAGTTGCACGAAGTGTCCGCAGTATTGCAGGACCACACCGGCTGGTCGGTGGCACCGGTACCGGCGCTGATCGACTTCACCAGCTTTTTCGAACTGCTGGCCAGCAAGCGTTTTCCGGCCGCCACCTTCATCCGGGACGCCGAAGACCTCGACTACCTCGAGGAGCCGGACATCTTCCACGAGATTTTCGGCCACACGCCGCTGCTCACCGATTACCGCTTCGCAGCCTTCACCGAGGCCTATGGCAAGGCGGGGCTGGCCGCGGACAATAAGGACCACGCCATGCTGGCGCGCCTGTTCTGGTTCACGGTGGAATTCGGCCTGATCGATGCGCCGGAAGGCCTGCGCAGTTACGGCGCGGGCATCGTGTCGTCCCCGGGTGAACTCGACTACGCACTGCACAGTCCCGTCCCGGACCGGCGGCCCTTCGACCCCCTGTCGGCCTTGCGCACGCCCTACCGGATCGATATTTTCCAGACGGTGTACTACCGGCTCGACAGCTTCGACACGCTGTTCGAACTGGCGCAGTCCGACCTGGTACCGATGATCGGCGAGGCACGCCGACTGGGCATGTTCGAGCCGACCTACCCTCTGAAAAACATCGCCTGAACCGGCGAGGAGTGTCCATGAATACCGAGACGGCCCAGGTCTGCGACCTGACCCAGAAGCATTGCGTGCCCTGCGAGGGCGGCGTGGATCCCATCGGCCGCGAACGTGCTGAATCGTTGCTGGCCGGCCTGCCCGGCTGGACACTGGATGCGGACGGCAAGATGATCCGCCGCCGTTTCGAGTTCAAGGGCTTTCTGTCGACCATGTCCTTCGTCAACGCCATGGCCTGGCTGGTGAACCGGGAAAACCACCATCCCGACTTTTCCACGGGCTACAACTACTGCGACGTCGGCTTCACGACCCACGCCATCGACGGACTCTCGGAGAACGATTTCATCTGCGCCGCGAAGGTCAGCGCCCTGCTCGACTGAGTCACCGGCCGGCGCCGGGTCCGGCGCGGCCCCTGAAACCGAAAACGCCGCGCGGCTCATCGAGCGCACGGCGTTTTGCTTTTCCTCCCCCCAGAAACTGGAAACGGGCCAACTGGCCCGTTCCCCCCCAAGCGTTCAGGACGCTCCGATCGAACCGCTCACCAACCCCAGGGCTTGCGGGAACTGCCGGCTGCACTGCCCCGCGGGGACAGTTTCAGTTCGACGGTCCCGGATTGCCGGGAAATGTGCGTCGAGCGTTCCTGGCCAGACAGTTTCACCTGGCGGAACTTGGAGTCATGCAATGATTTCGCAACCCGATAGACCCATACGCAGAACATCGCTGCCAGGAAGGCCCCGGATGCAATCAAGATGATTTCCAACATTTTCTGATCTCCTTCAACACGGCTTGCTTCCCCTGCCGTGTGGGTAGTCCTGGCACTCACATCCTGTGGGTGAATGGACCTGTTCCTGAGGAGACTTTGCAACTTTCGTCGCCTACGGTTGCATTCCCTGTCGTCTCTCCGTTGAGAGTACTTACAACGGAAACGCCGAATGGTTGGTCGGCGTATCACGGTCACGTTCCCGCAACCGAGCAAGGAATCCAGTTTCCCAACGGCGCAGGCCGCCGGAAGGCGAGATGCGAAGAGCCCGCCAAACCCTGTATGTCGGACCTGGTGGACGTTCGTATTGCTGCCGGTTCGCGACGCTTCGTCGGTTCCCGGCTCCCCTTTCTCAGCCGGCCCTGGTGGAGGCCGTCGTGGAGAAATGTACCCTTGTGGATGCAGATATTAGCCCAGCGGCGGGCAAAAAGCGAGTATTCCTTGCACCCTTTGAAGCTTTGACACACAAATGCCTGAGAAGCGGAGGATTTCAACATGATCGACAGGACCCGGCTCGCAGGAGACCTGGCCAGGGCACTCGGGGGACGCGGCGGTATCGAATCCATCCGTCCCGTGGGCGGTGGCGACATTCACCGCGCCGTGCAGCTGCGTTTCGGTGGTCGGGACTGGTTCGTGAAATGGAACCGGGCCGAAGCCTTGCCGCTGTTCGAAACCGAGCACCGCGGGCTGGAAGCCCTCGTGACGGCGGGAGGCCCCGGTGTACCCCGCCCGCTGCTCAGTGGCGCCGATGAGGAACACGCCTGGCTGGTCATGGAATGGCTGGACCTTCAGGCCACCGGGGACGCCAAAGCGCTGGGTACGGCCCTGGCGAATCTGCACCGCGCCGCCGGACCCTTCCATGGATGGGACGAGGACAACTTTCTAGGCCATACGCCCCAGGCCAACGGCCGAATGGAGGACTGGGCCTCGTTCTGGTGGCGGCGTCGGCTGGAACCGCAACTGGCGCTGGCCCTGCGCAACGGCCACGGACGAAGCCTCGAACCCCGGGTCGAACCACTGCGGGAACGCAGTGACGGGCTGCTCCAGCACCGGCCGGCGCCTTCCCTCCTGCACGGCGACCTGTGGGGCGGCAACCACGCCTACCTGGCGGGCGGCGAACCGGTGATCTTCGACCCGGCGCCCTGGCATGGCGATCGCGAGACCGACCTGGCCATGATGCGGCTCTTTGGCGGCTTCGACCCCACCGTGTTCCAGTCCTACGAGGCCGAATGGCCCCTTCCGGCCGGGGCAGGGGAGCGCCTGCCGCTCTATCAGCTCTACCACCTGCTCAACCACCTCAACCTGTTCGGTGCCGGCTGGCTGGGGCGGGTCGAGGCCACCCTCGACACCCTGTTGAAACCCCGAGGCCGGGTGTAGACTGGACCCCCACCACCGGGGGATCGAATCATGGGGATGTTGACCAGCCAGGGCGGCGCCATCGGCCGGCGCCTGGTCCTGTTCACGGGCATATTGCTGATCGCCATCGGCGGGATCTGGACCTGGCTCGACCGGGACCGCTCGCCGACCCCCACCCCCGAAGCGTCGCTCGAACGCGCGACCCGCGTTCACGAGACCCGGGCGCGACCCGCGGAAACAGCGGCGCCGGACCCGGACGGCGCTGAGCCCGAGTACGAACGACTTCGTGCTTCGCTGGATTTCACCCAGGCGCCCCAACCCCTCCCCCACCGGGTCGTCCGGGAGGACTTCGAGGTGTTTTCGGGCACCACGGGTGATTTCCTCGTGTGGCTGTTCGACGCCGTGGGCTTCAACGCGGAAAAGGTCGCCGCCGGTGAAACCACCGCCATTCCGCCCGTGGTGGTCCTGCGCGTACCCAAGGGCTGGGCCGACGAGAAAAGCGTCCAGCTCAAGAAGAGCCTGTTCTACCGCACCCTGCTGCCCGTCATCCTGCTGGAGAACGACGCGATCCTGGCCGAGCGTGCGGAACTGGAGGCCTACCGGAAGGATCGGCTGAATCGCGCCCCCATCGCACCCGCGGCGCAGGCCCGGGCCTGGGAGCTGGGCGTGAAGTACCGCGTGATCGAGGAAGGCGGACCCGGGGTACTCGACGACGCCGGCCTGGAGGAACTCATGCTGCGCGTGGACGCCGTGCCGCCCTCCCTGGCGCTCGCCCAGGCGGCGAGTGAAAGCGGCTACGGCACCTCGCGCTTCGCCCATACGGGCAACGCCCTGTTCGGCCAATGGGACTGGAGCGCCGACGCGATCAAGCCGGAGCAGCAGCGTGAAGGCAAGGGCAACTACGGCATCAAGGCCTTCCCCTATCCCGCCGACTCTGTGCGCGCCTACCTGTGGAACCTGAACACGCACCGGACCTATGGCGACTTCCGGCAACTGCGCGCCGAACAGCGCGACGGCCGCGAGGGGCGCGTCGCCCTGGATGGCCACGCACTGGCGGCCACCCTGCTGAGCTATTCCGAGCGGGGCGAGGAGTACACGAAGGAGATCCAGGGGATCCTCAGCCACAACCGCCTCGAGCTGGCCGACGGCCTCCGGGTCCTGAGGGCGCCGACCCTCTATTTCGACTGATCCGCCCCAGGCCCTTGCATGGCGCGGCCAGATGGGAAACCATCGGTCCTTTGCCGCCTGCCACGCCGCCATGACTGAAATCCGCCAGATCCACTTTCCCGAGAAGGACCTCCCGCTGCGCGCGGACGTGAGCCTGATGGGCCAACTGCTGGGCCAGGCCCTGGTCGAACAGCACGGACCGGAACTGCTGGAGCAGGTCGAGGCGATCCGCACGGCGGCCATCGCCTGGCGTGAATCCGACCGCGCCGACCTCGGCGCACTGGAGCGCCTGCTCGACTCGCTGGACGTGGAATCGGTACGGCGCATCGTGAAGGCCTTCTCCACCTACCTGCGCCTGGCCAACCTGGCGGAAAAGACCCACCGCATCCGGCGCCGCCGCGAGTACCTCAAGGCCCAGGCCGCGCCCCAGGCCGGCAGCATCGAGCAGGTGCTGGGCGCGCTCGCGAAGGACGGGGTCGAGGCGGAGGACATCGCCGGCCTGCTGGCGGAACTGCGCATTCGGCCCGTGTTCACCGCGCACCCCACGGAGGCGACGCGCCGCTCCTTCCTGGAGAAGGAGTACTCCATCATTCACCGCCTCACGGAGCGGGTGACCGGCGACCTCACGCCGCAGGAGAACCAGCAGGCGCTGGACCGGATTCTCGACGCCATCAACAGCGCCTGGCAGACCAGCGCGGTGCCCCACGTGCGCCCCCGCGTTTCCGACGAACTGGACAACGTCCTGTTCTACCTGACCGAAATCCTCTACCGCATCGTCCCGCCCTTCCAGGAAAACCTGCAGCAGGCCCTGGACAAGGCCTGGGGACCCGGCGCGGTCGAGGTCGATACCCGGGAACTGCTGCGCTTCGGCTCCTGGGTCGGCGGCGACATGGACGGCAACCCGAACGTGACCGGCGAGACCCTGCTGCAGTCCCTGGGCACCCAGCGCGAGGCCATCATCCGTTGCTACCTTCCCGAGGTGCGACGCCTGGCCCGCTACCTCAGCCAGAGCGTGGGCATGGCCGAGTTCGACCCGGAACTCGAGCCGCGACTGCTGGCGTACCGGGCCTCGCTGCCGGACGCCGACGCGTCCATTCCGGCCCGACACCGCGAGATGCCCTATCGCTGCTTCCTGGTCTTCGTGGCGCAGATGCTGGCCAACACCGCGGCGGAACGCTCCCCGCGTTACGCCAATCCGGATGAATTCCTGGACGACATCAAACTGGTCGAGCGCAGCCTGGCCGCGGGCAAGGGCGAGCACGCCGGCCTGTTCAGCGTGCGGCGACTGATTCGCCGAATCGAGGCCTTTGGATTCCACCTCGCCACGCTGGACACCCGGCAGGACGCCCTGCTCCACCGCACCGTGCTCGGCGAACTGCGCGGCGAGCCTGCCTGGACCGAACGGGCCGCTGCCGAGCGCGCCAAGCTGCTGGCCCTGCACCTGCGGGAACCCGTGCCCGAAACGCCCCCGACCGGCGACCTGTCGGACGAGGCGCGCAGCACGCTGCGCGTCTTCGACGCCATCCGCGAAGGGAGGGAGCGCTTCGGCACCGAGGCCACCGGCCTGTTCATCATCAGCATGACCCAGGGCGCGGACGACGTGCTCACGGCGCTGGCCCTCGCGCGGCTCGGCGGACTGGCGGACGAGGACGGCGTGCCCCTGGACGTGGCGCCGCTGCTCGAGACCGTCAACGACCTCGACGCCGGGCCGGACATCCTCGACAGCCTGCTGTCCATGGACACCTACCGGGAACACCTGGCCCGCCGCGGCAACAAGCAGGTCATCATGGTCGGCTACTCCGACAGCAACAAGGACAGCGGCATCGTGGCCGCGCGCTGGGGGCTCTACGAGGCCCAGCGCAAGCTGGTGGAGATCGGCCGGCGCCACGGCGTGACGGTGCATTTCTTCCACGGGCGCGGCGGCACGGTCAGCCGCGGTGGCGGCAACCTGGTGAACGGCATCGAGGGCGCGCCGCCCGACAGCATCAACGGCACCCTGCGCGTCACCGAGCAGGGCGAGGTCATCAACCAGAAGTTCGGCATCCGCCCCATCGCCCTGCGCAGCCTGGAACTGATGACCGGCGCCGCCATCCGCCACCAGATCGCCGACACGGGCCAGGGCGCCACGGAAGAGATGCGCCATCTCATGGCCAGCATGGCGGCCACGGCGCGTCGCACGTTCCGCGACATGGTCTACGGCGACCCGGCCTTCGTGCGCTACTTCCGCGCCGCCACGCCGATCGACGTGATCGAGCGGCTGAACATCGGTTCGCGGCCGGCTTCGCGGCGCAGCGGCCTGGGCATCGAAAACCTGCGCGCCATTCCCTGGGTCTTCTCCTGGGCCCAGGTGCGGGTCGGGTTTCCGGGGGTCTACGGCATGGGGACCGCCCTGGACGAAGCCGTCTCGAAGCACGGCGCGGACACGCTCCGCGAGCTGATGCAGCGCTGGAGCTTCTTCCGCGGCATGATCAACGACGTCGAGATGGTGCTGGGCAAATCCACCCTGGAAATCGGCCGGCGCTACGCGGACCTTGCGGGGGACGACGCGGAGCCGGTGTTCGGCGCGATCGAACGCGAGTTCGCGCTGGCCACGAAGCACATTCTCGCCCTCAAGGGCTCGAAGGAACTGCTCGACGACCAGTACACGCTGCAGCGCAACGTGCGCCTGCGCAATCCCTATGCCGACCCCATGCACCTGATGCAGATCGACCTGCTGCGCCGCTGGCGCGAAGGCGGTCGCGAGGACGAGGAGATGCTCTTCGCTCTCAAGTCCACGGTGAACGGTATCGCGCTCGCCATCCAGAACACAGGCTGAGGCGGGACGACCGGTGCCGATCCGGGATCTCGTTCTGGCGGTGCTGGTCTGTGCCGCCTGGGGCTTCAACTTCACGGCAGGCGCCAAGGGCATGCAGGGCTTTCCGCCCTTCCTGTTCATGAGCCTGCGGTTTGCCGGCGTCCTGCTGCTCACCCTGCCTTTCCTGCGCCGTCCGCCCCCCGGCCAGATGCCCCGCCTGGCGGCGGTCGCCCTGTGCATGGGCGGATTTCATTTCACCCTCCTGTTCTGGGCCCTGGGGCTGTCGGAGGACGTCACTTCGATCGCGGTGATGCAGATCATGTACATCCCCTTCGCCGTGCTGCTGGCCTGGTTCGTGCTCGGCGAACGCACGGGGTGGCGCACCCTGGCGGCGACGGCCACCGCGTTCATGGGCGTGATGGTGATCGTGTTCGACCCCCTGGTCCTTCGCCAGCTCGACGCCCTGGCCATCATCCTGCTGTCGGCGTTCTTCCAGGCGCTGGCCTCGGTGTTCATGCGGGGGCTGACCGGGTTCCACCCGATGAACTTCCAGGCCTGGACGGCCATCTGGTCACTGCCGGTACTGGCGCTCGCGAGCTGGCTGTTCGAATCCGACCAGGTGGCGACGCTGCAGGCGGCCGAGCCCATGGAATGGGCGGCGCTCGCCTACACGGTGGTGGTGGCCTCGCTGCTCGGACACGGCCTGTTCTACGTCCTGGTGCAGCGCCACCCCCTGCCCCGGCTCATGCCGTACATGCTGATCATGACGCCCCTGGGCGCACTGTTCGGAGTCCTGGCCTGGGGCGACCGTCCGGGGCCTCGCCTGCTGGTGGGCGGAGTCATCGTGCTCGGTTCGATCCTGTTCATCACCCTGAGGGGCCGAAGCCGCGGCGCGGCCGTAGCGAGCGCCGTCGAGTCCTGAGGCATGGCCGCGCCTGATCCGGTCCGCCTTCCCGTCGCCCCGAGGGATGTTCACCGGCGGGTGCTGGCGATCTCCTTTCCCGCCATCCTCGCCAATTCCTCGGCGCCGCTGGTCGGCCTGGTCGACACCTGGGCAGTGGGCCACCTGCCCGGCGCGGTCCACCTGGCGGCCGTGGGCCTGGGCAGCGTGATCTTCAACTTCCTGTTCTGGGCGTTCGGATTCCTGCGCATGGGCACCACCGGGCTGGTGGCCCAGGCCTGGGGCCGCGACGACCTCGCCGAGCTCGCCCGCGTCGTGGTGCGCTCCTGTGCGCTCGCCATCGTGCTGGGCCTCGCCCTCTGGGTCCTGCAGGCGCTGATCTGGCGCCTGTCGGTGGCCGCCATGGCGCCCCCGGACGACGTCGCCGTACTGACCGCGGCCTACTTCGACCTGCGCATCTGGGCCGCGCCGGCCACCCTGCTGGTCTACGTCCTGTCCGGCGTGCTGTTCGGGCTCGGCCGCACCGGGGCGGTGCTGGCCCTGCAGCTGTTCCTCAACCTCGCCAATGCCGGCTTCAACCTCTGGTTCGTCGTCGGCCTGGACATGGGGGTTCCAGGCGTGGCCCTGGGAACCGTCATCGCGCAGTGGCTGGCCGCGGTCCTCGGCGGATGGTTGTTGCTGCGCCAGCCGGGAATGGACCGGTTCAGTACCGCCCTGCGCGACCGGCTGAGCTGGAAGCCCTCGACCTTTCGGCCCCTGCTGGTGCTCAACGGCTTCATCTTCCTGCGCACCATCCTGCTCATGGTGGCGCTGGCCCTGATCATGCGGGAGGCGGCGGGGCTGGGCGAAACCGCCATGGCGACCAGCCACGTGGTCAACCAGTACCTGCTATTGATCTCCCTGGGCCTGGATGGCTTCGCCCATGCCGCCGAGGCGCAGGCCGGCGCGGCCTGGGGCCATGGTCGACGCGAGGAGTTCCGCCGCTGGGTGCGCGCGGCCGGACTGTGGGCCGTGCTGGCCAGCCTGGCCTACGCGGCCCTGTTCTGGTTCGGCGGCAATGCCATCACCGCGGTGCTGACCGACATACCGGCGGTGCGGGACGGAACGGCGGCGCTGATGCCCCTGGTCGCGGCGCTGCCGGTGGTGGCGGTGTGGTGCTACCACTTCGATGGCGTGTTCATCGGCGCGACGGCGGCCCGTGCGATGTTCGGGACCATGGCCGTCGCCTTCGTGGTGTACCTGCTGGTGCTGGGCTCGATGACCGAGCAATGGGGACTGGCGGGGCTCTGGGGCGCCGTGCTGGTGTTCATGGGCGTACGCGGTCTGGCCCAGGCCGCCTGGTACCCTCGCCTGCTGGCGCGCCTGCAGTGAATGCCTCGCCGCCCACACGGCGGAGTGGGTGCCTATACTGGGGTGATACTGACAGTTCCGGGGGGATGGAGTGACCAAGGAGGCGGAAGCGACACCGGGCGGCAGCGCCCTGCCGGGCTGGCTGAGGCCCTGGGTGCACTGGCGTTACAAGCGGTTCTGGCTGCTGGTCGCCGTCGTGGTCTACACCCTGGCGGGTTTTTTCCTGGCGCCGCGGATCGTGGAACACGTCCTGGTGAAGACCCTCGGCGATACCGGGCGCACCGCCACGGTGGCCGAGGTGAAGACCAATCCCTTCCTGTTCACCCTGGACATGGCGGGATTCGACCTGGCGGATACCGACGGTGTCGCGTTGATGTCCTTCGACCGGCTGTTCGTGGACATGGAGGCCAGTTCGCTGTTCCACTGGGCGTGGACCTTCGCCCTGATCCGGATCGAGGCGGCCCACCCCCGGGAGGAGCGATTCGAAGGCTCCGACACCCGGTTCCTGAGGCTGCTGGCGGACCTCGCCGGCGACGAGGTGCCGCCCGAGGGGGAGGAAGAGGACCTGCCGCCCCGCGCCATCATCCGGCGCCTGGAGGTGGTGGACGCCCGGCTGGGCTTCATCGACCGTCCGACGGATGACTTCACCGTGGAGTTCGGCCCGATCACCGTCCTGGTCGACGATGTGCGCACCCTGCCCGACTATGCGGGCCAGCAGGTGATCACGGTCCAGATCAACGACTCCGACCGGGTGGAGTGGCAGGGTGACCTCCAGCTCATCCCGTTCCGCTCCACGGGCACCCTGGAACTCATCGGCTACGACCTGCCGGAGCTGCGGCGATTCGTCGATTACTACCTGCCCTTCGACCCGGAACTCGATCGCCTGGACGTTCGTTTCACCTATCACGTGGCCCTGATCCAGGAGGGGCTCGACCTGGACATCGAAGGCCTGACGGCGGAAGTGGACGGGCTGCAACTGGTCATGGACGAAGGCGGCGCGCCGGTGGTGTCACTGGCCGCCCTCCGGGCCGGCGATGGAACCTTCGACCTGATGGGCAATGCCGGTGAACTGTCGACGCTGTCGCTGGACGGCTTGTCCATCAACGCCGCGCTGCGTGCGGACGGCAGTCTCAGCCTGCTGGACCTGCTGCCGGCGGACCTGTTGCCGTCGCCCAACGAGTCGGAGACGCCCGCGTCCGCGACTCCGGCGGGCCCGGAGCTCGCCTTCTCCATCGGCCAGCTGTCCCTCACGAACGGCGGCGCAGTGCTCGAAGACCAGTCCCTCGACCCCCCGGCCAGCGTGACCGTGATGGACCTCGCGCTGGAGGCCTCCGGCCTCGATCTCGCCGACGGAACCGTCGTGCCCCTGTCCCTGTCATCGAGCCTCGCCAGCGGCGGCGCCATCGGATTCGAGGGGAGCGTGACCGCCTTTCCCGAGCCCGTCGCCGAGGGTCGCCTCCGGATGGAGGCCGTGGCCCTGGCCGTCGCACAGCCCTACATCGACCCCATCGCGCGGGTGCGCCTCGAGGACGGCGCCCTGGATCTCTCGGCGGAGCTGCGCCATGCGCCGGACCAGCTGCTCGCCCTGGCGGGCGAACTGTCCGTGAACGGGTTCGAATTGCACGACAGCGTCCGGGGGGAACGCCTGGCGGCCTGGGAGTCGCTCAGCCTGGACCGCTTCGAGGCCGACCTCACGGCCCAGCGGGTGGAAACCTCGATCCTGGAGTTCCAGGGGCTGTTCGGGCGATTCCACATCGCCGAGGACCTGAGCACCAACGTGGGCGACCTGCTCGTGGAGCGCCCGGATGCCGGGAACGAGACGCCCGCGGAATTGCCCGACGTCACCATTGGCGGCGTGCGCCTGGACGACGCGGCGATGGATTTCTCGGACTTCTCCCTGCCACTGCCGTTCGAATCCGACATCCGGGCCATGGACGGCGACATCTCGACACTGTCGACCACCTCCTCGGCGCCGGCCACGGTCAACCTGGAAGGCCAGGTCAACGAGTACGGCCTGGCGCGCATCGAGGGGGAACTCAATGCCTGGGACCCGACCCGGAACACGGATATCACCATGGTGTTCCGCAACATCGAAATCGCCCAGCTGACGCCCTACACGGTCCAGTTCGCCGGTTACGCCATCGAGGAAGGCCGCCTGGACATGGACCTGGGCTACCGCCTGCAGGAGCGCCAACTCCAGGGGGACAACAGCATCGTCATCCGCGAAATGCAGCTGGGTGAGAAAGTGGACCATCCCGATGCCGGCAGCCTTCCGCTCGGCCTGGCCGTCGCCCTGCTCAAGGATTCCGAGGGCGTCATCGACATCGACGTGCCGGTGGAAGGCGACCTCGACAACCCCGAATTCCGCATCGGCGGCGTGATCTGGAAGGCCATCGGCAACCTGATTGCCAAGGTCGTGACCGCGCCGTTCCGCCTGCTGGGCAACCTGGTGGGCGTGGACTCCGAGGATTTCGGCATCATGGAATTTCGTCCCGGAAGCGCCGAGCTCACGCCGCCGGACCGGGAAAAGCTGGTCAAACTCGGCGAAGCCATGTTGCAAAGGCCCGAACTGGCCCTGGAAGTGGGCGGGACCTGGGCGCCGTCGGTCGACCGTCCGGCCCTACAGCAGGCGGCCTTCGCCGCACGCCAGGAAGCCTGGCTGGCCGCCAATCCCGGGGACGACGACGAACTGTCCACGGCCCGCGACCGGCGCATCCTGGAAGCCCTGTTCCTGGAAACCTTTCCCGCGGAACCGCTCGAAACGGTGCGCGCCACCCACAGCGCCCCGCCGGCCGACGATCCCGAGGGCGACCCCGTACTCGACGAAACGGCCTACGCCGGTGAACTCAGGCAGCGCCTGGTCGAGGCGACGGAGGTCGGTGACGACGCCTTGCAGGCCCTGGCGGGAGATCGCGCGCAGGCGGTGCTGGACGCACTGGCCGCCGCGCATCCCGAGGCCGGCCTGGCCCTGTCGGAATCCGCGCCGGAAGCGACCGAGCCGGGCGAGGACGGCACGGTGCCGCTGGAACTCGGGGTCAGCGCCGGCGGCTGAACGCCCGCCGGGTCAGTCGGCCACCAGGGCCTCGCACAGCGCCACGTTGTCCGAGGCCACCCGTCGGATCGGCACCGCGCCGTACAGGCCCAGGGCCGGGAACTCATAACGCAGGGTGCCCGATTCGCAGTCGGAGAATTCCAGGAACAACACACCGGCGGACGTGTTGCGGGGCGCCGGCTGGGGACTGTCGAACACACCACCCTGCGTGAGGTTCACCTCCAACTCCGCCTTGCCCTGGACATAGGGACCAATGGCCGTGAGCCAGCGGTGGCCGGGATCGCCGACCGTCGCGGGCACATCCTCCCCCGGCCGCTGCGTGTCGAAGGTGAACCAGGCGAGAAACACCAGGCCGTCCATCCCCTGCTCGGGAAATACATTGATGAAAAAGCCCTGGCCCGCGGTACGCGGTTCGAACCAGGCGTCGTTGAGACCGGGATTGATGAAAAAGGTGGGCTCGGCCACCGTCGGCCCGTCCGTGACACGGAACACCCCGACGCCGCTGGCCGACAGGTACATGTCGCCGTTCTCCCCGGTTCCGAAGGTCAGGATCGACCAGGGCGAAGCGTCCAGAAGTACCTGGTTCCAGCCCTGCCCCTCCGGGCGTAGGCCCCAGATGCGGCCGCTGCAGTAGTCACCGAACAGGTAGCTGCCATGCAGGTCGGGGTAGGCGCTGCCGCGATAGACCACCCCGCCGGTGACGGAACAGCCCAGGGAGTGGCCGTAACCCCCCACCGGCAATTCCAGGCCGGTGGGATCACAGCCGGCCTGGTAGCACTGGTTGCCCTCCATGCGGTTCCAGCCGAAGTTTTCGCCGCCCCCGTCGCCGGGGTCGAGGTGGTTGACCTCTTCATAGCTGCCCTGCCCGACGTCGGCGACGAACAGCCCGCCCGTGAGGGGATCGAAGGCCATCCGCCAGGGGTTGCGCAGGCCCCAGGACCAGATTTCGTCGCGTCCTGGCAGGCCCACCCGCGGATTGTCCGACGGCACGACGTAGCCGGCCTGCGCGCCCGAAACATCGATCCGGATCAGCTTGCCCAGCAGGGTGTCCAGGTCCTGTCCGGCGCCTTGCGGGTCGCCGCCGCCCCCCCCGTCGCCGATGCCCAGCCAGAGCATGCCGTCCGGGCCGAACTGCAACTGGCCGCCATTGTGGTTGGACTGCGGCTGGTCGACGTCGAGCAGGATCTGCTCGCTGCCGGGGTCGGCCACATCCGGATTGGCGGACACGCGAAAACGCGACAGCACTGTGTCGCTGTCGAGGTCCGTGTACCAGGTGTAGAAGCGGCCGGAGGTCTCGTAGTCGGGCGCGAAGGCGAGGCTCAGCAGGCCGCGTTCGCCACCGGTGCGCACACGGTCGCGAATGTCCAGGAACGGTGTGGCGAGTTGCGCACCGTTCTCCAGAATCCAGATCCGGCCCGCCTGCTCGACCAGGAACAGGCGGCCGCTTCCATCGCCCGCATGGCGGATGTCGACAATGGATGGGCGTTCCGACACCTGCTCGTACTGGAGGTCCACGGACCAGGCCTTGCCGGCCATGGCCAGGCCGGTGGTGATCAGCGCCAGGGGAACGAGCCATCGCGTCATGGGCGTGTACCTTCCTTGTGAACCGTCAACAGTCTAGGGCCTGCCCACATGGAGAGAAAGCCGCCGGCGTTTCGCCAGCCAGGGCGGCACCCGCGCCGCGAGCAACAGCGCCAGGATGACGGCGTAGACCGTGGCTTCGACCGTGTCCAGCTTCACCTGCCAGTAGAAGTGCCAGACACCGAGAATGGCCGCCGGGTAGACCAGGCGATGCAGGGCCTGCCAGCGCTTTCCCAGCCGGCGCATCCAGACGCGCGTCGAGGTCACCGCCAGCGGTAGCAGCAGCAGCAGCGCCAGCGCGCCGAGGGTGATGAAGGGGCGTTCGGTGAGGTCCTCCAGCACCAGCCCGAAGTCCAGGGCGCGATCGAGGAACAGGTACACCGAGGCATGCAGCACGAGGTAGAAGAAGGCGAACAAGCCCAGCATCCGCCGATAGGCCAGCAACCATCCCTGGCCGGTGAGACGGCGCAGCGGCGTGATCGCCAGGGTCAGCAACAGGAAGCGCAGGCTCCAGATGCCCAGGTGATTGAGCAGCGTCTCCACCGCGTCGGCGCCGAGGTCCACGCCGAGCACGCCGAAAGCGCCGGCCAGGGCCCAGCACAACGGCGCCAGCGCCAGCAGGAACAAGGGCGGCTTGGTCAGCCGCAGAAACGGTTTGCTGCCGGGGCGCACGCTCAGTAGTTCCGGCGCAGGTCCATGCCGGAATAGAGCGAGGCGACTTCCTCGCCGTAGCCGTTGAACGGGCGCGTGGGGATGCGCCCGGCGAACAGGCCCTCGCCGATCGGACGCTCCGAGCCCTGGCTCCAGCGCGGATGGTCGACTTCCGGGTTCACGTTGGCGTAGAAGCCGTACTCGGAGGG
>JAUHYP010000042.1 GCA_030426265.1 Gammaproteobacteria bacterium | reverse complement strand
CCGCCATGCAGCGGGCCTGGCTCGACACGGGGTTGCCCACCGCGCCGCGCAGCGTCGACGTCGTCGTGCACAGCACCGGCGCGCTGGTCGTTCGGTACTGGATGACGCATTTCTACACGCCGGCCAAGAACCCGATTCATCGCTTCCTCATGCTCGCTCCCGCGAATTTCGGCTCCCCCCTGGCGCACAAGGGCCGTTCCTTCGTCGGCCGGGTGGTCAAGGGATTCAAGTCCGCCAAACGGTTCCAGACCGGGTCCCACATCCTCAAGGGTCTGGAACTGGCCAGCCCCTTTTCCTGCCAACTGGCCCTGCAGGACCGATTCGGTGATGAGACCTGGTACGGGCCCGGCCGGATCCTGGGGACGGTGATCGTCGGCACCGATGGCTATACGGGCATCTCCGCCGCGGCGAACGACGCCGGCAGCGATGGCACCGTGCGGGTATCGACGGCCAATCTCGATCCGCTGTGCCTGACCATGGACTTCTGCACCGATCCGCTGCACCCGACCTTCGAAATCACCCCGCCGAAGGGACGGACGGCCTTCTTCCGCGTGCCCGGGCTCAATCACAGCACCGTCGCACTCAAGGGCCGTGACATCAAGGCCTCGAGCGGGCTCCGGGACCTGATCAAAGCCGCCATCACAGTCGAGGACGGGACGTTCGACGCCTTCTGCGAGCAGTCCGATGCCCATTCGCGGAAAGTGCGCGAGGAACAGGCCGGCAAGGCCTATACGCAGGCCTACCAGAACACGGTGGTCCACCTCAGCGACAGCTTTGGCGCGGACGTTGAGGATTACTTCATCGAACTGTTCGCCAAGCGCGCCCACAACGCCCGCGCCTCGGACGTGGACAAGTCCCTCACGGCCCACCTCCAGGAGGACGTGCTGTGCTCGGTCCACGCCTACGGCGACAACCCTTCCTTCCGTTCGCTGTACTTCAACGTCACGGAGCTGCGCAAACTGCTGATCGACAAGGGACACAACCTGTACGTCGCAGTGACCGCCATGCCCGACCTGGGCGAATCCGGCGTGGTGGGCTACCGGACCCTCGGCTACAACGACATCGGCAGCATCAAGCTGAACCCGAAGGAAACCGCGGCGATGTTCGGCCCGGACCGGACCGTGCTGGTCAGCCTCAAGTTGAGAAGGGAACAGGACCCCAGTGTCTTCCAGTTCAGGAAGGATGATTGAAACCGGGCGCGGGCGACCCTGGCTCACCCGCCGGCGACACGGTCCTTCAGCGCTTCGTTGAAGCGCGCGTAGACGGGCCCTGCGAAGTGGCGCAGCAGGGGCCAGGCCAGCTTCGCCGCGAAGCCCGAGAACCGCTCTCCATGGATGAAATGCGTCCTTCCGCCCCCGATCGCCAGCAGCCGGTGGTAGTGCTCCGCGCGAAACAGCCGGGCGCTCAGAAAGTGGCCGGCCCAGCGCAGTTCCACGCCCGGCTCGACCACCAGGACGGTCGCGCGCCCCGGCAGACGCGGCGCCGGGGGAATCCGGAACTTGAATCGGATGGCGCTTCCTTCAGCCAGTTCGCCGTGCAGCCAGACGATGAAGGGATTCCATTCCGGGTAACGGGCGGTGTCGGCCAGCACTTCCCAGACGCGTTCCACGGGCGCCGCGATCTCGGTCTCCGCGACGATTTCGCGGGTGCGCGGCGACCCGTGACCTGGACGGGTGTCCAGGGTCAGGACCGCCCTGTTGCCGCCCCGGCGACCTCCGGGTTGTACAGGCTGAAATTGAGCCCGAACAGGGTGCCGAAGTAGGCGCGGCCGAGGTAGAAGCCCGGCCGGATCATGCGGATCTCATCGCGGATCTTCAGCCCGTCCTTGCCCGCGAAGCGGTCGACCGCGTCGATGTACCCCGGAATCTGCTCGGTTTCCGCGTAGTCGATGATGACCGACTGGCGCCGCGGATCCAGCTGGCTGTCGCCCAGGTACAGCTTGGCCGGGAACAGCAGTGCGACCTCCTTGCCGAACACGGTCTCGATGCGCATCTCGTCCTTGCTCACGCCGAACAGGGCGCTGACCACCTGCTCCCGGTCGATGATGTTGCGCAGGAGCCTCTCGCTCTCGTAGAACACCTTGCCCTGCCACAGCAGCTCGCCGACCCGGGTCGCCGCATCGAGCTTGAGGTCCATGACCGACTCCCGGAATCCGCCCACGGCGTCCGCCAGGCTCCGGAAATTGCCGCCCTCGGCGAAGAAGAAGCTCCCGTGGTAGGGACCGTCGGGGATGGGCCCCGAGGGCAGGCGCGCGTAGATCTGGTCCAGCTGATCCTGGTTGAAGCCCTCGATGTTGTCGACGTCGAGCCGCTGCAGGTCGGCATCGTGAAGCGGGAACTGGTGTTCCAGCGCATCGAAGTCCAGCGCGCCGGCGCCGGTAGGACCGAAGGGAATGGACGAGGCCGCCTTCTTCGGCTGGATGCGGACCATCCAGACGAGTGCGACGACGACGGCCAGGGCGATGAGGATCCAGATCCAGGGGCTCATAAAGGTGCTCTCCCGGCGGGCGTGTCCCGCCGTTTCAGGTATTCGACCAGGGCGCTCTTTTCCTGGTCGCTCAGTTGCGTGCCCCAGAGGTGCCCGGCGGCGCTGTTGCCGGCCTCCCGGGTGTCGTGGCGCCAGCCCTTGCGCTCGGGCACGCAGCCGCTGGCGATCACCTTCGTGTCGCAGTGCGCCGGCACGTCCACGATGGGTTGACCCTCGGCATCGCAGCGCAAGGCCACGAAGCCCAGGTGCTCGGCGTCCAGCACGTCATAACCACGATAGAACGAGCGCGGGCGGCATTCCGGCGGTTCGAGCAGGGCGCGCACGGTGGGCACGGCGCCGTTGTGCAGATACGGCCCGCGCAGCCACAGTCCATCGAGCTGCAGCGCGACGTAGCCGTCATGGGGCTTGCTCATGGGCGTGCGCTCCATCCCCAATTCGTTGACCACCACCTCGTTGGCCTGGTCGGCGGCCTCGCGGGTCCAGGACTCGGCGCGCGCCGGGTCGGTACCGATTTCGGCCATGGGAATCACGGTGCCGAGGCGGTTTTCCCGGCCGCTCTCGTGGCAGCCGGCGCAGTGGGTGGCGAACAGGCCTTCGCCCTCCGCCGCCAGGGCCGCATCGACGGCCAGGGGATAGTCCGGCGCGGGGGTATACAGCATCCACTCCTCGATCTCGGCCACGCGTTCCCGGAAGAACGGCGTGATCGGGTCCGGGGCGGGCAGGCCCGTGTCCTGCGGCGGCTGCAGGCCCAACGCCGAATCGATGATCACCGAGCGGTAGGAGGTGGTGTCGCCGGCCAGGTTCATCAGCATCAACCGGTCCAGCGGGACGTCGAGCTTGTCGAAGTCCGCGGTCAGGCTGTAATCATCCTCTGGCCACACCCGGCCCTCCTGCACCCGCGTTTGCAGGTTCCACAGCGAGGGAAAGTCCGTGTGGTCGACCGTACCGTCGTCCGGCATGCCCAGCAGGATGAACTTCGTCAGGTTCATGGGCGCGTCGCGGCCGGGCCCCCAGCGGGGCCGGTCCTCGGTCCAGCCCCAGGACTCGCCCTGGGCCTGCAGGATGTCGCGGACCACGGGAATGAGCAGGTACTTGTAGATCAGCCGGTCGGTGAAGCTCAGGCGGGTGGCCAGGTCGATCTCGGCCAGGATGACGTCGGCGTTGAATCGCTCGTCGTTGGCGGCCCGGGACAGGAATTCCAGCAGCCCCTGGATGTCCGCCGTGTGGCTGCCGCCGCCGGCGACAATCACGGGCGGGCTGTCCTCGGATACCCGGTACTGGGCCGCGTGGCACATGGCGCAGTTGAAGCCGATGCGCTCGAAGCCGACCGTTTTCTTGGAGAAACCGACCGGCAACTCCTGACCTTCCTCCCAGGGCACGCCGAAAGCGGCATATCCGCCGGGTCCGGGCACGTACTCACCGAAGATCCGCGGCAGCACAACGATCAGCCAGTACGGAAAGCCCGCCGAGGCCTCGCCACCGATGGAGCCGTAGAGGAAGTTCATTTCCGGGTCGCCGGTGATCCACTCGGGCTGGGGCTCCTGGCGGAAGAAGTTGTACCAGGCGAACCAGGCCACCGGCACCGCCAGCAACACCAGGCACAGGGCGGCGAGGGCCAGGATTCGTTTCCAGCGCAGTGACAAGCTCATGGCCCACTTCCTCCTCAGAACGTCTTCAGGTACTCGATCAACGCCGCCTTGTCCTCCGGCGGCAGGTCCGTCCCGTAACCGGGTCCCTCGTGGCCCTGGTTGCCGTTGCCCGGCAGGGTCGTATCGAAACGCCAGCCCGCGCCGGGCGGCACCGCCGATTCGGCGCCACCCGCGGCGAGGCAGCCGTCCGCGGCCGGATCGTCCTCACACCGCGGCCGCGTGACGAAGCCGACCCGTTCGAAGTCGTAGACATCGAAGCCGGTGTAGAACACCGTCGGCCGGTTCGCCGCCGGCTCCAGCAGCGAGACCAGGTCCGGCACCGAGCCGTTGTGCAGGTAGGGCGCGCGCAGCCAGATGCCGTCCAGGGGCTGGTTGGCATAGCCGTAGGTCTTGCGGAAGTGGCTGAAACGCGCCGGGTAGCAGTCATCGAGGAAGCGCTCCCTGAGGGCTTCGAATTCCTCCTCGGTGACGGACGCATCGCAGATCGCCTCCTGGTAGGGCCTGCAATACGCCTCGTCCTTTTCCGGGAATCCGGCGTACAGCGTGTTCTGGTTCCGCGCCAGGACCGGGGTGTAGGAGTCCAGGCGCGCCCGGTCGGTGGCGATCCCGGCAATGGGCTCCACCTGCCCCACCCGGCTGCCGTCGCCGACTTCGCGGAAGGGCGGCTGGCCATTGCCGTGGCATTCCCAGCAGTTGTCCCGGTAGACGGCCGCGCCACGGTCCAGCAGGCCGGCATCGATCCGTTCCTTCGGGAATTCCGGCGGCGCCGCCTGGTCCCACAGCCAGTCCGCGACGCGCACGACCTTGTCCTTGTCGATGGTCGCCGGCGTGGCGCCGGTGCCAAAGGCGGCGCTGAGGTTGCGCTCGTCGGTCGAGCACTGGTTGCCGTCCCAGTGCAGGTTCATGCCGCGGCGGGCCTTCTGGTACCAGACCGAGGGGAAGTCCGAGTTGCCGTTCAGTTCCGCCGGGTCCACGAGCTCGCTGTGCATGTCGAAGCCGAGCAGGGCCTTGGGCGCGTTGAAGGTATCCACGCGTCCGGGGCCGGCGGTCGAAAAGTCGATGAAATCGATGCGCCCCATGAAGGAGAGCAGCTGGTCGCGCAGCGCCATCACGCCCACCCAGCGCATGATGGCCCGGTCGATGGCGTTGAGGGGTTCGGGGCGCGGGCGGTCCCGAACCTCCGGGGGCTGCTCCTCCAGCCACGCCTCACGCGCCTTCACCAGTTCGGCGATCTGGGCCATCACTTCCCGGTCGCGGAACTTGCGGGACTTGGCGGCATCGCCCAGGAAGGTGGCGAAAGCGCCCAGGTTCACGGTGTTGGACGGCATGCCCGGCACTTCCTGGCGCGGGCCGCCGGGTTCAAAACGGATCGCGCCGGTGTGGCAGAAGGCGCAGTTGAGGTAGACCCGGTCGATGCCCTGGACACGACGAAGGGAGGTACCGATGGGCAGGTCGAAACGCGGGTTGCGGTCCGCCTCGTACAGCACGCCGAAGGCTTCGTAGCCCCGGCCCGCCTGGCCGTCGGGCAGCAGTTCCGGGGCCAGTTCCGGCAGGGCGATCCACATCCAGTACGGGATGCCGAAGCCCAGCTGAAGCTTCCAGCCCCGCTCGCCCCCGGTGGATCCGTACTTGAAGTGGTCCAGGTCCGATTCGTAGGTGACCGGCTCGTCGTCGGTGAGGCGCCACCAGGCGTAGGCGCCACCCACGATTCCGACGACCAGCACCAGCAGGAACACCGCCCAGGCCAGGGGCGTCAGGATCTTCACCGCCCGGTCGAAACCGCTCATGCGCCACCCCGTCCGGCGGGTCGTCGATCAGAAGGATTCATTGCCGTCCGGCTCCTCGTAGGTCACGCCGTTGTTTCCGTGGCGAAACTCGGCCAGGGCCTCGTACAGTTCCCGCCGCGCCCGGTTGATGCCGCCGAGCGGCCGGTGTTCCGGCAGGCTGCGCCAGGGGTTGAAGGCGAGGTTCTCGCAGAAAGCCATCTGCCGGGCGGACTCGAAGCCCTGCGATGGAATCTCGATGCGGGCCACCGCCTGCCAGGGCGACAGCGCCGTGTCCCATTCGACGGTGGCGTCCTCGATGGGCATGGCCTCGGCGTCCACCTGGGTCTGGACCATGAAGTCGTAACAGGCGCCGCCGGCGGCCAGCGTCTCGCGCATGGCGTCGCGCAGGTAGCCGTCGGTGAGGGGGTCGGGCAGTTCGGGGGCACTCACCCCCTGGCAGGGGAATGCGGCGTACTTCACCGCCTGCCCCTCACCCAGCAGGTAGGGCGTCGTGCTCCAGTAACCGATGGACAGGGGGCTGGCATGGTGCTGCCGCCCCTCGCGGACGATGCCGAACTCCTTGAAATGCGGCTTCAGGGGATTGAGGAAGAACACGGCGGGGTGGGTGTCGAGACTGGTCTCGACGAAATCCCGAAAGTCCTCCGGCGTCCCGACGAACAGCACGGGGTGGCTGTTGAGCAGGAAATCCTGCGTGTCTCCGGCGCCGAGCAGCTTTTCACCCGGCACGCCCATCAGCTTGATGGACATGCCGCGGAAGTCCTTCTGGGTATCGGGTCCGGCCGTCGCGCTGGCGAAGCGGATCCAGGCGGGAAAAGCCCGTGGCTCGGCGAACATGCCGACCCGGAGCGCTTCGGGCAGGTCCGGCAGCACCCGGAACTCCGCCTGCAGGCAGCCGCTGTGTTTGGGCTGGTTGAAGCGTAGCACCCGGCTGGCCGAAGCGTCGTCTTCCTGCGCTTCGCTGCGCGCTTCCAGCGAGGCTTCCTTCGTCAGCGCGATCAGTTCGGCGATGACCTCAGCCTCTCCGGGCTTCGGAGATTCGGCAGCCAGGGCCAGGGGGGGCTCTTCGCCTCCGCATCCCGTCAGCAGGGCGGCCAGCACCAGGGCGAACACGCGAGCACCCAAACCGCTTTCGGCGCAGACTGCCCTGCCCGTCGTGGACCGAAGGGCCGGCGCGGCCGGAACGGCCACCGCGGCACCACTGGCGGGTCGCCGGCTCACGGCTGGAACGCGTCGTCGTCTTCCGCCCCGGGCCGGGGTTCCCAGGCCAGCGAGTAGTATTCACCGCGCTCCCGGGCCCAGGGATCGAAGGCGTTGACCACCGGCTCCAGTTCCTCGCTGAGCTCCGGCATGGTGCGCAGAAGAACGCGCTTCATGGGCGAGACCTCCTGGCGATGGCCGTTGGGCTCGCCGTGCTCCATCACCGGGCCGTCGGGACCGTTGTTGTTCACCCAGGCCAGGCCGTAGTGGCTGTAGAACTCCGGCCGGAAGCTGGAGGTGAAGAAGCGGTCGCTGAACAGGCGGCGCGAGGCATTGAGGATGAACACCACGAACTGGGTTTCGGAGATGGCGAAGCCGTGCGGCCGGGGACCTTCCGCCAGCCAGCCGACCACGTTGTCCACGTCCTCGACGTTGTCCACGGTGGTGCCGTCCGGGTGGCCCAGGCAGTCCGTGATCGGGCTGCCGTCCGGGTTCACCAGGGCGTCGGTGATGACCTTGGAGTCGTCACAGACGTGCTGCCCGTACACCTCGCGCAGGGCCAGGACGTATTCCTCCTGGCGCCGGCGTTCCGCGCTGCCTTCCGGCAGCCGGGTGTCGACGAAATCGTCGAAAGAGGTCAGGTGCCTCAGCCCGAACTGCCGCCGGAACTCGTTGAAGCGGGGAATGCCGCGCTCGCGGTCGCGGATCAGGTCCAGGGCAGGCACGTCGATCTTGCCGCTGGGGCTCCCCAACCTCGGCATCTCCAGGTTCTGCAGGAACATCGGGTGGTTGCCCAGGGTCAGCAGGCCCAGGCGCTGGCGCCCCATGGTCAGGGCCGCGTTGGCCAGACCCATGTCGGCCATCATGTCGGTTGCCGCGCCGCGGAAGGAATCGATGATGGGAACGTTCTCCAGGATCCGGTTCGGGTCCCCGTCCAGTTCCCGGTACTCCAGCAGGTCGGGCAGCAGCGGATGCAACCGGTAGACCGTGATGAACTCCTCGGGAAAATTGAAGGGCGCCCCGAAGTGGTTGACGCCGCCATTCACGTCCGCGGGATCGGCGAGGTCCCAGTCCGACTTGCCGGCGCCGAGGCCGACGATGCCGGGCCCCGAGGCGAACACCGAGTACCACTTGTTGGCCGATTCCGCGTTGGACTCGTTCAGCCGTTCGATGACACTGGCCAGGGCCTTCTGCACGTGCTCGAATTTTTCGCTGTCGCCGAGCAGGCCGCTCCAGTTGGAGTTCATGGCCCGGTAGAGGGGCTCGTTGTAGAGCAGCTGGGTGGTCCACTCGATGGTATGGATCTTGGCGATCTCGGCCGCGACCACCAGGCGCGCGATCTCGAACAGTTCGTCGTCGGTCACGGCGCCATAGGAGATGACCTCGCCGGGCCGGTCGGGGTCACGCAGGCCGGAGTCGGCGTCCGGATCCGAGGCGGCCAGGCGCCGGAAACCGTCCACGAAGACGTTGTGCTCGCGCACGAACACGTTGTGGTAGAAGGACATGCCGATGGACCAGTTGTCCGGGAAGCCGGTCGCCTCCTGACCGGCCCAGGACGGGTGCATCGGATCGCCGGACGCCAGCAGCGGCAGGTAGCCCTGGCGATCGCCGGCGCCCCGCTGGGCGCCGCGGGCCTGCATCAGCAGCTTCGCCGGGTCGGCCGGGTCGCGCTTCACCCGCTGCCGCGAACGCTCGTCGTAGCCGTAGATCTGCGAAGCGTCCCACCAGGCGGTATTGGTGTTGCGGAAGGTCTTCGAGGCGCGCCGCTGGTAGCTCTTCCCGTCGTGCGTGAAGCGCCCCGGCGCGTCTTCCTGCGCCACCAGGGAGCGGTCCATCCGGTCGCCGGGCCGGCAGCCCAGCGCCTCGGCCTCGGGGGTGCTGCACCCGACCTCCATCATGGCCTGCTGGTTCTCGCCCTCGTCCAGGTGCGAGAACCAGTCGTGGGTCATGAACTGGATCCAGTAGGCGGCCAGGACGTTGAAGAACGGCGCCTTGATGTAATCGCAGTGGGCGTCACCTCCACCCTCCGGACCGTGGCCGTCGCCACAGGCCTCCGGATCGGTCTGGGCGCGGGTGAGCAGGCGGCGGCTGACGAGCTGCGGGTCCGGGACCAGCAGGTCCAGGCGATCGCCATGGCGGTTGCGGACGAGTTCGTTCTCCCCGAGCCGGGGAAACGCGGTCTCGAACTGCACGTTGCGGGCGAACAGCGTGCCGGTGGCGCCCATCAGCGGGTTGAGGATGTCGTTGCAGATGCCCGTGAGGGTCCGGTGGCGGATCAACTGCCCGCCGCAGACCTGGACGTCGTCACCCCCGACCGCCAGGAAGTCCGGGTGCCCGGGGGGCAGCCGCAACGGGTCCCAGGTCTTGAGCATCTTGCCCGGCATGCCCTGGCGGCCCTGGACGTAGTCCTCGTAGCTGTAGTTGTCGAAGAGGTTGAACTCGATGAGTTCGATGCGCTGGTACTCCAGGTCCAGCAGTGCGCCATCGATGCCCCGGCCGGTGGGGCTGACGTGCTCGGCGCTGGTCTTGTCGGGCCCCAGGGAGGTGGCGTCCCCGGCGCCCCAGTAGTTGGCCCAGTCCAGCCAGGGAACGGGTCGGTACTCCACCGCCCGGTCGCCGCCGCGGCACAGGGCCGTGTCCTCCTGGACCTTGCCGGTGAACCGTCGCTGGCGCTCGTCACTGACTTCCAGGAGGCCTTCAGACGCCATGCGCACGCAGGCGGCATTGGAGCGGTTGTATTCGCTCTTGCATCCGGACAGGGTGAGGGCGACCACCACGAGTGCGGCGCCGCAGATGATGCGTGGGGGTGTGATCACGAAACGAACTCCCTCTCAGTCGACTTGAGGTCTCGGGGCTCGCTCGTGTCCGCAGGGAACCGCTTTTCCAACACGATTGCCCGAAAGAACGCATCCTCGCGTTCTTCCGGAAGTATAGGAAAGAGCGCGAATTTTGCCATGGAAGGGACCACGACGAGCGCCTCAGTTGGTCAGGACCAGCTGCATCAAGGCAAGCAGGCCGAGCCCGGTGGATGGCCATGCAATGGCCTGGAACAGGGGGTGGTCGAGCAACGGACGGAACAGCCCGCGCTTGAGCTCCGAGGTGTAGCTGATGACTTCGTTGGTCCCCAGCAGGTCGTTCTTCAACATGCTGCGCTGCAGGGCCATGTCCTGGAGGAGGCGTTTGCGGAATCGGTCCGCTTCCGCGCGCCGTTCCTTCGATGCGCCATCCATGAGGGGCGAATCCTCGCCGGTGTTCAACTCGCCGATCTCCGCCGCCAGGCCGGCGTCGCCCAGTTGCAGGTTCGAGGCATGCCGTTCGAGGTCGACGATGATGCGTCGGCGGGCCTGGTTCGCCGCCTGCTGCAAGCGCGCTCCGCAGAAGAAGAGGTAGATCGCGAAGGCGGCGTAGATCGAGACGATCCCGGGATTCCAGGTCCAGCCTTCGAAGAGGTTGGAGCGCGCCACCACCTGCAAGAACAGCACGACGAACGGCAGGATGATGACCTGACGCATCACCTCCGTGCGCCGCATGATGAGCTCCACGCTGGCCAGGCGGTTGGCCGGGTATTCGTAGAGCCGCTTGTAGATGCTCCGCGATGGATAGTGCGGCCAGACCACGAAATCGTACTCGTGCCAGCGGATCAGCAGGGTGCTCAGGCGCATCGCGTCCCCGGCCATGAGCACGGCGCAGGTCGAGAGCGCGATCGATCCCAGGGTGATGACCTGGAATCCGTTGATCGGCCCGATCCTGAAGAAGGTGTCCACCCGCACCAGGTGCGGCTGGCTGTAGACGATGTAGGCCACCCAGCAGATCACCGCCATGATGACGACCAGGGGCAGCAGGACGCGGCGGAGGCGATTCCGGAACCGGTCCAGCCGCACGTAGCGCGCCCAGACTTCCGGCGCGGTGGGAAGACGGCCCGCGATGCCCCCGGCGCGGGCCGAACGGGACACGAGCCGGGTCAGCTCCGTCTGCCAGGCGCCGATGCTGTCGTGCCGGTCCCGGCCGCCCTTCCCTGCCGCCGTCACGCCATCGCCCTGCGAGCCGTCCCGCAGCTTGAAATAGTCCGCCAGGTCGATGAGGTTGCCGTGCATCTGGGCGTGAATGAACACGATCAGGCAAAGGGCATAGAACCCGGCGGACACGCGGAACATGATCGTGGGCGCGGCGCTGATGCCCTCGAACAGGTAGAAAGGCTCGAGCCCGTCCTGCAGCGCCCAGCGCACCACGCCCAGCCCCGAAAGCACGATCGCGACGCCTCCGAGCACCAGCAGGAGGGTCAGGTACTCGTGGCGCGACTTCTGTGACTCGGAACTGCCGGTGACGCCCTTGCGCTGGGTCCACAGGAACCATTGCAGGGCCAGCAGGGGCGCCATGAGCACGGCGATGATCACCAGCCTGCCGGAACTCATGATCGCCTGGAGCCGCTGGCCGCGGTTCTTGCCCGAATCCTGGGCCGTGATGTCGATCAGGCCGCTGCGCCCGACCTCGAACAGCTTGACCGGCAGCACTCCGGGCGGCCCCTGTGGATCGCTCAGGGCCTTCAGGACGCTGACATGGAAAGCCGTCTGGTAGTTGTCGCGAAAACCGAGCCCCTCATGCGCGTGCTCGACCACCCGGTACGGCAGGTCCACGGGCACCGTGAGCCCCCAGGCGCTGGCGATGAGCAGGTTCTGGTTCGAGCCGTAGAAGCTCGGGTGTTCGTACAGGGCGTCGGCATCGGTGGTGAAGATCAGCGTGCCGGGCAGGTAGGTGCGGATGGCCTCGATGATGAGCTGTTTGTCGTAGACATCGGCGCCGATGATGCCGATGGCGGAGATGGACTGGCCTTCGGTCGCGACGAACTTGGCCATGCGGCGGATGTAGTCGAGCTGGTGCGGACCCGTGGGCAGCTCGAGGTCCGAACCCGAATGTAGCTCCGGCACCTGGATTCCGGCGAAGGTCCCGGACTGCGAATCGCTGGCCCGTCGCGGCGCTTCGCGCTCGCCCTCGGTGTGGTTGTAGAAGAAGTGCTCGCGCAGATCGGCCCGGGTCGGCTTGCCGCAGACCGCCGAAAGGGCCCTGGCGAAAGTTTCCCGGTAACTGGTGCCGTAGACGCTGCTGCCTTCCAGGACCAGGTCGATCCGGGTGTCGGCGGCGCAGGTGTCCACGTTGCGCGCGACGAGTTCATCGACCAGGGCGCCGGTCACCCGGGCGTCGTCGGCGATCATCCGGTGCAGGTTGCCCCGCATGCCCGACAACTGCTCCAGTTCGTCGAAGGGCACCGTGGCCCGGGGCGACAGGAGGGTCCACCGGTCGACGGTGATCGAGTCCCGGTCGCCCGCTCCGGCCCCCTGGCCAGTGGGCGGGACATTGGCGACGGCGCCTGTGTCGTCACCGCCTCTCTCCCCCTCATCGCCGGCAGCGAGCTCCTCCGCGCAGAACTGCTCGGCCCAGGGAAACAGCGGCGCCTCGATGGGGCTCCCGGGCCGCGGCGGCGCCGCCTGGACCTGCTGAACCTGTTGCACCTGCTGGATGAAACGCTTGTCCGCCACCACCGCCGCCACCCGCTGCGAGGATTCATCATCGACGCTGCCACGCGCCGCGGCGATTTCCAGCAGGGTCTGGAGTTGGGCGGAGTTCTGCGGGCCGATCATGACCACGCCGGTCCGATCCTGGAGCTCGGGCGGGATGATGGAACTGACCACGATCTCCAGCGACCTCAGGGCGATGGAAGGCTGCGCCAGCACATCCGCCGCCCGCAGCCAGAGCACGAGGTGGCTCTGGGGGACCGGGTCGTCAAGAACCGTTCCGTCCTGGCGCCACGGCGCCGCGCCCCGGAACCATTCGAAGGGCATCAGCACGGTCTCGTCTTCGCTCGGCACCAGGCGCACCGCTTCGCCCTCCCCCGCGCCCTGGCGGCGGATAGCGGGAAAGGTGAGGTAGTTCAGCTGGCCGGCCGCTTCCGGGGCGAAACGCGACTGCACCATGGCCTGGGCCAGCGCCATGCGCTGGCGACGGCGGATTTCGATGTCGTTGTGCGTGAAGCCCGACGCCGTCACCACCAGGTGCACGCGGAAGCGCATGTCCGGATCGGCATCCAGCCTTGAGCGGAGCTCGCCGCGAAGGCTGGCCAGGTGCCAGTCGTCAGGCTCGCAGGCGCCGTGGATCGGGCCGGCGCCGCCCCGGTCGCGGAAATCCTGCGCCACGAACTTGAAGGGATCCTCCCACTGCGGCGTATCCACCCGGCTGTCCGCGGACGACTCCAGCGCCGTCAGGTCGGTCTCCGGCGGGCGCAGGGGTTTGAAGGGTTTTTCGTACAGAAGAATCCCGCCGATGGTGAGTACCATCAGGAGAAGCGTCGATGCCGGAATGACACCACGCGCGGGATTTGAGCCGTCTTGCACCGTCCTGGAAATTTGGCCTGACTATGGGAAATACTTTAGTCCACGGCCAAAAGTTTGTACGGCAGATGCATCAATTGCCCGTCGGAAGGGCTCGTGGCGGCGAGCGACCCAACGAGGAGAGCGCCGGCCTAGTTCATGCAGCCGAAAGCGCCTTGCCGGGCATAGAAGTAGGAGCCGACATGGATCGAAATTGGCTCGTTCTCGACGACGCCGGGAATGGTGTAGCGATTCTCCGTCCGAAGACCCAAGTCCAACATCCCCGTGTAGAACTGCCCACCGTGGTCGATCAGCATCGTGTTGTTGGCACCGTTCTCATCGAGCACGAAGGGTATGGATGAGCCCTCGTCGCCCAGACCGACGGTCGCCGTCACCGTGCTGGCGTCCAGGGTGAACCCATTGCCATGGGGAGCCGGACGAACATTTCCGGAGACCGTCAACGTGAATCCCCCGCCCATCATTGCCGCAAGGTTGTCGAAACGCCCGCCCTCGAGCTTGACGTCCGAAAGATTGAGGCCGAAATTGACACTCCCCTCGCCGTCATCGGCTGTCATCTGTTCCTGGATGAAGACGTCGAATTCATCGCTGCCTGTCGGCCTGCCCTGGGCCCTACGAGCGGCACGCTCATCATTCGCTTCCTCGATCCCCGGTACTTCGAATCCCATGTCCTGGACCATTGCGATCATGTCTTCCATGCCATCGATGAACTCGCTCATGCTCTCCTGGCTGTCGCGATCGCCCATCGAGCCCACCGACATTCCCTCCTTGACGCCATATTGATAGAAGTTGTAGTACGCCACATCACCCCAGAAACGTCCGCTGAAGTCACCCCTCACTTGCGCAGACATGCTGCAACGGTTCGGGTTGCGCTGCAGGACATAGATCATTTCGACGTCCCTGTAGACCACGCCCAGGCCCGGGGCAGGCGGCCCTGCTTCTTGATGTATTGTCAGCCGGATGTTGTATGCCTCTCTGAGATGGAGAATCACCTCCCTGTAGACATGTCCGGAGGGGTGCTCATCGACCGCGAGGCGGATGATGGCCGGATGGGTTTCAAGCATCTGGTGCACTGCGATGATGCCCACCTCGGCATGATGTGTGTCATCTGGCGGTTGGTTGATGAACAGGACACATCGGTCGACGGCAGGATGGTCTGGCCATGGCTCATCTCCGTAGCGTCCGTGCTGCGCTTCCAGGGCCTCGACCAAGTCGATGCGCTCGCGCACCTCGACGTGATTCTGGTCGCTCGGCAACACCACTTCCAGGCATTCTTCGGCCGAGATGGACGATGCCAGCCCGAGGGCAACACACCCGGCTGCCAGCCACCAGAGACCTTTTCCCCGGTCGCGCACGGTCGTCACTGGACTGACTCCGGGGTTGGCACTACGGAGTTCACGCCCATGGCCTGGCACGGAATTCATGCATCCTGGAAGTATAGACATGATTCCGGAAATGCACGTCCGACACATGGCAGGGAAAACAGGGCCCTGCAAACTGCAGGTGGAGGTTGATGGGCGGTTCAGGGCGCCGGAAAGTTCAGCTCGATCTCGACGCCATTGGGGTCCACGAGAAAGATCTGCCAGCGGGGCCGCCCCGGCACCTGGCTGGTTCGGTGGGGAACTTCCAATGCTTCGAGGTGGTGTTTCATGGCCTCGAACCCGCGGCTGTCGAAGGCGACGTGGTCGATCACGCCGGAGCCTTCACGTTCCGGTGCGGCCATGCCCGAGATGTCGTTGAGGTGCAGCACCGGCCGCCCGTCGCTGTAGAGCCACGCCCCGGGGAAATTGAACGGCGGCCGCCGCCCGTTCTCGAAGCCCAGCACCTGTTCGTAGAAGCGGATGGTCGTCTCGAGCTGGCGCGTCGACACGTTGTAGTGGTCGAGCAGGCCTGCGCTGAATCCCTGTTCCCTGTCCTTGCTCATGCGCCATCTCTCCCTGCCAGGACAATGAATGCTCGCGCCACCGTCAACAGCCAAAGGAACAGGACCCCGAACAGCAGCCTCTGGGCCAGGCCGGCAAGCCCCATCGGTGCCGCGGCGACGATGAAAAAGGCGACCGCAAGCCCGAGCAACAGGAGCCGAACGAGCAGCGACCGGTGCCAGTCCGCCCAGTGTTCGCTCTTCCTCATCGCGAGCGTCAGGAACCAGGGCCCCAGCAGGAACATGGGGAAGGCGAGCATGCCGGCGGCGAGGTGAACCCAGCCCGCCGTCGAAACGGGCAGTTGCGGGGGAGGAAGCCCGTCGTCCGGGAAAATGCCGGCCACCAGGGTCGCCACCGCCCCCAGGGCCATGAAGGCGAACCCAAGTGCCGAGCGGAACGATTTCGGGGTCGACCTTCGAATGCCGATTGCGGCCGCCAGCAGCGCGACCGCCAGGGCGAGAAATGTGAACCGCATCAGCCAACCCCCCTCGCCGATCACGTAAGCGCTCATCGGCATGACACGGGGTGACCATTCCGGCTGCAGGAGGTGCAGGACGACGACTGCGAGGATGTAATAAACCAGCGCGACCTGGATCGTACGGCCGAACGTGGCGAGTTGGGAGACCCGTAGACCTGTAGTGGTGTTGTTTTCGTTGTTCACCGGGGCAATTCCTTGGCCGCGTGGTTTTATCGTAGCAGACGCACCAGCAGATCCTCCTGCAACGCGGTGCCGTGAACTGACCTTCGTGTCGTGCGAGCAACGAACGTACACATCACTCGGAGGTTTTCCCCTAAGCTGCCGTCAATTGCCGACTGGAGCTGCCTATGAACGAGGCCATGATTTCGTCCGAAACGCCCAGATGGTGCTCCGAGGTCTTGCTGTTCTGGTTCTCGGAACTGGATGAGTCGCAGTGGTTTTCAAAGGACGCCGAACTCGACGAGCAGATTCGTGGGCGATTCCTGTCGGTGCACGAGCACCTGATCGCTTCCCAGGCTCAAGGGCTGGATGGAGCGCGTGCCCTGCTGGCGGCGGTCATCGTCCTCGACCAGTTCTCACGCAACCTGTTTCGTGGCAGCGCCCGTGCCTTCGCCGCGGATCCGCTGGCGCGGGCCCTGGCGCAACGCGTGATCGAGCGTGGCGACGACGCCGGCCTGCTCAAGGAAGAGCGTTGCTTTCTCTACATGCCCTTCGAGCACAGCGAAGACCCGGCCGACCAGGCGCTTGCCGTGAAACTGTTCGCTTCCCTGGGCGTTGAAGAGTGGACGCGCTTCGCCCTGGCACACCAGGCGCTGATCGAGCGCTTCGGGCGCTTTCCCCACCGCAATGAAGTCCTGGGCCGGACCTCCACCGAGGCAGAAATCGCGGCCATGAAGGAGCCCATGGGCCGCTTCTAGGCCCCGGACGCACTTCCGGAGTTCATCAATTCGCGACGCGTGACCGGCAAGCGGGAACGCTTCGGCGCAGGGCGCTCACCGGCCCGAACGGTCCGTGAGCGTTATGACCGCCACTCCTCCAGGCCCTCGATGTCGTAGAGCCGCTGCCAGCTGTCCCGCTGTCGCATGCGATCGGCAAAGGCCTTCAGGGCCGGCCACTCCAGCGCGGTGCGCGGCATGTTGCGCGACCAGCGCATGTACATCAGGAGCAGCAGATCGGCGGCCGAGAGCGTGTCGCCCAGCAAGTAGGGGCCGTTCGCGGCCAGGTGGGCGTCCAGCCGGTCCCAGGCGCTGTGGATCTTGCGCTGAAGGGCGTCACGGACTTCAGGCGGGTGTTCTGCCCTGCCCAGGTCCGGCGGATAGAACCAGAAGCGGAATGTGCTCGCGAGGACGTTACTCATGAACACGATCCACTGCGTCCACTGGTCGCGCTCGGCCGTTCCCACTTTTGGCGCAAGGCCCGCTTCAGGGTGCCGGTCCGCCAGCATCATCACCAGCGCCGCCGATTCGGTATGAGGCCTGCCCTCGATGACCAGTGTCGGCACCTGGCCCATGGGGTTGAGGCGCAGGTACTCGGGGTCGCGCTGGGCCTTGCTCCCGAGGTCCACGAGTTCCAGGCGGTGCGGCGCCCCGATTTCGAGCAGGGTCATGTGCACAGCCATGCTGGCAGTGGCGGGGGCATGGTAGAGGATGTACATCGGTTTGCTCCGGTGACCCTTCGGGGTCGTCTGGGGTGGCGCGGGTAGGTGCTCAGCATACTTTGCCCCATAATCATCCCAGATCACTGACGCCAGAGGGAATTCCGCGGTTTGCACCACGTCTACCTCCTCCACCTGCTGATCATCTGGATTGCCGTCGGCATCGCCGGTCGTATCGCCGACAGGACCCGGCTGACCCCCGTGCTCTGGTACCTCTTCGCGGGAGCGCTGCTGACCAATCTCGGCTGGCTGCCCTCCGAACCGCTGCCTTTCGTCAAGGGCGTGGCGGAGCTGGGCATCATCCTGATCATGTTCGCCCTGGGGTTCGAGGAAACCACAGAGAACTTCATTTCGGCCATGAAGCGCAGCTGGGGCGTGGCCTTCTTCGGCGCGGTGGCGCCGTTCTTCACCGCCTACTGGCTGGCGCTGGCGTTCTGGGACGACCAGGGCATCGCCCTGATGTGCGGCTTGGCCATGACCGCCACGGCCGTATCGCTCACCATGGTGTCCCTGCGCAGCGAAGGCCTTTCCCGGTCCCGCGCCGCCACCGGCATCATGTCCGCGGCCGTCCTGGACGACATCGCCTCGCTGGCCCTGGTCGCCGTCCTGGTGCCCATGGCGGCGGGCAATGCCGCGACCGGCCCGGCGGACATCGCCTGGATCATGGGCAAGGTGGTCCTGTTCTTCGTCATCGTGGTGATTGTCACCTCGTGGATTTTTCCACCGGATATCAAGTCGGGAATCATCCGCTACGTGCCCTGGCTGCGGGATGTAGGCATCAGCCACCTGCTGCAGATGAGCGGGGGCACGCAGGTCACCCTGGTGATGATGCTGGTCGCGGTTTCGCTGGCCCTGCTCGGTGAACTGCTCGGCTTCCATCCGGCCGTGGGGGCGTACTTCGCCGGCCTGGCGCTGCGTGAGGAGTACTTCGTCGCCAAGCGCGTGCCGGACCACAACACCTATGAACGCGCGCGGCACATCATCGACGACATGGCCTTCAGTTGGGTGGGTCCGGTGTTCTTCGTGGTCCTGGGGGGATCGCTGCTGTTCGACTGGTCACTGGTGCTGTCGGTGTCGTGGATGGCCGTCGGGCTGTTCCTGGCCCTGTTCGTGGCGCAGGTTCTTTCCGCCGGCCTGGCGGCCCGTTTCACCGGCGGGTTCACCTGGCGCGAGAGCGTCATGATCGGGCTCGGCATGCTGGGCCGGGCGGAGCTCGCCTTCGTGGTCATGGGCATCGCCTACCTGCAGTACCCCATCCTGAACGACGCGGCGTTCTACACCCTGATGCTCACGGCAGCCCTGCTGAACATTGCCGTGCCCTTGAGCATCCGCTGGTGGAAGCCCTGGTACGAGGGCCGGCGCCCCCTGCCCGCCTGGATGGGGGAGCGACGCGACATCGACCCCAGTCCGGCTCTCGGGGAAGCCGTCCCGGCGACGCCCGGCGAGGAGGTCCCGGTCAGCGACGACGGGGATTCCGGGCGCCCGTCAGAAGGCTGAATCGCCGACGCCGCCCAGCACGATGCCGACGGCCAGCAGCACCGGCGTCGACAGGGTCACGATCACGTTCAGCCCCATGGCGGGGATGAAGTCTTCCGGATGCGCGGGGTCGAATCGCCGTGCCCGCCAGGAAACGGACACGGCCAGTGGCGCGGTCAGCAGGCCCAGCAAGGCGAGCTTCGGGAGCACCCCCGTCATGGCCGCAGCGATCACCACGGCGTAGACGCCCAGCACCAGCGCGAAGGAAACACCCGCGGCGGCCGGTACCCCCCAGGCGATGGCCAGGTGCCGCCGGCCGACGCTCCGGTCGGCTTCGATATCCGGCAGCTGGTTGATCAGCAACAGGTGGCTGGCCAGCAATGCCACAACCAGCGATGCGGCGAGGACGGCGATGTCGTAACGCCCCATCAGCGCTACGGCGCCCAGGTTGACCATCACGACACCGAAGCCGAACCCCGGCGCCAGCAGACAGGCCAGTGGATAGCGGTTGAGCCACCGGGTGTAGGCCACGATCACGGCCAGGCCCGCCAGGCCGGGCAAGATCACGATGCTGCCCAGCGCGAACAGGTAGTACAGGCCGACCGCGAAGGTCAGCACCAGCGCGGACGCGGCGATCGCGAGGCTCGTTGCCGCGAACTCCGGATGCCGGACCAGGGTCCCGCTGCCACCACTGAACGGGGTCCGGCGGGTGGCCAGGTCCAGGCCACTGCGAAAATCCTGGTACTCGTTCAGCGCGTTGACCGCCACGTGCGCGGACACGGCGCCCAACAGGACGAGCAGCAGGTCACGAAGGGGCCATCGGCCCAGTTCCACCCAGGCCACGGCCATTGCCGGCGCCAGGCTGGCCGGCACCAGTAACAGGAACGGGGCGCGAATCACGCCGAGCAGCTTGTTCATCATCGGCGTTCCTTTCGTGACGTCACGATTCCGGCTGGTCCCTGCGATGTTGGCCCGATCCGGTCGGAGTGCACAAGTCGACGTGTCCCGACCCTTTGCAGTCGCTTCCTCCGAGGACTACCCTTTCAAACGTCGCCCCCGCCCAGAGCGAAACCGGTTCGACTTCGGGCACGAAGCCGGCCTGGCGCCCGCGGGGCAGCAGATCCATTCGGCAGAACACACACCAACAAGGGACCCGAGATGAACCAGGAAACCAATCTCCGCACCGCCGCCTTCAACCCGCGGGTCAAGACCTACTGGCTGCTGTACGGCGCCATGATCCTGGTGCTCACCATCGTGTTCATTCCCCTGCTGCTGTTGTGGTTTCCCATCGGCTACCTGTTCACGGGCCGCTATCTCGAGCGCATGGAGTGCGTGCTGACCCGCAAGTCCCTGAAGGTCAAGAAAGGCGTACTGGTGCGCGTGGAGAAGACCATCCCGTTGGAAAAGATCACCGACATGGCAATCATCCAGGGGCCCATCATGCGCTGGATGGGCGTGGAGCGCCTGACGGTGGAAACGGCCGGCCAGTCCGGGGCGGGCGCGCTGGTGTCCCTGACCGGCATCGTGAATGCGCCCGAGTTCCGGGAACAGGTGCTGGCCCAGCGGGACGTGGTCGCCGAACGGCTGGACCGGGATACGCCCGAGGCCGGACCCACATCCGATGGTTCGGTGATGGTGGAAATACGGGACAGCCTGTTGCGAATCGAGGGTTTGCTGGCGAAGCCCCGTAATTGATGCCGCCACACCTCCGTTTTTTTGCCAAACACAGGCCCCGGCGCTAATCTCTGATCAGGCATGTCAGTGGATTGGGGAGGAGCGGGCCATGAAGTCCATCGTTCAAGCGGCCATCCAGGCGGCGACCGTCGTTGCCGGATTCATGCTGCTGCTCGTTGCCGACGCGGCGGCCGCGACCACCCTGCCGGGCGAAATTCCCTCGATCCAGGTGTTTTCCTCCCAGAAACGTGCGGAAAAGGCCTTCGATGCCGGTCACTACGAGCGCGCCCACTGGCACTATCTCAAGGTGCTGGCGCCGGCCGGCGACAAGTACGCCCATTACATGCTGGGCCACATGAACGAACACGGCCTGGGCGTTCCCCGGGACCCGGCTCGCGCCCTGGCCTGGTACGCCCTGTCGGCGGAGCGCAAGTCCGACCTGCTCAGCGCGAACTATCGCCGGCTGCTGGGCGAACTGGACGCGTCACAACACGCGCAGGCCCTGGCCATCCACGAAGGCCTGCTGGAGCGCTACGGTGACCGAACGCTCCTCGCCCAGGCCATCAAACGTGACGAGTTCTCCCTGCGCATGAAGACGGGCACCCGCACCGGGGCGGACGTGGCCCCCATGCGCATCCTCCTGCCCAGCGGCCGGACGGTCGAAGGCAACCGGTACTACGATCACATCGAGGAACGGATCGAATTCCGCACGCAGTTGCTGGGCGGCACGGTCACGTTGCGGGAGCTCGAGCTGATCGATGAGCCGTCCGGGACGGATTCAGGAACCGTGGACGCGCCGGAAGCGGCAGGGAACAAGCGGTAGGGAATCGACGAGCGTCAGGGCAGGCGCTCGAAAAAGCGCAGTTCGCCTCCCTCGTCTTCCAGCGCCTCGCCGCCGTATTGCACGAAGCCGAGCCGGTCCGCCAGCCTGAGCGAAGGCGCGTTGCCCGACTCGATCATGCAGGCGATGCGTTGCGCGCCAAACGTCGCTTCGAACCAGGCCAGGGCCGCCCGCATTGCCTCGCCGGCATAGCCCAGACCGACACTGTCGTGGCGGAGAATCCAGCCCGCCTCGGGAACGTCGTCCAGGCCTTCGTTGCCGCGCCAGCTGTGAAAGACGCCGCAGATACCAATGATGTCCGGCGTTCCGTGCAGGCGCACGATGAAATTCCCGTAGCCATAAAGGCTCCAGCTCCCTGCATTGCGCAACAGGCGCTCGAATTTGCCGGCGTGGCCGGCGGGCATGCTCCCCAGGAAACGGCGCGTTTCCTCGGCGGCAAGCAATTCGACCAGCCCGTTCAGGTCCGCCGCGCGGGGTTTCCACAGTTCGAGGCGTGCGGTGGTGAGCAGGGGTTTCGGGTTCGAAATCGTTTCAGTCGCCATCTGTGCCATCAGGTATCCGGAGCAAACAAGGGACGCAACCGCGCGAGCGCTTCCGACATCTCGTCATGGTCCGGAATTTCGCTGTCGTCTCCAAAGCCCCAGTCGTCGTTCGGGCCGAGGTACTGGACCACGACGCCGTCACGTCGGGACAGGGCCGCCACCTGGCGGTGGATAAGGCCGTACCGGGCCTCGGGCTGCGGGGGCAGCCAGTTGATCTGTCCCCGTACGGGCACCACCGTGCGGTCGCCGAACAGCGCCCCGGCCGCATAGCCGGTGCAGTTGACGATGACCGGTTCTCCCAGGGCCAGGACGGCGGCACGATCGGGAAGGTCGCGCCTCAGCATCCGGCCACCGCGGAGTCGAAACTCGGCAGCCAGGGTCTGGGCGTAGGCCGCCACGTTGAACACCAGGGTGAGTCCGCTGCTGGCTCGCTTCACCGGGAAGGGATTGGCCGCGGCCGGCATCTCCGACCATGCGGGTGTCAGCCCACTGAGCTGCCGATCGAGGTGCAAGAAATCACGACTGGCATGAACCCGGGGGCCGGGGGAATCCTCGGGCAGATAGAACTGCGGCTGATACTCCACCGGATCACCGATGGCGCCGACATAATGCTGGTGGGTCGCCCAGGAGGCGCGCGCCCACCGCTCCCATCGGCCTGTGAATTCCGGGCCGACCGCATCGACCAGGCCCACCCGGCTCGAAGGAGACCACACCCCCGTGGCGCGAGCGGAGCGGGTTTCCATCGGAAACTCGCGGGCGTAGATCGTGACCTCGGCACCCGTTTCCGCCAGGCGCAGCGCGGTGGTGAGACCCATGACGCCGGCGCCGACCACGGCCACCCGTCGATGCCCGTCCGCGAGTGCCAGCGCCGTGGCTTCAGCGGCACAGCCCCAGGACAGCGACCAGCCTGAGCCACCGTGTCCGTAGTTGTGGACCAGCACCTTGCCGTCAACCGCCTCGGCCTCCAGCCGCGGGCCCGCCGGGCGGAACGGGCGAGAGCACACGGTGATCCGGACCAGGCGGTTTTCGTCGAGTCGCAGGGGCGACAAGGCGGCGGGCGTCGCGAAACCATTGCGTGAAGGCGCCTGGGGCGCAGCGCAGGCCGCCACCATTGCCCCGGCCGCACCGGTCAGCAGTTGGCGGCGTCGCAGCAGCGGTGTGTCGGGTGCGGACAGACGATCCAAGGGGCGGCTTCCCGCGGAGGGTGAGTCAGAACAGTACTGAAGCCCGTCAGGCGGGTAAAGCCTCGACCGGCTCAGTAGTCCAGGTCCCCCGCGGTGAACGGCCGCACCGGCGCCTTGCCGAGCACGTCGCCCAGCAAGGTATTCATGGTCGGGACATCGTTGTCGAAGCCGCCGTGGGTCGTCGAAGTGGTGCGTTGCTCAGCGCCGTTCGGGCCCGCGCTGACGATGACCTCCAGCGCCGCGTGGGCCGGCACTTCGTCGGCGTGGCGCATCATGCCGAGAATGCTCTCGCCCTTGTCCTCCTCGAAAGCGCGGGAGACGAGGTAGAGCAGGGATTTCCGGTAGGGCCCCACGGAATCGTCCCGCTCCAGCGGGTCGTTCAGGTTCAGGATGCGCAATGACCTGACCACCGCGCCGGTGGCGCTTTCGCCCAGCCGCGGGGCGAAGTGGTCCTTGTAGAAGTCGATGCTGGCGGCCGGGGCCAGCAGGTGCACGGTGGCGATGCGCGGCTTGGGCCGGCGCCCCAACTGGGCCAGCCGGGCCAGCAGCCAGCCCAGCAGGATGGCCCCGGTGCTGTGGCCAACCAGGTGCAGGGAAATGGGCGGTCGTTCGCTTTCCCCGCCTTCGCGCGCTGCGCTGTTCTTCGCAATCGCGTCCAGCAGCGGCAGCAGGGTCTTCGTTCCGGCGCCGGTCGTATTGAAGGGACTCTTCGCACCCCGCTTCATCTCGCGCCAAAGGGCGCGACCCGGGATGCGCGTGACCTTTTCCAGCAGCCAGTCGGTGGCGTCGGTGACGGCCCCCGCTCGCTCGACCGTCTCCGGCCGCTTGCGGACGACCACATCCTTGAGTTCCTCGAGAATTCCGGTGTCGTACATGAAGTGGTAGGGATAGACGCGGTTGTCCTTGAACACGTCCTTCATGGCGAAGATACGCTTGGCCGAAGCCTTGGGGCTGTTCAGGCCACCGTGGGCGTAGAGCAGCAGGTGGTCGTACTTGTCCGAGGTTTCCAGGAGTGCCGCGGTTTCCTTCACGTCATCCAGGGTCGACCAGTAGGTGCCCTTGTCGTGGAAGGCGCCGTCGTCGATGTGCACGAAGTGGCCCGCGATGTCCCCGCGCACCGGCGGCGGACGCTCTTCGACACGCGCCGACAGGGACCGCTCCCCGAGTTTCGGGTGGTGCCAGACCTGGGGGGTGGGCAGGGCGAGGCGAAGCACCCAGGCGTCCTGGATGTTGCGTTGCCAGTCCTCGTAGGTCCAGATGGCCAGGCCGCCCTCGCCCCAGCCCTCGCCCCACGAGTTCTGTACCCAGAACCCCCGCTCGTCGTAGCCGACGATGGCGAAGGCGTGGCCGCCGGTCATCTCCTCGCTGTAGGCAATCACCCCTTCCTTTGGCGCGCCCCAGCCCTGGTGCACCTTCGCCGAGCAGTACAGCACCCTCGCCTCGTTCAGCGCGCAATGAAAGTCCGAAATGCGATGCTCGAGGCGGTAGTAGGCGCCGATGGTGTTGTCGCGGGCGTTCTTGGCGGCCTCGACCGTGAGGTGGCCCGGGCGGCCGGGGACGTACTTCCACAGCCGGTCTTCGGCCACGCCCGTGTGGTGCCAGCCCTTGATGGCGCCGCGACAGGACGAGCCCGAGTACTCCTCGCCTTCCCACTCGTCATGGCGCTTGGCCATTTCGTAAAGCATGCGCGCGGAGACCTGCTTGTCGTCCTCCTGGCGCTGCTGGTTGAGGTAATTGATGACCGCCGCCAGGCCGAAGCCCGTGCAGGCGCCTTCGCTTTTCTGATCCAGGATGGCGAGATTGCGGGGCGGGTCCACCCGCCGATCGAGATTGCACAGTGCCGGCTGGTAGTGCCAGTCCCGGATGTCCGGCAGGTCCGGGGCGACGTTGGTGACGTATCCGTTGATGCGTTCCTCGCTCATGGCGGCTCCTCCTGGATCGGCGCGTGTCCCTGAATCTAGTCCAAGGAACGATGCCTTTCAGGAGCCGGGCGAGCTCGGGCGCCGGTCGGCCGCACTGGCGAACCGGCCGAGCCCAGCCGTGAGCGCTACCAGCCGAGCGCCGCCATCTTGGCCGCGATGGCCGGCTTGTGGGGATTGTTCGGGTTGGACCGTGACCAGTTCTGGAGCAACGTCTTCAGCTTCTTGGCGCCATTTTCCATGCCGTTGTTCATGCGGCCCTTGCGGTTGGTGCCCAAGCGGTTCTTGGAGGCGAAAGCGATCTTTCGGTTGCGCGGCCCGAGCAGGGCTTCGAGATCGTTGATGATCATTCCCGCGTAGGCCAGGCGGTTCGCCTTCTGGTTCCCCATCAGCAGCATTCCACCCCAGCGCTGCTGGTCGATGTGCGCATTGTTCAGATCCTTCCACTCGCTGGCGGGATCGTAGCTGTCGAGGCCGATGGGCGAACCCTTGCCCTTGCCGTCACAGGCGACGAACACGTTGCCGACGTTGTAGACCGCTTGCAAGGTAATGCCCTTGTAGTTGCCGGGATTGAGCTCGAAGGGCGGACCGAAGCGATCGGTGTTGCCGTTGAACAGGTCGGCGGCGATGATTTCCCCCAGTTTCTCCAGCCCCCCGCTCTTCTTCAGGGCCCGGGCGATCAGGCGCACATCCGCCTTGTCAGGATTTGCCGGGTCGAGGCGCTTCTGTACCGCGCTGTCGAGCATGGTCAGTTTCTTGACACCCATCTTGACCCAGGCGCCCGGCAGGCTCAGTTGCTGCACGAGGACCCCGGCGGTCTGGAGCGCATCGACGTCCGGCACTTCTCCATACTGGGCCCAATGCTTCAGTTGCTGGATTTCAGGTGGCTTGAGCACCTCGGTGCGCGCCTTGGGGTCCACCGCATTCATCAAGGCCGCCGCCGTGTGCACGTTTCCGGTGTTGGCCTGGGTTTCGAGCTTGATCACGATGGAATCGACCTTGCCGCTGTCGTCGCCGAAGCCATCGAGCTGGAAGACCGGGTGTCCGGGCGCCAGGGCCTTTACAGAGTAGATATCACCCGCAGTGATGGGCGTGCCGAGCTTCAACATGGATGGATCCCCTTTATCGCTGGACGTGGCCCCCGCGGGGCCGGAACTGGGCGACAGGGCCACTCCCTCGGTCATGTCGGCATAGCATCAAAACTAGTCCAAATTCCCTCGGAGTCAAGTCAACCCGGACCGCACCTTCACTGCCTTGTCGTCTCGTCACGTACCCAGTCGATGCGCGGGTTCCGGAAGCGCTGCCAGCGTGCGAGCAGTTGGGCCAGCAGGTTGACCCCCGAATAGACGCACGCCGCCGGAATGAGGCGCGGCTGCCCCAGCAGGGCCTTCCAGAGCGAATCCGATCGCTCGAGGGCGCCGGGATGGCTGCGGTATTCCGTGCGGGACTGCAGATCCAGGTTGCCGGCCAGGATTCGCACACGGCGGCGCAACAGGGACCGCGCGGTCCACGGCGCCTCGATGGTGAACGGTTTTCCCTCCACCACGCACCGCTCGTCCCTGGTGAACAGGTTGCGGATGTACAGGTCATCCGCAAACACGTGCGGAAATACATCGAAGCGCGCCCGGCCACCTTCCGATAGCGCGTACAGCCCGGCGCCGACATAGCGGTCGTTCAGCAGCGGAACCTCCTGCCAGACGGAGAAATACGCTCGAACGAGCCAGGGCCGGCCATCGAGTTCAACGGTGAACGGCAACGAGGCGCAGAGCGCCCGCCCATCGAATAGCGGGGACGCCAGGTCCAGGATCCGTTCGGCATCGACGATGATGTCGGCGTCGAGATAGATACGAGGATACACCCGGGCGGCTGCATCCCCGGCGTTGAGCGCCGCGGTCTTCGAGCGCTCATCAATCTCGACGACCCGGGCGCCCTGGTCCCTGGCGATGGTTGCCGTGCCATCGGTGCAGGCATTGCAGACGACGACCACATCCAGGGCGCCGCTCCGGATGCCCTCCTCCAAACCCGCCAACAGGCGCCCGATCAGGGCTTCTTCGTCGTGTGCGGGAACGATGACGCTCGCCGCTGGACGCGACGGCGCATTCCCTTCCCTGCCCGCTCCGGACAAGCCGCCGCTCGACCCGGCCGGCACTGCTTCGTTCATGGCGCGTGGCCCCTGTCCCCGGTGCATTGCGATTCCAAGGGAGTACGACGGCGCGGGTTTACCGCACCACGTGCCACTCGGTCTGCCGGCCGGCGAGGTAGACCACCCGCTCACCGTTCCAGAGGGCGGTCTGCTCGAGCTTGATCTGCACGAGCTGGCCACCCCATTCCGGCACCGGGGCCTTCACGTTGCCCTCGATGGCGTAGGCGGTCATGTCGTACAGGGGCCAGTCGCCCCGCACGGGATTCGGGCCCTGGTTGTCCCACATGCCGATGGTCGGGCCCGGGGCGTGGCCAAAGAAGCCGATGGGGTGCGTGTAGGTGCTGGCGATGACCTTGCGGCGTTCATTCGCCGCGAGGCTGCGCGCCAGGATGTCGTTGCCGCTGCGCCCGGTTTCAAAGGCGTCGGTGAGGTCGTCCTGCCACTGGTTGCCGGCGGCCAGCGCCGCGACCAGGCCGGCAGGTACGGCGTCCTCGCCGGACCGCGCCACGTAGGCCATCTCCTGGGTGTCGGTGCACAGCTTGAGGTAGCAGATGCCCACATCGGTGTGCAGCACGTCGCCGGCCTCGATCAGGCCCTGCCCGCCGCAGAAGGGGTTGTCTTCCGCG
>JAUHYP010000041.1 GCA_030426265.1 Gammaproteobacteria bacterium | reverse complement strand
CATGCTCTGGCTCAAAGCCTTCCACCTCATCTTCATGGTCACCTGGTTCGCCGGCCTGTTCTACCTGCCACGGCTGTTCGTCTATCACGCCATGGCCGGGGACCCCGCGACCCGGGAGACCCTCAAGGTGATGGAGCGCAAGCTGATGGTGATGACCCACATCGGCGGCGTGCTGACCTGGGTGTTCGGCATCGCGCTCCTGGTCTCGTTTCCCGTTTTCCTGCAGATGGGCTGGCTGCACGCCAAGCTGGTGCTCGTGCTGTGCCTGACGGCCTACCACACCTGGTGCTTCGTCCTGGTGAAGCGCTTCGCCGCCGACGCCAACACGCGTTCGCACGCCTGGTACCGCTGGTTCAACGAGGTGCCGGTCCTGTTCCTGGTGGCAATCGTGCTGCTGGCGGTGTTGAAACCCTTCTGATTTCGGACGCCTAGAACCAGGCGCGCAGGCCCAGGGTCCAGCGCCAGCCGGAGGTGTCGTGGCCCTCGGCCTCGGCCAGGTCGGCGGTGTCGCCGAAGCGGCGTTCCCAGTGAACACCGGCATAGGGCGCGAAACGCCGCCGGATTTCGTAGCGCAGGCGAAGGCCCGCTTCGGCCGACGACAGTCCCGAGCCGATACCCCGTTCCGGATCGTCTTCGCCGTAGGCGTTGATCTCGGCCGACGGCGCGAGGATCCAGCGCTGGGTGAGCCTCAGTTCGTATTCACCTTCCACGCGCGCCGCCGTGCGTCCGGAGGAACCCAGGAACACCGCCGCGTCGACGTGGAAGTGCCAGGGCGCCAGGCCCTGCACCCCGAGGGCCAGCCAGTCACGGTCCGGCCCCGGCTCGAGGTCGCGGCGCCAGCCGGCCTGCAGGTCCCAGTAGGGCGCGATGGCGCGGCTGTAGAGCAGTTGCACTTCAGCGTGCTCGACGTCGCTGCCCTCGGTTTCGCCCTCGGTCTTGAGCCAGGCCTTGTGCAGGTCCCGCCCAAGCCAGGCGTCCGCGTCCCAGGCGAAACCGTCCTCGCCGTCTCCCGTACGCCACTCCAGCTCCTCGGCGAACACCGTGAACAGCAGGGGATCATCCATGGTCTTGCCCATGTCCATGGCCAGGACCGCGCCTGGGAAGGCCACCAGGCCCGACAGGGCCAGCAGGACGCGGCAGGTCACGTCACCACCACTTCCCGGAACATTCCCATCATGTGGTAGAGCAGATGACAGTGGTACGCCCAGGGGCCGGGCGCGTCGGCCGTGACCAGGTAGGAGAGCTTCGCGCCGGGCTGGACGATGACCGTGTGCTTGCGCGGGATGCGATCCGGGTCGCCGGTCTCGAGGTCACTCCACATGCCGTGCAGGTGGATGGGGTGGTTCATCATCGTGTCGTTGACCAGCGTGATGCGCAGACGCTCGCCGTGGTGGAGCACCAGTGGCTCGGCATCGGCGAAACGAATCCCGTCCATCGACCACATGTAGCGGTGCATGTTGCCCGTGAGGTGCAGCTGGATTTCCCGGTCCGGCTCGCGCGGGTCCGGGGTGGCGTGGCGATGGAACAGGTCCGCATAGGTCAGCACCCGGCGGCCGTTGTCGCGCAGGCCCACGCCCGGGTCATCCAGGCGCTGCGTGGGCGCTTCGGCCCGCATGTCGATACCGGGGCCCCGTTCGCTGTCGGCATGGACCACCGGCGCTTCGCTGCCCAGGCCGGCCGGGTCGAGTCCCGATGGCGTGCCGTGGCCTGACTGGCCGCCCATCGCGTGTCCGGAATGCCCGCCCATGTCGTGCCCGGAGTGGCCACCCATGTCATGCCCTCCGTGGCCGCCCATGCCCATGTCCGCGTGGGACAGGAACGGTCTCGGATCCAGCTCGGGTGGGGTGGCCTGCAGGTCGGGGTGCGGCGTCAGGGTGCCGCGGGCGAATCCGCTGCGGTCGATGGCCTGCGCGAACAGGGCGTAGGCGCGATCCGCCGCCGGCCGCACGATCACGTCGTAGGTCTCGGCGACGCCGAGGCGTAGTTCTTCCACCGTCACCGGCTCGATGTCCTGCCCGTCCGCGCCCACCACCCGCATTTCCAGGCCGGGGATGCGAAAGTCGAAGAAGGTCATGGCCGCGGCGTTGATGATGCGCAGGCGCACCGCTTCACCGGGTGCGAACAGGGCGGTGAAGCCCTCTGCCGGGGTCACGCCGTTCATGAGAAAGGTGTAGGTGGCGCCGGTGACGTCCGAAATGTCCCGGTCGCTCATGCGCATGGCGTTCCACATGGCCCGGTCGCGAAAGGCGCCGGCCAGCCCCTGGTCCTTCATCTCGGCGGCCAGGTCGCTCACGGTTCGCTGGTTGAAGTTGTAGTGTTCGGCGTTCTTCTTCAGCGTGCGGAAGATGTCGACGGGTTCTTCGTCGCTCCAGTCCGACAGGACGATGACGTGCTCCCGGCCCTCGGTGAGTCCGCGGGGTTCGGCCGGGTCGATGATGATCGCGCCATACAGCCCCAGCTGTTCCTGGAAGCCGGAATGGCCGTGGTACCAGTAGGTGCCGGACTGGCGCACGGGAAAGCGGTAGGTGAAGGTCTCGCCGGGATGAATGCCGTGGAAGCCCTCGCTGATGCCGGGGACGCCGTCCATCGCGCTGGGCAGGATCAGCCCGTGCCAGTGAATGGAGGTGTCCTCGTCCAGCCGGTTGTGCACGCGCAGCGTCACGTCGTCGCCTTCCCGCCACCGCAGTATGGGGGCGGGCAAGGTGCCATTGACGGTAACGGCGAGGCGGTCCTTGCCGGTGTAGTTGACGGGCGTCCGGTCAATGGTCAGGTCGAACGCTCGCCCGGAAAGCGCCTGCGTCGGCACGGCGGCGGCCAGGGGCCGGCCCAGTCCGGAGCACACGAGCGCCGCGCCGGCCGCGGTTCCGAGCACGAACTGGCGGCGCGTCAGTTCCGGGAAGCCTGGGGGAAGCAGTCCCGCTTGCGCCCCTCGAGCCGTGTGCACAGGCGGGTACGGGCGTCTGGGAAGAATCGGCATGGTAACAATGACCTCCCGGTGTGGCGTTCGTTCCGCTAGCCGAGGTCCGGGTCCAGCCGCCCCATCCAGCCGGCCACCGGGTCGCCGATGACCACGAACCAGGGGTTGAGCAGCGAGTCGCCGCGATTGCAACGCAGCGCCTCGCCCGTTTCCAGGTCCAGCACCTGTCCGCCGGCGGCCTCCACCACGGCCTGGGCCGCGGCGGTGTCCCATTCCGAGGTCGGGCCCAGCCGCGGGTACAGGTCCGCCGCGCCCTCGGCCACCAGGCAGAGTTTCAGGGAACTGCCCATGCTGACCATCTCGTGCTCGCCGATGCCGGCCAGGCATTGTTCCAGTTTCGGATTGGCGTGGGAGCGGCTGCCCACCACCACGGGCACTGCCGCGGGCGGTCGGCGCGTCGTGATGGCGACCGCCTCCTGCTCGCCGTCCCGGCGCCAGGCGCCGGTCCCGACCACGCCGGCGTAGGTCCTTCCGCTCACCGGCACGTGCACCACGCCCAGCACCGGCCGGTGGTCGTCGACCAGGGCGATGTTCACCGTGAACTCGCCGTTGCGCTTGACGAACTCCTTGGTGCCGTCCAGCGGATCGACCAGCCAGTACCGGGTCCAGGAGAGGCGCTCGGCGGTATCGATGCCGGCGGATTCCTCCGACAGCACCGGGATGTCCGGCGTGAGCGCCCGGAGGGCGTCGACAATCACCCGGTGGCTGGCGAGGTCGGCCTGGGTCAGCGGCGAGTCGTCGTCCTTGGAAACAACGTCGAACTCGTCGCCGTAGATCTCGAGAATGGCGGCGCCGGCGCGGCGGGCGATGGCATTGAGTTCCGGCAGCAAAGTGGCCAGGTCCATGGTCACGCTTCCTTCTGGGCCAGCAGGTGGTCGCGCGCGATGTACAACGCGGCAATGGTCCGGCCCTCGGTGCAGTCGGGGCGGGCGGTGAGTTCCCTCAGGTCCGCAATGGGCCAGGGCACCACTTCCAGCTCTTCCGGCTCATCGCCCGGCAAGCGGCTGGGGTAGAGGTCCCGCGCCAGCACCACGTGGGTCACGTGGGTCATGTAGCCGGGGGCCAGGCTCAGCTCCGTGAGTTCGGTCAGTTCCCGTGCCGCGAAGCCGGCCTCTTCCTGGAGCTCCCGCTGGGCGGCCTCGAGAATGGATTCGCCCGGTTCCAGGCGGCCCTTCACCAGGCCGATTTCGTAGTGGTGCAGGCCGGCGGCGTACTCGCGCACCAGCAGCACGGTGTCGTCGTCGCGCATCGGCACCACGATGACCGCGCCGAGGCCCTTGCTCTGCAGGCGCTCGTAACGCCGCCGCTCGCCGTTGGAAAATTCCAGGTCCAGTTGCTCGATGCGGAACAGCTTGCCCGGGTCCAGCTCACGCCGGTCATGAATCTTCGGCAGGCGGCTCACGGCGCTTCCCGCAGGGCGTCGAGCAGCAGGGCGTGAAGGACCGGGTTGGCCGCCAGCACCGAGGTGGTCTCGAGCCCGACGGGCCCGCCGTCCAGGTCGGTGAACACGCCGCCGGCTTCCTCGACCAGCACTGACAGCGCGGCGATGTCGAGAATGTTCACGTCCGATTCGATCACCGCGTCCAGCTGGCCGGCGGCCAGGCGATGGTAGTGGTAGAAATCGCCGTAACCACGGAAGCGGTTGACCCGCGACACGATGCGGCCCAGGTTGGCCCATTGCGGCGAGCGCGCCATCGTCACGAGATTGCCCACGGACAGGTGCGCGGCTTCGATGGAGTCGGTCGAGCTGACGGCGAGCCGCTCGCCATTCAGCCAGGCGCCTTCACCCCGCTCGGCCCAGGCCAGTTCGTCCATGGCCGGCGCGTTGGACACGCCGGCAATGAGGGTCTCCCCATGCTTCAGCGCCACCTGGGTGGAGAACATGCCCGTGCCCCGGACGAAGCTCTTGGTGCCGTCGATGGGGTCGACCAGCCAGAGGTAGTCGGCGTCCGGCTGGTCCTTGCCGAATTCCTCGCCGTAGATGCCGTGATCTGGAAAGGCCTGGCCCAGCACCGCGCGGATCGCCTCCTCGGCTTCGCGGTCGGCCACGGTCACGGGCGTCTGGTCGGCTTTCAGTTCGACCTCGAAATCACCGTGGTAACGCGCCAGGATCGGCACGCTGGCGGCCTTGACGGCCGCGATGGCCGTGTCGACGAATGCGCTCATGGGGTGTCGGCTTGCATGGCTGGAAGGGCGTTGCGATGATACCAGAAGCCCATCTCCCGAGGCCCCGATGACCCCCGGCAACGACGCCCTGCGAGCGCGTGATCTCGCCGTGCTCTGGCACCCGACCACCCAGATGAAGGACCACGAATGGCTGCCGCTGCTGCCGGTGAAGCGGGGCGAAGGCGTGTGGCTGGAGGATTTCGAAGGCGGCCGCTACATCGACGCCATCTCTTCCTGGTGGGTGAACCTCTTCGGTCACGCCAATCCGCACATCTCCGAAGCCGTGGCGCGCCAGGCGCGGGAACTCGAGCACGTGATCCTGGCCGGCGTCACCCACGAGGGCGCCGTGCGCCTTGCGGAAAAGCTGGTGGAGATCACGCCGAAAGGCCTGGACCGGGTCTTCTATGCCGACTCCGGCTCCGGCGCCGTCGAGATCGCCCTGAAGATGAGCTTCCACTACTGGCTCAACCAGGGCGAGACCGGGCGGCGGCGTTTTGTCACCCTCACCCACAGCTACCACGGCGAGACCCTGGGCACCCTGGCCGTGGGCGACGCCGGCCTGTTCAAAGAGGCCTACGAACCCCTGCTGATGGAGTCCCTGTTCGCACCCAGCCCGGATTGCACCGGGCTGGACCCGGCGGACTGGGATGCCCATGCCGCGGTGAAGCTTGAGGAACTCGAAGCCGTGCTCGCCGCCCACGCCGGCGAAGTCTGCGCCGTCATCATCGAACCGCTGGTGCAGTGCGCCGGTGGCATGCGGATGCACCCACCGTCCTGGCTGAAGGGCCTGCGCGATGCCTGCGACCGTCACGGCGTCCACCTGATCGCCGACGAGATCGCGGTCGGATTCGGCCGCACCGGATCGATGTTCGCCTGCGACCAGGCCGGCATCACACCGGACTTCATGTGCCTGTCCAAGGGCCTGACGGGCGGCTACCTGCCCATGTCCGCGGTCATGGCGACGGAAGCCGTGTACCAGGCCTTCTACGACGAATACACCAGCCTGCGCGGCTTCCTGCATTCCCACAGCTACACGGGCAACGCCCTGGCCTGCGCGGCGGCCCTGGCCACCCTGGAGCTGTTCGAGGCCGAGGACTGGCATGCGCGCAACCGGCGCACGGCGGCATTGATGCGCGAGGCCGTGGCGGGCCTGGAAGACCATCCGCACGTCGGGGACATCCGCCAGACCGGCATGATACTGGCGATGGAGATGGTCGCGGACCGCGAGCCGATGACGCCCTGGGACTGGCGCGAACGCCGCGGCATCCGGGTGTACGAACACGCCCTGGCCAATGGCGTCCTGCTGCGCCCCATCGGCAACGTCGTCTACTTCCTCCCGCCCTACGTCATCGGCGAGAGCGAGATCGCGCAGATGGCGGAGGTGGCCGCCGCGGGCATCGATCGGGCGTGCCGGCCGTCATGAGGATTTCCCGACTGTTCACCGACCAGCCGCTGTCACCGGACGACGTGGTGATCCTGGAAGAGCGCACCGGGCACTACCTGTTGCGCGTGCTGCGTTTGCGCGCCGGTGACGCCCTGGTGCTGTTCAACGGCGACGGTTCCGACTACGCGGCCGAACTCACCGAGCGACGCGACCGCGCCGAGGTGCGGGTGAACGCGCGCCTTCCGGCCGTGGCCGAGTCACGCCTGGAATTGACGCTGGTGCAGGCCGTGGGCAAGGGCGATCGCATGGACACCAGCCTGCAGAAGGCCACCGAGCTCGGTGTGGCGGCCGTGCGCCCGTTGTTCACCGAGCGCACCGAGGTGCGCCTGGACGGCAAACGCCTCGACCGGCGGCTGGAGCACTGGCGGGGGGTGCTGGTGGCGGCCTGCGAGCAGAGCGGCCGCGCACGGGTGCCGGAGCTGCTTCCTTCCCTGTCCCTGGATGACTGGCTGGCGGAGCCTGCGACCGGACTCCGGTTTGCGCTGGCGCCGGGCGCCGAGCGGGGCCTGGCCTCGGTCAGCCTGCCTGACGGCGCCGCGGAGGTGCTGGTGGGGCCGGAAGGGGGATTCTCCGAAGCCGAGCTGAAGAAACTGGTGCTGGCCGGGTGCACGGCGGTCAGCCTCGGCCCTCGCGTGCTGCGCACGGAGACCGCGGGGCCGGCGGCCCTGGCCGTGTTGCAGGCGCTGTGGGGTGACCTCGCCGCCGACTGAACGCCCGGCGGGAATTCAGCGGGTGTAGACCGCCTTTTCGATGCTGAGCGCCAGGGCGTCGAGGTCCGGAATCGTCGCCGCCACCTCGTCCACCGAGACGTGGCTGAACACGCCTTCCGGCGTTTCGCCTTCCACTTCCACGAGATTGGCCGGGGTCAGGTTCTTGAGCTTGGGCAGACCCTCGATGACGATGCCGATGTGCAGCACGCTGGCGGCCATGCTCAGGGTCTTGACCACGAGCACGCGCGCGCCGGCAGGCACGGTGTCATCGTTGGCGGTGCCGGCGAGCAGTCCGAAGTGCACGACGGGAATCTGCCAGCCGTTCCAGCGCAGTTCGCCCAGCAGCCATTCGGGGCCGCGGGTGAAGGGTTCCGGGTCGGCGTAGGCGACCACCTCGGCGATCATGCTGCCCGGCAGCAGGACGCCGCCACCGGGAATGGGCGCGAGCAGGGCGCGGATCTGGGACGGGTCGCTCATGTCAGGCCTTCGCTTCCTCGAGCAGGCGCTCCACTTCCTGGAGCAGCTGGTCCTCCCGGTAGGGCTTGGTCAGGTACGCCGTGGCGCCGGCCTGCATGGCCCGGTCACGGTGCTTCTGCCCGGCGCGGGAGGTGATCATCATGATGGGGGTCTGGCGGAAGCGGCCGTCATCGCGGACACGCTCGGTCAACTCGTAGCCGTCCATGCGCGGCATCTCGATGTCGAACAGCATGATGTCCGGCGTGCGGTCCTGGAGTTGCTCCAGGGCGTCGACGCCGTCGCGGGCCGTGATGACGTCGAAGTCGTGGCCCTCCAGCACGCGCGAGGTGACCTTGCGCATGGTGATCGAGTCATCGACGACCAGCACCAGGCGCTTGTTGCTCGACAGGGTCACGGAGGCCTGCTGATGGGACGGGCCAACACCCTGCAACAGGGCGCGGCGGATCATCGGGCCCGGGTCGAGGATGACCATCACTTCGCCGTCGCCGGAAATCGATCCGCCAAGCACGCCCGCCACGGAGCTGATCTGCGGCCCGACGGGCTTGATCACCACCTCGCGGTGCGGCAGCAGCTGGGGCACGCGCACGGCGGCCTTCTGTTCGCCGGCGCTGAGAATCAGCAGGGAAACGTTGTCGCGGCCCAGCGGCGTTCCGCGCTCGCCCAGCAGCGGCTCGATGTCCAGCACCGGGTATTCCTGGCCGGCGAACTTGTAGCGAGGGTCCGGCTGGTCCACCAGCTTGCGGTAGTCGTCGGGCAGCAGCCGCGAGACACCGACCACGCTGGACAGCGGCAGCAGGTAACGGGCGTCGCCCGCTTCCAGGCCGATGGCCTGCATGATCGCCAGGGTGAAGGGGATGCGGATCGTGAACTGCGTGCCCTGGCCCGGCTCGGAGTCGATCTCCAGGGAGCCGCCGATCTGCTTCACCTCGCTGTTCACCACGTCCATGCCCACGCCGCGGCCGGCCAGGCGCGTGACGGAGCTGGAGGTGGAGAATCCGCTGTCCATCATGAAGTCGTACAGCTGCTGGCGCGTGGGCTCGGTGTGCTCGTCCAGCAGGCCGCGTTCGATGGCGCGCGCACGGATGGCGTCGAGGTTGATGCCGCCGCCGTCGTCGGCGATGCGGATCACGAACTCGGTGGCCTCGGACTCGACCGTGATGGTGATCTCGCCCTCCGCCGGCTTGCCACGCTCGCGGCGCAGGGCGGGCTTCTCCACGCCGTGGGCCACGGCATTGCGCATCATGTGTTCCAGCGGCGCGGTGATGTGCTCGAGCACGTTGCGGTCCAGTTCGTCGCTGGAGCCGACCATGCGCAGCTGCAGGCGCGCCTGCTTTCCTTCGTCCTTGGCCGCCTGGCGCAGGATCCGGCGCAGGCGTGGCGCCACGGTGCCGAACGGCACCATGCGCGTCTTCATCAGGCCTTCCTGGAGTTCGTTGGACACACGGGACTGGCGCGTGAGCAGCTGCTCTGAGGCGCGCAGGTTCTCTTCCGCCATCTCCTGCAGGCTCAGCAGGTCGGCGACGGATTCCTGCAGGCTGCGGGTGGCCTGCTGCAGGGCCGAGAACTGGTCCAGTTCCAGGGGATCGAAATTCGCGCCGCGCGCCTCGACTTCGTCGGGGTAATTGGCGCGGATCTGGGCCTCGATCTCGATGTCCATCTTGCGGAACTGCTCGGAGAGCCGGTCGATGGTCTCGTCGAATTCCGACAGGTTGCCCTTGAGCTTGCCGATCTGTTGTTCCAGCCGTGAACGGTAGATGCTCACTTCGCCGGAGGCGTTGACCAGGCGGTCCAGAAGCTCCGCGGCCACGCGGATGGAACCACCCTGTCCGGCGTCATCGACGTCGGTGTCGCTGGCCGGTTCCGGGCCGCGGGTGACGGCGGGCTCCGGCGCTTCGACGATGTCCACGGCCACGCGTGGCGCGGGGGGCGGCTCCGGCGCCGCGACCGCTTCGTCCGGTCGCAGTGACACATCGCCCAGCCCCTGGATCTGCTGGCGCAGAAGGTCCAGGGCGGCGCTGGCGTCCGGGTTGCGGCCCTGCTCGACCTGTTCGACCCAGCCGTGCAACCGGTCACAGGCGTCCTCGAGTACCTGGACGGCCGACAGGGAGGGGGATTCCACCCGTTCCGCGATCCGCTCCAGGAGTTCTTCCATTTCGTGGGTGTAGTCGCCGATGCTGGCGAGACCCGCCATGCGGGCGCCACCCTTGAAGGTGTGGATCTCGCGCTGGAGTTCCTGCACCCACTCGAGATTCTCGAGGTCGTCGCGCCATTCCTGCAGGGCGCTGTCGCCCCGTTCGAGCACTTCCGCCGCTTCCTCCAGGAAAATGCCGACGATTTCCTCGTCCAGGCCTTCGGAGGTCGTGCTGTCTTCGGCTTCCGCCACTTCGCGCATCGGCCTGGGGGCCGCGGGCGGCACGAAGGCGGGCGTGGCCGCCGCCGGGGTGCGGGGCGGCTCGGGCAGCGGCGGTGCGGCGGGCGCTTCCGGTTCCGGGGCCGCTTCCAGTTCGGGCGCGTCCTCTTCGATGTCTTCCGCGGCCGGGGTTTCCTCGCGGGCCTCGACAGTCTCCGGGGTTTTCCCGGCCGGCGTGGGTGCCAGCGATACCGGCTCCTCGTCTTCGGTGTCCAGCGCGGACTCGAAGGTGAAGCCCTCGTCCGCATCCTCGTCTTTTCCGCCAAACACGGAATGTCCCGGGTCGAAGGCCGCTTCTGCCGGTGCTGCGGTTTCCTCCGCTTCCGGTTCGGCGCCAAGGCCCTCGAACTGCGGCGTCAGGCGTTCGAGGTGGTCGATCAGCTCCTGCTGCTCGGCCTCGGGGCTCAGGTCCCCCATGCCTTCGAGCCGGTCGAGACGGTTCTGCAACTGGCCCAGGGCGCCGATGACGGTGAACATCGCGTCGGGCGTGTACGCCGTGCCGCTGCGCGCCTGGGCCGTGAACAGGCCTTCCAGGGCCTTGGCGACCTGGGCGTCCAGGCCCTCGGGCCGCATCGCCAGGGCGCCGGCGATGGTGTGGACGGCGCGCACCTGTTCTTCACTGGCGCGCGTGCCGCGATCCTGGGTGATGGCGCCGACGAGGTCCCGCACCGGACCGAGGTGCTCGGTCAGTTCCTCGCGCAGCATTGTGTCCATTTCGTCGGACGGCGCATCCGAGGCTTCCGCGGGGGTCTCGGTGCGGGAGACGCCACCCGGCAGCAGGCCGGCCAGGTACATCGGCAGGCGTGGCTGCAGCGAAGCCCAGTCGGCGCTCTTGCCGCGCGACACCTGTTCGGCCAGGTCGCCGATGATCTGGATCAACTGCTGGGTGAGGCCGGCGTGTTCCTGCAGCATGCGCTGGCGCAGCGCCGGCAGGGAGGCCTCGGCCAGGCGCACCATCACCGACGCGTCGGCGAAGTTCTCGCTGCGGCCTTCCAGCAGCGTGTTCAGCATGTTCTCGATCTGCCAGGAGAAATCCCCCAGCTCGTCCGCACCCACCATCCGGCCGCTGCCCTTGAGCGTGTGGAAGGCGCGGCGAATCTCGGTGAGGGCGTCCGCGTTGTCCATCTGGTTGATCCAGGTGGGAATCGCGGCCTGCAGGGACTGCAGCACCTCCTCGTATTCTTCCAGGAAGATCTCCCGTAATTCCGGGTCGATCTCCATGGGCAGCACGTCGTCCTCTTGCGGCACGCTGGGCGCTTTCGAACGCGGTTTCGGGCTTTCGGCTTCGGATGTCTTCTTGTCCTTGGCCGGCTTGGGCTCGAAGGTATCCGACCAGGAATCGAAGTCGACGGCCGCCAGTCCGGAGTCGTCGTCCGGTTCGGCGTCCGTGTCCGCCAGGGCCGGCGTCACTTCCTCCGGAACATCCGCCGGGGCCGCGGCAAGGTCTTCATCCCCGGCCATTGATTCAGCGGTCTCCGGCTCCGGCTCGGCGACATCGTCGGTCAGCGTCCCCAGGGATTCAAAATCCGCTTCAGCATCGGCTTCGGCTTCCGCTTCGGCTTCCGGTTCGTCGACCGGGGCTTCGGTGGTTGCTTCCTCGGCTTCAGGTTCCTCGGCCAGGGCTTCGATTTCCTCCGGCTCGGTCTCCGGCGCTTCGGCCGGCGTGTCAAGGTGGTCGGCTGCTTCCTCCTCAGCCCGGGCATCGATCGGCTCCGCTTCCGCCTCTGTCCGCTCGACCGGGGCCTCGACGGGCTCCGGCGCGGCCGCCGGGGCTTCGACGGTGGCCGTGGGCGCGGGCACGGCGCCGGTGCCGACGGAACGCAGGCCGACCAGGCGCGAGGCGAGGTGGCCGAGGCGGTCGTGCACGATGCGGCTGAAGCGCGGCGCATCGCGCTGGCGATCACGGCGCGCGGACAGGAACAGTTCCAGGGCGGCCATGGCGTCCGCCACGGCTTCGATGTCCGAGCGCGACAGTTCCGTGCCTTCGCGGGAACGTCGAAGCAGTCGCTGAAGGGTGTCTGCCAGGGCTTCGGTCAATTCGGCGGAATCGACTTCGCCGATCATGCGCAGGGCGCCGGAAACCAGGCCCAGGGGTTCGCCCGGCTCGGTGCCGGCGCGGCCGGCAAAGCGCTCGCGCACGGCGTCCTCGGCCGCGTGCATGCTGGCCACGCATTCGTCGAGCAGGTCGGCGTGAATCCGGCGGTGCTCGTGCGGGGAGAGGGCGATGAAGCTTTCCAGTTCTTCTTCCTCGACGGATTCGCCGAGGGTCTCGATCTGTTCCTTCAGGGCCGATTCGACCAGCAGGAGCTGTTCGGCCAGGCGCTCGAGCGCGTGCTCGCGTTCGCTCCGCTCGGCGCCGGCGGTTTCCTCGAAAGCCGGGACCAGGCCCGAGATCTCGCGGCCCGGGCCGGACAGGCCGAGCATGCCCAGGGTGTCGGCGAGGCGGGCGAGCGCCTCCATGCTTTGCTTGCGGCGTTCCGATTCGACTTCGCCGGTGCGCAGTTCCAGGTCCAGTGCGTCCTTGACGATCGACAACTCGTCCTCGACCGCGGCGCTCAGGGACTGGTACATCTCCCGGTCCCGCCCGGAGAGCGTGCCCCGTGCGCGCATCATGTCTTCGCTGTCGGGCGCGAGCCTGTCGAGTTCGAAGCGCTCGCGCACCAGGTCCACGCCTTCGCAGCCGGATTCGGCGTTGAGCACGTGGAACAGCAGCGCCTGGGTGATGGACGTGGAGGTGCGTTCGTCGATGCCATCCTCGTCGTCGTCCGCCATGGCATGGATCAGCAGGCCGAGGCGCGCCATCAGTCGGCGCAGGTGCACGTCGTTGCGGACCTTGCCATCCATCAGGCCGCCGAAGACTTCCGTGGCGACCCACCACAGGCGCTTGAGGTCGTAGCGCTTCACGCGGTGGCGCATGGTTTCGCAGATGCCCTGCATGGGCGAGAGCAGCGAAGTGTCGTCCTGGTCCTGGAGCCAGTTCTGCAGGGCCTTTTCGTACTGGCGGTGCAGGCGGCTGGTGAGGTATTCGAAGGGTTCGTCGAAGCCCGGTTTGCGCACGAACTCCAGCTCGGGGAGCTCCACGTCCAGCAGCGGTGAGAACACCGCGCCGCCGGAGAGCGCTTCCTCGCCGATGGAGGTCCGAAGCTGGTTGATCAGGGGCAGCAGCAGCAGGGGCAGGTCCTGGTGCCCGGCCTGCAGGCGGTCCAGGTAGGCCGGCAGCACCACCATGGCCTCGGCCAGGGCGGAGTTGGCGGCGTCCCGGTCGGAAACGCTGCCTTTGCCGAGGCTGCTGACCAGGCGATGCATTTCGCCGGTGATCTGGCGCGCGCCATCCAGCACCAGCGTCTCGAAGATCAGGTTCAGGTCCTGGATGCGTTCGGCGGTGCCCTCGAACACCACGGCCCCGGAATTGGGGTTGCCCGCGATGCTCTCGACCTGCATGCGGACCTTGTCCAGCTCGCGATCGAGGTCCTTGCGCACCCAGGAAAGGGCGGTTGGTGACAAGCTGCCTGTGGGCATCATGATTCAGGCCTCCCTGCTGCGCGCTCCGTATCCCTGGAGTTCATGTCCATGGTCAGGTCCCCTTTCGTTCCGAAATGGCCGCCTGGCGGGCGGCGCCTCCCAGGGGCAGGGAGTCCATGGTGTTCGGTTCCCGCGACAGGGTCGTCTCGGGCTGTGGTGAAGCAGGTGCCTCTTCCGCTTCGTCTTCGTCGCTCGCTGACTCGTCCGGCAGGGCCAGGTGTGCGTCGCCGTCCGCGCCTTCGGGCAGCTTGAAGTCTGCCACCGAGGCCTGGAGCTGCATCACGAGATCGGCCAGTTCGGCCACCGACTGGGCGGTGGTATTCGTGCCGCGCGAGGTCTTCACGGACACGTTGCGGATGCCGTCCATCAGCTCGGAAATCCGGCCCGCCTGCTCCGAGTAGGTCTGCGCTTCCTCGGAGATGCCCTGGATCAGGTTGGACAGTTCCGTGGACGCCTTTTCCGTCTGCACCAGGGCGGCGCCGGCATCCTGTGCCAGGCGCGCGCCGTTGACCACTTCGCTGGTGGTGGCCTCCATGGACTTCACGGCCTCGCCGGTGTCCACCTGGATGGTCTTCACCAGGCCGGAAATGCGCTTGGTTGCGTTGGTGGCGCTCTCCGCCAGCTGCTGGACCTCGTCGGCCACGACGGCGAATCCCTGTCCGCTGCCGCCGGCCGAAGCGGCCTGGATGGCGGCATTGAGGGCCAGCACGTTGGTCTGTTCTGCGATGTCCTTGATCAGGCTGACGATGTCGCCGATTTCCTGGGTGGACTCGCCCAGGCGCTTGATGCGCTTGGAGGTTTCCTGGATCTGTTCGCGGATCGTGTCCATGCCGGAGATGGTCTCGCGGACCTTCTCCGCGCCGTTCTTGGCGATGGCGACGGATTCGAGCGCGGTCTCGCTGGACTCCTTGGAGCGTTCGGCCATGGTGCCGAAGGCCGTGGACATGGCCTGGATCTTCTCCGTGGCCCGCGCCACCTGGCCGGCCTGCTCGTTGGCGGACTGGGCCATCTGCGAGGTGGCCTTGCGGGTATTCTCGGCCGAATCGGCCACGGCCGCGGCGGTGGTGTTGATCCCGCGCACCAGTTCGCGCAGTTGCTCCACGGCGAAGTTCACGGCATCCGCGATGGCGCCGGTGACCTCGTCGGACACCGTGGCACGGGCCGTCAGGTCCCCGTCAGCGAGGCAGCTCAGTTCGTCCAGCAGCCGCACGATGGCCTGCTGGGTGCGCCGGTTGCTGCGGTAGGCCGTGTCGGCACGTCGGCGTGCGCTGACGATGACCAGGCCCAGCAGCACGGCCAGCAGCGCCACCAGCACGATCAGCCCAAGGGTGGTCGTGCGCGTGGAGGGCCAGAAGCGGCTGCGCGGCAGGGCGGACACGGCCTCGACCAGGTCGCCGGCCTGTCGGAACAACCGGTCGCTGTCGAGAAAGATCGCGTCGGCCGCGGCGCGCACGTCTTCCAGGTTGACGGAGGCTTCGAGGATGACGTCCAGCAGCGGACGGGCTTCCTCGAACACGCCGCGTACCTGGGCGAGGCTGGCCAGGGCGCGCTGGTTCACCACCTGGCTCACGCCCAGGCCCGGGTCGCCATTGCGCAGTGCACCCTGGATGCGGTCGACCGTGGTCATGAGCTCACGGATCGACTCGGCGGTTTCGGTGGATGCACCGGAACGGAGAATGTCGCTGACGCGGCGGTGCAGGCGGTCGGCCATGGCGACCTGCATGCCGGCGAAATAGATCTGCTGGTTCGGGGCGCCGCTCTCCACCAGTTCGCGGGCGACCTGGTCTGTGAGGCGCTGCAGGTTGGGCACCAGCGCCAGGAACTGCGCGCCGGCCTCGGACAGGTCGTTGACCAGCCGTTCACTGCTGATGATGGTCTGCGCGTTGCCGCTGGTCGTGTTCCAGGTGGCCGTCAGCGCGGACATCTGGGCCGTCACTTCCGGGGGCACCGAAGGCAGGCCGGCGGCGGCATCCCCGGTGCGCAGGAGCTGCATGTTCAGGTTCACGCCGCGGTGCGTTGCTTCGAGCTGGTTGAAGGCGCCGAGGTTGCCCAGCGCCGCTTCCACCGCGGACTTGGACAGGCGCTGCGACTCGACCTGCACGCTGGCGGCCATCTGGATCCAGTTGCGTTCGTCGGCGGCGTTACGGCTGAGCTTGGTGATGGTGACCACCACGAAGATGCCGGCGACCACGGTCAGCGCCGTCAGGGCATAGACCAGCCAGGAGGCGTTGGATCCGGAGAATGAGAATTTCTTGTCCATGGTCGTGTCAGGCCGCCGAGCCGTCGAGGAACTCGGGCTGGCTGAACAGCACGGCCAGGTCGAGTTCGTGCCAGCTTTCCGTCCCTGAGCGGTGCCGCTTGCGCACCAGGCCCACCAGCGGGGAACCCTCGGGCAGTTCAGGACTGTCGGCGTCGCTGCTCATGAAGTTGCGCTGTCCGAACACTTCGTCCACCAGCAGCCCCACGGGGCGGCCGCGCAGCGTCGCCGAAACCAGCCGGGAACTGCCGGTCACCGCGGTCGATTCGCCGCCCAGATAGCAGCCCAGGTCGATGACCGTGATCAGGTTGCCGCGCACGTTGGCGAGGCCGAGGATGAACGGCTTGGTGCCCGGGACGCGCGTGACGCGCGGAATGGGGATGGACTCGAACATGCGGTCGGTCCCGCACACGAGTTGCGTCCCGCCAATGCGAAAGGCGAGGCCGGCCCAGTCTCCCTGCAATGCGCCGGCGTCCGATTCCTCGGCGCCACGGGCGCGTTGCTCGTACTCGAGCAGTTTGGCGAATGAAGCGTTGACGGTGCTCATGCTCCTGGTCCCTGGAGCGCCCTAGTACGGGGCGCTGACCCCGGTGCGTGTCGGCGACTCAGGCCGAGTGTTGTTCTACCGCGGACAACAATTCCTCGCGGGTGAAGGGTTTGGTCAGGTAGAGGTCCGATCCCACGACCCGGCCACGGGCCTTGTCGAACAGCCCGTCCTTGCTGGTCAGCATGATCACCGGGGTGTTCCGGAACTCTGCGTTGTTCTTGATGATCGCCGTGGTCTGGTAGCCGTCGAGACGCGGCATCATGATGTCCACGAAGATGAGATCGGGGCGGTATCGGGTGATCTTGGACAGGGCCTCGAAGCCGTTTTCCGCCGTCACGATGCGGCAGTTCTGCCCGGAAAGCATGGTTTCGGCGGAGCGGCGAATCGTCGCGCTGTCGTCGACGAACAGGATGGTGGTCTCCCGCCCGCTATCCAATACTCCGTCGATGGCCTGTTCGGCCACAGAAACACTCTCCACATTCATTGTTCTCTTCCCTGTCGTTTCGTCCGCAGCGTGAATCCTTACGCCTTGTTGTTGTGTTTCCCGCGCGGTGGAACGCGAGGAAACCCCACAGGCGACCTAATCTAACCCAGAATTCCTAGAGATACCAGCTTAGGGCCGAGGGTCAGAAATGTTCTCCAATTCATTGAGGCCCGTACAGATTATTAACGCCATCAACGGGTGAAAGGTATCAGGGTGGCTGGCATCGGCTTTCCGCTCATCCCATAATGAGGCCGGTTTCCAGACAGGTGAGCACGTGGAAGAAGGAGCGACGGCATCCCCCCGCCGGCTGCGCACGGGGGTGCTCATGGACCCGGTCGCCGGGATCAACATCAAGAAGGACTCGACCTTCGCCATGATGCTGGAGGCCCAGCGCCGGGGCCACGAGTTGCTGTACCTCGAACCCGGTGACCTCTGGGTTTCGGGCGCCGAGGCGCGTGCGCGCCTGCGCCCCATTACCGTCAAGGACGACCCCGCCGGCTGGTACTCGTTGGGCGAGGAAGCCGACACCGCACTGGCGTCGCTCGACATCCTGCTGATGCGGCGCGACCCGCCGTTCGACATGGACTACGTCCAGCTGACCTATGCCCTGGAACTGGCCGAGGCTGCGGGCGTGCTGGTGATCAACCGGGCCCAGGCGCTGCGGGACGCCAACGAGAAATTCTTCATCACCCATTTCCCCCAGTGCTGCACGCCCTTCGCGATCGCCCGCGAGGCGGCCCTGATCCGGGCCTTCGCCGAGGAGCATGGCCAGTGCGTGGTCAAACCCCTCGATGGCATGGGGGGCGAATCGATTTTCCAGCTCAACCCGGGCGACCCCAATTTCAAGGTCATCCTCGAAGCCATCACCCTGCACGAACAGCGGCTGGTGATGGTCCAGAAATACATCCCGGAGATCAGCGCCGGCGACAAGCGCATCCTGCTGGTGGACGGCGAGCCCGTCCCGTACGCCCTGGCGCGCATCCCCGGCGCCGGCGATTTCCGGGGCAACCTGGCCAAGGGCGGCCGGGGCGAGGGTGTGCCGCTGTCGGACCGGGACCGCTGGATCTGCGCCCAGGTCGGACCCCGCCTCCGGGAAATGGGCATCCTGTTCGCCGGCATCGACGTGATCGGAGACTGGCTCACGGAAATCAATGTCACCAGCCCGACCTGCATTCGCGAGCTCGACGCACTGTACGGCCTCAACATTGCCGGCAGCCTGTTCGACGTCGCGGAGCGCCGCATCGGGGAGCGCGCCGCCGCGTGAGTGCGACCGCCGTCATGAACGGGCGGGTCGACGACCGCATGGCGACGTCCCTGGTGATCGCCCTGCTGGTGCATGCGGCCGTCGTGCTCGGCATCGGGTTCCACCTGGAGTTCAGCCCGGTTCGCGAGGCGGCCGAATCGCTGGACGTCGTGCTGGTGAATTTCCGCACGGAAACCGAGCCGGAGGAGGCCGAGTTTCTCGCGCCCGTGTCCCAGGAAGGCGGCGGCGATTTCGAGGAGACCGAAAAGCCGGCCCAGGAAATCAGCCCGGACGTGCCCAGCCTGGCGGAAGGGGACATGCCGGCCTCCAGTGCCGAGATGATGCCCAGCCCGTCCCCGGACCAGCGCGAAACGGTGGTCGCCGAAACCGAGAACGCCGAGCTGACCCAGGAGATCACGACCGTCGAGCAGCCGTTGACGGACGCCCTGAGCGCTGCCGAGCTGATGCAGCAGCGCATGCAGGTGGCCCGACTCCAGCCCGAGTCGGACCGACAGGAACAATGGCAGTCGAAACTTCCACGGCGGCGCTTCATTTCCGCCAACACGCGCGAATACGAGTACGCCACCTACATGGCCGCCTGGGTCGCCAAGGTGGAGCGGGTGGGCAATCTGAACTATCCGCTGGAGCTCAAGCGCCGGGGCGTCGCGGGCGACCTGCTCATGACCGTGGGCGTCCGCCGGGACGGCAGCGTGGAGAGCATCAGTGTCCAGCGCGCCTCGGGCATCCCGGAACTCGACCAGGCCGCCATGCGCATCGTGCGCCTGGCCGCGCCCTATTCGCCACTGCCTCCGGAAATCGCCGAGGACGTGGATGTGCTGCACATCACCCGCACCTGGCGCTTCTCTTCCGGCAACCGCTTCGAGTGAGCCCTGTCCGGCGTCGTGCCGGTCACCTGCTTGAATGGTGATGGGCCATCCCCGATATTGAGGGCATGAACGAGCGTTTCACCTTCGACGGTTACCTGGAAAACCAGATGCTGGTGGCCATGCCCGGCATGCTCGATCCCAACTTCTCGCGCAGTGTGACGCTGATGTGCCAGCACAGCAGCGAGGGCGCCATCGGCATCACCATCAACCGGGAGTCCAGTTTCACGCTGGGCGACATCTTCGACCAGATGACGCTCGAGTGTAAGGACCCGGCCCTGCGCGACCGGGCCGTGCTCGAAGGCGGACCCGTCAACAAGGAGCGGGGTTTCGTGCTGCACACACCGGTCGAGGGGTTCGAATCCAGCCTGCGCCTGGGCGACGACATCATGGTCACGACCTCCCGGGACGTGCTGGTCGCCATCGCCCGTGGCGAGGGGCCGGACCAGTTCGTCGTGGCCCTGGGCTATGCGGGCTGGGGCGACGGCCAACTCGAGGACGAGATGCGCCAGAACGCCTGGCTGTCCGTACCCACCGACCAGGCCATCCTCTTCGAAGCGCCGCTGGAGGAACGCTGGAACCGCGCGGTTTCCAACCTCGGCATCGACATCAGCAATCTCCACGACGTCGGCGGGCGTGCCTGAACACCCCGGAGCGGCGCCTGCGGACGACTGGCCGCGCGGCACCTGGCTCGGTTTCGATTTCGGACTGAAACGCATCGGCGTCGCCGTCGGCCAGACCGCCACGCGCACCGCCAATCCCCTGGTCGTGGTCGGTCACGGCGCCAGCGGGCCCGACTGGGTCCACATCCGCAAGATCCTCAAGGAATGGCGTCCGGCGGCGCTGGTCGTCGGTCTTCCGCTGGACCTGGAAGGGAACGCCACGCCCATGTCCGGCCGGGCGCGGCAGTTCGGTGAGGCGCTGGCGGTCGAGGCGGGCAAACCGGTGGCCTGGTGCGACGAACGCCTGACCTCCAAGGCGGCGGAAGGACAGTTCCAGGCGGCGCGGGCGGCCGGAGCGGCCCGCCGGCGGGACGCTTCGATGCTCGACGCGATGGCGGCTGCCGTCATCCTCGAGAACTGGCTACAATCCCTGCCCGATGCGACCTGAAGTCCCCGACCACCTGCTCGATATCGAGTCCGCCCCGCCCGGCTTCCTGGAACACGTGCTGGACCTCGCCGCGCGCATGCGCGAGAACCCGGCGAACTGGTCGCGGGCGCAGGAGGGACGGTTGCTGGTGAATCTTTTCTACGAGCCGAGCACCCGGACCCGCGTGTCCTTCGAGATCGCCGCGCTGCGCCTGGGCATGCGGGTGGTGAACATCGCCGCCTCGGACAGCTCGGTGAAGAAGGGCGAGACCCTGCTGGACACTTTCCGCACCCTGGCGGCGATGGCGCCGGACGTGGTCGTGGTGCGCCATCCCGAGGACGGCGCGCTGGCGCCGCTGGCCGCGGCCGCGGCGCCGGGTCTGCACGTGGTCAATGCCGGCGACGGCAGTCGATCCCATCCCACGCAGGCGCTGCTGGACGCCCTGACGCTGCGCACGCGTTGTCCGGGGTTTCCGGCCCTCAAGGTGCTGGTCGCGGGCGACCTGCGCCACTCACGCGTCACGCGTTCCGGCGTGGCCCTGCTCAAGCGTCTGGGTGTCAGCGAGATCCGCCTGTGCGCTCCGCCGGGCCTGGAGGCGGGACCGAGGGTGTCGGAGGGGGTTCGCTATTTCGAGGACCTGGATTCGGCGCTGGAGGGCGTGGACGTGGTGATGATGCTGCGCATCCAGCACGAGCGTCTCGCCGGCATGGCCATTCCCGACAGCGAGACCTACCACCGCCGCTGGGGCCTGACCCGGGAACGGTTGGGCCGGGCGGCGCCGGACTGCCTGGTGATGCACCCCGGGCCGATGAACCGGGGCGTGGAAATCGCCTCTGACGTTGCCGACGGCCCCCAGTCGGTGATCCTCGAACAGGTGGCCAACGGCGTGTTCACGCGCATGGCCGTGATCCAGGCGTTGCTGGACTAGAACCGCCGGCGAGGCTGCCGGCGGCGTACGGCCTTTCCCCTTACCAGCTGCCCTGGTTGGGCATGGACGCCCAGGGCTCGCGCGGCGGCTGCGCTTCTCCGGCCTGCAGCAATTCGATGCTGATGCCGTCCGGCGAACGAACGAAGGCCATGTGGCCGTCACGCGGCGGCCGGTTGATCGTCACCCCGCCCTCGCTCAGCCGGTCGCAGACCGCGTAGATGTCGTCCACGGCGTAGGCCAGGTGCCCGAAATTCCGGCCGCCGCCGTAGTCTTCGGGATCCCAGTTCCAGGTCAGTTCGACCTGGGCTTCCTCGTCGCCGGGCGCCGCCAGGAACACCAGGGTGAATCGGCCGGCGGGCACTTCCTTGCGGCGCAGTTCCACCAGGCCGAGCTTGTCGCAGTAGAAATCGAGTGATTCGTCGAGGTCCGTGACGCGGACCATGGTGTGCAGGTATTTCATCGGGACCATCCGGTTTATGCTGGGGGCCGGAACAATCTGGGTGCCCCCCATGCCTGAATCAAGCTCGAGTCCCCGCGTCCAACTGGTGCGATCCTCGCTCCTGTTCCAGCTCAAGCTCCTGGCCGACGGCCTGCGCGACTTCCTGCTGGTGCCGCTGTCCCTGGCCGCGACCCTCGTCGGACTGGCGCGCAGCGCCGACGATCCGGAACGGGAATTCGAGCAGGTGCTCGAGGTGGGGCGCAAGACGGAGCGTTGGATCAACCTCTTCGGCGGCCACGAACCGGCCGAGGGTGAAACGGCCAACATGGATGAACTGGTGACACGGGCCGAACGCATGGTGCGCGAGCAGGTCCGCCAGGGCAACGTGAGCGCCAGCGCGGGCACCGCGCTGGAACAGACCTTCGAGGCACTGCACCGGCGCGCCAGGGACAACGGACTTCTGCCGCGAAGCGACGATCAGTAGGAGCCGGTGATGTAGTGGCTCAGTTGGTCGATTTCGGACTGTTTGTCCTCGACCAGGCTCTTGACCAGGTCGCCGATGGACACGATGCCGAGCAACTGGTCCCCATCCACGATGGGCAGATGGCGGCAGCGGCAGTTGGTCATCACTTCCATGCAGTCGGCCACGGTGTCATCCGGCCGGGCCGAAATGACGGGCGAGGACATCACGTCCTTGACCGTGGTTTCCCGGGATGAGCGCGATTTGAGCGCGATCTTCTGGAGATAATCACGCTCGGTGAAAATGCCGGCAATGGTGTCGTGCCGCTTGACGAGGACCGCGCCGATGTTGACGTCCGCCATGAGGCTGATGGCATCGAACACCGACTCGTTCTCATCGACGCACAGCACCATGCCGCCTTTCTCGGCGATGATGTCGGATACCGGTTTCATGGGCTTGAACAGGCCAATGGCTACTCCCGACGGCCTGCCGGGCCGTCGTCCAAGGGAATCGCCGCCACTCCAAGTCTAGACGCCGGTCACCGGAATTCAACGCGACCGCCGACCGCGCCCCGGCTCGGAGGGGCTTCGGCTCAGGAAGGCCGGTCCTCGTCCTGCGAGACGACCGAGTACTCGCCCTCGATGACCTCGCCGCCGGACGCACCGGGCCGTGCGTGCGGTGAGGTCCCGGCGGTGCTGGCCCCGGCACGCCGCATCCGCCAGTTGCGGAACCAGAGCCAAACGCCGCCCAGCAGGCCGGCCCCCAGCATCACCAGGAAAGCCACCATGCCGAGCATGAAGGCGCCCACGAGCACCAGGGCGCCGATCAGGGTGGCGATGGCTCGGGCAACGGGGCCGCGGGGCTGGGGGCTGAGGTAGACTGGCATGATGGTTTCCGACGGGGTTCAGAATGGGCGTACACCTGGGACATGGGGTTGTTCGGCGCCCCGCGCAATGAAGGGCGGCGCACCATGACCCGGCTGTGTCAGACCGACGATCTCGAGGATGGTTCGGCGCGCGGTGCGCGGGCCGGCGATCGCGAACTGCTCATTGTCCGCACCGGCGGCCAGTTGCGGGCCTGGCTCAATGTCTGTCCGCACCAGGGGCGGAACCTGGATTTCGCTCCGGGCGAGTTCCTGTTCACCCCCCGGGGGTTGCTGGTCTGTCCCCACCACGGGGCCAGTTTCGATCCGTTCTCGGGACGGTGCACCGACGGGCCCTGCCTGGGTGCCGGCCTCACGCCGGTGCCGGTCGTCGAGCGCGACGGGGCGGCCTGGCTCGAGCTGCCGGCCGACGAACGCTGAATCCACGGCCGATGCCGGCCAGCGCCCCGTGAACCACCCCCGCACGCCCTAGAACAGCAGGTTCACCACCGTCAGCATCACCACCAGGAACAGCAGCGACATGCCGGACCCGGCGCGCACGAAGTCGCTCACCTTGTAACCGCCCGGGCCCATGATCAGGGCGTTCACCTGGTGGGTGGGCAGGATGAAGGCGTTGGAGGTGCTCAGGGCGATGATCAGCGCGTACATCATCGGGTTGGCGCCTGTGGCCAGGGCGATGCTGATCGCGATGGGCACGAGGATGGTGGTGGCGCCCACGTTGGACATGACCAGGGTGAACACGGTGGCCAGCAGGGCCAGCATGATCTGGATGGCCAGGTCCGGCATGTTGCCGAGCAGACCCAGGGCCTCCTGGGCGATCCACGCCGCGGTCCCGGTGCGTTCCATCGCGTGCCCGAGCGGAATGAGGCTGGCCACGAGGAACACGGTCTTCCAGCTCACCGAGCCGTAGGCCTCGTCCATGCTCAGTACGCCGGTGAGCACCATGCCCAGGGCGCCGGCCAGCAGGCAGATGGCCAGCCGGAAGTCGGTGAAGATGATCATCCCGATGGACAGGGCGAAGAAGAACAGCGCGTGGCCCACTTTCTGCGGCCGTTGCTCCTCCTTGGGAATGTCCGTGGCGACGATGAAGTCCTTCTCCTTCTGCACCGCCGCCAGGTCGCGCCAGGTGCTGTGGCTGACCAGGCAGTCGCCGGTCTCCATCACCTGCTCGCGCAGATCCTCGGTGAGGATTTCCCCGCGCCGGTTGATGGCGAGTACGCTGATGCCGTAGCGCTTGCGCAGCCGCGCTTCTCGGATGGACTGCCCGATCAGTCGCGAACCGGGCGGGATCACGACCTCCGAGATACCGGCCCGGCTCGGGTTGAACAGGCCGCCGAAGGTGCGCAGGCTGGGGTTCACCCGGCACTGGTTGTCCAGCGCGAACTGCCCGACGCGCGCCCGCGTGCCCATCACGCCCAGGATCGTGCCCACCCAGATCATCTCGTCCGAGGGCGGCGCCATGCGAGGTTCTTCCGTGTTGCGGATGCCGAGCAGGCGCGGTGCTCCGGGCAGCTTCTCCGCCTCGCCGACGGTCATGCCGACCATGGGGCTGTCCACCGTCACCACCAGTTCGTAGACATCTCCCTCGATGCCGTAGACATCGGCGAAGTAGGTCTTGGTGCGCGCCGGCGCGCCGCGGCGTTCCTCCTCGCGCACCGGCAGGATCCACCGGCCGAGGAACAGGAAGTACAAGATGCCCGTCGCCAGCAGCGCCAGGCCGATGGGCGTGACGTCGAAAAGATCGAAGGTGCCCATGGCGCTGGCCCCCGGGGGCAGCGCCTGGTTCGAGTTCTGGATCAGGTCATTGAGGAGGATCAGCGGCGAGGAGCCCACCATGGTGAGCGTCCCGCCCATGATGGCGCAGAAGCCCATGGGCATGAGCAGCCGGGACAGGGGAATCTCGGTGCGCGCGGAGATCTTCGACACCACGGGCAGGAACAGCGCCGTCGCGCCGACGTTCTGCATGATGCCGGAGATGCCGCCGACCATGCCCGAGACCAGTGGAATGATCTTGCGCGCGGTGGTGCCGCCGACCTTGAGAATCCACGCGGCCACCAGGGTCATCACGCCGGTGCGGTCCAGGCCCGCGCCGAGGATCATCACGGCGATGATGGAGATGACGGCATTGGAGGCGAAGCCGTTGAAGAGTTCGGCGGCCGGCACCAGGCCCAGCAGGCCCAGCAGCACCATGATGGTGATGGCCACGATGTCGACCCGTAGCACTTCGAACACGAACAGCGCGATGGTGACCACCAGCACGGTGAGCACCAGGGCCATGTCGAAGGTCAGCGTGAGTCCGCTTTCCATCCGTCCTGCCTGCCCCCTGCTGTCCGCCCCCGGTCCATCGTTATCCTACAGCGACTGCTCAAAGCGTGTGAACCGGCTCCCGGTCCGCCCCGGCGGCGCGCCGGAACAGCAGGTCCCGGGTTTCATGGCCGAGACGCTCCCCGCGGGCCTCGTACTTGGTTTCCGGACGCCAGGACGGCCGCTCGACCCAGTCGCCTGTGGGTGAGAGGTTTTCCAGGCCTTCGGCGCCGTCCAGGACCTCGAGCATGTGCTCGGCATAGGGCACCCAGTCGGTGGCCAGGTGCAGCAGCCCGCCGGGCGCGAGCTTGCGCACCAGCAGGGCCACGAACTCCGGCTGGATGAGCCGGCGCTTGTGGTGGCGCTTCTTGTGCCATGGGTCGGGGAAATAGATGCGCACCCCGTCCAGGGCGCCATCGGCCAGGCCGTTTTCGAGAAAAGTGACGGCATCGCCGAGGTGGACGCGTACGTTGTCCACCTCCTGCTTTTCCAGGGCCAGCAACAGCCGGCCCACCCCGGGCGGGTGTACTTCCACCGCGAGAAAATTGCGCTCCGGCTCCGCCCGGGCCATGCGCCAGGTGCTTTCGCCGTTCCCGAAGCCGATTTCCAAGACGGGTTTGCCGGCGCGGCCGAACAGGTGTTCGAGGTCGAGCGGCGCATCGGCGTCTCCGGTCCCGAAACGGGGCAGGAGATCGTCGAGGGCGCGTTGCTGGCCGGGGGTCAGGCGTCCACCCCGGACGACGAAGCTGCGGACGGGCCGGTGGCGGGGGTCGGATGGGTCGGAGGACATGGGGCGATTGTAGCGTTCGGCCACACCGGGCGTGCAATCCCGCGGACCGTGGGCTAGAATATATCTCTTAATCCACATAGAAAGATATATTCCCTGCCGAGGTCCCCTGTATGAGCCAGAACCTGTTCACTTCCGAGTCCGTTTCGGAGGGCCATCCCGACAAGGTCGCCGACCAGATTTCCGACGCGATCCTCGACGAGATCCTGCGCCAGGACCCGAAGGCCCGGGTGGCCTGCGAGACCTTCGTGAAGACGGGGGTGGCCATCGTGGGTGGCGAGATCACGACCTCCGCCTGGGTGGACCTCGAGAATCTGATCCGCAAGGTGATCGTGGACATCGGTTACGACTCCTCGGAGATCGGCTTCGACGGCCATACCTGCGGCGTGATCAACATCATCGGCAAGCAGTCCGGCGACATCAACCAGGGCGTCGACCGGGAGCGGCCGGAAGACCAGGGCGCCGGCGACCAGGGCCTGATGTTCGGCTACGCCTCGAATGAAACCGAGGTGCTGATGCCCGCGCCGATCTTCTATTCGCACGAATTGGTGAAGCGCCAGGCCTGGGTGCGGCGCAATACGGACGCGGGCCAGCAGTTCCTGCGCCCGGACGCCAAGAGCCAGGTGACCTTCCGCTACGAGGACGGCAAGCCGGTGGGTATCGACGCGGTGGTGCTGTCCACCCAGCACAGCCCCGACATTTCCCGCGCGGACCTCGAGGAGCTGGTGCGCGAGGAAATCATCAAGCCGGTGCTGCCCGAAAGCTGGCTGGGCGCCGACACGGCCTACCACATCAACCCCACGGGCAAGTTCGTGATCGGCGGGCCGGTGGGCGACGCGGGCCTGACGGGCCGCAAGATCATCGTCGATACCTACGGCGGCATGGCCCGCCACGGCGGCGGCGCCTTCTCGGGCAAGGACCCGTCGAAGGTGGACCGTTCCGCGGCCTATGCCGCGCGTTATGCGGCGAAGAACATCGTCGCTGCCGGCCTGGCGGACCGCTGCGAAATCCAGGTGTCCTATGCCATCGGCGTCGCGGAGCCGACCTCGATCAGCGTGGAGACCTTCGGGACGGCGAAGATTCCCGCCGAGCGCATCGAGGCCATCGTGCGCGAGGAGTTCGACCTCAGGCCCTACGGGATCATCACCTCCCTGGACCTGCTGAAACCGATCTACCAGCCGCTGGCCGCCTACGGCCACATGGGCCGGGAAGACCTGGGCGTGAGCTGGGAGCGCACCGACCGGGTCGAGGCCCTGCGGGACAAGGCCGGCCTCTGAGCCGGGACTCGAACACGCGGCGGCCCGAGAAGCGCTGCAGCCGGACAGGCCCGATCACGGGCGCCGGCGAGGCTCGGGACGAAGCGACTCAATGACAACGGCGCTTGGTACCTGATTGACCGGAGACCATGACATGAATGCTGTGATCGACAACCTGCCGACCGACGACCACGTCGTCGCCGACCTCTCCCTGGCCGACTGGGGCCGGCGCGAGATCGCCATCGCCGAGACCGAGATGCCGGGCCTGATGGCCCTGCGCGAGGAGTTCGGCGACAGCCAGCCACTGGAGGGCGCCTGCATCGCGGGCAGCCTGCACATGACCATCCAGACGGCCGTGCTGATCCAGACTCTCGAAGCCCTGGGCGCGAAGGTCCGCTGGGCCTCGTGCAACATCTACTCCACCCAGGACCACGCGGCCGCGGCCATCGCCGATGCCGGCACGCCGGTGTTCGCCTTCAAGGGCGAAAACCTGGACGAGTACTGGGAGTTCACCCACCGGATCTTCGAGTGGAAGGACGAGAACGGCAAGGAAACCTTCGCCAACATGATCCTCGACGACGGTGGCGACGCCACGCTGCTGCTGCACCTGGGCGCGCGCGCCGAGGTGGATCCGGGTGTGCTGGACGATCCGTCCAGCGAAGAGGAGGTGGCCCTGTTCGCCGCCATCCGCCAGCGCCTGGAGTCTCGCCCGGGCTGGTACGCGAAGGCCCTGTCGCACATCCAGGGTGTGACCGAGGAGACCACCACCGGCGTCAAGCGCCTCTACCAGATGGCTAAGGACGGCGACCTGCCGTTCCCGGCCATCAACGTGAACGACTCGGTGACCAAGTCCAAGTTCGACAACCTCTATGGTTGCCGCGAGTCCCTGGTGGACGGCATCAAGCGCGCCACCGACGTGATGATCGCCGGCAAGATCGCCGTCGTGGCCGGCTACGGTGACGTAGGCAAGGGCTGCGCGCAGTCCCTGCGCGGCCTCGGCGCCATCGTCTGGGTGACCGAGATCGACCCGATCTGCGCGCTGCAGGCGGCGATGGAAGGCTACCGCGTGGTGACCCTGGAGGACGCCGCCGGCGAGGCCGACATCTTCGT
>JAUHYP010000085.1 GCA_030426265.1 Gammaproteobacteria bacterium | reverse complement strand
CGAATCGGCGAAAATAGCCCCGCGAGCCGGCCAGGCAATCGCTCCCGGCATGTCCGGGGGAGGAAAGTCCGGGCTCCGCAGGGCAGGGTGCCAGGTAACACCTGGGGGGCGTGAGCCCACGGAAAGTGCAACAGAAAGCAAACCGCCTCCGAGGCTTTCCGCCGAAGGGGTAAGGGTGAAAAGGTGCGGTAAGAGCGCACCGCGCAGGTGGCAACACGCTGCGGCTAGGTAAACCCCACCCGGAGCAAGACCAAATAGGAAGGCGATATCGTGGCCCGCGATGCCTTCGGGTAGGTCGCTAGAGGCCGCCGGTGACGGCGGTCCCAGATGAATGATTGTCCAAGACAGAACCCGGCTTAAAGGCCGACTCGCACCTTCGCCCGCTTTCGCGGGCGAAGTTGTTTGCGGAACTCCAGTTCGTCCGTAAGTCCCGCCAGATCGCCGTAAATCCCTATCCCGCTTGACTTTGATTCGTGAACTCTATAACGTGCATTTATGTGGGAATAAGTGGCAGAAAGTGTAACCAAGTGGGATCAAAGTGTATTTCGGTGAAACCGCCATCAGCCTGGACGCCAAAGGGCGTTTCGCGATCCCGACGCGCTACCGGGAGCTCCTCGAGGAGCAATGCGCAGGCCGGCTGGTGCTCACCTACAGCGCTTTCGATTCCGGCGCCCTGTGGCTTTCGCCGCAGGAACACTGGGAGGGCATGCGCGACCAGGTCCTCAAGCTGGGCACTTTCGAGCCGGCGCACCGCGGGCTGCAGCGCCGCCTGGTGGGCAGCGCCACTCCCGTCGAACCCGATGGCAGCGGACGCATCCAGCTGCCGGCGACGCTCCGCCAGGTAGCGGGGCTGGAGAAGAACATCGTGCTGCTGGGCATGGGGTCGAAATTCGAAATCTGGAATGAGACCACCCTGGCCAGGATGCGGCAGGAGGAGGAGCGGAATCTCAAGGATTCCGTGTCCGAGGAGATGCGAAACCTGGTGCTCTGACCACCGGCGCCTGGTTTCGATGAGGGACAACAACGGAAATGTCGGCGGGGGCCGATGAGACCTGAGCAGCACATACCCGTGTTGCTGGACGAGGCCATCGAAGCCCTGGTGACCCGGAAAGACGGTCACTTCGTGGACGGCACTTTCGGCAGAGGTGGACACAGTCGGGCGCTCGTTGCCCGTCTGAATGAGCAGGGACGCTTACTTGCTCTGGACAAAGACCCTCGCGCGATTGCGACAGGTCTGGAGGTGCTCGGATCCGACGACCGGGTGACCTTTATCCAGGGGAGTTTCGCGGAACTGGAGCAGTGGATCCTTGACTGGGGAGTCAGGGGCGGCGTGGACGGCATCCTGCTGGACCTCGGCGTTTCATCCCCCCAGTTGGATGACCCGGAGCGTGGGTTCTCCTTCATGGAGGACGGACCTCTGGATATGCGGATGGACCCAACACGGGGCGTGTCGGCGGCGGAATGGCTAGCGGAGGCGCCCGAACGGGAAATTTCCCGTGTGCTTTGGGAGTTCGGAGAGGAGCGCCATGCGCGCAGGATTGCCAGGAAGATCGTGATGTCACGGGGGCATCAGCCGCTGGAGAGGACATCCCAGCTGGCGGAGCTGATCGAGGGAATGCTCGGTCGCCCGGAAAAAAAGCACCCGGCCACACGATCGTTCCAGGCAATCCGGATACAGGTCAATAACGAATTGGCAGACCTGGCCAAGGGCCTAGAGGCCGGCATAAGGCAGTTGCGCCCGGGGGGAAGGCTGGTGGTGATCAGCTTTCACTCCTTGGAGGACCGCCTGGTCAAGCGGACATTCAGAGAAGCCGCACGACCAGGCCAGGTCCGAAGGAACCTTCCGGAGCATCCGGACGCGGTTCCGGTGCTGAAGCTGGTCGGCAAGGCCCAGAAACCCTCCGATACCGAAATCTCCGCTAATCCCAGGGCCCGCTCGGCGGTCATGAGGGTAGCGGAGAAACTCGGTTGAATGCGCGCACACTATTCCTGATCATCGTTCTGATACTCGACGTCGCCAGCGCGCTGGGCGTCGTGTACGCGCGTCACCAGAGCCGCCACCTCGCGGTCGACCTCGGCACCCTGGAAAGCGAACGCGACGAGGCCATGGCCGAGTGGAGCCGCCTGCAACTCGAGCAGGCCTGGCTGGCCGACGCCGGCCAGATCGAGGCCAAGGCGCGTCGCGAACTGGGCATGCGCCCCCCTGAAAGCACCCAGATCCTGGTGGTGCGCCCATGACCGCGCGCAGCATCCAGCCGCGACACGTCCCGGGGGCCGGCTCATGAGCGAGCGCGGCCAACGGACCTTCGCCATCAGCCGGCTGTACGCCCTCATCGGCCTGTTCGTCCTGGCCTCGGTGGCCCTGGTCGCACGCGCCATCCAGCTGCAGGTCATGGAAACGGAGTTCCTGCAGGGACAGGGCGAAGCGCGCTTCCTGCGCGAGGTCGAGCTGCCCACCACCCGGGGCGTCATCAGCGACCGCAACGGCGAGCCCCTGGCCGTGAGCACGCCCGTGGATTCGGTCTGGGTCAATCCGCAGGACCTGCTGCAGGTGCCCGAGCGCATCGCCGAACTGGCCGCGGTGCTGAACGCCGACGCCGAGGACATGGAGCGCAAGATCACCCAGCGCGCCAGCCGCGAGTTCGTGTGGATGAAACGCCGCCTGCACCCGGGCATCGCCGCGGAGATCCGCGAGCTGGCCATTCCCGGTGTGCACCTGCAGAAGGAGTACCGCCGCTTCTACCCGGCCGGCGAGGTGGCCGCGCACCTGATCGGCTTCACCAACGTCGACGACATCGGCCAGGAGGGCCTGGAGCTGGCCTACAACGACTGGCTGCAGGGCGTGCCGGGCTCCAAGCGCGTGATCAAGGACCGCAAGGGCCGCACCGTCGAGGAAATCGAACTGGTGCGCAAGCCCGAGCCGGGCAAGGATCTGTCGCTGACCATCGACCGCCGCTTGCAGTACCTGGCCTACCGGGAACTCAAGCGCTCGGTGCTCGAGCACGGCGCCAGCTCGGGCAGCGTGGTGCTGCTGGACGCCGACTCCGGCGAAGTGCTGGCCATGGCCAACCAGCCCTCCTACAACCCCAATCACATCGACGCGACCAGCGACGGGCGGCGAAACCGCGCCTTGACGGACGTCTTCGAGCCCGGCTCGGTGATGAAGCCCTTCGCCGTGCTGAGCCTGCTGGAGAACGAACTGGTCACGCCGACCACCCCGGTGGACACCAACCCGGGCTATGTCTACATGTCCGGCTACACCATCAAGGACCACCGCAACTACGGCCTGCTGGACGTCACCGGCATCATCACCAAGTCCAGTAACGTGGGCATCAGCCAGCTGGCGCTGCAGTTGCCGCCCGAGCAGATGTGGGACACCTACACCCGGGTCGGCTTCGGCGAAGCCACCGGCACCGGCTTTCCCGGGGAATCCGCCGGGGTGCTGCGCAACCACCGCCGCTGGCGTCCGGTGGAACAGGCCACGATCTCCTATGGCTACGGCATGAGCGTCACCGTGCTGCAGCTGGCCCAGGCATTCGCCGTGCTGGCCGACGAAGGCCGGCTGCGCCAGCCCAGCCTGGTGCTGGGCGCGCAGAACCCGCCGATTTCCGTCACCGACCCGGTGCTGGCGCGCCAGGTGGCCGACATGCTCGAGACCGTGCCCACCACCATCGGCACGGGCAAGCAGGCGCGCGTGGCCAACTACCGGGTAGCCGGCAAGACCGGCACCTCGCGCAAGGCCAGCGCCGCGGGCTATGCCTCGCGTTACGTGGCCAGCTTCGCCGGGTTCGCCCCGGCCAGCGATCCGCGCCTGGTGGTGATCGCCGTGGTCAACGACCCCTCCGAGGGCAAGTTCTACGGTGGCGATGTGGCGGCGCCGCTGTTCTCCAACGTCATGGCCGGCGCCCTGCGCCTGATGAACATCGCCCCGGACGATTACGTGGACGCCATCGCCCGCGCCGAGGGTGCAGCGCCATGACCTACGGGATGACGCTGCGCGCCTTGTTGGAGGGCTGGGTCGAAAACGTCGCCGACGTCGCCATCGCCGGCATCGTCATGGACTCGCGCCAGGTCGAGCCGGGCTACGCCTTCGTGGCGGTGCGCGGCGAGAGCGGGCATGGCATGCAGCACGCCGCGGACGCGGTGAAGCGCGGCGCCGTGGCCGTGATCCACGATGGCCGCTTCGAGAACGGCGACATCGACGTGCCGATGGTGCGTTTCGAAGGACTGGGCGCGCGCCTGGGTGAGCTGGCCTCGCGCTTCTGGGCCGCCTCCAGCGAGGACATGACCATCGCGGCCGTCACCGGCACGAACGGCAAGACCTCTGTGGCGCACTTCCTTGCCCAGGCCTGGGAGCGGGTGCACGGCCGCGCCGGGATGGTGGGCACCCTGGGTTACGGTTGCTTCGACGAACTGGAGCCCGCCAGCCACACCACGCCCGACCCCTTCACCCTGAACCGCATCCTGGCCCATTGCATGGACTCGGGCGCCGACCACCTGGCCATGGAGGTGTCCTCGCACGCCCTGGCGCAGGGGCGCATCGACACGGTGCAGGTCGACGCCGCCATCTTCACCAACCTCAGTCGCGACCACCTCGACTATCACGAGGACATGGACGCCTACGCCGCCGCCAAGCGTCGCTTGTTCACGGACCACGCACCGCGTTTTTCGGTGATCAACCGCGACGACATGACCGGCCGCAAGTGGATCCGTGAACTTCAGGGCCAACAGGAGGTGCTGTCCTACGGCCTGATGCCCGGCGCCGAGCTGCACGCGGAGATCCTGGGGATGGACGCCGACGGCATGGCGCTGCGCCTGGCCAGCCCCTGGGGCAAGGCCGAACTGCGTACCGGCCTGCTGGGGCAGTTCAACGCACTCAACCTGCTGGCGACGGCCGGCGCCCTGACCGTGCTGGGCCTGGACTGGCACGAAACGGTACGCGAGCTGGAAGTGATCCGGCC
>JAUHYP010000040.1 GCA_030426265.1 Gammaproteobacteria bacterium | reverse complement strand
AGTTCACCTGCCTGTGCCCCAAGACGGGCCAGCCGGACTTCGCCAACCTCACCCTGGAGTACGTTCCAGACCGGCTCTGCGTGGAGCTCAAGTCGCTGAAACTCTACATCTGGAGCTACCGTGACGAGGGCGCCTTCCACGAGGCGGTGACCAACGCGATCCTCGACGACCTGGTCGCCGCCACGCAGCCGAGGTTCATGCGGCTGACGGCGGCGTTCTGGGTCCGCGGCGGCATCGATACCACGGTGATTGCCGAGCACCGGGCGCCGGGCTGGAAGGCCCCGGAGATGGTTTCGCTGCCCTGAGTCAGGGCGATTTCGGACCGATATGTCGGTCGAAGAAGGCCAGCATCGAGGTGTAGAGCTCGACCCGGTTGTCGGTGTCGTAGAAGCCGTGGCCTTCCTTGTCCTTGACCATCCACTCGTAGTCCTTGCCGATGGCGTCCAGGGCGGCGCGCAGTCGTTCGAAGTGGACGATCGGGACGCGCACGTCGGAGCCGCCGTGGACCAGGTACAGCTCGGCCTCGATCTTGTCCACGTGGTGCACCGGCGAATGGGCCTTGAGTGATTCGGGGTCCTCGCCGACGGCCGAGCTCATGAAACGCTCGAAGTTTTCGCGCCGCACCCGGCCCATTCCCCGCGAGAAATCGCTGCCGTCGCCGGAACGGAACAGCGGCAGGTCGTAGACGCCGACATAGCCGACCGCGCACTGGTACAGGTCGGGCGTCTTGACCACCCCCATCAGCGCCGCATAGCCGCCGTAACTGCCCCCGTAGATGCAGACGCGATCCGGGTCGGCGATGCCCTGGTCGACGGCCCACTGCACCGCGTCGACGAGATCGTCCTGCATGGCGCCGCCCCACTGCCTCCAGCCGGCGCGTTCGAAGTCTTCGCCGCGGTTGCCGGAGCCGCGAAAGTTCACCTGCAGGTGCGCGTATCCGTGCTGGGCGAAGTACTGGGCCTCGTCGTTGAAACCCCATGCGTCGTAGGGTCCGAACGGCCCGCCGTGGACGTTCAGGATCAACGGCAGTGCTTCGGGCTGTTCTGCGGGGCGGGTGAGGAAGGCATTGAGCACGAGGCCGTCACGCGCCGTGATCCGGACGGTCTCCATCGGCAGCAGCGCTTCCTTGTCGATGTCGGCGTGCGCCGCCGAGAGGAACGACAGGCGCCGCGCCTGGGTGTCGAACAGGTAGTACTCGCCGGGATTGCGGTCGCCCGTGACGTAGATGATGGCCTTGTTGCCGTCGCGGGTGCTGGAGGTGACAAAGGCGTTGTTCTCTGGAAACGATCTGAGCAGTCCGGACAACAGCCCGGCATCGTCCGGGAAGGCCTGCACCTGGTCTTCGAAGAGGGTGTAACTGGCCGGACCGAACGAGGCCCAGGCGCCCATGACCTTGCCGCCCGGGGATTCGATCAGCCCGCGCACATCGACGATGTCGTGCCGGAAGACGAGCTCGGCCTTGCGGCTTTCCAGGTCGAGACGAAACACGCCCAGGCGGTCGTCTTTGGGCATGTCGTGGTTGGAAGCGATGTAGACCTCACGGTTGTCCGCCGAGGTCCCCATGAAATACAGCGCCGGGCTCGGGCGCACGCTCTCGACGTCGAACCGCTCCCATTCCTCACCGGTCCTCAGGTACAGGCGAATCTCGGTTTCATCCAGGGCATCGCCCTGCTCCACCGCCACCGCCCCGATGAGGTTGCCGTCACTGTCCGCCACCAGGTTGCGCATGTCCTCGTCGACCGGCTGGCCGGCGAGGTAATCGAGGTCGCCGTTGTGGATATCCAGGAGGTTGGCCTTGGGCTCGCCGCCGTCGGCATAGTGATAGCGGGCGATCAGGATGTGGTCGGGATCGTCCGGCAGGGAATGCAGCACCTGGTACCAGGACCGTTCCATCTCGAAGATCTGCTGGCGACGGGTCCCGTCGATGTTGGCGGCATAGAGGTGCGAGGGGCGACCCTGGTTGTCGAGATTGCCCGTGACTTCGCCCACCGACATCACCACCCGCGTGTCGCTCCCCCACCAGAAGTTCAGGACATGCTGATTGGCGCCGAACTCGAAGGCGCTGATCATCTTGCGGCTGCCCAGCTCCATCACCGCAAGGCGGACCTCGGAGCCTTCCTCGTGGGTCACAGCGACGTGGCGCCCATCCGGCGAGATCTTCATCGCCTTGATCAACGCCGGCCCGAAGAGCTTTTCCGGGGGTACCGGGGCGGCATGGGTCGGTAGAGCACCCAGCAGCACGGAGAGGACAAACAGTTTGATACCAGTGCGTTGCAACGCTGTTTTCATGCCGTTCAAAGCTCGCTTGAGGCCAGTGCCTCGATGGACAGTGCGTGGATGTCGGTGTGCATCATCTCCCCCATGGCGGCATACACCGCCCGGTGCCGCTGGAGGGGATTCATGCCCTCGAAGGCGGCACTGACGATGGACACCCGGAAGTGGCCCAGCCCCGTCGCGGCGCCGGCATGGCCGGCGTGCTTGTGGCTTTCGTCCTCCACGTGGATGGATTCGGGGTCGAAGGCCTCGCGCAGGCGCCGTTCGATTTCGGCGGGCCGCTCATGGCGCTCCATCAGCCTATGCCTCCCGGCCGCCGGCCCAGGCCGGGCGGGACGCCTCCGCATCGTACGGCGCTCACTACGGAAGCACCCGCTTGAAGGGTTTCACGTACACCGACTCGTAAACGCCCGCCGCCACGTACGGATCCGCCGAGGCCCAGGCCTTGGCGTGATCGATGGATTCGAATTCCGCCACCACCAGCGAACCCGTGAATCCCGCCGGGCCGGGATCCTCGGCATCGATCGCGGGCAGAGGGCCGGCCAGCAACAGCCGGCCCTCGTCCTTGAGCTGGTTCAGGCGCGCCAGGTGCTCGGCCCGCGCTCCCAGGCGCTGCTCGAGGCTGCCGGGCACGTCACGGCCATGAATCATGTACCACATGGTTCGGTTCTCCTTTGCATCCGATCCATCCAAGTCATTCGTGCATCCTCTCACACCCGTCAGGCCGAGTAGCGAGAAAGGCGGGGCATGCAGCCCGCCCGCTGGGTTAGAATCGCGGGCTTATGAGTGAGCGCGTCTCCGTCAATGTGCATGGGCCGAAGCCCCGGGAAATCGACCGGATCGTCGGCGTGCTCGTGCGCGGCGGCCTGATCGCCTACCCCACCGACTCGGGATACGCGCTGGGCTGGCGTACGGACAACCGTCAGGCCCGCGAGCGGGTCATCCGGCTGCGCCAGCTGGACCGCAACCATCACTTCACCTTCTGCTGCCGCAGCCTGTCCGACGTCGGCCAGATCACGCAGGTCAACAATGCCGCGCACCGCATGATCCGGCAGCTCACGCCGGGGCCCTATACCTTCATCCTGCCGGCCACCAGCCAGGTGCCGCGTGGCGTGAAGCACCGGCAGCAGACCATCGGCGTGCGCATTCCGGACCATCCCGTGGTGAAGGCCTTGCTCGAATGCCTGGAAGAGCCCTTGCTGTCCTCCTCGTTGATCCTCCCGGATGCCGAGGACGTGTTCGATTCCGAGGACCTCTACGACGCCGTCCACCAGGACGTTGACCTGTTCGTGGACGCGGGCTATTGCGCGCTCGAGCCCACCACCCTGCTGGACCTCACGGGCGAACACCCGGCCGTCCTGAGACGCGGGGCCGGTGCGGTGGATTTCATATGAGTTCCGATACCCCGAACACGATCGGCCCGCTCCCTGACGGCGCCGTGCCCCTGCCCGCTCCGCCCCTGGTGCACCAGGGGGAAATGCCCTTCGCCCTGGTGCAGGGCCAGCCGGTCACCAAGCTGCCGGAAGACCTGTACATCCCGCCGGACGCGCTGGAGGTCATCCTCGAGGCCTTCGAAGGCCCGCTGGACCTGCTGCTGTACCTGATCCGGCGCCAGAACCTGGACATCCTGGACATTCCCATCGCGGAAGTCTCCCGCCAGTACGTGGCGTACGTGGAGATTCTCAAGGACATCCGCTTCGACCTGGCCGCCGAATACCTGGTCATGGCCGCCATCCTGGCCGAGATCAAGTCGCGCATGCTGCTGCCCCGGCCGGTCAGCGACGATGCGGAAGAAGACGATCCGCGCGCCGAGCTGGTGCGCCGCCTGCAGGAGTACGAGCGCTTCAAGCAGGCCGCCGAGGACATGGACGGCCTGCCACGCGAGGAACGCGACTTCACCGTCGCCGCCGCCTTCCTGGAGGAGGTGGACGTCGCCCGGGTGCCGCCCGACGTGGACCTGAAGGACATCCTGGCCGCGCTGCGCGACGTGATGAGCCGCGCGGACATGTTCACGCACCACCACATCGAGCAGGAACCGCTGTCGGTGCGCGAGCGCATGAGCCGGGTGCTGGACCAGCTGCGGGAAACGCCTTACATGGAGTTCCACCAGCTGTTCACCATCGAGGAAGGCCGCATGGGCGTGGTGGTGAGCTTCCTGGCCATCATGGAACTGAGCAAGGAACACCTGCTGGACATCATCCAGCGTGAACCCATGGGGCGGATCTACGTCCGGGCGCCCGGGCATGAATCCACCCGTGAACCTGCCGCCGAGGCGGCCCCTGAAACGGCGCGCGGCGCCTGAGTCCGCGGAGCGACAATGACCATGAGCGCCATCGAGGACGACGAGATCATGCCTGAACCGACCACGGCCGAAGGCTACAAGCTCAAGCACATCATCGAAGCGGCCCTGCTGGCCGCCGAAGGCCCGCTGAACAAGACCCGCCTGGCGGAGCTGTTTCCCGAGAACGCCCGCCCCTCGACGGCGGAAATCGGCCGCGCCCTGGAGGACCTGGGCGCCGACTGCGCCGACCGCGGCGTGGAACTGAAGGAGGTGTCCAGCGGCTGGCGGCTGCAGGTGAAGACCGACTTCCAGCCCTGGGTGGCCAACCTCTGGACCGAGAAGCCGCAGCGCTACTCCCGCGCCGTGCTCGAAACGCTGTCGCTGATCGCCTACCGCCAGCCCATCACGCGCGGCGAGATCGAGTCGGTGCGTGGCGTGTCGCTGAGCTCCAACATCATCCGTTCCCTGCAGGAGCGCGAATGGATCCGCATCGTGGGCCACCGGGACGTCCCCGGCAAACCGGCCCTGTTCGGCACCACGCGCGGTTTCCTGGACTATTTCGGACTCAAGAGCCTGGACGAATTGCCCACACTGGCCGAGATCAAGGACATGGACAGCCTGGAGCCGGAGCTGGCCTTCGATCGCAAGGCGTCCAACGACGACGACGGAGACGGACCGGACGAGGCCGAGGGCACGGGTGAAGCGGCCGCGGAAGCAGGCGGCGAAGCCGAGGCCCTGGCCGAATCCGATGACGTTTCCGCGGAAACGCCGGCCACGGATGAGGCCGGGACGGCGAGCGAACCGGCTCGCGCCGGCGGCCGCTGGGACGACGACGACCCGGACGACGACTACTACGATCCCGACGACGACGATGCCGACGATTCGGACGCCGACGAGGAAGACGACTTCGAGGACGACTTCGAAGATGACGATGGCGACGAGGACCTGGACGACCTCCAAGGTGACGAAGACGACGATTTCGAAGACGACGACTTCGACGACGACGACTTCGACGACGGGGACTTCGACCAGGACACGGACTACGACAGCGACTTCGACGGGGACGACGACGGCGACGATGAGCGCGACGACCGCTAGCGAGCGCCTGCAGAAACTGCTGGCCAACGCCGGCGAGGGCTCGCGACGCGCGCTGGAGAAGCGCATCGAGGCCGGCGAGGTGCGCCTCAACGGCCAGGTCGCTGCATTGGGCGCCACGGCCACCACCGGCGACGAGGTGCGCCTGGGCGAAACCATTTACCGGGTGGTCGCCAAGTCCGCGTTTCACCGTTCCATCGTCTACAACAAGCCGCTGGGCGAGATCACCACGCGCAAGGATCCGGAAGGCCGGCCCACCGTGTTCGACCGGTTGCCCCGCGTGAAGGGCGGTCGCTGGGTGGCCGTTGGGCGCCTGGACATCAACACCACCGGCCTGCTGCTGCTCACCACCGACGGTGAGCTGGCCAACGCGATGATGCACCCCTCCAACCGCGTCGACCGCGAATACGCCTGCCGCGTGTACGGCGGCGTGGACGCGGAGATGATCGCCCGCCTGAAGAAGGGCGTCGAACTCGACGACGGCCCGGCCGCGTTCGGCGACATCGTCGACTCGGGCGGCGACGGGCGCAACCACTGGTACCACGTCACCCTGCTGGAAGGCCGCAACCGCGAAGTGCGACGGCTGTGGGACTCCCAGGGCGTGACCGTGAGCCGCCTGAAACGCGTGCGCTACGGCGCCGTGTTCCTTCCCCACCGCCTGCGCATGGGTGAGTGGTCGGAGTTGAGCCCCGAGGACCACAAGGTGCTGCGCGAGGACGTCGGTCTGCCCGGGGAGCCAATAGGCCAGCTCAGCCTGCGGCCGGTGAAAACCCCGGCGGGGCAAAAACCGTCATCGAACCGACAGTCCGCACGAAAGCCAGCGGGGCGCGGCCGTCCCGCTGGTGCCGGCAAGGACGAGAGGCGCCGGAAGACCGGGCGCGACAGCCGCGAAGATGGGTCGGCCTCCAGCAAGAACCCCTGGGGAAAAAACACGACCCATCCAAAGGCTCGGCCGAAAACAACGAAGAAATCTTCCGGTAATAGAAAACCTGAACACAACAAAGGCCGTCAGCGCTGATGGACCTCAATCGCCTGGCCCATGCCTGCGAAGCATTCATCGCCGGCCGCACCGCCGCGGACCCGGCGCACGACCTCTCACACATAAAGCGTGTTGTTAATAATGCTCTTTATCTAACTGATATAGAACAATGTGATGTTCAGGTCACACTCCCCGCCGCCTGGCTACATGATTGCGTCCAGGTGCCCAAGGACAGCCCCGACCGGGCCCGGGTCTCGCGGCTGGCAGCCGACGAAGCGGTTCGCTTCCTGAGCAGCCAGGGCTACCCGGAAGCACTCTTTTCTGCCGTTCACCACGCAGTGGCGGCCCACAGCTACTCCGCAGCCATCCCGATCGAATCGGTGGAGGCTGGGGTTGTTCAGGACGCCGACCGCCTCGACGCCCTGGGCGCCATCGGCATCACCCGTTGCCTGCTGACTGGCGGCGCCCTCGGCAGCGACATCTACCACCCCGAAGACCCCTTCTGCGAGCACCGCGCCCCCGACGACAAGGCCTACATGGTCGATCACTTCTACGCCAAGCTGTTCAAGCTCCCCGACACCATGGTCACTGAAGCCGGCCGTCAGGAAGCCAGGCGCCGTGTTGGAATGATGGAGTCATTCCTTCATGAACTGGGACGCGAGGTACTGACGTCCTGAAGGATTGAACCAGCGGGCTCTGGCTCAGCTTGCCCCAAGGGGCTGGACATGAGCCGTCAACCACACAGCAAGCCCCTGCTCATCCAGATCTTCCGTGCACAGGGCGTGAATGACCGTCACGATTTCAGGCTCGCCCGCCACCAGGTCCAGGCCGTTCAGGGCCAGAAAGACGTCCATCGCCGTCAGCGCGACACGCTTGTTGCCGTCGACAAAGCAGTGGTTCTTGGCGAAACCCCAGCCGTAGCAGGCAGCGAGGCGGCAAAGGTCTTCGACCCCCTCATAGGCCTCGAGGTTGCGGGGCCGAGCCAGTGTGGAGGCCAGGGCGCCTTCGTTCAACACCCCATGGGTACCGCCGTAAAGATCGATCAAAAGGCGTTGCTGGGCAAGAACTTCCGGGACTTCCAGCCAGAGCGGCACGCCTATTTCGCCAGTTCCTTCAGGGCGTTGCGGAATCGGCGGTTGGTGCGCTCGAAAAGCGCCATCTTTTTCTCGAACAAGGGGTCATGGGGCTGAAGGTGCAAACCCTGGCTGTCGGTGGTGACGTACAGCTCGTCACCTTCGCGCACCTGGAGGCGCGCGAGTTCTTCCTTCGGCAAGGTGATGCCGACGGAATTACCGATCCTGCGAAGCTTGACCTTGCTGCCCATGGGAATGCTGCTCTGGCTGACAAGCGCTCATTCTAAGTTATTACGAATGTAATAACAAACAACGACCGGTCAGCCGCTCAGCCCCGCGGCCCCCGCTGCCGCCGGATCTCGAACAGGCACACGCCCGTGGCCACCGACACGTTCAGGCTTTCCATGGCCCCGTGCAGGGGGATGGACACCAGGAAATCACAGGTTTCCATGGTGAGGCGCCGCAGCCCCTCCCCTTCGCTGCCCATGACCAGGGCCAACGGGCCCTTGAGGTCCTGCGCGTAGATGTCCGACTCGGCCCGATCGCTGGTGCCGTACAGCCAGATGCCGCGCTCCTTGAGCGCCCGCAGGGTGCGCGCCAGGTTGGTCACCTGCACCAGGGGCAGGATTTCCGAAGCGCCCGCGGAGGCCTTGCGCGCCGCGGGCGTGAGGCCGGCGGCGCGGTCGCGGGGCACGATCACCGCGTGCACGCCGGCCGCCTCGGCCGTGCGCAGGCAGGCGCCGAGATTGTGCGGATCGGTGACGCCGTCGAGCACCAGGAGCAAGGGTGCCTCGTCCAGGGCGTCGAGCATGGACTCCAGGCCATCCTCGTCCAGGCTGGCCTGGCCGCCGAGTTCAGCCACCACGTCCTGGTGGCTCTCCAGCCCGGTGAGCTGTTCGAGGTGGTCGCGGTGTGTGCGCACCACGTCGATGCCCGCGTCCTTCGCCATCAGTTCGATGTCGCGGACCCGCTGGTTGTGGGTGTCCTCCACCACCAGGATGCGCTCGATGTCGCCGGCCTTGGCGTTCAGGGCGGCAATCACGGGATTGATGCCCGCCACCAGGCGGGAGCGGTCGGCCTTCATGCGTCCACCAGTTCGAAGTCGATCTTGCGTTCTTCCACGTTCACGTCCTTGACGCGCACCCTGACGGCGTCGGCCAGCTGGAACACCCGCCGGCTTCGTTCGCCTTCGAGGCGGTGGCGCACCGGGTCGAAGTGATAATAGTCGTTCGGCAGGCTGGTGACGTGCACCAGGCCACTGACGTTGCCATGGTCGAGTTCGACGAACAGGCCGAAGGACGTGACGCCCGACACCATGCCCCTGAACTCCATGCCGATGTGCTGCTCCATGTACAGGCACTTGAGCCGGTCATGGACGTCGCGCTCGGCCTCCTCGGCGCGCCGGGAGCGATGCGAGCTCGACTCGCACAAGCGGTCCATGGCGGCCTCGCCATAGTCGTACGGCGGCACGTCGGACTCGCGGTTGAGTTTGGCGATGGCGTGGTGGATGGCCCGGTGCACCAGCAGGTCCGGGTAGCGCCGGATGGGCGAGGTGAAATGCGTGTAGGCGTCCAGCGCCAGCCCGAAGTGCCCCGCGTTGTCCGGCTTGTACACCGCCAGGGATTGCGAGCGCAGCAGCACCGCCATGATCAGCTTCTCGTCCGGGCGGCCCTTCACCTTTTCCACGATGGCCTCGAAATCGCGCGGCGAGGGCTGGTCCTTCCAGGGCCGGCGGATGCCCTGGGCCTGCAGGAATTCCTCCAGGGCCGTCAGCTTGAGCGCCGGCGGTGGTGCGTGCACGCGGAACGGCGCGTTGAGCTTCTGCTTTTCCAGGAAGCGCGCGGCCTCGACGTTGGCCAGGATCATGCACTCCTCGATCAACATGTGCGCGTCGTGGCGCTCGTAGAGCTTCAGGTCGCTGACGGCGCCGGTTTCGTCGAAGACGAACTTCACTTCCTGGCTCTCGAAATCGATGGCGCCACGCTTGCGCCGCGCCCTTTTCAGGGCCTTGTACAGGCTGTACAGGTCATCGAGGCTTTCAGACACCCCGGGGCGTGGCTCGGCGAAGGGCAGCTTGCCGCCCTCGAGATAGTCGCGCACCTGGTCGTAGGTCAGGCGGGCATGGGAATTCATCACCGCGGCCACGAAACGGCTGCGACTGACCCGGCCGTCCTCGTCCACGCTCATGTCGCAGGCCAGGCAGAGCCGGTCCTCGCGGGGTTTCAGGGAGCACAGGCCGTTGGACAGGGCCTCGGGCAGCATCGGCACCACGCGGTTCGGGAAGTAGACCGAGGTGGCGCGGTTGATGGCCTCCTCGTCCAGGACCGTCCCCGTTTTCACGTAGCTGGAGACATCGGCGATGGCCACCAGCAGGCGCCAGCCCTTGCGATTGCGCTTGGCGTAGACGGCATCGTCGAAGTCCCGCGCGTCCGCGCCGTCGATCGTCACCAGGGGCAGCTCGCGCAGGTCCTTGCGGCCGTCCTTCATGGCATCGGGCACGGTGTCGCCGTAGGCCTGGGCCTCGGCTTCCACACCGTCGGGCCACTCGAAGGGAATGCCGAAGTTGTGGATGGCGATGTCGGTGGCCATGCCCGGATCGCCGAAATCGCCCAGCACCTGCACGATGCGGCCCAGGGGCGGCTGGCGCTCGGTGGGCTGCTGCACGATGGCGGCCACGACCACCTGGCCGGGCTTGGCGCCCAGGGTGTCCTTCAGCGGGATGAGCACGTCCTGGCTGATGCGCGTTTCGTCCGGCACCACCAGGGCGACGCCGCTCTCTTCCACGAAGCGGCCGACGATGGTCTCGTGGGCCCGCTCCAGCACTTCCTTGACCTTGCCCTCCCTGCGGCCGCGGTGGTCGACGCCGACCACGGAGGCCAGCACGCGGTCGCCGTGCAGGACGGGGCGCATCTCGCGCGAGGACAGGTAGAGGTCGTCGCCGCCCTCGTCGGGCACCAGGAAGCCGTAGCCGTCGGGATGCGCCGTGACGCGCCCGGAGACCAGGTCCATGCGCTTGGCCAGGCCGTAGGCGCCGGCGCGGTTCTTGACCAGCTGGCCATCACGGACCATGGCGCGAAGCCGACGGCGCAGGATCTCGATACTGTCCTCGCCACGCACGTCCAGGGCATCGACCAGCTCCTCGCGCTGCAGGGGCCGCCCGGCATCGTCCAGGGCTTCCTGGATCTCCACGCGGTCCGGCGCCGGGGCATCGATGCGGCCCGCGCCGGGCGGCTGGTGATCGCCCTTTCTGCGCCCGCCGCCACCGGGCGCCGATTCGCCTTTTCGGCGACCGGAGCCCGAAGGCCTGGATTCGTGTTGTTTGCGGCCGGACTTGGCCGATTTGGAGTGCTTTTTCTTGCGGCCGGATTTACGGGCGGCCATGGGGGATGTCCTTTCTTCGTTTCATACTGACAGTCTATCGGTTCATTGTGGATTAAGGGTGATTGCGATACGTTTTTCAGCCAACTCATCATGAAACGATGACGCCCATGACCCGCTCTCCCCGCCTGTTGTCCCTGGCGCTCCTGCTTCCTGCCCTCGCCGCTCCAGCCCTGGCTGTCGAGGACTACGCGCTGGCGCAGTTCGAGCCGCTCTACGAATCCGAGGCCATCCTCCCCGAGCGCATCGCCACGCAGTACCAGGAGGTGCCCGCCAACCAGACCTGGGTGCGCATCCGGCACATGGGCGACCAGGGCACGGACCAGCTCACGCAACAGGCCGCGAATCCCGTGGCCTCTGACCGAAGCCAGAAAACGGGGCTGTTCATTCCGGAGGATTCGCTGATTCCCCGCCACCTGTTCCAGCGCGGCTTCGAGGACCGGCCGGCCCTCGGCACCAACGTGTACCAGGTCTATGGCCACGGCTTCGGCTGGCACGTGAACACCTTCCGATTCGCGCACGAGGGGCCCATCGAATGTCCCGAGCTGGCGCCGGAGTGCCAGGGCGGGCCCAACATCGACTACGGACGCACCTTCGACCCGCCGCTGGACCCCTGGCCGACACCGTCCTCGGAGCTCACGCTCCAGGTGCGGATGAGTCTTCCGTTCGCACACCATGGGCTGGGGGCAGTGGAGAATCCGCCGGCGGCGCAGGTGAGTTTTCTCTACTACCTGGTCCACCCCGAAACCGGCTACTACATCGCGGGACTGGTGAACCTCTTCGACAGCCGGCCCTTCGAGCGGGTGGGCCAGGAAAGCGTGGGCAGCGACAACATCACGGCGTTCGTGTCCAGCGACCTGCGCGACGCACAGCCCGACGGGCAGCCCTACCGCTACGTGACGCGCTCGCCCTACTCCTCGATCTCGCGCAACCGCTGGGCCTGGCAGGACGAGCGTTTCTTCCGTGCCCACGTGAGCCGCGAGAACCTCGCCAACCTGCTCGCCGACGCCAACGCGCCCGGCGTAGCGGAGGACTACCGCCTGTACAGCGCCAGCATTCTCATCGAAGCCTTTCCGGAACAGACCGGGGACATCTCCCTCGCCGGGTCACTGCGGAAGTTCTCGGTGTACCGGGCGCATGACGGGGATTGATCGCGAAACCGGAGGTTACCGGGGCCGGCCGGAGGGCGTGATCGCCCGAACGCCACGGCGGTGCGCCACCGGCGCACCGAATCGATCATTCTGGGGGTCTTGCAGGGTTTCCCGAATCGGGAAGGGGTGGTGCCGAGGAGAGGACTTGAACCTCCACGAGCTAATGCTCACTAGCACCTGAAGCTAGCGCGTCTACCAATTCCGCCACCTCGGCAAAAGGCTCCGGTAAGGGGAGAACCGGAGCCCAAGGGTCGATCCGGGGCAAGGGGAACCGCCGAACCGAGCGCGCACGATACAGACAGCCCGCCTCCAAGTCAACCATTTTTCTTGGGTCCCGAAATGGCGATTCCGGGCGTGTAGATGGGGGGCCGGGGACGCCGCGCACCCCCTCCTCCAGGGGACGCCACAAGTACGTCCCTGTAGGCTTCGGAAGCGCCATCCCTGGCGCTTACGACCCCTGGAGGAGGGGGTGCACGCCGTCCCTTTCACCAGTGTCTCCGCCGGACTGATCACGCCCTTCCGAAGCAAGACAATTGCCCCTCATCGGGGAGGCGGGCTGACCGCATTCCGCGGGGAAAACCAATCAATCCAAGGGATGATGGATGATGATGTTTTCGGTGCGGTCGGGGCCGGTGCTGACCATGTGGACGGGGGCGCCGGTCAATGATTCCATGGCTTCGAGGTAGGCGCGGGCGTTGGCCGGGAGGTCGTCCAGGCTCTGGGCGCCGCGGGAGCTTTCGCTCCAGCCGGGGAAGGATTCGTACACGGGCTCGAGCCGGCTCCAGTCGTCCGGGTTGGTCGGGAAGGCGTCGAGTTCCTGTCCATCGAGTTTGTACGCGGTGGCCACCTTGATCTCTTCCATGCCGTCGAGCACGTCCAGCTTGGTCACGCAGAAGCCGGTGAGGCCGTTGAGCTTCACGGAGCGCTTCAGGCTGACGGCGTCCAGCCAGCCGCAGCGGCGCGGGCGGCCGGTGGTGGCGCCGAACTCGGCGCCGCGTTCGGCGATGCCCTTGCCGACGTCGTCGAACAGCTCGGTCGGGAACGGGCCGGAGCCCACGCGGGTGGTGTAGGCCTTGGTGATGCCCAGCACGTAGTCGATGGCGTCCGGACCCACGCCGGCGCCGGTGCAGGCGCCGCCCACGGTGGTGTTGCTGGAGGTGACGAAGGGATAGGTCCCGTGGTCGATGTCCAGCAACGCGCCCTGGGCGCCCTCGAACAGGATGCGCTTGCCGGCATCGCGCAGCTGGTGCAGCTCGCCGGAAACGTCGCCGACCATGTGGCCGATGGCCTCGGCCAGCGAAAGCGTGGCGTCCAGGATGGCCGGGTAGTCCAGCGGCTCCAGGCCGTAGCGGTGCTCGAGGTCGAAGCTGTGGTAGGCCACGATGGACTCGAGCTTGGAGGCCAGGGCTTCCGGGTTGAGCAGGTCCGCCACGCGCACGCCACGGCGTGAGGCCTTGTCTTCGTAGGCCGGCCCGATGCCGCGCGAGGTGGTGCCGATGGCCTTCAGGCCCAGGGCCGCCTCACGCGCCCGATCCAGTTGGGCGTGGTAGGGCATGATCACCGCGCAGGCCGGCGAAATCACCAGGCGGGACTCCACGTCCACGCCGCGGGACTGCAGGTTGTCGATCTCGGCCTTCAGGGCCTCGGGCGACAGCACCACGCCGTTGCCGATCAGGCAGCGCACGCCCGGGTGCATGATGCCCGCCGGGATCAGGTGCAGCACCGTCTTGTCGCCGTCGATGACCAGGGTGTGACCAGCGTTGTGGCCACCCTGGAAGCGCACGACGGCGTCCATGTCCTGGCACAGCAGGTCCACGATCTTGCCCTTGCCCTCGTCGCCCCACTGGGTGCCGAGGACCACGACCGATTTGCTCATGGGAAGCTTTCCTGTTCGAACTCTAGATTTATAGCAGCAGTTGCAGCAGCACGGCGCCGCTGAGCAGGCAGATCACGCCGACCAGGCGGATGCCCTTCGGGCCGAGGCGCGCCGCCTCGGCCATGGTCCGGAGCCAGGTTCCGGGCGAGAGCGCCGGCAGCACCCCCTCCAGGATCAGCATCAGCGCGAACGCCGTGGCCAGGTCCTTCCAAAAGGAATCCACGTGCCTGGGCGCAGCGGGCGCGGCCTAGCGGCCGTCGCCGGCCTCGCCACCGAAGTAGTCGAAGAACTCCGACCGCGGGTCCACCACCAGCACGTCGTCGCGGCCCTGGAAGGCGTTGCGATACGCCTGCAGGCTGCGCGTGAAAGCGAAGAACTCCTCGTCCATGCCGTATGCGTCGGCATAGATGCTGATGGAGCGTGCGTCGCCCTCACCCCGCATGCGCTGGCCGTCGCGCTCGGCCTCGGCCAGGATCACCTGGGCCTCGCGGTCGGCGCTGGAGCGGATGCGCTCGGCTTCCTCGCGACCTTCGAAACGGTAGCGGTTGGCTTCCTTCTGGCGGTCGGCGGTCATGCGGTCGAAGACCGAGGCGCGCACGTCGTCGGGCAGCTCGATGCTCTTGATGCGCACATCCACCACCTCGATGCCGAATTCCTGCGCGGCGGTGTTGGCCGCGGTGGCGATGTCGCGCATGGTGTTCACGCGCTCCTCGCTCACCACCTCTGCCAGGGTGCGGCTGGCGATCTGGTTGCGCAGCCGGTCCTCGATGATGCTGTTCAGGCGGTTCAGCGCGATGGCCTCGTTGCCCTGGGTGGCCGTGTAGAAGCGCGACACGTTGATGATGCGCCACTTCACGAAGGAATCCACCTCCACGAACTTCTGCTCGGAGGTCAGCATGTCCTGCGGCTGCGTGTCCAGCGTGAGAATCCGGTTGTCGAACTTGCGGATGTTGTTCACGAACGGGAACTTGAAATGCAGTCCCGGCTCGTAATCGGTCTTCACGATGCGGCCCAGCTGGAAGCGGATGGCGTGCTCGGTTTCGTTCACCGTGAACACGCTGGCCAGGCCCAGGCCGGCCAGCACCACGATGGCGATGATCAGGAACGGACGGTTCATCAGCGACCCTCCCGGTTGGCGGCGCGCGGCGTACGGCCGGCGCGGTCACTCTGTTGCGGCGAGCGCTGGTCGTCAGGGGTGACCAGCGGCGGGATGCGGTTGGCGCCCGATGCGCCACCGGTCGCGCTGTCCAGTGGCAGGTACAGCACGTTGCCGCTGGAGTCGACGTCCAGCAGGACCTTCTTCGAATCGGCGAGCACGCCCTCCATGGCCTGGAGGTACATGCGCTTGCGCGTCACCTCCGGCGCCTGGCGGTACTCCTCCACCTGCAGGCGGAAGCGGTCGGCTTCACCCTCGGCCAGGGCGATCGTGGAATCGCGGTAGCCCTGGGCCTCTTCCACGATGCGCGCGGCGGCGCCGCGGGCCTCGGGAATCACGGAGTTGGCGTGGACGCGGGCTTCCTCGATGAAGCGCTGCCGGTCCTCGCGGGCGCGGATGACGTCGGAGTACGCCTCGCGGACCTGGGAGGGCACGTTCACGTCGGAGAGGTTGAACTCGGTCACGCGGATGCCGGCCTCGTAGTTGTCGAGGGTCTCCTGCAGCACGCGCTGGGTCTCGGTGCCGACCTGGGTACGGGTCGTCCCTTCCAGGATGGCGTCGAGCCGGTTGGTGCCGACGGATTCGCGCAGCGCGCTCTCGGCGGCCTGAAGCAGGGTGACCTCGGGGTCGCGCACTTCGAACAGGAAGCGCTGCGCGTCGAGGATCACGTACTGCACCTTGTAGCCCAGCTCGACGAGGTTCTCGTCCTCGGTGAGCATCTGGCCACGGTCCTCGGCGGTGCGGATGTTGCTGACGTTGACCTTCTGCACGGCCTCGATGGGCCGCGGCAGGGTCAGGTTCAGGCCGGGGTCCAGGGTGCGGGTGTACTTGCCGAAGCGCAGCACGACGCCGCGTTCGGCCTCGTCCACGATGTGGACGGCGTCCCAGGCGGCCCACAGCAGCACCAGGACCAGCACCAGGGAGAACATCCCCCCGCTGCCGCCGGAGCCGGAGCCTTTCCGGTTGGAGCCGCCGCCGCCGAAGAGGCTGCGGACCTTGTTCTGGACGTTCTGGAAGACCTCGTCCAGTTCCGGGGGCTGGTCGCCCTGTTTCCAGGGGTCCTTGTCGCCCTTGCCGGGTTCCTTCCAGGGCATCGATGATTCTCCTGCTGCTTGTGCGTCTGAATTCAGGGTTGCCCCTGCAAACTTGGGCCCGGTGGCAGGCCTTTCAAGTTGCGGGACGGGAAACGGGGATTATCCCACTGACAGGGGGGTTGAGGCGAGAAGCTGTTCCTGGACCACGCGCGCATCGTCCCCGCCCTGGCGCGCCAGGCGTTCGGCGATGTCGCGGGGCAGGTCGACATGAAGGTTCCAGCCGCCGTCTTCGTCGAGGCGTTCCTCGTCGACGGCGCCCAGTTCGAACAAACGGGCGCGCAGGCGACCGGCGCGTCCGTCGAGGTGAATCCAGCGGCGAATGCGCTGGCCACGCAGCCGCGCTTCCACGGCCTCGAGCAGCAGATCCAGGCCGTCGCCCCGCTGTGCGGATACGAAGGCCCGGTCCGCTTGACCGGGCTCGGCGCCGTTGAGGCCGGCTGCCTGGTCGGTCAGGTCGATCTTGTTGTACACGCGGATCATCGGGATGGTGTCGGCGCCGATCTCGGCGATCACCGCCTCCACGTCCTCGCGCCGTTCCGCATGAAACGGATCGGCGGCGTCGATCACGTGCAGCAGCAGGTCCGCCTCGCGGGCCTCCAGCAGCGTGGCGCGAAAGGCGGCGATGAGTTCGTGCGGCAGCTCGCTGACGAAGCCCACCGTATCGGCCAGCAGCGCCCCGCCGGTGATGCCGGGCAGGCGCCGGACCGTGGGGTCCAGGGTCGCGAACTGCATGTCGCGGGCATCGACGTCCGCGCGGGTCAGGGTGTTGAACAGCGTGGACTTGCCGGCATTGGTGTAACCCACCAGGGCGACCGTGGGCGCATCGCCTCGGCGGCGCTGGCGCCGGCCCTGCTCGCGCTGGCGATGCACCTTCTCCAGGCGATCGTTCAGGTGGCGGATGCGCTGCGCGACGAGGCGGCGGTCGGTTTCCAGCTGGGTTTCACCCGGGCCGCGCAGGCCGATACCGCCCTTCTGGCGCTCGAGGTGGGTCCAGCCCCGCACCAGGCGGGTGGTGAGATGGCGCAACTGGGCCAGCTCCACCTGCAGCTTGCCCTCGTGGGAACGGGCGCGCTGGGCGAAGATGTCCAGGATCAGCGTGGTGCGGTCCAGGACCTGGACCTTGCAACGCTTTTCGATGTTGCGCTCCTGCACCGGCGACAGGGGCCGGCTGACGAGCACGACGTTGGCCTCGAAGGCCTCGACAGCGTCGACGAGTTCGTCGATCTTGCCGCTGCCGACGAAGTACTTCGCGTCCGGCCGGTCGCGCGGGGCGGTGACGATGGCCACCGCCTCGGCCCCGGCGGACCGGGTGAGTTCCGTGAATTCGTCCAGGGCTTCCGGGCCGGTGCCCGGAAAGACGGGGTGCAGGATTACAGCGCGGTCGCCGCGCGCAGCGCGTTCGATCAAGTGGCTAACCTACCTGCCACGCCGGATCAGCTCTCCTGCTCGTCGAACACCCGCACGTTGCGCGCCGGCACGACGGTGGAGATCGCGTGCTTGTAGATCATCTGGCTGACCGAGTTCTTCAGGAGAACGACGAACTGGTCGAACGATTCGATCTGCCCCTGCAGCTTGATGCCGTTCACGAGATAGACAGAAACGGGAACCCGCTCACGCCGCAAGGCGTTCAGGAACGGTTCCTGCAGTGATTGACCCTTCGTCATGGTCATTCCTCCATTGACTGTTATTGTGGTACTTCATCGTCCAATTGGGAACGACCACGCCCGGTTTCAAGAACCCCGGTCAAGAATCCGGGACTCCAGAAACTCGGCGATGACGTCGATAACCCCCCGAGACGTCGACTGCTGGGTCGGATCATACCATAGGGCATCGGATTCCCGCCGCAACCACGTCAGCTGTCGCTTGGCCAGTTGGCGGGTCGCGGCCAGGGCTTTTTCCCGGAAATCAGCAGGATCGCCAAACGCTTCGAGGTAGGCCCAGGCCTGCCGGTAGCCGACCGCGCGCAGGGCCGGCAGGTCCGGGCCCAGGTCGTCCCGGGCGCGCAGGGCGCGGACTTCGTCGAGGAAACCCTCGGCGAGCATGGCGTCGAATCGCTGCGCGATGCGATCGTGCAGCACGGCCCGGTCCTGCGGGCAGACGATCACCTTCAGGAAGCGGTACGCGGGCGGCTCGCGGCGGCGCCTGGCCTGCAGCACGCTCATCGGCATGCCGGTGAGCTCGATGACTTCCAGGGCGCGCAGCGTGCGCTGGGGATCGTTGCGGTCGATGCGTCCCGCGGCCACGGGGTCCTTTCCCGCCAGTTCCTCGTGCAGGGCCGCCAGGCCCTCGGCCTCGCGGCGCGCCTCGAGCCGCTCGCGAACCTCCGGATCAGCGGGCGGCAGGCGGGACAGCCCTTCCAGCAGGGCCCGGAAATACAGCATGGTGCCGCCGGCCAGCAGGGGCACGCGCCCGGCGGCGGTGATGTCCGCCATTTCGCGCAGGGCGTCCTCGCGAAAGTCCGCCGCCGAGTAGGACTCGGAAGGATCGCGAATGTCGATGAGGCGATGCGGCGCCAGGGCCAGGGTGGCCGCGTCGGGCTTGGCCGTGCCGATGTCCATGCCGCGGTACACCAGGGCCGAGTCCACGCTGATGATCTCGCAGGGAAACCGCTGCACCAGTTCCACCGCCAGCGCCGTCTTGCCCGAAGCGGTGGGTCCCATCAGGCAGATGGCGGGGGGAAGTGTGGTCACGGGCCCGTTCATACCCGGTGCCGAAGCGGCCTGCGAGACGCCATTCGGGCGGTTGCCGATGGGCAGTGGCCGGCCGTCACCGGCCTACCGACCGCGAAGGAACAGGCGGTCCAGCGCGCCCATGTCCAGCTGCACCCAGGTCGGGCGGCCGTGGTTGCACTGGGCACTGCGCTCGGTGCGCTCCATGTCGCGCAACAGGGCGTTCATCTCTTCCAGGCCCAGGCGGCGGTTGGCGCGGACCGAACCGTGGCAGGCCATGGACGAGAGCACCTCGTCCATCTCCGATTCCAGGCGCGTGCTGCTGCCCTGGGCGCCGAGGTCGGCCAGCACGTCGCGCAACAGGGCCGGGATGTCGGCCTGCTGCAGCAGCGTGGGCACCTTCCGCACCAGCAGGGTCTCGGGTCCGCTGCGGTCGCACTGGATGCCGAGGGCGTCCAGCGCCTCGCCATGGGTTTCGGCCAGGTCGGCCTCGTGCTCCGAGACATTCAGACTGACCGGGACCAGCAGGGCCTGGCTGCGAATGCCCTGCCCCGCCTGGCCGGCCTTGAGACGCTCGTAGGTGATGCGCTCGTGCGCCGCGTGCATGTCCACCAGCACCAGGCCCTTCTCGTTCTGGGCCAGGATGTAGATGCCGTGCAGTTGGGCCAGCGCAAAGCCGAGCGGCGGGATGTCGCTGTCCGACGCCGGAACACCATCGCTCGCCGTGACGCCCTGGCCGGAGAGACGCCCGTAGGCCGCCAGGTGCTGGGCCACGGCGCCGGGCCCCGGTGCGCCCGGACGTCCGTAGGCGACCGCCGCGCCGGTACCGCCGGGTACGCCTCGACCGGGCCATCCACCGGCAAGCCCCGCGCCGGCCGTGGATTCGGGGTGCCGTCCAGGACCCGCGCCGTCGTTCCAGCCCGCCGAACCGGCCGGGGCCTGGCCCCCGGCGCCCGGAGACGCGGGCAGCCCCATGCCGATCCCGGCCTGGAAGGGGGCGGCGGGCGCGATGTCCTGCAGGCCGCTGCCCGGACGCGGCGCGCCCTCCCCCGGCCCGCTCTCGGCGAGCACGCGGTGCAGGGTGGAATAGATGAAGTTGTGCACCGAGCGCTGGTCACGGAAGCGGACTTCGTGTTTCTGCGGGTGCACGTTGACGTCCACCGACTCGGGCGGGCAGTCCAGGAACAGCACGAAGGCCGGGTGGCGGCCGTGGTAGAGCACATCGCGGAACGCCTGCCGGATGGCGTGGGCGATGGTGCGGTCGCGCACCATGCGGCCGTTGACGTAGAAGAACTGCCGGTCGGCCTGGGCGCGGTTGTAGCGCGGCTCCGCCACCCAGCCGGTCAGGCCGAACGGCCCCGCCCCGGCATCGATGCGACGGGCATGTTCGAGGAACTCGGCGCCGCACAACAGGGCCACGCGCTGGGCCTGCCCCGCCTCGTCGGCGGCCGGCGGCAGCGCGCGCACGGCGCGTCCGTCGTGGTGCAGGCGGAGGGCGATATCGAACCGCCCCAGCGCCACGCGCTTGAGCAGCTCGTCGATGTGGGAAAACTCGGTGCGGTCGGTGCGCAGGAACTTGCGGCGGGCGGGCACGTTGTAGAACAGGTCCGCCACCTCGATGCGCGTGCCCTGCGCCCCCGGCGCCGGTTCGGGTTCGGACACCACGCCATCGCGAACCGTCACGCGCCAGCCGTGGTCGGAGCCCTCGGTGCGCGACACCAGCGTCAGGCGCGACACCGAAGCGATGCTCGCCAGCGCCTCCCCCCGAAAGCCCAGCGACTGCACCGCCTCCAGGTCATCCAGCGAAGCGATCTTGCTGGTCGCATGCGGCGCCAGCGCCAGCGCCAGTTCCTCGCGCGAAATCCCCGAGCCATCGTCCTCGATCAGGATCCGCCGCTTGCCCCCCTGCTCCAGCGTCACGGACACCGCCCGCGCCCCGGCATCCAGGCTGTTTTCGACCAGCTCCTTCACCACCGAGGCAGGCCGCTCCACCACCTCCCCCGCGGCGATCTGGTTCACGAGGTTCTCAGGCAGCCGACGTATCGCCACAATCAATCCCAAACCCTGCAAAAGCCCCCAATCATACCGACCCGGCCCAACCACCCCCAAGCCTTCGTGCGATTCGATTCACTTCTGGCAACCGAACGACTGTCGTGGGCTAGCCCTCCGGATGGATCGAGAGACGGAGGCGCGGCCCCTTACCCACCCCCTCCGAGGGACGCCGTAAATACGTCCCTGTAGGCTCTGGGCGCGCCATCCCTGGCGCTCACAGCCCTCGGAGGGGGTGGGTAAGGGTCCACACCTCCTTGCGTGACATTTCGATTTTTGAAAACGACACCACCAGTTCAAAGGCAAGATGAAAAATTTGAGTCTCGATCATGCGTACCAAATGTCGCATGAGGAGGTGAGAGCCTGACCCCCCTTCTCCGGCGGCTGTAAGCGCCAGGGATGGCGCTTCCAGAGCCTACAGGGACGTATCCACGGCGTCCGCTGGAGAAGGGGGATCAGGTTCTCACCTCCGTCACCGGAAACGTCATGAGGCATGGCTCACAAAGTTTTGGGAACGTAGAAAAAGTGAAGCGTCACGATTTACGGCCAAACCTACGTGACGCTTCACTCTGCGGCCTGCACGCCGTCTAGCTGGTTGGGATGACGAGTTCCGCCCCGACCCGGATCAGGTCGTTGGAAAGGTTGTTCGCCTGCCGCAGGGTGCCGAGGTCGACGTTGTAGCGGCTGGCGATGATGCCCAGGGTTTCGCCCCGCGAGACGATGTGCCGGGTGCCGTCACGGTTGGCGGCGACCCAGGTGCCCGGGGGCGGGCTGTTGTAGAAATAGTTGCGCACGCCCCGTGCGATGGACCGGGCCATGTCGTTCTGGAATTCACGCTCGGTGAGTTTCTTCTCCTCGCCGGGGTTGCTGATGAAGGCTGTCTCCACCAGCACCGAGGGCACATCCGGCGACTTGAGCACCATGAAGTTGGCGCGGCCGACATGCGGCTTGTGCACCTTCACCTCCCGGCCGATGGAGGCCAGGATGTCCGCGGCCACCTGGTTGCTGGCCTGGATGGTGGCGCTCTGGGACAGGTCCAGCAGCACCGAGGTCAGCAGGTCGTCCTTGTCCGACAGCGACACGCCGCCCACCAGGTCGGAAGCGTTCTCGCCCTGGGCCAGCAGGCGCGCCATCTCGCTGCTCGCGCCGCTCTGGGAGAGCACGAACACGGAACTGCCGCGCACGTCCCGATTCTTGAAGGCATCGGCGTGGATGGAGACGAACAGGTCGGCCCGGTGCGCCCGCGCCTTCTCGTAACGCTCCCGGTGGGGGATGTAGTAGTCCCCGTCCCGGATGAGCACGGCGCGCAGCCCCGGCTCGGCGTCGATTGCGTCTTTCAGGCGCCGCGAAATCTGCAGCACCACGTCCTTTTCCCGCGTGCGGTTCTTGCCGATCGCGCCCGGGTCCTCCCCGCCGTGTCCGGCGTCGATGGCCACCACGATGTCGCGGTTGCCACCCTGGAGGGTCGCGAGCGTTTTGACGGACTCGGTGGCGGTGCCGTGTTCACCATCGAACAGGTCCACCACCAGCCGGTGTCCGTATTCCCCGGTGGGTGCGAGCAGAAAGCTCTGCAGGTTCGCGCCCTTGGCCAGGTCGAGCACCAGGCGCAGCGTGTCCTTGTCCGGCTGACCGTGCCGCACGCCGTGGATGTTGCCCGAGTACTCGTGGTTCACACTGATCGCGCCCTTGAGTGAGGCGCGCTTGAGGTCGATGACGACCCGGTCGGGGTTCTTCAGGGTGAAGACGGAATAATCCGTGGAATCACTGAGATCCAGCACCGCGCGTGTCTTGTCGGGCCCCGCCCAGACACGCAGGCCATTGACTTCCGCGCCAAAAGCGGAAGTACAAATCGCCAAAAAAAGCACTGGAATGAAACGTCTCACGCCTGCGGGTCCCCGGTTCGTCCGTGTGAGCACTTCCAATGATGAATTGCTTTTCCGGAAAAAGCAATAGATTTCCCATTAAAAACCGTTGGATATGGTGCTTTTAGAGAAAGGGAGTTTAAAGCAGGCTGTCAAGAAAATTACACAACTCATTACCGGAACGAGAATGCGCGTATACAGAAAGGTGTCTTGAATCAAGGGAATGGCCGGGACCTGGCGCGAATCCCAGCACCGCGTCGGCCGGCGGCAGGGCGCCCCGGCCCCGCTCGGGCCATTCGACCAGCAGGATCGTGTGCTCGCCGAACAGGTCCGTGATGCCCAGGAATTCCAGTTCGTCGGGATCGCCGATGCGGTACAGGTCCAGGTGCAGCACTTCCAGCCCGTCCAGCGGGTAGTGCTCCAGCAGGCCGTAGGTGGGACTCTTGACCCGTCCGGCATGGCCCAGGGCCTGCACCAGCGCACGGATGAAGGTGGTCTTGCCCGCGCCGAGATCCCCTTCGAAATACAGCACCAGCGGCGGTTTCAGGGCCGGCGCCAGGCGGCGGGCCAGGTCCGTCATGGCGGCTTCGTCGAGGGCGGGCGTGTGGACGATGCGACCCTGTTCCGGCGAAGGAATTGTCGCGTTCGCGCCCGACGGCTCAGCCATTGACCACCCCCTGCAGCCGGGCGGCGATGTCGCCGGCGAGCAGTCCGCGTTCGCCTTGCAGGGCAGCCGCGTCACCCGCGGCGGCGTGGGCCAGGGTGGCCAGCCGCGCCGCCTCGCGGGCGTCGAAGCCCTGGGCGCGCATGGCCGCAACCACGCCCGTCAGCACGTCACCGCTGCCCCCCGTGGACATTCCGGGATTGCCCAGGGCGCAAAGGTCCCAGGACCCTTCCGGGGCGGCGACGACCGAGCCGCAGCCCTTGAGAATGACCACCGCGCCAAAGCGTTCCGCCAGCGCCATGGCGGCGCCGACCCGGTCGGCCTGGACGGTTGGTGTGTCGGAAGCCAGCAGGCGCGCGGCCTCGGCCGGGTGCGGCGTCAGGATCCAGTCTTCGCGCCGGCGCGGCGATTCGGCCAGCAGGTTGAGCCCATCGGCATCGAGCACCAGGGGGCGCGGGTCATCCAGGCAGGCGTCCAGCAGGGATCGCGCCCAGTCGTCGGTGCCCAGGCCGGGGCCCACCGCGAGCACCGTGGCGCGCTCCCAATCGGCCATGAGCGTGTCACGGCCGTCCACGCCCCGGACCATCAGTTCGGGGCGCGTGAGATTGACCAGGGCCGCGTGCTCGGGGTGCGTGGCCACGCTGACCAGCCCGGCGCCGGCGCGCAGGGCGCCCTCCCCCGCCAGGCGCACGGCCCCGCTCATGCCACGATTGCCGCCGACCAGCCACACATGGCCGAAGCTGCCCTTGTGGCTGTTGCGCGGGCGGCGCGGCAGGCCTTCGCGCAGGTATTCGCGATTGAGCAGGCGACCGGCTCCGCCCACGGCGTGGTGGGTCGCGGTGGGGACTTCCAGCCGGTCGAACAGGATGGTCCCCGCGTGCTCGGGCCCGTCCGCCGTGTACAGGCCGCGCTTCTTGCCGATGAAGGTCACGGTCATGTCCGCGCGCACGGCGCAGCCCATGGCCTCGCCGGTATCGGCATTCAGGCCGGACGGGATGTCCACGGCGACGCGCGGGCAGTCCTCGGCGTTGACCGCGGCGATGGCCTCGGCGTAGGCCCCGCTGACCGGCCGGTCGATGCCGATGCCCAGCAGCGCGTCGATCACGAGGTTCACGTGGTCGGGAATGGCGCAGGGCCAGGACAGGACTTCGCCGCCGGCCTCCCGCCAGGCGGTGTAGGCCGTGGCGGCCTCGCCCGTGAGCCGTTCCGGGTCGGACAGCGCCACGACCCGGGTCTTCACTCCGAACTCGTGGGCGAGCCGCGCGACGACGTAGCCGTCGCCGGCGTTGTTGCCGGCGCCGCAGAGGATCAGCCAGGAGTTGTGCGCCGGCCAGGCCGCCCGGGCGGCCTCGAGCACGGCGTTGCCCGCCCGCTCCATGAGGGTGTAGCCGGGGATGCCCAGCGCGTCGATGGCGTGCCGGTCCAGGGCCCGGGCGCCTTCGGCGGTATACAATCGATCGCTGATCGAGAACATGCGCGCATTATAGTGAGTTCCCCCCTGCCACAACCCGAGGAGCTGGCCTCGCGCATCAAGGCGTGGGGGCGCGAACTCGGCTTCCAGAAACTCGGTATCACCGATACCGACCTCGCCGACCACGAGGCGCACCTCGAGCGCTGGCTGGCCGAGGGCCATCACGGCGAGATGGAATGGATGGCCCGGCACGGCACCCGCCGCAGCCGGCCGGCCGAGCTGGTGCCCGGGACCGTTCGGGTCATCACCGCGCGCATGGACTACCTGCCGGCCGGCGAGGACGAGATCTTCGGCCTGCTGGAGCAGCCGGAAACGGGCTTCGTCTCCCGTTACGCCCTGGGCCGGGACTACCACAAGGTCCTGCGCAGGCGCCTGCAGTCCCTGGCCACGCGCATCGAACAGGACGTGGGCGCGTTCGGCTACCGTGTGTTCGTGGACTCCGCGCCGGTGCTGGAAAAGGCCCTGGCGGAGAAAGCCGGCCTGGGCTGGATCGGCAAGCACAGCAACGTGCTCGATCGCGGCGCCGGCAGCTGGTTCTTCCTGGGGGAGATCTACACCGACCTGCCCCTGCCGCTGGACGAACCCGCCACCAATCATTGTGGCGAGTGCCGTCGTTGTATCGACGTCTGCCCCACGGGCGCCATCGTCGCCCCCTACCAGGTGGATGCGCGACGCTGCATTTCCTACCTGACCATCGAACTGCACGGCGCCATCCCGGAAGACCTGCGGCCGCAGATGGGCAACCGCATCTACGGCTGCGACGACTGCCAGGCGGTCTGCCCCTGGAACCGGTTCGCCGTGCCGACCGGCGAGGACGATTTCGCGCCGCGCAACGGCCTCGAAGCGCCTGAGCTGCGCGCGCTGTTCGCCTGGGAAGAAGACGAGTTCCTGCGCCGGACCGAGGGCAGCCCGATCCGCCGCATCGGACACCAGCGCTGGCTGCGCAACATCGCCGTGGCCCTGGGCAACGCCCCGCCCTCGCCGGAGACCCGTGCGGCGCTCCAGGCACGCGCGACCCACCCCTCGGAACTGGTGCGCGAGCACGTGGCGTGGGCGCTGGCGCGACAGGAGGCACTGGACCCATCCTCGGGAATGTCACCGCAGTAATCCTGGCCAGGCTCGATGGTCACGCATCCTGACCGGCCTGGCCGCCCCGCACCCGCGCCAAAACCTCGGCGAGCGGACGTTCAGGCGGTCGCCCTGGGCTATAATTGCCGGTCAATACACTGACCGCCGAACACCGACACGCGGAGCGATCATCAATGAGCCTCATCGACACCCTCAAACCCCTGCGCCAGCACGGCGGCCCGGCCATCACCACCGGCCTTTCCGACAGCACACTCCTGGAGTTCGCAGCCCGCGACCCGCGCCTGGAACAGGCGGTCAACGCAGCCGCCGCGGCGTTCGAGACGCTGCGCGAATCCGCCCCGGAACTGCTGGCCATGGGCGAGGCGGACCAGGTGCTGGACGTGCAGGCCGGCTTCATCAACTTCTATCCCGAAGACGCCGTGAACCCCTACGTGGCCCTGGCCAGCAAGGGTCCCTGGCTGGTGACGCTCAAGGGCGCCGTGCTGTACGAGTGCGGCGGCTACGGCATGATCGGTTTCGGCCACTCGCCGGACGCCGTGCTCGAGGCGGTCGGCCGCCCGCAGCACATGGCCAACATCATGACGCCGAGCATCAGCCAGAAGCGTTTCCAGGAAGCCCTGAACAAGGAAGTCGGCCACACCCGGGGCGGTAACCCCTACGCCGGCATCCTGTGCCTGAACAGCGGTTCCGAGGCCGTGACCCTGGGCGCGCGCGTTTCCGACATCAACGCCAAGCTGAACACCGACCCGGGCGGCCGCCACGCCGGCAAGCCCATCCGCTGCCTGGGCCTCAAGGGCGCCTTCCACGGCCGAACGGACCGGCCGGGACGCTTCTCCGACTCCACGCGCCCGAACTACCTGCGCCACCTGGCGTCCTTCCGCGACATGGACAACCTGGTCACCGTGCCGCCGAACGACGTCGCGGCGCTGGAACAGGCCTTCGCCGACGCCGAGGCGGACGGCGTGTTCATCGAGGCGCTGTTCATGGAGCCGGTGATGGGCGAAGGCAATCCGGGCCTGGCCATCACCCCGGCCTTCTACGCCCGGGCGCGCGAACTGACCCGCGAGCACGGATCGCTGTTGCTGGTGGACTCCATCCAGGCGGGCATGCGCACCAACGGCGTGCTGTCGGTGGTCGACTACCCCGGCTTCCAGGAACTCGACCCGCCGGACCTGGAAACCTGGTCCAAGACCATCAACGGCGGCCAGTACCCCCTGTCCATCCTGGCCGTGAACGAACACACCAGCACGCTGTACCGCAAGAGCATCTACGGCAACACCATGAGCACCAACCCCCGTGCGATGGACGTAGCCACTGCCGTTCTGAACAGCCTCACACCGGAGCTGCGCCGAAACATCGTCGAGCGCGGCCAGGAGCTCAAGGCCAGGCTCGAAGCCCTGAAGAGCGAACTGGGCGGGGCCATTGTCAAGGTGCAGGGCACCGGGCTGCTGGTCAGCGCCGAGCTGGACCCTGACCGCTTCAAGTGCTTCGGCGCGGATTCGACCGAGGAGTTCATGCGCATGCACGGCGTGAACGTGGTGCACGGCGGCGCGAATGCCCTGCGCTACACGCCCTCCTTTGACACCACCAGCGCCGAAGTGGATCTGATGGTGAACGCCACCCGCCAGGCGCTGCGCGAGGGCCCGGTGAAAGCCGCCTCCGAGGCGGCCTGAACCATGGCGCACCTCGAACCCCTGCCGGCTTCGACCACACCGGAGCTGGCGGACGACTTCGCCATCTTCGAGCGCATCCTGGGCTTCGTGCCCAACAGCCTGCTGACCATGCAGCGACGGCCGAAGATGGTGAAGGGCTTCGGCGTGCTGACCAAGGCGGTGATGGACCCGGAAGGCCCGGTGGACCTGGGCTTCATGCGCCTGGTGGCCCACTTCGCCAGCCGCGCCGCGGGCTGCCGCTACTGCGAGGCCCACTCCCTCATCGCCGCGGGCATCCACGGCATCCCGGACGAGAAGATCGCCGCCGTCTGGGAATACGCCGACAGCCCGCTGTACAGCGAGGCCGAGCGCGTGGCCCTGGACTTCGCCCTGGCCGCGGGCGCCGTGCCCAATGCCGTGGACCCGGCCCTGATGGCGCGCATGAAGGAACACTGGAGCGAGGAACAGATCGTGCAGATCCTGGGCGCGGTGTGCCTGTACGGCTTCCTCAACCGCTGGAATGACTCCATGGCCACCGAACTGGAAGACGCGCCGAAGGCGCTGGGCGAGGCCGTGCTCCGCCGCGGCGGCTGGACCAGCGGACGGCACGGGGGCGAATAGTCCCAGAGTCTTCTGCAGTTTCGCAGTATTCGGGCCGTGTTCATCGGCCCTGCCTTTTCAGAACCTCAAAAAAGAAACCGGGAGCGGGCGGTGGAGAGGTTCGCCCGCTCCCGGGTGCGCGCCGGGGAGTGCGTCTCGGCTCCGGCGATCAGAGGAGGGAGAGGAGGCGGTCCAGCCCGAGGGGGGCCAGGTAGAGTCCGCCAAGGAACAAACCACCCAGGACCGTGTTGCCGGCC
>JAUHYP010000039.1 GCA_030426265.1 Gammaproteobacteria bacterium | reverse complement strand
ATCACCACGTTGCGGACGGGCGTGTGCGAACTCGCTTCTGGGGTCATCGGGCGTGGCTCATCGGTTGAGGCGGCGCAGCAGCTTGGCGCGCAGGCGGCGGGCGCCGGCTTCGTCCAGGGGCGCCAGCACGCCCTGGCGGCCGGACGGCAGGTGGCCGGCGGCGTCGGATGCGTCGCGGAACACGTAAAAATCGAACAGCGCCTTCCAGGCGTCGCGCTCGGGCCCGGGCAGGCCGCGGATCGCGAGCAGGGCGTGGTCCAGCGCGTCCATGGGCGAATCGCGATAGGCGGGCGCGGTCCGCCACCAGTAGTTCACCAGCACGTTGAGTTCGTCCCGGGCCTCGACGTGGTGCCACCAACCGCCCGGCACGAAGATGGCGTCGCCCGGCCCGAGATCGGCCACGACCGCCTGCGCGAGCGCCTCGCGGAAGCGCGGAAAGCGTTCGAAATCGGGCGCCGCAAAATCCACCAGGCTGATCACCTGTCCGGCCGGGTTGAAGTCCAGGGGCCCCGGGTAGAGGTTCTCGACCTGCTCCGGCGGGAACAGCGTGAAGCGCCGTCGCCCCACGGCGCAGCAGGCCAGGTTGTCGGGCACGTCGAAGTGGGCCGCGACGCGTGAGCGGTTGCCCAGCCAGATGCTCACCAGCGGGTTCACGCCGTCCAGGGCCAGGTCGTTCTCCTGCCGCAGCCCCGGCAGGCAGGCATCCACGGAGGTGGAGCCGACATAGATGCCTTCGGGCGTGGCCGCACCGCGCTGCGAGGCCAGGGCGTCGAGCACGGCGTCGAGGCGCTCGCGACGGGCCTCGAAATTGAAGCCCGACAGGTCCTCGTTGTAGAACACCCGCCCCGCCTGCGCGGGGTCGGCGTGCACGACATTGACGGTGGCGTCGCGATAGAAACCACGCAGGTAGGCATCGGCCGCCTGCGGGCCGTCGAGACCGGCGCGCACGAGCGGCCAGTGCGCGACCAGGCCCTCGATCACCCGTGGGCGCCCGTCGCCAAGCGACGCCAGGGGAACGATGCCCGGCCGCTCCGCCGGCAGTCGTTCCATGGGGCGCGGACCTTCAGGCATGCGCAGAAGCTGCCTCGATGCGCTGTTTCTTGCGCTCCAGCAGTTCCGGGAGGTGCGCCATGGACGCGAGCACCATGTAGATCGCTTCCAGGTACCCCCGGCCGTGCAACTGGCCGATCTGTTCGGTGTCGAGTTTCGCCAGCACCTCCTCGTTGATGGTGAGGAAGCCGCTCATGCGGTACGCCTGGCCGCCGATCTCCACCTCCAGCACGAAGGATTCGAGCAGCCCGAGTTCGTCCAGCGCCTGGTAGAACGGACCGGCGTGCCGGTTCCCTTCGTGCAGGGCCTTGAGCATCGAACTCATGTGCTCGAGATACTCGCTGTTGCCGCCGTGTTCGAGGAACAGGGCTTCGCCACGGTCCCTGCTGATGCGGGGGCTGTCCATGTCGATCGACACCACGGGTTCTCGCACCGACTGGCCGAACTCCTCCTGTTGCTGAAAGGCGACCAGCAGGGGCAGGCGACGCACGTTGAGGGGGACGTAGGCCGCTTCCCAGCCTTCGTCGCCGAGGAACAGGTTCTCCCCGTCCTCCACGCCGAACAGGGCCACGGACATGACCTCCCGGGTCTCGGGATGGCGCAGGAAGCAGATCGGGTAATGGCGCTGAACCTGCCGGAATTCCGAGGGGAAGGTCGCGGCGTACATGACGTCGTCGCCCAGGGCGGCCGAGCGTTCCGTGAGGATCCTGAGGTCCGCGTGTTCGACGTTGTTGAGAATCTTGAATTGAGCCATGGGGTACGGGGTCCTGGGTCGGTCAGGGCATGGGAGCGGGGCGTGCCTCGGGCAGGCCCTGTTCGCGGATGAGGTCGAGCAACTCGCGGTGTCCCGGCAGGCCGGCGAGAAACTGCCGGGCCTGGCGCGCCGTCTGCTGGAAGCAGCGCATCGCGGCATCCGGGTCGTCCGCGCGGCGCATCGGGGCGTCGGCCAGGGGCTGGAAGCCCATGCCGTACAGCACGTACTGGTAACTGGCCGCCGGGAAGATTTCCTCCCGGTCCGGAAAATCGTTGCGGTTCGGAGGGCGGTGGCGCCACAGCGCGAGCGATTCCCGCAGGCGTTCCGGAATCGACTCCGCCGCCCGGTTGTCCCGCCAGAAGGCCGAGTCGTCGCGACGGCTCAGCAGGTAGTGCAGCTTGAGGAACTCGACGATCCGCGCCCAGCGGTAGTGGAAACGCTCGTTGAAACGGCGCGCCACGGTGTCCATTTCCTCGCGGTCAGCGGGCAGGTCTTCAGCGATCATCTTCGCCGACAGCTCGATCAGCGCCAGGGCCGAGGCCTCCAGGGGTTCGATGAATCCGGCCGCGATGCCCACCGCCACGCAGTTGCGATGCCAGAACACCTTGCGGAACCCCGGGGACAGATCGAGTTTTCGGGGCGAGGGCTGGTCCGGGGCCGATGGGCCCGCGGTGCGTTCGATGTACGCCCTCAGGGCCCGCTCCGCGGTCTCGTCGTCGCAATGGCCGGAGGAATACACGTAACCGACGCCCCGCCGGGTGGGGAGGCCGATGTCCCAGATCCAGCCGGCGCCCTGCGCCGTCGAGCGGGTGTAGGGCGGGATGGGCGTGCCCGCTTCCGGCCAGGGGACCTGGACGGCCAGCGCCGTGTCGCAGAACAGGGTGTCGCGGGTGCCAACGAGGGGAATGCCGTAGTGGCGTCCCAGCAGGAGGCTGGCGAAACCGCTGCAGTCGATGAACAGGTCGCCGCGCACGGCGCCCTGGCCGTCGGTGGCCAGCGCCGCGATGTCGCCGTTGTCGTGGGATTCGATGCCGGTGACGTGCGCTTCGCGGTGCGCGACGCCGAGGACATCGATGCAATGCCGCTTGAGCACCTCCCCGAACTTGCCCGCATCCAGGTGATAGGCGTAGTTGGCGACGGCGGCGAATTCGGGCGTCCGCGCCTGCTTGGGCGCCCGGCCGGCCTCGCACAGGCGCGGCTGGAAACTGGCCACGTCGGCGAAGGGGGGCGCACCGGCCAGCCGCTGCCAGGCCGGCACCAGGTTGATGTCGCCGAATCCCGCGGGCGCCGAAAAGGGATGGTAGTACTGGTCATCGCCGGCGCCGGTACACCAGCCCTCGAATTTCGAGCCCTGCTTGAAGGCGGCGTCGCAGGACCGGAACAGTTCCGTTTCGGACAGCCCCATGCGCCGCAGGGTATCGCGCATCGAGGGCCAGGTGCCCTCGCCCACGCCCACGGTCTTCACGTCGGGAGACTCGACCAGGGTGATGCGCGGGCCGCCGCCGGGACCGGCCGACATTTCCGAAGCGAGCACCCCGGCCGTGAGCCAGCCGGCCGCGCCGCCACCGAGGATGACGATGTCCCGGCTCACGCCCTCGCCCCCTGGGCCATCGCGTGCCGCGGCAGGAAGTCCACGAACAGGTTGGCCGTCAGCCGCCCGGTCCGCGGGTCCGCGCCGATGTCCCTGCCCGGGTCGACCAGGGCCGAGTGCAGCAGGCGTCCCGGGTAGACCACCAGCCGGTTCGGCCGGTACTCGATACGGTGATAGAGCTCGAAGGCGTCGTTGCTGTCGCGCAGGTAGGCCTGCGCCGGCAAGCCCTCGCGGTCGAACCGCGCCTGGCGCGCCTCGCCATAGGTCGCCAGCCGCTCTTCGTCGATGGTTTCGAAACCGGTGTCGCGGTGCCGGAACAGGCCGGTATCGCAGAACGGCCCTTCATTCAGGTAGTGCAGCACGGCGAGGTAGTACGTTCCGGTGCTGTCGAAGTGCGGATGGCATTGTCCCGGGTGCAGCGCCGTTTCCCGGGTGGTGACCAGCGAGTACACGGCATTGACGACACGCATCCGCAAGCGGGCGGGCACGTGGTAGGCCTGCACCAGCAGGTTCTGGAGGCTTCCGAGCACGGTCAGCACGTACGCCCGCGGCAACTTGGCGCGAACGCCGGGGTAGCGGGAGGAATCGTCCGGACCATAGTCGCTTTCCGCGCAGGCATGGGCCCGCAGGGCCGCGGTGTCGACGGCGAAATCGTCGAAGACCAGCACGGGCGTGCGCTCATGACCGACCTGCCGCAGCGAGAGCGACGCGTCGCGGTTGACTTCGAAGATCGGGTCCTGCACGACGTTCCCCGGGTGAGCGAGCCGGTGATTCCCGGAATGGAAAAAGCCGCTGTCGCCAGCGGCTTTTCCATCATACCCGCAATCGGTGGTCAGAAGTTCCAGCGGGCCCCGATGCCGAAGCGCGGTCCGAGCTGGGTGACATACTCCACCTGCTCGTTGCGCCGGCTGAAGGATCGGCTGTACTCGTCGGTGAGGTTGAAGGCCTCGGCGTACAGCGTCATGCCGTTGGCGAATTCGAAACTCACGATGCCGTCCAGCTGGCCGTAGGCCTCCACGTACACCGGGTTGGCGATGCCGTTGCCGTCCGCGGTGCCGGTGAGGAACTCGTCGCGCCAGTTGTAGGCCAGGCGCAGGATGAACCCGTCGTTGTCGTAGAACGCCACCAGGTTGGCGGAGTCGCTCAGCCCCAGGATGGCGAACTGGTCATCGGTCGAGCCGTTGTCGTAGGCGATGTTCGAGTCGACCATGGTGTAGTTGGCGCTCAGGCCGAAACCGCTTTCTCCGAACAGGTGTTGCACCGCGAACTCCCAGCCGTCGATTTCCGCGTCCCGCTGGTTGGTGGGGACCCGGATGAGGAAGTTCGCGGCCGCATCGCCGGGCTGGCCCTCGATGGTGCCGACGAAGTTGCCGCCGGCATCGGTGCCGGTGATGGTGACGTAGGGAGAATCACCGTAGGTCTCGAAAATGCACTGGCGAATCGCGGCCTGGTCACCGCCGCTGCCGGTGGCGGCGTCACACTCCGCGTACCACTGCCCGTTGCCGGGATGCGGAATGTTGAACGGTGTGCCCTGCACCTCGCTGAAACCGATGTAGTTCGAGGTGTCCTTGAAGAAGTAGGCCACCGAGGCGTAGCTGCCCTCGCCGTAGTACCACTCGAAGGACAGGTCGTAGTTGTCGGATTCCAGCGGCTTGAGCGCCGGGTTGCCCTGGCTGCCGTTGCCGAAGTTTCGCCGCACCAGGCCGTTGAGGGTCTGGCCGCCCTGGATGGACTGCCAGTCCGGCCGGCCGATGGACTGCGAGTAGCTGCCGCGGACGATGAAGTTCTCGGTCAGGTTCACGGACAGGTCGAGGTTGGGCAGCACGTAGTCGTAGTCGCCGCTCAGCTCCGTGAAGCCCTGCTCGCCGAAGGTGATGGAGTACTCGTTGGGCGCCACCCAGAGGATATTGACGGGGATGGGCACCAGCGCCGAGGAGGTCACGTCGGTCTGCTCGTAGCGCACCCCGGCCCGCAGGTTGGTGTTCAGGCCGAAGAGCTCGAAATTCGAACGCCACTGCAGGTAGGCGCTGAGGCTTTCCTCCTCGGTGCGCAGGTCGTTGTCGAAAGCGTCGGAAGCCGCCATGCTCTGGCCGGTGGCCGCCTCGCGGGCCGCGGTGACATCCGCGAAGTCCCAGACGTACATCCGGTTCCAGAAATTCGGGTCGCCGCTGCCGGGCACCTGGTCGAACAGGGAGACGAGGTCGCGCGACTGGAACAGGTCGTCCGGATAGTCGTCCGGAGAGCCGATGCCGCCCCAGTTGTCGTACTGCACGTTGCGGAAGGCGGAACGGTTGTTGACGTCGGTCGCCGTGACGCCGAAGTCCAGGGAATTCCGATCACCGAGGTCCCAGACCCCGCCCAGGTCCACCTGGTCGATGTCCATCTTGTTGTAGGCGCTGCGGAAGGACGCGCCGCCGGTGAGGATGTTGGAGGCGTCGAACTCGCCGCCGACCAGGTCCATCATCATGACCGGCAGGTCCTGCGAATAGTCCACGGTGACGCGGCCACCCGAGGTGAACAGCACGCCGCCGAGCACCGCGTCCGAACCGAACTCGCTGGCGCGGCCGGACTCGGAGGTGGAGCTGTGGGCGTCGAGGTGGAAGGCCAGGTTGTCGGTGGCGTTCCAGACCGCGTTGAAGCCGATGGAGTCCAGCTCGGTCTTCCAGCCGGACTGCGCCCCGCCGAAGCCGATGTCGCGCCCGGCCCAGTCCTCGGACCAGGTCAGGGGCGTGGCGATGGGTCCGTCGGTGAACGAGCCCGTGCTGCCGCCGCACACGCCACACTGGATGAACCAGACGCTCAGATCGTTGCGCCGGGTCTGGACCTCCAGTTCGGAGTAGGTGTAATCCAGCGTCATCGTGAGGTTGTCGGTCGGCGCCCACTGCAGGACCAGCTGGCCGTTGAGGCGCTCGCGGTCCACGTCGTTCAGCGCGTAGGCCAGGTTCTGCGGCAGGGAGTAGAGATCCTCCGTGCCGGGCAGGTTCTCGTAGTTCTCCGCGAAGGGGCCGCCCGGAGGCGGCAGGGACTGCCAGCCCGGGTCCAGCCGGTTCTCCGGAATCCACCCGGAGGTCGTGCCGGCCTGGTTGTAGCCGAACTCGCGCTCCTGGTAGATCGCCGACAGGGCGATGCCGAAGGTGCCGTCCGCGAAGGTGTCCTGGTAGATGCCGGAAATCTCCGGTGTCCAGGCGTTGTCCTGGTCGGAAGTGTCGTGAACGGCCTTGGCGCCGAGGTTGATGATGCGCTCCCCGGTTTCCAGCGGGCGCGCCGTGCGGATGTTGACCGTGGCGCCGATGCCGCCGGTGGGGATGTTCGCGATGCTGGTCTTGTACACCTCGACGGCCGAAACGGCTTCCGAGGCCAGGTTGGAGAAGTCGAAGGCGCGCGAGGTGCTGATGGAGGTCCCGTTCAGGGAGGTGGTCGGCATTTGGCGGCCGTTGAGCAGCACCAGGTTGAAGTCCGGACCGATGCCGCGCACCGTGATGCGCTGTCCCTCGCCCTGGGAGCCCAGTCCCGCCGTGCCACGGTCGATGGAGACCCCGGTGATGCGCTGTAGGGCCTCGGCCAGGTTGGTGTCCGGGAACTTGCCGATGTCCTCGGCGACCAGGGCGTCGACCACCCCGTCGGAATCGCGCTTGAGGTCCATGGACTGCTTGAGGCTCGAGCGGATGCCGGTAACGACGACCTCCTCGAGCACGGCGTCGGATTCGTCAGCCTGGTCCTGGGCGTGGAGGCTCGTGCTGGCCCCCGCCATGAGCGCCAGGGCGATACCGGTATAGATGGGTGTCCTGCGAATGGATGCCTGCTTCACCACCGTGTTCTCCAATTGTCGAATGTGCGTTTTGTTGTGAGCCGTCGCGCTTCGAAGTGTAAGCGCTTACATTTTTGCGCCCACTGAGCCGTGAAAGCGCTTTCCTAAAAGCTATACCAAAGCCACGGTCGCCGTCAACGTTTCCATGAAATCCCTTTCTCAAAAGGCGATACAGGGGAACAGCGCCAATGAACGGCGCGTCCACTGGAAACTGAAAGCGCTTCCAGCACCGGGCCGGTATGAAGCCACTTTTTCGCCTTTCCGACCATCAGGCGCGCTGGGCCGGATCGGCCAGCAACATCGATTCGAGGTCTTCGAGGCTGCGGCCCCGGGTCTCCCGGAGACCACGGTGGACCGCGATGAATCCGATCGCGGCAATGACCGCGAACAGGCCGAAAGTGAAGGCCGCGCCCAGCCGGTCCAGCTCCCAGGGAAACACGTACTGGACGCCGAAACTGACGGCGGAGTTGACCAGGCCGACGAAGGAGATCGCCAGGGCGCGCAGACGGTTGGGAAACAGCTCCGACAGCAGCACCCACATCACCGGCCCCAGGGAGACGCCGAAGCTCGCCACGAAGCCCAGGATGCCCAGCAGGACCAGGCGGCTGTCGATCCGGATCGACTCGCGCGCCAGGTCGCCGACGAGGCCGGCATCGGCCGCGGGGCCCAGTGCGAGTGTCAGCGCGTCACGGAAGGCGACGTCGCTGGTGAATACCTGGCCCACCAGGGACGCCAGCGCGGGGCCCGAGTCCAGGCCTCGAAGCGCCGCTTCGCCCAGGACCCAGGTCGCGGTGCCGAATCCCCAGGCGAGAATCCCCATGGACAGGGTGACCCCCAGCAAGCCGGCGAGCATCAGCGGCCGGCGCCCTGCCCGGTCGATGAGCCGGATCGCGACCACCGTGAACACCAGGTTCACGAGGCCCACCATGACCGCCTGCAACAGGGCGGCGTTCTCACCCAGGCCCGAGAGTTCGAAGATCATCGGCGCGTAGAAGAACACGGCGTTGATACCGGTGGCCTGCTGCAGCACGGCGATCACCAGCGCGATCACGAGCACCGGCCGCAGGCGCGGGTCCACCAGGTCCCGGAAGCGCGGGCGCGCCCGGCCGGCCTGCCGCGCCAGCGAAGCCTGTATTTCCGCCACTTCACGATCCGCGGCCTCGGGCGTCCGTCCCGTTTGCAGCACCCGGCGCGCGGTGTCCAGGCGGTCGCGCATCAGCAACCAGCGGGGCGATTCGGGAACCGTCATCAGGGCCAGGCCGTAGATCACGGCCGGAAGGGCCTCGATGCCCAGCATCCAGCGCCAGGTCCATTCATCCAGCCCGATGGCGGCCACCCAGGCGCCGTCGCCGAGGGCGAGGCGCGCCAGCAGGTAGTTGCTGAAATAGGCGGCGGAGATGCCGAGGACGATGTTGAGCTGGTTGCAGCACACCAGGCGTCCGCGTTGTTCGGGCGGCGCTATTTCGGCGATGTACAGCGGCGCGACGATCAGGGCCGCTCCCACCCCGAGACCGCCGACCATGCGCGCCGCGACGAGGGTGGCGGCATCCGGCGCAAAGGCGCAGGCCACCGCGGACACCGCGAACAGGGCCGCCGCCGCCTGCAGCACGGGCCGCCGCCCGAACCGGTCCGCGAGGGGGCCGGACATCAGCATGGCCAGGGTCGCGCTGAGGGTCAGGGAAGCAACCACCCAGCCCAGCCCGAGCTTGCCGAGCGTGAACTCCTGTTCCACCGCGGACACGACCCCCGAGATCACGGAGGCGTCGAATCCCATCAGGAAGCCCCCGAGGGCCACGGTCAGCGCGATCCTGAGGACGGGCGACATGCGGACGCTCAGACCGGCGCCACGCCGGCGGAATCCCGGTAGACGAGTTGCGGGGTGAACCGGTTCTGGATGGTCAGGTCACGCGCCCCGTAGACATTCTTCAGGACCCAGCGGGCCGCCATCTGGCCCATCTCGCGGATGGGATAGTTGACGGACGTCAGCTTGGGATAGAGGTAGCGCGCCCAGCGGACGTTGTCGTAACCGATGAGGGAGATGTCCCCGGGGATTTCCAGCCCGCGGGACCGGATGACGTCCATGGCGCCGGCGGCCATTTCGTCGTTGGCGCAGACCACGGCGGTGAACGGGACGTCGCGATCAAACAGTTCGCGCATGGCACGGGCGCCGCCCTGCTCGTGGTAATCGCCCTCCACCACCAGCCGCCCGTCGACGTCGATCGACGCTTCCAGCAGCGCCTTGCGATGGCCGTCGAGGCGTTCGCGCGCGTCCTGCCAGTCCATGGGGCCGGCAATGTAGGCGATGCTGCGGTGACCGAGATCGATCATGGCCCGCGTGGCCACCTGGCCGCCGAGGGTGTTGTCGAGGTTGATGCAGGCCGTCTGCATGCCGCGGATGTCCCGGTTGAGGGCCACCAGCGGCGTGGCCGGATCGTCGTGCAGCTCGAGCAGGTACTCGTCCGAGAGCGCCTCCACGTGGAGGATGAGCGCGTCGACCTTCATGCCCGACAGGAACTGGATCCCTTCCTTCTCCTTCGCCGCGTCGCTGTGGCCGCAGGCGAAGATGGCGATCTTGCCGGCCTCGCGCAGTTCCTTTTCGATGCTGCTGACCAGGGCGCCGAAGATGGGGCCGTGCAGCTCCGAGACCATGATGCCGACGCAGTCCGAACGGTTGGCGGCCAGCGAACGGGCCATGGCGTTGGGGCGGTAGTTCAGTTCCTTCATCGCCTGGAGCACCGCGGTGCGCGTCGCTTCGCTGACGTTGCCCGTGTTGTTCATGACACGCGACACCGTGGCGAGCGAAACCCCGGCCAGTTTGGACACTTCGTAGATGGTCGCCATCGCCTTCCCCTGCCTAAGGTGTACCCCGACGGATTCCGGGCCGTGCGCCCAGCCACTGGCGCAGCGCGTGGGCGCTGCCCTTGGGCACTCGCTCGAGCGTATCGTAGTCCACCCACACCAGGCCGAAGCGCTTGGTGTAGCCCTCCGCCCATTCGAAATTGTCCAGCAGGCTCCAGTGAAAATAGCCGCGGACGTCCACACCGGCGCGCAGGGCCTCGTCCAGCGCCAGCAGGTGGTCGCGCAGGTAGGCCGCGCGGCGCGGGTCGTCCACGACCCCGTCCACGCATTCATCCCGCAGGGCGATACCGTTCTCGCAGATGTACACCGGCGGCAGTTCGTATCGCTCCGCCAGTTCCTCCAGCAGGTGACGCAGGCCATCCGGGTCCACCGCCCAGCCCATGTCGGAGGTGGTGCCCTGCGGCGGCTCGGCCTCGAAACCCAGGGGGCCGCCGGCGCGATAGCGCTCGACCGTGTAGTAATTCAGTCCGAGGTAATCGATGGGTGCGCCGATGCACGCCAGGTCTCCAGGCCGGATCGGCGGCTGCTGCGCCTCCGGCAGTTCGTCGGCCAGGCCCGGGTAACGCCCCGCGAGTACCGGCTCGAGAAACCACCGGTAGTGAAAGGCCTCGGCGATCCGGGCGGCGTCCGCATCCTCGGGCTGATCCGAGGCCGGCAGGCAGGGCGAGTCATTCAGGACGATGCCCACGGGTACGGATTTCGATTCCGAGCGCAGGGCCTCCAGCGCCATCCCGTGGGCGAGCAGCAGGTGGTGGCCGGCCTTGCGGTAGGCGCCCAGGCCGGTACGGCCCGGTGCGTGGATGCCGTTGCCGTAGCCCAGCCAGGCGCTGCACCAGGGTTCGTTCAGCGTGGCCCAGGCCTCGACGCGGTCGCCGAGTCGCGTCGCGGCCAGCGCCGCGTAATCACGGAACCGGGCCGCGGTGTCGCGCTCCAGCCAGCCGCCACGGGCCTCGAGGTGCTGGGGGAGTTCCCAGTGGTACAGGGTCACGAAGGGCTTGATCCCGCGTTCGGCCAGGCCATCCAGCAGCCGGTCGTAGAACGCCAGGCCCCGCGGATCGATCCGCCCCTGCTCGTCCAGGAAGCGCGCCCAGTTGATGGAGAATCGGTAGGCGTCGACGCCCAGCCAGGCCAGGAGGTCGAGGTCGGCCTCGCTGCGGGCGACATGGTCGCAGGCGATGTCGCCATTGCTGCCGTCGCGGATCTTGCCCGGCTCGCGACAGAACGCATCCCAGATGCAGGGACGTCGTTCACCGACGGCGCCCTCGATCTGGAAGGCGGAAGTGGCGACGCCGAACAGGAAGGCTTCCTGGTTGAGCACCGAGTCGCCGGGCAGGTTTTCGATCATTGTTGTTGCCGGAATGATGTAAGCGCTTTCATATTAGCTTCAAATTGCATTCTTAGGAAGTCGGACCCCGGAAAAACGCATCACCCATGCGCTGCGAGGCGCAGGGTCCATGAGCATTGCGATGCAAAAACCGAAAGGATGTAAGCGTTATCAGCGTACGGGCGCCGTGGCTCAAGCGCGCTCTTCGATGACGCTGGCGGTGGAAAACCGGTAGCGCATGTTGCGGTAGACGCAGACATCGGTCACGTGGTCCGGCGCCGAGGGAGACTTGGCCCGGTAGTTGGTGGAGAAGCGGTAACGCCCCTCGATGGGCAGCACGCGATGCCAGGTGTGGCCGTGCAGCAGCACCAGCGTCCCGGCCCGCGGGCGCAGCACGACCTGGTCGCCGAAGCGGCCCAGGGGATCGCCGACCGGAACGATGCCGCGCCGGTGCGATCCCGGCACCACGACGGTCTGGCCGCCGATGGCGTCGGTGATGTCCGAGGTGTACACCAGCCGGTTCAGGTTGAAGACGTCCGGGTCATCGGGCGGGCAGTCCTGGTGCCAGGCCTGGCCGCTGGTGCCCCGCTTGGAGAACATCACCATGCTGTAGTCCCGCTGCCAGCCGGCGCCCAGGATGGACTCGGTCAGGGCTCGCAGTTCGGGGATGGCGTCGACGGCGTCGAAGGCGCAGGGCCCTTCGTTCTGGGGAAACCAGGGGATGACCTGGGTCTGGGCCTTGTCCAGGAACTCACGTTCGTGGCGGAAGGCGGGATCCTCTCCGAAATGCGCCACGATCAGCCGGTCCAGTTCGGCCATCAGCGCCGCGTCGAAAAAGTCCTCGATCACCAGGTAGCCCTGGTCCCAGAAACGTTGTGTCAGTGCCGGAATGTCCACGAGCCGCTCCACGAATGCACGGCACAGGATGGGTGTAACCGTTTAAAGGGTCAAGCGCCCGCCAGCAGCGTCACGCTCCAGGCCGAGGCCCGGAACGGCGATTCCACGGCGCCGGGGGCCGCGCCGTCCGTTCCGTAGAGTCGGGCCCAGTCCCGTCCCTCCGGCAGCCGGAACGCCACTTCCCCGTTGTGTCCGTTGATCACCACGGCCAGCCGGTGGGCGCTGTCGCCGTAGTCTTCGGCGCCGGCCGGACCGGTCAGCAGTTTCAGGACGGCCATGCCCTGTTCCCAGTCGGCGCCCGCCATGGGGCGGCCTTCGGGGTGGTACCAGTCGATGTCGCGGTCATCGGTGCCCTCGGCCCAATGACCGTGCAGGTAGTGGGGCTGGCGCAGCAGCGGGTGTTCCCGGCGCAGGCGGATCAGGGTGCGCACTTCCTCCAGGAATGCCGGGTCGTCCTCCAGCCCGGACCAGTCCACCCAGCCGGTCTCGTTGTCCTGGGCATAGGCGTTGTTGTTGCCGCCCTGCGAGTTGCCGATCTCGTCGCCGGCCAGGAGCATGGGGACGCCCTGGGAAAAGAACACGGTGGCCAGCAGGTTCATCCGGTGGCGGCGGCGCAGCGCGAGGACGGAGCGCCGGTCGGTGGGCCCTTCCACGCCGTGGTTGACCGAGTGGTTGTGGCGGTGGCCGTCGCGATTGCCCTCGCCGTTGGCCTCGTTGTGCCGTTTCGCATAGCTGACGAGGTCGGCCAGGGTGAAGCCGTCGTGGGCGGTCACGAAATGGACGCTGGCGCCGGGACCCCGGCCGTTGGCGTCGAACAGGTCCGCCGAGCCGTGAATGCGGCGGGCCAGTTCGGCCAACCGGCCCGGTTCGCCGTTCCAGAATCGCCGCGCCGTGTCGCGAAAGCGGTCGTTCCACTCCTTCCAGGGCGGCGGAAACCGCCCGAGGTCGTAGTTCACGGGACCCCAGGGTTCGGCCACTCGCCGGGCGTCACCGAGGTCCGGATCCGTGGCGATGGCCTCGAGCAGCGGGTGGTCGGTCTCGAAGCCGCCGGCGCCCAGTCCGAGCACGGGGGCGATGTCGAAACGGAAGCCGTCCACCCCCATGACGCCATGCCAGTAACGCAGGCTGTCCATGACCAGGTCACGCACCACCGGCGAATCGGCGTCGAGGGTGTTGCCCGTGCCCGACGCATTGATATAGGTGCCGGGTTCGTCCGGGTCGAGCCGGTAGTAGGCGGCGTTGTCCAGGCCCCTGAAGTTCACCGTGGGGCCGAGTGCGTCGCCCTCTCCCGTGTGGTTGTAGACGACGTCGAGCAGCACTTCGAATCCGGCCTCGTGCAGCGCCTCGACCATGGCGCGGAACTCGTTCTCAGGCGCCGGCCCCGCCAGGCGCGGCTCGACGGCGAAAAAGCCGATGGTGTTGTAGCCCCAGGCGTTGCGCAGTCCCCGCTCGGCGAGGTGGCGCTCGTCGATCCAGGCATGGGCCGGCATGAGTTCCACCGTGTTCACACCCAGGGCCTTGAGGTAGTCGAGGATGGCGCCGTTGCTCAAGCCCTTCAGGCGCCCGCGGTCTTCCTCGCCCAGGCCCGGGTGGCGCATGGTGAAGCCGCGGACGTTGGTCTCGTAGACCACGCACTCGGTCCAGGCGCGGAGTTCGCTGCGATGGGGCGCCCGGGTCGGGGGCGCGGTGACCACGCCATGGGGCACGACCGGTGCGCTGTCGCGCTCGTCCTGGCGCCATCGCTGCTCGGCGAGTTCCAGCGTGTAGTCGAACACCGCGGCGCTCCAGTGGAACCCGCCCGCCAGCCGGCGCGCGTAGGGGTCGAGCAGGAACTTGGCGGGGTTGCAGCGCAGACCCTTCGACGGATCCCAGGGCCCATGGACGCGGAAGCCGTAGCGCTGACCTGGTCCGATACCCGGCAGGAAGGCCTCCCAGTCGCCGTCACCCAGCGGCTCCAGGCGGACACGCGACTGTTCCGGGCCGTCCGGGGCGTGCAGGCACAGGTCCACGCGTTCGGCGCAGCCGGAGTACACGCGGAACCGGACGCCGTCCGGTTCTACGAAGGCGCCCCGGGCGGGGGGCCGTATCAATCCGGCCGCACGGGCTCCAGGCGCCATATGTCGTCGTTGTAGTCCCGCATGGTGCGGTCGGTGGAAAACCGGCCGGAAGCGGCGGTGTTGAGGATGCTCATGGTGGTCCAGCGCTCGGTGTCGCGGAAGGCCTCCTCGGCCTTGCGCTGGGCGTCCAGGAAGCCACGGAAATCGGCGGCGGTCATCCAGGGGTCCGACGGGTGCTGGAAAGATTCGATCACGCCGTCGAGCACCCCGGGTTCCAGCCGGCTGAAGTGGCCGCATTCGAGCAGGTCGACCACGCGGCGAAAGTCCTCGTCGCCGGCGATGATGGCCCGGGGGTCGTAGTGGGGGCGAATCTCGGCGATTTCCTCCACGGTGTGGCCGAAGAGGAAGAAATTCTCGGCGCCTACCGCCTCGCGGATTTCCACGTTGGCCCCGTCCAGGGTGCCGATGGTGACGGCGCCGTTCATCATGAATTTCATGTTGCCGGTGCCCGAGGCTTCCTTGCCCGCGGTGGAGATCTGCTCCGAGAGGTCCGCCGCCGTGCAGATGACTTCCATCGCACTGACGTTGTAGTCCGGGTAGAACACCATGCGCAGCTTGCCCTCGGTGGCCGGATCGCGGTTGATCACCCGCGCGACATTGTTGATGAGCTTGATGATGGCCTTGGCCATGGCGTAACCGGGCGCCGCCTTGCCGCCGATGATGATGGCGCGGGGCACCAGATCGTCACCGTCGCCGCGGCGGATGCGGTCGTAGAGGTGCACCGCGTGCAATACGTTCAGCAACTGGCGCTTGTACTCATGGATGCGCTTGACCTGCACGTCGAACAGCATGGCCGGGTCGAGCTCGACCTCGGTGCGCGCCTGCACCAGGGCGGCCAGGCGCTGCTTGCTCGCCAGCTGGGCCGCGTTCCAGGCGCTGCGGAACTTCGGGGCGTCCACGTGCTCGCGCAGGCCTTCGAGCTGGTCGAGGTCGGTGATCCAGCCGTCGCCGATCGCGTCGGTGATCACCGCCGACAGGTCCGGGTTACAGGCCGCCAGCCAGCGGCGCTGGGTGACGCCGTTGGTCTTGTTGTTGAACTTCTCCGGCCAGAGTTCGGCGAAATCCCGGAACAGGCCCTCGCGCAACAGGCGCGAATGCAGTTCGGCGACGCCATTGACCGAGAAACTGCCGACAATGGCCAGGAAGGCCATGCGCACGCGCCGCTCGCCCTCCTCGCCGATCAGGGACATGCGCGCCAGGCGTTCGTTGTCCCCGGGCCAGCGGATGCTCACTTCCTCGAGGAAGCGGGCGTTGATCTCGTAGATGATTTCCAGCAACCGCGGCAACAGGCGCTCGAACATGGACACCGGCCAGGTTTCCAGCGCTTCGGGCAACAGGGTGTGGTTGGTGTAGGCCATGGTGGCGCGGGTGATGGCCCAGGCCTCGTCCCAGCCCTGGCCGTGCTCGTCCAGCAGCAGGCGCATGAGTTCGGCGACGGCCACCGCGGGGTGGGTGTCGTTGAGCTGGAAGCAGTTCTTCTCCGCGAAACCCTCCAGCCCTGGGCCCTCCCGCCGGTGCCAGTCGGCGAGCACGTCCTGCAGGCTGGCCGAGGCCAGGAAATACTGTTGCCTCAGGCGCAGTTCGTGGCCGCTCTCCGTCGCCGTGTTCGGATAGAGGACCATGGAGATGTTCTCGGCGGCGGTCTTGGATTCCACGGCCTCCGTGTAACTCCCCGCATTGAACTCCTCGAGGTCGAACTCGTCGGTGGCCTCCGCGGACCACAGGCGCAGGGTGTTCACGACCCCGTTGCGGTACCCGGGAATGGGCACGTCGTAAGGCACGGCGAGCACGTCCCGGGTATCGGTCCAGTCGTGGCGCAGGCTGCCGTCACGGTCGCGGTAGGTCAGCGTGCGGCCGCCGAAGCGGATCGTGCGCGCCAGCTCGATGCGCTCGATCTCCCAGGGAAAGCCCTCGCGCAGCCAGGGATCCGGTTCCTCGACCTGGTAGCCCTGGCGGATGCGCTGGCGGAACATGCCGTAGTGGTAGCGCAGGCCGTAACCGACCACCGGCAGGCCCAGGGTGGCGCAACTGTCCAGGAAGCAGGCGGCCAGGCGTCCCAGGCCGCCGTTGCCCAGGCCGGCGTCGTGGCCGAGTTCCTCCACCTGGGCCAGTTCCACGCCCAGGGCCTGCAGGGCCTCGCTGGAGGCGTCGACCGCCCCCAGGCTGAACAGGGCGTTGTGCAGCAGCCGTCCCATGAGAAATTCCATGGAGAGGTAGCAGGCACGGCGCGGCGTGTCGCGGTCCAGGACGATGTTGGTGTCGTTCCAACGCTCCATCAGCCGGTCGCGCACCGCGTGCGCCAGCGCCTGGTAGAGAAAGGGTGTGTCGGTGCGCAAAGTGCGGCGACCCAGCATGCGCGTGTAGTAGTGCGACAGGTCGGACAGCAGCGCGTCGGCGTCCATCCCGAGGCGGGATTTCTGCAGGAGCTCGAGGCTGCCGAGTTCGGGGTCGGTTTCGTTGAGCACGTTCAAGGTCGCATCTCCCGGTTCATGCCGCGTCTTCGCGGCCAGGCAGCGGCTTCAACCACACGGTGGCCAGTGGCGGAAGCGTCATTTCGATGGATTCCGGGCGGCCGTTCGCCGGCCTCGGCTCCACTTCGTAGTCTTTTCGATCCACGGTACCGGCGCCACCGAACTCGGCGGCATCCGTGTCCAGCAGCACCCGGTAGCGCGCCACGCCACCCGGTACACCCATGCGAAAACCGTGCCGGACCACGGGCGTCAGGTTGCTCACGCTCACCACCCAGTCGCCGTCGGCGGAACGCCGCACCCAGGAGAACACGCTGCTGTCGCGGTCGGCGGAATCGATCCACTCGAAGCCGCGGCTGTCGAAATCCACCTGGTGGAGGGCCGGCTCGGCGCGATAGACCCGGTTGAGGGCGCGCACCAGTGACTGCACCCCGCGATGCGCGGGCCGGTCCAGCAGGTGCCAGTCCAGGGAATGATCGTGGTTCCACTCGCGTTCCTGGGCGAACTCGCCCCCCATGAACAGCAGCTTCTTGCCCGGATGCGCCCACATGAAGCCGAAATAGGCCCGCAGGTTGGCGAAGCGCTGCCAGTCGTCCCCGGGCATGCGCCCGAGCAGCGAGCCCTTGCCGTGAACCACCTCGTCGTGGGACAGCGGCAGGATGAAATTCTCGGTGAAGGCGTAGATGAGGCCGAAGGTCATCTTGTCGTGGTGGAACTTGCGGTGCACCGGCTCCTCGCGCATGTACGAGAGGGTGTCGTTCATCCAGCCCATGTTCCACTTGTAGGTGAAACCCAGCCCGCCGACGTCCGTCGGGCGTGAAACCCCCGGCCACGCCGTGGATTCCTCGGCGTGGCTTTCCGCACCTTCGAGGTGCACGATGGCGTTCAGACGCTTCATGAAGGACATCGCCTCGAGGTTCTCGTTGCCCCCGAATTCGTTCGGCAGCCACTCGCCTTTCTTGCGCGAATAGTCCAGGTAGAGCATGGACGCCACGGCGTCCACGCGCAGGGCGTCGATGTGGAACTGGCGAATCCAGTACAAGGCGCTGCCGACGAGGTAGTTGGTCACCTCCCGCCGGCCGTAGTTGAAGATCAGCGTACCCCAGTCCTTGTGCTCGCCCCTGCGCGGATCGGCGTGTTCGTACAGCGCCGTGCCGTCGAAGCGGCGCAGTCCATGTTCGTCGGTCGGAAAATGGGCCGGGACCCAGTCGGCGACCACGCCGATGCCGGCCTGGTGCAGCCGGTCCACCAGGTAACGGAAATCGTCCGGTTGGCCGAAGCGCTGGGTGGGCGCGAACAGGCCGATCGGCTGGTAGCCCCAGGAGCCGTCGAAGGGATGTTCCGTGACGGGCAGGAACTCCACGTGGGTGAAGCCCATGTCCGTCACGTAGTCCACCAGCTGCTTCGCCATGTCCCGGTACGACAGCATCGCGCCGTCACCACCGCGGCGCCAGGAACCCAGGTGCACCTCGTACACGCTCACCGGCTGGTCCAGCGGGGGAATCGCCGACCGCCGCGACATCCAGTCGCCGTCCCTCCAGCGGTAACGGCTGGTGTAGACCACCGAGGCGTTGCCCGGCGGAGGCTCCTGGAACTGCCCCACCGGGTCGGCCTTGAAAGGCAGCAGGTTTCCGTGCCGGTCCAGCATTTCGAACTTGTAGTGGGCGCCGGCGCCGACGCCCGGCAGGAAGATTTCCCAGATGCCGTTGCCCGGATGCAGGCGCATGACATGCCGGCGTCCGTCCCAGCGGTTGAAATCGCCGATGACGCTGACCCGCGAGGCGTTCGGTGCCCACACGGCGAACACCGTGCCTTTCACACCCTGGTGGGTGACGACGTGCGAGCCCAGCTTTCGGTAGAGATCGGCATGGGAACCCTCGCCCAGCAGGTACAGGTCGAGATCGCCGAGGGTGGAGGAAAAGCGGTAGGGGTCCTCGCGACGGAGCGCCTCGCCATCGTCGCGGGTCACGCCGATCCGGTAGTGGCGCACGCGCGGTGGCAAGGGGGCCACGAACACGCCGCCCGGATGGTGGCGCTCCATGACCGCGAGCTCTTTTCCACGGCGGTCGAGCAGGCTGACCGACCGGGCATGGGGCTCGAACACCCGCACCACCCGCCGTCCGCCTTCGCGATGCACGCCCAGCACGCTGAAGGGGTTGTCGTGCGCCCCGTCCACGATGGCCTGGAAGGCCGCTGCCCGGCTCGCTGCGTTCATCGGGCGTAGAGGGTCTCGATGGTGCGCTCGGCGGCGAGGTCCCAGGAAAATCGTCGTGCGGCCGCCGCCTGGCACATCGCCTCCCAGGCGCCGGGATCCTCGCTGCGCAGGGCCAGGGCCCGGGCGACACCCTCCACCAGCGCTCGGGCCTGGGCCGCCGGGGTCGGGCCTTCGAACACGAATCCACTCACGCCATCCTCGACCGTGTCGGCCAGCCCGCCGACGGCGTGGACCAGGCAGGGCTGGCCGGCGCGCATCGCCAGCATCTGGCTGATGCCGCAGGGCTCGAAACTGCTGGGCATGATGAACAGGTCACCGCTTTGGTAGAGCATTTCGCTCAGTGATTCCGCGTAACCGCGCAGGAACAGGAAATTGTCGCGCCGCTGGCTGACGGCCCGCAGGGCGTCTTCGAGTTCGGGTTCGCCACTGCCCAGCAACAGGAACACCCCGTCTTCGCCCAGTTGCTCCAGGATGGCGTCCAGGGCGGTCGTGTGGCCGGGCACATGCTCCAGCAACAGCGAGACTTTCTGGCCCACGATGCGCCCGATGCTGGTCAGCACGTGTTTCGGGCGCGCCTCACGCAGGCGATTCAGCCGGGGTCGGAGCGCCGGCAGGCGGTCCAGCAGGCCCGGGCCGTCCAGCACCGCGTCCACCATGGCTGGCCAGGCCGGCGCGGCGGCGTCTGTGTCCGGGTACTCGCAGCCATTGAGGATGCCGGACAGGCAGCCCTCGCCATCGCGCTCCGTGAGCAGGCCCTGCAGGCCCTCGCCCCCGTGGAAGCCGCTGGCCGGATCGTTCGGTCGCAGGATCTCCTTCGCGTAGGTCGGTGAGACGGTGGCGATGGCATCCGCGCCGCGAATGGCGGCGGCCATGAAGTTCACCAGGTGGGGATCCGCCGGGTCGAGCGCCATGGCCGCGGCCCCGGCGTGCTCGGGAAACCAGGACACCAGCGAGGCAGCGTGGCCGCTCAGCGGCCGCACGCCCTGGTAGGCCAGGTTGTGGATGGTCAGCACCATGCGCACCCGCGCCAGCTTTCCCCGGGCCGGCGCCACGCCGCGCAGGAAAGGCAGCAGGCCGGTGTGCCAGTCATGCAGGTGGACCACCCTGGGCGGCGTCTTCACCTGTTCCAGCCAGGCCGCCACGACGGCGCAGAACAGGGAGAACTTGTTCGCATCGGTCTCGTAAGGGTGGCCCTCCGAATCGATGTGGTAGATCTCGCCGGGCTGCGCCGGACACAGCAGTGAGTGATCGATCACCACCTGCTCGACGTCCTTCGGCGCACCCGGAAGGGTCCAGGCGGCGGCTTCGAAGTCCTGGCCGCGAAAACGGCCGCTGATGCGCTCGCAGAGTTTCGCGCCCGGCGCACGGTGAAAGGCGCCGTAGGACGGCACCACCACGCGCACCTTCCAGCCCGCCCGGGCCAGCGCGAGCGGCAGGTCGCGAATCACGTCGCCGACCCCGCCGACCTTGCCGCCGGGAATGGCGCCGTTCTCGGCGGCCACGAGCCAGGCTGTGGGCTTTCTCCGGGCCATGGATCAGCGGGTATGGAAGAGGAACTGGCCGAGCATCTCGGCGGTGACCAGGGTGCGCCCGCCTTCGGTGATGCGCAGCCCGTTGGCCCGGTCTTCCTCCGGGTCGAAGCCGATGCGCATGCCTTCGGGAATCACCGTGCCGCGGTCGATGATGGCGTTGCGCACCCTGGCCGACCGCTTGATCACGCAATCGGGCAGGACCACGGTCGATTCGACCTTGGCGTAGGAGTGCACCCGAACGTTGTTGGACAGCAGCGAGTCACGGACGGAGGCGCCGGACACGATGCAGCCGGCCGAAACCAGTGAGCCCACGGCCTCGCCTCGCCGGCCCGGCTCGTCGAAGACGAATTTCCCCGGAGGCAACTGGTCCTGGTAGGTGTAGAGCGGCCAGTGACGGTCGTAGAGGTTCAGCGGCGGCCGGACGTGCGTGAGCTCGATGTTCGCCTTCCAGAATGCGTCCAGCGTCCCCACGTCGCGCCAGTAGGCCTGTTCCCCCGTTTCCGGGTCGCGGAACGGATAGGCGTAGACACGGTAGCGAGCGATGATCGCCGGGATGATGTCACGGCCGAAATCGTGGGTGGTGTCCACGGTGTCCGAGTCCTTGATCAGCTGCTCGAACAGGAATCCGGTGTTGAACACGTAGTTGCCCATCGAGGCCAGGCAGATGCCCGGCTTGCCCGGGATGGAATTGGGCTTCGCGGGCTTTTCGTCGAAGGCGATGACACGACCGGTCTCGTCAACGGTCATCACGCCCAGCTGGCCGGCAGCCTCTTCCACCGGAACCTCCACGCAGCAGACGGTCATGTCCGCCGACTGGTCCGTGTGCCAGGCCAGGAAGGGGCCGTAGTCCATCTTGTAGACGTGGTCGCCGGCGAGAATGAGCACCAGCCGGGGATTGTGGGTGCGGATGATGTCGATGTTCTGGTAGACGGCGTCGGCGGTTCCCTTGTACCACTCCCCGCCCACGCGCTGGGAGGCGGGCAGAATCTCGACGAATTCTCGCGTCCCCGCCTGGAAGCCCGTCCAGCCACGCACCAGGTGACGGATCAGGGAATGCGCCTTGTACTGCGTGAGCACGCCCATGCGGCGCACGCCGGAGTTGATGCAGTTGGACAGGGGGAAATCGATGATGCGCATCTTGCCGCCGAAGTACACGGCGGGCTTCGCGCGCCAGCGGGTCAGTTCATAGAGCCGTGAGCCCTGCCCGCCCGCCAGGATGAGCGCCAGCGTGTCGCGGGTGAGCCGGCTGACATGCCGGCCTTCTCCCACCGGCAATTCGTTGTTCATCCTCTACCCCCCGATCTGTTCATTCAGTCAAATTCCAGTGTAGTGCATTGAAATGACACTCCGCTCAGGCGCGGCCGTGTTCCTGCACGAGCGCCGCCACTTCCGCCCGGAACGCCGCCGTCAGCGCTTCCGGGTCCAGTCGCCAGCGCCAGTTGTCCATGGTGCTGCCCGGCACGTTCATGCGCGCCTCGCTGCCCAGGCCGAGAAAATCCTGCATGGGCACGACGGCCAGCCGGGCCGGCGATCGGAAGGCGAGGCGCACCAGGTCCCGGTGGATGGTTTCCGGCCGGCCGCCGCTCAGGCGCAGGGCGACCTCGCGGGTCTGCCGGATCTCCTCTTCGCTGCGCGTGTCGTCGCGCCCGCCCAGGAACCAGCCCACGGTGGTGTCGTTGTCGTGGGTGCCCGTGTAGCACACGCTCTCGGGCGCAATGGCATCCGGGTCGAACCCGGGGTCGCACACGGCGAACTGCAGCACCACCATGCCGGGAATGCCATGGCGCAGCCGCAAGGCGGTCACCTCGGGCGTGATGATGCCCAGGTCCTCGGCGACGATGGGCAATCCGCCCATGGCCGCGGCAATGGCCTCGAACAGGGCGTCCCCCGGGCCCGGCTCCCAGGCGCCTTCGCGCGCGGTATCCCGGCCGAAGGGCACGGCCCAGTACGATTCGAACCCGCGGAAGTGGTCGATGCGCACCAGGTCGCACAGTTGCGCCGCGTGGCGCACGCGTTCGATCCACCAGCGGAAACCCTCCCGCGCATGGTGGTCCCAGTCATAGAGCGGATTGCCCCAGAGCTGGCCGTCCTCGCTGAAATAGTCCGGCGGCACGCCCGCGACATGGGACGGCCGCCCGTCCGCGTCGACGCGCAGGATCTCGCGGTTCGCCCAGGCGTCCGCGCTGTCCAGGGCGATGTAGATGGGCATGTCGCCGAACAGGCGTACGCCCCGCTCGCCTGCCCGTGTCTTCAGGCGCTGCCACTGATCGTCGAACAGGTACTGGATCACCTCGATGCGTCCGATGTCGGTGGCGTGTTCCTCGCGCGCCCGCTGAAGGGCCGCGGGATCGCGGCGCGCCAGTTCCGGTGGCCATTCGTACCAGGGACGCTCCCCGTGGTGCCGCTTGAGGATGCGGTAGAGCGCGTAGTCGCCCAGCCAGGCATCGCGGTGGCGCTCGAGGAAGGCATGGAATCCTTCCTTCATCCGGGCGTCGGCCCGTTCCGGAAAGCGGCGGGCCGCCTGCTCCAGGAGGGCGCGCTTGCGTGGAATCAGGGCCCCGTAGTCCACGTGGCCGGTCGGGAGGTCCCGCAGGGGGTCGATCTCGGCCTGCGACAACAGCCCGGCCCGGACCAGGGGCTCCAGCCCGACCAGGTTGGCGTTTCCGGCGAAGGCGGAAAGGGGCTGATAGGGCGAATCACCATAAGCCGTCGGCCCCGTGGGCAGGAATTGCCACACGCCCAGCTTCATGTCCGCGAGGACATCGAGGAAGCCCAGGGCCGCATCCCCGATATCGCCGATGCCGTAGGGCGAGGGCAAGGAGGTGAAATGCAGGCCCATGCCGGCCGAGGGACGGGCCGGCAATACGACGGGGCCAATGGCCGGGGACGGATCCATCATCAGGGTGACACTCAAAGAAGCCGGGAGTGAAAGCGCCGGCTCGGGCTCAGGACGGTGTCAGACGATGTAAACCGATTCCGGCTTTCGCGGCAAGTCCCGCGGCCGGATATTCATCCCGGGAAGGGTGTCACTCGGTGGCGTTGAAACCGGGATCGTGTCCGCTGCCGGCGTAGGCCACGTCGAACTCGCTGGCGCGACGGCTGCGGGCGATGTCTTCCATCCGCTTCGCGCCGCGCAGCGAACGGGTCAGGGCATTGGGGAAACGCTCGGCCCAGGCGCTCACACCGTGGTCGCCATCGAGGTCCCGGATGAAGACGAAATTCTGCTCGGGGCGATATCCCCAGGCCTTCAGCTGCGTGACCATGTCCTCGACCCCCGGCAACAGGAGCGCGTCGGCGCCGACCCCGCCGCTGTCGAGATAGAAGAACACGGGACGCATCTCCGTTCCCTGGCGTTCGAACCACGGCATGGCATCCAGCCGTCCGTCGAGCCGGAAGGCCGGCGACAGGCTGATGGCGGCGCCGAACACCTCCGGGTGACGCCAGGCCGTGGCGAAGGCGATCAATCCGCCCATGGCGGCGCCGCCCACGAGGGTGTGCTCGCGCCCCGGCCGGGTGCGATAGCGCCGGTCGATCAGCGGTTTCACGGTTCCCAGCAGGAAGTCCATGTAGGCCTCTCCGCCCTCCATGGGCGAATAGTCCGACAGCCGGTGGTCCGTGCTGTAGATGCCCACCACGATCATGGGTTCGATGGTTTCGTCTTCGATCAGCCGCTGCAGGGTCTCGTCCACCTGCCAGTCCCGGCCGCCTTCCGCCTGTGCGGGATCGAACAGGTCCTGGCCGTCGTTGAGGTAGAGGACGGGGTAGTCCCGCTTGTCCTGCATTTCGTAGTAGCGCGGCAACCAGACCACCAGGTCTCGCGCCGGCATGGTCCCGCTGCGGACGTGGCGGTGGTAGCGCAGTTCGCCGGTCACCTGGCCGCGCGCCTCGACCACGGTGCGCTCGTCGGTCCAGGCGACGACTTCGTCGTTCACGTCCAGGTTGCGACGGGTGCGGATGGAAAAACTCGGGAGCGGCTGGCCACGGTGGTCGGCGGCCACGTGCGAGGTCCGGCCGAGGGTGTAACGGTATTCCACGGGCATGGCGTCACCAAACAGCACCACGGCGCGCCAGTGGTTGGGACCCTGGCGGGTCATCTTCACGGCGTCCGGCTTCCAGTTGCCCAGGGACGGCGCACCGCCGCTGAGGTACACCGATGCGCCCTTGGGCACACCGGAGGCGTGCAGGGTGAACTCGACGCTCACGGGCATCGGTGACTGGGCGTGGGCCGTGACGCAGGACGCGGCCAGGAGCGCCGCCAGCAGGCGGCCGAGGAACACCATTTTTATTCTCCCTTCCTTCCCCGCGGTGCAGCGCGAAGGAGTTTGGACCTGAGATTAACTGACTAACTGCCTGTAAAACAAGCCTTAGTCTGAATTCATGATTGGATCGAACACCGGGGCCCCAGCGGGCCTTCCGGCCCGGGTGGACCGGTACTCCACCCACTTCTATGTACGCAGTCAGGGCATGAATCACATCACCGCATTGCACCACCCCGGGGCGCGTTGATAGGCTGCGGACCCCCCTGTCCGCACGGCTGAATCCTCCTGGAAACCCAGAGCGAACGAGACTGGAACGGCGTCAGCGTGGTCGTGCCCTGCCATGAAGCCGCGCGCGACCTCGACCGCTGCCTGGGCGCCCTGCGCGCGCACAACGGCCCGGGGCTGGAAATCGTGGTCGTTGACGACGCCTCCACGCGGGATGATCCGGCGGAGGTCGCGGCGCGCCACGGCGCGCGGTGCCTGCGACTGGAGCGCAATGCCGGGCCGGCCGTCGCGCGCAATGCCGGGGTCGAGGCCACGGACGGCTCGGTGGTCGTGTTCATCGACGCCGACGTGGTCGTGCACGAGGGTACGATCGCCCTGGCCGTGGACACCCTGGACGGCGACGCGACGCTCGGCGCCTGCTTCGGCTCTTACGACGCGTACCCCGCGGCCCCGGGATTCTGGTCGCAGTTCCGCAACCTCTATCACCGCTGGGTGCACCAGCGGGGCGACGCCGAGGCGTCCACCTTCTGGACCGGTTGTGGCGCCGTCCGGCGCGTGGCCTTCGAGGCGGCCGGAGGGTTTTCCGCCGCGCTCAGCCGCATGGGCATGGAAGACATCGACCTCGGCTACCGCCTGCGGGACACGGGCTGGCGTATCCGGCTGGTCAGGGAGATGGAATGCACCCACCTCAAACACTGGCGCTTCGCCTCGATGGTGCGCACGGACATCTTCGGGCGCGGGGTGCCATGGATGCTGCTGCTGCTGGCCCGGGGCGGGGCCGAGGCGGACCTGAACATCGACCCTCGCGCCCGCCTGGCCACCCTGCTCGGCGGCGCGCTGCCGCTGCTGGCCCTGGCCGGGCTGGCCTGGCCGCCCGCGTTCGCAATCGCGCTGGGGGCGGGCGGACTCATCGCCCTGCTGCAATGGGGATTCCTGCGGGAGGCGCGACGTCTGCGCGGAACGGCCTTCGCGCTGGCCTGCGTCCCGGCGCTGTGGGTGTTCTTCGCCTGCTGCGCCGTGTCCATCCCCATCGCCCTGCTGCGCCATGTCACCGGCCGGGGACTGGCGGGGCGCCTGGCAACGCCGCCCGCCTCGGGAACATCCGCCTCAGGCGGGGGGTGAGCGCCCGTCGAGGGGCTGCGGCACCTGGCGCTCGCCCTGCAGGGCCAGGGTGCGGTCGTCCCCGGCCTCGTGATACTCGGCATCCTCGTTGACCCGCCAGACGTCCCAGGCTCGACTGCCGGCCAGGATGTTCTCGGCCGTCAGCAGCGCGGTCATCATGGCGTGGTCCTGGTTGTTGTACTTGTGCATGCCGTTGCGCCCGACGGGGTGCAGCCCCGGCCGCTCCTTTTCCAGCCAGCTGCGGAACAGGGCGATGCGCTCCTCGTAGTTCTCGTCGTATACCGGGTAGGCCTTGGGCTGGCGAATCACGGTGCCGTCGATCACATGCCCCGCGGTCACCAGGCCCAGCTGGATCAGCTCCTCGTCGGCCAGGCGCACCAGGGCTTCGTCGGGCATGTCCCAGAGGCCGTCGCCCTCGAAGCAGAAGTACTCCAGGCCCAGGCAATTGAGGTCCGGGTCCGGCACCAGGTGCGGCGACCAGGACTTGAAGTTCTGGATGCGCCCCACTTTCACGCCCAGTTCGTGGATGTAGATCCAGTTGTCGTCGAAGCAATCGACGTTCTTCACGATCAGCGCCACGGTGAGGAAATCGCGATAGCGCAGGGAACGGGCCGCCGTCATCACCGGTTCCGGGGGCGGCGGATCGAAACAGCCGGCCAGGTCGCGCAGGGCGATGGAGGAAATCACGTGCTCGCCGGTGAAGGTGTGGCTCGCGCCGTCGGTGTCCACCGCGTGCACGGTCCACTCGCCGCTGGCGGGATCGCGCTGCAGGCGGTCCACGTTCATACCCAGGATCACGTCGCCACCGGCGGCACGGACCTGGTCCGCGGCCGCCTCCCACATCTGTCCGGGCCCGAGGCGCGGGTAGCGGAAGGATTCGATCAGGGTCTTGGGCGTGCTCGTGTTTCGCCGCAGCCAGGAGGGTGAGAGGGCCTGCTGGATCGCGCGGCCCAGCGACAGGCCCTTGATGCGCTGCGCCGCCCAGTCGGCGGAAATCTCGCGGCACTTCATGCCCCAGACCTTTTCCGTGTAGGTCTTGAAGAAGATGTTGAACAGGCGTCGCCCGAACTGGTTGACCACCCAGTCCTCGAAGGAGCGCGGGTCGCGGATCGGAAACGCCCGTGCCTTCATGTAGGACAGGCCGCAGTAGCACGATTCCAGGAAACCCAGCTTGGTCAACGCGTCCAGGGCGCTCAAGGGATAGTTGAACAGCTTGCGGTTGTAGAAGATCCGGGACTTGCGCGGGCGCGTGATCAGCTGGTCGCCCAGGATCTCCTGCCACAGCGCCTCGATTTCGCGCGACTTGGAAAAGAACCGGTGTCCGCCCACGTCGAAACGGAAGCCCTTGTACTGCTCCGTACGCGAGATGCCACCCACGTGCACGGGGTCGCGCTCCAGTACGGTAACGCGGATTCCATGGTTCGCGAGATGTCGCGCCGCGGTGAGGCCGGCGGGGCCGGCCCCGACACAGATCACGTGATGGGGCGTGGACATGAATACCGGGTGACGAAAACGGTCCGCCATCCTAACCCGTCCGGGGCACAAAACCCACCGCCGATTCAGGCTCGAAGCGGACGGCAAATTAACACCGGCTTCACGATGCTGGCTTACACTCGCGCCTGATAAAAAAGCGGTTCCAGGCCAGTGAGCATCATCCTTCTCGTTGAAGACAATCACGACATCGCGGCGATGGTCGGCGATCACCTCGAAACCGAGGGTTTCGAGGTCGACTACGCCGCCGACGGGCTGACCGGCCTGCACCTCGCGGTCACCGAGCGTTTCGACGCCATCATTCTCGACCTGATGCTCCCCGGCATGGACGGGCTGGACCTGTGCCGCAAGCTTCGTGGCGACGCAGGCAAGGACACACCCATCCTGATGCTCACCGCCCGAGACACCCTCGAAGACAAGGTGGCGGGCCTGGATGCCGGGGCCGACGACTACCTCGTCAAGCCGTTTGAAATGGACGAACTGGACGCCCGCCTCAAGGCCATGCTGCGACGGGCTTCCGGCGAAATGACCAGCCAGAACCTCCGTGTCGCGGACCTGACCCTGAACACGGGCACCTACGAGATCGAACGCGCCGGCAAGCGCCTGTCCCTGACGCCCATCTGCCTGAAACTCCTGATGACCCTGATGAAAGCGTCGCCCCGCGTGATCAGCCGTCGCGACCTCGAGCGGGCCGTCTGGGACGATTTCGTGCCTGACAGTGACGCGCTCCGCAGTCACCTCTACAACCTGCGCAAGGTGATCGACAAGCCCTTCGACCGGCCCCTGCTGCACACCGTGCAGGGCCTGGGATACCGGCTCGCCGAACTCGATGGCGATTGAACGGGGTCTGACCCGCAGGCTCGGTCGGGGCCTGCTGCTCCAGGCCCTCTACATTTCGCTCGCGGTGATGATCGGGGTCTACGTTTCCGCCCGCCTGATGGAACACCTGCTGATCGAGCGCGCCCTGCAGGGCGAAGCCGCGTACTACTGGCAACGGGCGGCGACCCACCCGGACCACGCCCTTCCCGACACCGAGAACATGACCACCTACCGCGA
>JAUHYP010000038.1 GCA_030426265.1 Gammaproteobacteria bacterium | reverse complement strand
CCATCGTCGGGCGCCTGCCCGAAGGCCTGGGCGCGGTGGTCGATGTGGGCGGCCTGCGGGTGCGGGCCTGGAACCTCCATCTGACGGATTTCCCCTACCAGCCCTACCAGTTGCTCGGCATTCCCTACGGCGATGCCCCGGAGCTGGCCAACGCCGACGCGGCGGTGAACGCGGCCCGGTCGGCGCGGGGGGCGGCGCTCGCGCTGCTGGAAGCCGCGCTGGACTCGGCGCCCCCGGGGGACGTGGACGTACTGTTCGGCGACTTCAACGAGCCCTCGCACCGGGACTGGACGCCATCGACCGTCACCGCCGGGCATCACCCCGTGGTGGTGGCGTGGCCCTTCACGCTCGCGCTGGAGCGTGGTGGCTGGGTGGATGCCTACCGGGCCGTGCATCCGGACGCCCTCGAGCGGCCGGGCTTCACCTGGACACCGTCCAGCGATCCGGCCGACCCGTCGGACCATCATGACCGCATCGACTTCATTTTCGTGAGGGGACACGGCCTCGAGGTCGTGGAGGCTTCGGTGATCGGCGAAACGCACCCGCTTGCCGACCTCGTGGTCCAGCCCTGGCCTTCCGACCACCGGGCGGTGCGCGCCACTCTTCGCGTGCCCTGATCCGGACCCGAAACGCCCAATCCCATTTATACTGCCGAGCCCATGGGTCCGGCCTTGTTCAAGCTGTTGCGTCCCCACCAGTGGAGCAAGAACCTCCTGGTGCTCGTGCCCGTCCTGGTGTCCCACCAGTGGAGCGATCCGGCGGCCTGGCGTGCGGCCGGGATCGGCGTGATCGCCTTCTGCCTGGCGGCGTCTTCCACGTACGTGCTCAATGACTGGCTGGACCGGGCCAGCGACCGCACGCACCCCCGCAAGCGGGAGCGCCCGTTCGCGGCCGGCGCCCTGGGTCGTCCGGTTGCCCTGGTCCTGCCGCCGTTGCTCGCCGCGCTCGCGCTCTTCGTGGCCTGGGGGGTCGGCAGACCCTTCCTGCTGACGACCGGGGCCTATCTCGTGGTGGCCTGGACCTACTGTTTCGTGTTCCGCGGTTGGTTGTGGATGGACGCGCTGGCCTTGTCCGTGCTCTACACCCTGAGGGTCGTGGCCGGCTGCATGGCCATCGCCGTGGTGCCCAGCCCCTGGCTGCTCGGGTTCTCCATCTTTCTGTTTTTCTCCCTGGCGGCCCTGAAGCGCCAGCAGGACCTGGCCACCCCCGGGGCCGAAGCCAGTCTCCGCGCCTATCGCCCGTCGGATGCAGCCGTGGTGCTGGCCACGGGCATGGCCACCGGCGTGGCCGCGGTGCTGGTCCTGGCGCTGTACCTCAACAGCGAGGAGATGGCGGTCCTCTACCGGCGGCCCTGGTGGCTCTGGGCCCTGTGTCCCCTCGTGCTGTACTGGCTGGCCCGCGCGTGGACCCTCGCCCATCGCGGTGAACTGCATGCCGACCCGGTGGTCTTCGCGCTGCGGGACCGGGTGAGCTGGACGCTGGCCATCCTCGCCCTGGGCTGCATCGTGCTGGCCACCTGAGCGTGGCGCCCGGTATCGGCAGCCGAGCCCTGGCCCTGCTGGCCGTGCTGGTGCTCCTGGCAGGGCTGGTGCGCGGCGGCGTGGTGGTGGTGCTCGAGCCCCTGGCCGGCTACGGCAACCAGTACGACATGCTGCGAAGCTCGGCCTGCCTGGGTCTTTGGCCCGAGGGTGTCGATCCGCCGTCCCGGGCGACGCCCGCGGCGCCGGTGCCACGCTACGTGCAGGGCGCGAAGGATCCGGCGAACTGCCTTCCGGGGTCGGAGGCCGTGCTGGCCGGCCTGGCGATGGCGCTCGCAACGCCGTTTGTCGACGACACCATGAGCCTGCGCTGGGTCGGGTCGCTGAAATGGGTCCTGTTCGCCCTAGGCGCCCTGCTGTTCCATGCCCTGTTGCGCGCCCATCCCGGCGCCGCGCTGGCGCATGCCGCTGTGGCGGCGGTGGTGCTGGCAGACCCTTTCAACGTGCTGTTCGTCAACACGCTCTACACGGAGATTCCGGCGCTGCTGGGCGCCTACCTCGCCATCGGCGCGCTGGGCGTCGCCGGGGTCCGCGGAGACTTTCCGAAATCGCTCTGGGTGCCCTGGCTGGCCGGCCTGGCCCTGCTGGGCGGTTCCCGGGTACAGCACCTGCTGTTGCCGATGGCCCTGCTCGCGCCGGCGGCCTTCGTGCTCGGCGGCCGTCGGCTCGCGCCCTGGGGCGCCTCGGCGGTGGTGGCGCTGCTGGCCCTGGCCTTCCAGGTGTCCGTGATGCAGCGCAGCGAACACATCAGTGACGCCAACGTCGTGAACACGGTGTTCTTCACCGTGCTGCCGGCCGGCGGCGCTCCGGCACGGATGGCGGACGAACTGGGCCTGTCACCGGCCTGTGCCGAGCTCGCCCACACCAGCTGGTTCCTCAGGCGCGGCCAGGACCACCGGGGGCAGTGTCCGGAGGCATTCGGCCTTTCCCGGCTGCGCCTGGCCGCGGTCCTGGCGGGTGAGCCGGCGACCGGCCTTCGCCTGGCCCTGCGCGCGCTGCACGCCTCGGGCGCCTGGCGCCTGCCGTACTCGGGGGAAGTCGCCGGCCAGGACTTCGGACGCCTGGAGCCGCCCCTGGGCGGGGGTCTGGCGAAGTGGGTCGCCCGGGTTCCGTTTCCGGTCTATGCCGCGTTCTGGGTGCTGCCGATCTGGCTGGCCGCCTGGGCCCTGTGGTGCCTCGGCTCGGGCCGTGCCGCGCCCGGAAGCTCGCTGCGTGGCCTGTGCGTGGTCCAGGTCGCCCTGGGCGCCGTGGTCGCGCTCACGTTTGCCAGCGCCTTGCTGGGTGACGGGTTTTCGGAGTTCAGCCGCCACGTTCACCTCGGGCACAACGCGGTCGCCGTGGCCTGGCTGCTCTTTCTTCCCCTGCTCGTGCTGGCCTGGCGCGAAGGCGCTCGCCCGGGCGGGGCGCTGCTGGGGGGGTGCCTGTTCCTGGGGGGCGCACTGGCGTTCGCGGCGGAACGGCTGCCGCTTTCCAGTGGCCTGCTGGACCAGCCCGCGGGTCTGCAGATCGAGGCGAAGCCGCTGACCGTATCGGGCTGGGCGGTGGACCCGGCCGGCGTCTCGGAGGTGCGCCTGGAGATCGACGGGCTCGAGTCACGGGCGATGACGCTTTCCGCCTCACCCGTGCATGCCGGTTTCTACCCGGTGGGCGCGGCCCCGGTCGTGTTTTCGCAGGCCCTGCCCCTGGGCGAGGCGGCTGCCGGCCGGGAGCTCCGGCTGGTCGTGGTCAACCGCAGGGGGGAGGCCAGCGTCGTCGACCGTCGCCGGGTGGCGCCGCTGCCCTGAACCGAATCGGCGCGCGCCGCCGGCTCCCGCTTCAGTCGTGTTCGGCGGGGCCGGGGAGAACGGCGATGATGCGCAGCGGGCCGCCGCTGCCACCACGGATCTTCATGGGCAGGGCAACGACGTCGAAGCCCGTCTCCGGCAAGCCGTCCATGCTGGCCACATTCTCGAAAGCCGGGATGTTTTTCTCGAACAGGATGCGGTGAGCCATGAAGTCCGTGGAGGGGCCGTGGTCGATGCTGGGTGTGTCCAGTCCGATGGCGTGAATCACGCGTTCTTCCACCAGCCAGCGCGCGGCTTCCGGGTCCAGGCCGGGAAAATGGAGTTTGGCGACGGCCGCGGGGCCACGCTCGGCGGTGCCCATGTAGCGTTCCCGGTCGGGCCAGTGGCGGGCGAACCCCGTGCGCAAAAGCACGATGGCGCCGTCGGGAATCAGGCCGTTGCGGGCTTCCCAGGCCTGCAGGTCGGCGACACTCACGAGGTAGTCACGGTCGGCTTCGGCCGAGTCCTGCACGTCGACCAGCACGGCGGGCCCGGCCAGTCGCTGCAGGGGAATCTCTTCCGTGTGCCAGGCGCCGTCGGCGAAATGCACCGGCGCATCGAGGTGCGTGCCGCCGTGTTCGGCGGTGCGCAGGGTGTTGGCTTCGTAGTGATACCCGCCCTCGGTCTCACCGCGGAAATCGATTTCCAGTTCGAACCCGTCGGCCGTGGGCCAGTAGACGGTGTCGGCGTCGAAGGCGTGGGTCAGGTCCACCAGCTGTCGGCCAATGAAGGCGGAGCGTTCGCCGGATGCCAGGGCCGCAGTCGCCAGGGCCGCAGTCGCCAGGGCAGGCAGCAGAAGGCAGAGCAGGGCGGAGGCTTTCATGGCGGGTTCCCGACCGGGGTTCCTGGAAACTATAGCCCAGGTCCCTCGCCGGCGGATCGGGTCGGCTTGCGGACGACAACTGCCCCGGTTTCTGGAAAGGTTGGATAACTGGTTGATATGACGTTCAATCAATTTATTGAAAATTCACTCAACGTAATGATTCATATGCTGTTACCATGGGCGACAAGCGGTCGCGGGAGAGCGTTCCGCCGTGAACAACAAGCACGGCGACTTGCCGGCACACACAGTCGAGAGGAGTGACATCATGGGGATCTTTCGTAGCACGCGCCTGCTGGCGCTGACCGCCCTCCTGTGGAGCGGCAGCGCGTTCAGTGACGGCACCATCAGTGATGGCGCCTTCAGCTTCAACTATCGCACTGCTGACGGAGGCGCTGATCTCGTGGGCCTGTCCACCGGCGATGCGCTGTTCCAGATTCGGTGGTATTTCCGCCTGTCCGGCGGCACGCAGGAAACCCTTCTGTCTGCGCCGGATACCGAGACCTATGTCGGCAACCTCGCCACCCTGACCTGGAATGCGGTCGGCACGCAGGGTTCCCAGTTCTCCGTGGTCGTGACCTTCGAACTCAACGACCTGGGCGTCGACGCCCTGAGCCTGGATGCCAATGCCGAGGTGACGGGCATCGACCCGGTTGACGTGACGATGTTCTACTACTACGACGTCGACCTGGGGGGCACTTTCTCGAATGATTCCGCGGCCCTGGTTTCCTCGCCCAATGCCGTCCGGGTGACCGATCCGAACACGCCCGGTGAGTTCACGGTCACCGCTGCCGGAAACGACAGCTTCCAGGTCGCGACCTTTGCGTCCATCCGGAATTTGCTGGACGATGCCGGCATCACCAACCTCGACAACTCGGGTTTGCCGTTCGGTCCGGGCGACTTCACCGGCGCCTTCCAGTGGGCCGAGGTCAGCCTTGGCCAGGGGCAGAGCAGCCAGTTCGGGGTCGTCAGCCAGGCGGATCCCCAGGCGTCGCCGCCGCCAGTGCCTCCGGCGCCCTCCATTCCCGTGCCGGTCGACCATCCCCTGGCATTGCTGGCCCTGCTGTTGCTGGCGGGCGGCCTGGGTGCCCGGGCGTTGCGGGTGAACTGAAGCAGGAACACACTGGAAATCCAATGACACGAAGACGCCCGGCATGTCCGGGCGTCTTTCGTTCCGGTCGTGGGAATGGGACGAAAAGCACGGGGCGGAAATTCAACCCCGCCGATTCGACGGGCCATGGAACCGAGGCGATTCCCTGCAGCGGTTCGGCGGAACGGGCGATGTGCCCAACCGAGGCGGATTACTGGGCGGCCAGCAACTCCCGCAACAGCCCGTTGAGCTGGCTGCGCTGTTCCGCGCTGAGCGTTTCCTGGGCCGCCACCGCCGCCTCGAAGCGGGCGCGTGAGGCCGACTCCACCATTTCCAGTCCCTGGTTCGTGAGACTGACCAGGACGCGTCGGCGATCGTGGGCGTCGCGCCGCCGCCGCACCAGTCCCGCCTCGAGCATGCGGTCGATGCGCGTGGTCATGGCGCCGGAACTGAGCATGCCGGCCTCGGCGAGTTCCGAGGCGCTGAGGGTATAGGGCGAGCCTTGCCGACGCAGCGCGGACAGGACGTCGTATTGCCAGTAGGGCAGGCCGAAGGCCTCCAGGCGCTCACCGGCCTGGTCGGTCAGGACCCGCGCCAATGCCTGGATGCGCAGCACCACGCCCATGGCGTCCGGGTCCAGTTCGGCGCCCTGTGCGGTCCAGTCGGCCTGCAGTTCATCGATGTGATCGGTCTTCATTCCGCCAATGTATCAATATTCCTTTCGACAGCAAATATCTTGACATCGAAATAAATGCGCCGTGTAATTCGCCCCTGGGGCCGCTGTGGGTCCCGTGGAGCACACTCGAGGAGTTCTCCCGTGAGCAAGAAATCGCGGCGCAACCGCATGAAGATCGATCCGCACCTGTTCGAAGCGCCCAACGACATGCTCGAAGAAAACGACGACATCGACTTCGAGTCGGAACACCTGCCGCGCGAACTGCAGGACGACGAGTGGTGGAATGACCCCGCCGCCGAGGAACGCGTGAGCACGCGGCGCAAGATCGAACGCCGCCGTGAAAAGCAGGCGCTGTATTCCGAACTGAACGACATCGAGGTGTTCGACCGCCGTCACTGAGGCCAGGGCCTGCGGACAGGCACCGGCGCTTCCCACATGACGCTGCACCCGGTCGGGGCAACCGGCCGGGTCCGGGACGTGCCGTACGCGTTTCCGGCCGGGGGGTGTTAGGCTTCGGGACTTTCCACACGTGGAGAGCGCCCATGGCCGCTGTCGAATCCCGGATGCTGCCCCTCGGCACCGAGGCGCCGGAATTTTCCCTGCCCGATCCCGACGGGACCCTGCACGGCCTGCCGGAGGGGGGTTCCGCCACGCTCGTGATGTTCATCTGCAACCACTGTCCCTTCGTGGTGCACGTGCGCGAGGAACTGGCGGCGCTGGGCCGCGACTACGGAAACCGGGGCGTGGGCATCGTCGCCATCAGCAGCAACGACGTCGACACCCATCCCCAGGACGCGCCGGACAGAATGAAGGTCTTCGCCGCCGAGAACGGCTTCACCTTTCCCTACCTGTACGACGAAAGCCAGGCGGTGGCCCGGGCCTACCAGGCGGCCTGCACGCCTGACTTCTTCCTGTTCGACGCTGATCGCAAGCTGGTGTATCGCGGCCAGCTCTGTGACGCGCGGCCTTCGAACCCTGCCCCTGTGGACGGCAGGGACCTGCGCGACGCGCTGGACGCGGTGCTCGCCGGCCACCCCGTCGACACGAACCAGAAGGCCAGCATGGGCTGCAACATCAAATGGAAGCCCGGTACGGCGCCGAACGAACTCTGAGCGCACTGGCGCTTTGACGGGATTGTCGGGAGTGGGGGCTCCCGTGCGCACCACGGGAGCCTCGTGATTCAGAACCGGCTCATGCGCCCGACAGGGCGGCGCTGACGATCTCCCGCGCTTCGGCCTGCAGGCGGCGCAGGTGGTCCTCGCCGAGGAAGCTCTCCGCATAGATCTTGTACACATCCTCGGTGCCCGAGGGCCGGGCGGCGAACCAGCCGTTTTCCGTCACCACCTTGAGGCCGCCGATGGGCGCGTCGTTGCCGGGCGCCCGCGTCAGCTTGGCGGTGATGGGTTCCCCGGCCAGTTCACGGGCGCTGACCTGCTCGGGAGAAAGCGCGGCGAGAACCGCTTTCTCTTCGCGGCTGGCGGGCGCGTCCACGCGTTCGTAGACCGGGGCGCCGTAGCGTTCCTCGAAGGCCCGGTAGTGTTCGCCGGGATCGCGACCGCTGACAGCCGTGATCTCCGCCGCCAGGAGGTCCAGGATGATGCCGTCCTTGTCCGTCGACCAGGGCGTGCCGTCGCGGCGCAGGAAGGAGGCGCCGGCGCTCTCCTCGCCACCGAAGCCCAGGCTGCCGTCCAGCAGTCCGTCCACGAACCACTTGAAACCGACGGGCACTTCGCGAAGCTCGCGCCCCAGGTCCGCCGCGAGCCGGTCGATCATGCTGCTGCTGACCAGGGTCTTGCCGATGGCCGCGCGTTCCGGCCAGCCGGGCCGGTTCGAGAACAGCCAGTGGATCGCGACGGCCAGGTAGTGGTTGGGGTTCATCAGGCCGCTGCTCGGCGTCACGATGCCGTGGCGGTCGAAATCGGTGTCGTTGCCGAAGGCGATGTCGTACTGGTCCTTCAGGCCGATCAGCCCCGCCATCGCCGCGGGTGAGGAGCAGTCCATGCGGATCTTTCCGTCCTTGTCCACGTGCATGAAGCGGAAGGAGGGGTCGATGGCGTCGTTCACGACCGACAGGTCCAGGCCGTAGCGTTCGGCAATGGGTGCCCAGTAGGCGATGCCGGAGCCGCCCATGGGGTCGGCGCCGATCCGCAGGCCGGAAGCACGGATGGCCTCCAGGTCGAGCACTTCGCCCAGTTCTCCGACGTAGGGGCCGATGAAGTCGTGCCGGTGGACGTTGTCCGCGGCCAGGGCGCGTGGCCAGGGCACCCGCCGGATGGCGCCGCCGTCCGCCAGCAAGGCGTTGGCGCGCGTCTCGATCCATTTCGTGGCCGCCGTATCGGCCGGCCCGCCGTTGGGCGGGTTGTACTTGAATCCGCCGTCGGAAGGCGGATTGTGCGAGGGCGTGATGACGATGCCGTCCGCGCGCGCCTTTCCGGGATCCCGGTTGTGGCCCAGGATGGCGTGAGAGATCACCGGTGTCGGCGTGTAGCCGAGCCCGGCGTCGACCATCAGTTCGACGCCATTGGCCGCCAGCACTTCCACGGCGCTGCCGAAGGCGGGTTCCGAGAGGGCGTGCGTGTCCTTGCCGAGGAACAGCGGTCCGTCGATGCCCTCGCGCCGGCGATAGTCGGCGACCGCCTGGCTCACGGCCAGGATGTGCGCCTCGTTGAACGACCGCTGCGAGGCGCTGCCCCGGTGTCCCGATGTGCCGAAGGCCACCCGTTGCCCCGGCTCCCCGGGATCCGGCGCCAGGGAGTAGTAATCGGCCACCAGCCGGGGAATGTCCTCGAGTATCGCCTGGGGCGCAGGCTTGCCGGCGAGCGGGTGCATGGTCGAGTTCGTCCTCAGACGTCTCCGGACAGGGCCCGGTCGATGAGCAGTTCCAGGTGCGCCACGTGAGCCTGGGTGGATCGGTCGGCCTTGCGCTTCTCACCCAGCAGGCCGTCGATCTCCTGCAGTTCGAACACCGCCGCCGAAACCGCCGACACCGGGTGACCGTTGCCGTTGGCGGCGCGGGCCATGGTGGCCAGGCGGCGCACGTACTCCACCTGCAGGTTCTGTCGCTGGCTGTTGACCACGCCACGGGCGTCTTCGTCGAAGATGGCGCCGGTGAGGTCGTTCATCATCTCCGCCAGGGAGTAGCGGTTGCCATAGGCCCCGGTGTCGGTGATGCGCTTGAGCACGACGGGATTGAGGAGGTGGTCGAGCACGCCCTTCTGGACGTTGAGCACGGCGTCGTGGATCTTGGGATCCTCGGTGCTGCCGAAGTGGTCGAAACCACGGCGGCGCGGGGCCGCATGGCGGAGCAGTTCCGGGGAAACCTCGATGGCGTCGGGCGCGAACACCTGCGTGGCCAGCACCGCCATCGCACGCTCCTGGATTTCACCCTCCACGGGGCGGAACGGCGCCTGGGCGCCGGCCTGGCCGACCATGGCGCGGTCGACGTAGACCCCACCCACGTAGCGCGAGGTCACTGCGGCGGCGCGGCCCCAGAGGGCCAGCATCACGCTCACGGCCTCGACGGTCTCCTGGTAGGACTTGCCGGGGTCCGGATAGCGCTGCGGCAGGCCGTTCAGGGCGTCCTGGAGCAGCGTCATCTGGCGTGAGGCGTAGGTCACCGCATCGCTGCTCATGTCGTAGATGTTCACCCGCGGGTCGATGCCGGCGCCGGGGGAGCGCATGTCGTCGGCGTCGTTGCCGAAGGCCAGCTGCGGTTCGGTGGAGCGCGCGAGGATGGCTTCCAGCCGTGCGGCCTCGGCCACCGGATCGGCCAGGGCCTCGGAATAACCGTACTCGATGAACCAGTCGTCGTAGGGCCCGGGGGTCACGCTGTAGTACAGGCTCTGCTGTTCCCTGGAAGGGGCAAAGTTCACGGCCGGGTAGTCCATCACGGAACCGGCCAGCAGGCCCGCTTCCATGGAGGCCGGATCCCAGGCCTCGTCCGGCGTGAGGAACTGGGTCGCCTTCATGTTGTGGTTCATGCCCAGGGTGTGACCCATCTCGTGCAGGATCAGGTAGTGCATGGTGTCGTGGGTCAGGCGCTGGTCCAGCTCGTCATCCAGGCCGTACAGGCTGTCGGCCGCCGCCCGGGCGAAGATGGCGTTGGCCTGAAGGCCGGCGCCCAGGGTGCAGTGATGCGTGCCCATGGCCGACTCGAAGGCGCCACCCAGCAGCAACTCACTGCCGGCCGCCGGGTCCTGCAGCTTGCCGCGCGCGCGCAGGAAGCGGCCCAGGAAGGAGTACTCGAGCATGATGTCCGCGCCGATGATCTGGCCCGTGCGCGGATTGGTGAAGCTGGGGCCGTAGCCGCCGAAGGGCGGGTTCGGGGAAGAGGTCCAGCGCAGCACGTTGTATCGGATGTCGCCGGCATCCCAGTCCGCGTCGTCGGGCTGGACGTTCACCACGACGGCGTTGGAGAAGCCGATCTTCTCGAAGGACTTGTTCCACTCCAGGGCCGCGTCGCGGATCAGGTCGCGCCACTCCAGCGGGGTGGTGTTCTCGATCCACCAGGTGATCGGTTCCACGGGGTCGCTGAGCGGGGCGGCCGGGTCCTGTTTCACCAGGTGCCAGCGGTCGATGTAGTCACGATAGGGCGCTGCTGCGTTGGACGTCAGGTCCGTCACCTGGGTGTTGAAATAGCCGATGCGCGGGTCGTCCGCGCGGGGCTGGAAGTCGTTTTCGGGCAGCTCAATGAAGCTGTGCATGACCCGGATGGCCACGTAGCGCGCGTCGGTGACCGCGGCCGAACCGTGCACGGTCGGCTGCGGGTTGCTGAAGACGTACTCCACCTCGATGTCGGTGTTCTTCGGATAGGAGCGCAGGTTCAGGATGCGGGTCTTCTTCTCGTCCAGCTTGCCCAGCGAGAAGCTGGTTTTCGGGTCGGCGTCCGGGTTCGGGGATGGGGTCACCTGGGACAGCGCCTCGGAGGCGAAAACCGGGTCGGCTTCGATCAGCAGCAGTCCGCGGCGGCTGTCCTCGGCGACGATCTTCTGCGAGGCCAGCAGGGCATCGGAGATGTTGGCCTCGGACGCGCGGGACAGGGGGCTGTCCGGGTCGAACCAGAACGAGGTGTTCTTCTGCAGGATCTGCAGCGAGTCGTAGGAACGCTGCAGCTCGATGATGCCGCTCGGCCCGTACGCGCCCTTGAAGAAGCCGGCGTCGGTCACGCCATTGGCGATCTGGACCCAGTAGATGTACTCCTTGCCCAGCTGGTCGTCGCGCACCAGCATGTGGGTCTTCCCGGTCTTGCGGTCGCGGTAGAGCGTAAACAGGCCCTCGAGCCGCTCGGAGTCCTTGGTGACCTCGGCGATGGTCTTGGGTTTCTCCTCCTCGTCTTCCTTCTTCGCGCTGTCCTGCGCCTTGGCGGCTTCGTTGGGGGGCGCGAGTTCGGCCTCGGGTGTGGGTCCGGGCTCCGGGTCGGGCGGCGGATCCTGTGCGAGCACGGAGTGGTTGGCCAGGGCCAGGGGAAGGGCGAAGATCAGGGCGAGGAGGTATCGGGTCATGCGGTCGTCACTGTCACAGGGGGTGGAATACGGGACCCGCCGGGCGACGGGTCACGCGACATCATAGCAGAGCGACGGCGTCGTCCCGGCGCCCGGAACGGGACGCCGGGATGTCGGCCGGATCAGGTGTTCGAGGCGTCGCAGATGCTGCTGATCGAGGCATCGAGCATCGCGTCGAACGCCGCGTCGTCCTGCTGGGCGCTGAGGCCCTCGCTCAGGGCGCGGGAAAAGCTCGCGACCATGCCGTGCTGCCGCGCCAGGCGCTCGTTGGCCTCTTCGCGGCTGTAACCGCCCGACAGCGCCACGACCTTCAGGACCCGCGGGTGCGCGATGCAGTCGGCATAGAGGTCGTCCTGCTCGGGCAGCGTCAGTTTGAGCATGACCAGTTCGTTGTCCGGCAGCGCGTCGAGGTGTTCCATGAGGGACTGCTTGAGCAGGGCCTCGGCCTCGGCCTTGTCCGGGCAGTGGATGTCCACTTCCGGCTCGATGATGGGCACCAGGCCCTCGGCCACGATCTGGCGGCCGATGTCGAACTGCTGGCCGACGATGGCCGCGATGCCGGAAGGGCTGGCCTGCTTGATCACGGAGCGCATCTTGGTGCCGAACACGCCGTTGTTCTTCGCCTTCTGCAGCAGCGGCAGCAGGTTGGGGATCGGCTTCATCAGCTGCACGCCGTCTTCCTCGGCGGCCAGGCCCTTGTCCACCTTGAGAATCGGCACGATGCCCTTTTCGTTCCAGAGGAAGCGCGCGGTGGGCTGGCCTTCGATTTCCCGGTCCATGGTGTTCTCGAACAGGATGGCCGCCAGGATGCGGTCGCCGCCGAAGGACGGGCTGGTGATGATGCGCGTGCGCATCGCGTGCACCATGCGGTACATCTCTTCCTCGCCTTCCCAGGCGTCCTCGCCGATGCCGTACAGGGCCAGGGCCTTGGGGGTGCTGCCGCCGCTCTGGTCCAGGGCGGCGATGAAGCCGGGCGCGGTGCGCATTTTCTCGAGCTGTGATTCGAAGCTGCTCACGGTGTTCTCCATGGGTCGTGTCAGTGCGTGGGTGAAAGGGTCGATTGTAGCGTATGCCGCCGGGCCGTCGGATGAGCCGGGATGCCCCTCAGGGCGGGGAAGGCGCCCCGTACACCGCGTCGCGAATGCGCTTGTGGGCATCGTTCCAAAACGGCCTGCGCTGGATGAAGAACACCACCGTCAGGTCGTTCGCCGGGTCGACCCAGAACAGCGTCGTGGCGGCGCCGTCCCAGAAGAATTCGCCCACGGCGCCGGGGTTTTCCTCGGGGCTGGCCGGAGGGGCGACGCGCACCGCGACGTCGATGCCGAAGCCGACCTGGCCCTTGCCCGGCAACCAGGACCGCTCCGTGGCCTCCGGCGGGAGGTGGTCGGTGGCCATGAGGCGGACGGATTCGGCGGACAGGATGCGCTCGCCGTCCAGTTCGCCCTCGTTCTGGAGCATGCGCGCGAAGCGCATGTACTCGTCGACGGTCGATGCCAGGCCCCAGCCTCCCGGGGTCAGCGGATGTTTCCAGGTCGCCAGGTTCGGCCCGGGGCTGCGGGTGAGGGCGCCGTCCTCATCGGGGGGTCCGTAGGTGGCGGCCAGCCGGTGGCGTTCGCTCTCGGGAACGAAGTACGCGGTCTCGTCCATGCCCAGCGGGCCGAGGATGTGCTCACGCAGGTAGTCGGCATAGGCCTGTCCGGAACGCACTTCCACGATGCGCGCCTGCAGGTCCACGGCGTCGCTGTACAGCCAGCGCTCACCCGGGTGGTAGGCCAGTGGAATGCGCGACAGGCGCCTGGCGGTTTCGGCCAGGTCGTTGTCGAGATTCATCGGGTCTTCCCGCTGGTAGATCTCGCCGACGGCCCCACCGGTTTCCCAGCCGTTGGCCAGGCCGGCGGTGTGGCGGGTGAGGTCGCGCACCGTGGGTGGACGCCGGGGCGCTTCGAACACGGGCTTCCCGTCTCCGTCTTCACCGGCGTAGACCCTGGCGTCGGCGAACTCGGGCAGGTAGCTCGCCACCGGCTCGTCCAGGTCGACCAGGCCCTGTTCCACCAGTTGCAGCAGCGCCACGCCGGTGATGGGCTTGGTCATCGAGTAGATCTGCACGATCGTGTCCCGGGCCATGGGGGTGCCGGCCTCGCGGTCGGCCATGCCGTAGGCGCCGAAATACACTTCCTCGCCCGACTGGTAGACCAGGGCGGACGCGCCGGCGACCTCGTGTTCGGCGACCAGGGCTTCGAGCGCCCGGTCGATGGCGGCGGGGGTGATGTCCACCCCGAGGGCTTCGTCGGCGGTGGCGGCAAAGGGTCCTGCGGCGGCCGCGAGCAGGCAGCAGGCGGTGAGGATGCGCTTGGGGGTCATTCGGAGCCTCTCGTGGATCATTCGCTGTTCTGGGCAGGGTCGGGAACCCTGCACTATGATGACGCCGAGCCACGGCCGCCAACCCGGCCGCGCAACGAGCGCCGAAACGAATGTACAACACCAAGCCTGCGCCTGCCCGATTCCCCGGACGGTTCCTTTCGCTGATGCTCCTGTCGTGGGCGGTCAGCAGTCATGCGGAACAGGCCCCGGCTGCCGCCAAGGCGCCACCCGGACCGGACATGGCGGAGGCGACGGATCGGGACGGCACGGGGGACGCGGGCGACGGTGAAGCGCGGTCTTCCGGGTCCGAAGCGGGTGTCGCGGCGGGTCCCGGGGCCGAGAGCCCGGAAGTGGACGTCTTTCCCCTCCCGCGGGTGGCCGTGCGTTCGCGTCCGCCGGAGGCGCCACCCACCCTCGTCATTCGCCAGGTCAGCGCCGAGGACATCCGGGCGCGCAACGCGCATACGGTGGGCGACGCCCTGGTGCACGTTCCCGGCGTCAACGTCCAGGTGGGAGGATCCTCGTCCGATGCGCGCGCCTGGGTTCGGGGCTACCGCGACCGTGACGTGCTGGTCCTGTACGACGGCATTCCCATCGCCTCGGGTTTCGAAGGCACCGTGGACCTGAACGAGATCGCCACGCAGCGGGTCGGGCGCATCAACGTGATCAAGAGCGCGCCCTCCGTGATCTACGGCGTGAACGGCGTCGGCGGGGTCATCGACATCGAGCCCCTGGAGGGACTGGCGGATCCCTTCGGCGATGGCCTGGTCGAAGCCGGGACGGACGGCCGCCTGCTCGGCCGCGGCGCCATCGGCGGTGGCGACGGCAACCAGTCCTGGGTGGTGTCCCTGCAGTATCAATCGGCGGACGATTACCGCCTGTCCAGTGATTACACCGGCGAGATCAACCAGCCGGCGGGTGACCGGGTCAACAGCGACTTCGAGCGCAGCAGCGCCTTTTTCCAGTACGACGTCGCCGACTGGGCCCTGGGCCATACCACGGTGTTCCTGAACCTGGCCGACGGCGAAAAGGGCCTGCCGGTCCAGGCCGGTGTCGAGGAGCCCGATTTCGAACGGCTGACGGAGTCCCGCCGACAGACCCTGGGGATCTCCAACCATTTCAACGGCCTGCCCCTGTCGCTCAAGCTCTACTACAACGCCTACGACAGCGAATTGAGCGTGTTCGAGGACGCCGGCTTCGCCCTGCTCGACGAGGTGGAGACCAACGAGGACTACTCCTACGGCGCCCGCGCCTACAGCACGCTGAACCTGTCCGAGCGGCATACCCTGGTGTTGAGCGCCGGCGGGCAGAAGGACCATTTCGAGGGAGAAGGGGAGCTGGAAGACGGCAACCAGGCTGAACTGGCGACCTGGAACCTGGCCATCGAGGACGAATTCGTCGTCACGGAGACGCTCTCGGTCGCGATGGGGGGGATTTTCACCCTGTTCGACCAGACCCTGCTGGGCCGCTCCGAAACCGAGTTCAACCCGCAGGTCGCCGTGGCCTGGCAAGCCGCTCCCGCCTGGTCGCTGCACGCCTCCGCGGCGCAGCGCACGCGGTTTCCCAAGCTGCGCGAACTCTACCGGCGCCGCTACGGCAATCCGGACCTCGCGCCCCAGGAAGCGGAGAACTATGAGCTCGGCTTCGTGCTCACGCACCGGCCCGGCTGGACCACGGATGCCGCCGTGTTCCGGAGCGACATCGACGGACTGATCGAACGGGCCGAGCGGGACGGCACCTACGTCAACTACGATCCCGTCACCATCGACGGTGTGGAGCTGTATTCGGGCGGCTGGCTGACGGAACAGGTCTACGCGCGGCTGGGCTACACCTGGGTGCGCGCGGACGAAACGCTGCCGGACGGCAGCAGCCGTCCCTTGCGCAGCCGCCCACGCCATACCGTCGTGGGGGAGTTCCGCTACCGCTTCGTCCAGGACGTGGAACTGGCCCTGAGCGCGATCTGGGCCTCGGACCTCTATGACCTGGACGAATCGGAGTCCCTGGTCCGTCTCCCGTCCTTCACGGTCGTCGACCTCAAGGCGAGCTGGGACCTGTCGCCCCGCTGGGAGCTCTACCTGGACGCCTCCAACCTGCTGGACGAGGACTACGTGCACCGGCTGGGCTATCCCCGCGAAGGCCGCGCGTGGGTCGCCGGGGTCAGCCTGTCCTGGTGACGGGGACCATGGTCACACCGGCCAGTGGTCGATGGCGCCGGCGGGCGCTGGCCCTCCTGCTGGCGGGGCTCCCCGTCCCGGCACTCGCGAATGGCGCCTGTGACGGGTTGGCGGGCGCCACGGTGCAATGGGTCGTTCCGACGCGCCCCGGGGGAGGGTACGACGCCTATTCCAGGCTCATCGAACCCTTTCTCGAGCGGGCGCTGGACGCCCAGGTCCTGGTGGTCAATCGCCCGGAAGCAGGCGGAGTGGTGGCCGCGCGGGCGGTGATGGATGCATCGCCGGACGGACGCACCCTCGCCATTCTCAACGCGACCGGCCTGCTCACGGCCCATGCCTTGGGCGATGGCGAGGTGCCGCATCCGGGTAACGACTTCACGGTGCTCGGTCGCCTCGCCGCCAATCACGTCGTTCTGTTCACGTCGCCCGGCCCGGGACTCGACACGCTCGAACAGTTGCTGTCGACGGCGCAATCGCGCCCCATCGTTTTCGGCGTACGGGATGTCGGCAGCACCAGTTTCCTGGCCCCGCCCGTGGTCGCCTCGCTGCTGGGCGTCGAGCACGCGCTGGTCACCGGCTACCTGGGCAGCAGCGCCAGGGTGCTCGCGGTGATGCGGGGCGAAGTGGACGCCATGGTCGCCAACCACGACTCCGTGAGCGCCCAGGTCCGTGACGGCGAACTGATCCCGGTCCTCCAGCTCACGCCGGAATCCGGTGACCTCCTGGACGTACCGCGCCTCGACGGGCCGGGTGGCGTCGCGGAACGACGGGCCGGCGTGACGTCGCGATCGGCCGCCGAGGCGCTGGCGCTGGCCGGGGCCCTGGGGGAGGTCGTGGGCGCCGGGCGCGTCATCGTGGCGCCGCCAGGGATGGCGGCGGCCGAACGGGCCTGTCTCGGTCAGGTCATGGACCACATCGCCGCCGATCCCGGGTTCCAGGCGGCGGTACGCACCGCCGGCCTCACGGTCGAATGGTTGTCCGCCCCGGAAGCGGTCGCCGCCGTCGAGTCCGCGTCGCGCGCCGTCGAGGTGCTGGCGCCGGTGGTGCGTCCGGCCCTGGAGGAGGTTCTGCGCTGATGGACGGCAGCGTCATCGCCGCGGCCCTCGAGGGCTTTTCCCTGGTGTTCTCCTGGCCCTGGATTCTCTACCCGGTGGCCGGCACCCTGCTGGCGATGGTGTTCTCGGCCAGTCCCGGCCTCAACAGTTCGAGCCTCATGGCCCTGGCCCTGCCCGTGACCTTCGCCTGGGACCCGGTCGCCATGATGCTGCTGTACGGCGCCTTCGTCGGCGGCGCCACCTTCATGGGCTCGGTAACGGCGATCCTGTTCAACATCCCGGGCAAGACGCAGAACGCGGTGACGCTGCTGGACGGATTTCCCCTGACGCAGCAGGGGCAGGCCCGGACCGCGATCGGTTGCGCGGCGGCGGCGTCCGCCCTGGGATCGACCTTCGGGGTCGCCGTGCTGATTCTGCTGATACCGGTGATGCGCGCCGCGGCGCTGGCGCTGGGCCCGGCCGAAGTGCTGGTGCTCACCCTGTGGGGGCTGTCGCTGCTGGCCGCGGTCAGCGGCAACTCGCTCGTCAAGGGTCTCGCTGCCGGCGGCCTCGGCCTGGGCCTGTCCCTGGTCGGCCATGATCCACGCACCGCCGAGCCCCGGTTCACCTTCGGCCTGGATTACCTGGCGGACGGCGTCAGCCTGGTGCCCGCGTTCCTCGGCCTGTTCGCCCTGGCCGAAGTCCTGGACCTGGCGGCAAGCGGGCGCCGGACACTGTCCGGACAGCCCCGGGGCGTGGCCCTGGGTGGCAGCGCCATCGCGGGAATGCGCAGCCTCCTGCGCTACCCCGGCCTGTTCCTGCGCAGCGCCTCCATCGGCACGGTGATCGGCGCCATCCCCGGCATCGGCAGTTCCGTCGCCGGGTTCATCGCTTACGGCCATGCGCGCCAGTCGGCCCGTAACCGGGATCGCTTCGGCCAGGGCGACATCCGGGGCGTGCTCGCGCCGGAGGCCGCGAACGACGCCAAGGACGGGGGCGCCCTGGTGCCTACGCTGGCCCTCGGTATCCCCGGCGGCACCGGGACCGCCGTGCTGCTGGGCGCCCTGAGCGTGCACGGCCTCACCCCCGGGCGGGAGTTGATGACCACGCAGCTTCCCCTGGTCTTCGTGCTCATCGGTTCACTGTTTCTCTCGAACTGGCTCACGTCCCTGTTCGGGCTGGCCCTGGTCCGGCCGATGGCGCGACTCAGCCAGTTGCGAACCGACCGGCTGGTGCCGGTCATCCTGGTGCTCGCCGTGCTCGGCTGCATCCAGTACCGGGGCCTGTTCACCGACGTGTTCGTGGCCGCCGGCTTCGGCATGCTGGGTTTCGCCATGAAGCGCCTGGACTGGCCACGGGTACCCCTGGTGATCGGCCTGACGCTGGGGCCCCTGCTGGAGACCAACCTGCACCTCGTAATGCAACTGCAGGCCCTGGACCGCATCGACTTCTGGTCCCGCCCGGTGGTGCTGGGGGTGCTGGCCCTCATCGCGGTGAACCTCCTGCTGCCCCTGGGCCTCGGTTCGTTCAGGCGGCTGCGGGCCCGGTGGAAAGCGACCCGATGAGCCAGGGACGGCGGATCGGCCCGCGCCTGCGCGCCGGATTCTCGCTCGCCCTGACCGGCCTGGTGGCCGTGCTGTTCGTACAGGCCTTCGACCTGGGGCGGACGGCGGGCGCCGTGCCGAGGTGGGTGCTCGGGGTGACCCTGGGCCTGCTGGCGCTCCAGGCCCTCCGGGATGCCCGGCACGCCATGGCGGCGAGTCGGTCCAGCCCTCCGATCATCGAATCCGAACCGATCAACGGGGTCCTGCGCCGTGTCGGCGCCACCCTGCTGGGCTTCGTCTGCCTGCTTGCGGCCGTGGGACTGGTCGGGCTGCCTGCCGGCAGCGCCTTGTTCCTGGGCGCCTGGTTGCGCTGGCGCACGGCACTGTCCTGGCCGGGAAGCCTCGCGGTCGCGGCGGGCTTCGGCTTCGGTCTATGGGTCCTCTTCGATGTCCTGCTCGGTGCGCCGTTGTTTGCCGGTCGCTTCGGACCGTGAGCGCCGCCGGGCGAAGGACGCCGGCAGGTGGCGAAAGTCCCCGGCGCTGACTGCGCCCGTGAGGAAACAACCGATCGCATAGGCCGTCAATGCGGCCCCGGTCGCCACGGGTCCACCACCGACCAGTGGCTGCCCGACCGCCGCGACGGCGGCCCAGAGCAGGGCGAGACTGCAACCCCGGTTCCAGGGTAATCCTCCGGTGGCCCGGTGCGTGGCGACGGCCAGCCACAGCGCACTCACAGCCTCGCCGGCCATCAGGGCGATGGCCGCGCCCAGTGCGCCGTGGGCCAGGACCGACCAGGCGCCGACGGCCAGCAGGCAGACGGCGCCTGCGACGCGCCCGGCCAGCACCGCACCGGGCCGCGGAATGGCCATGAGGGTTACCTGCAGGGTTGTCGCCAGGGCCACGAAGGGCAGGGCGACGAGCAGCACGCGCAGGGCCGGGGCGGCGTCGCGGAAGTTCGCGCCAAAGACGGCGCCCAGCAGGAACTCGGCATGCCAGGCGATGCCCAGGATGACCGGCAGTGTCAGCAGCAGGAAGCCGCGCAACAGTCCCGCGCCGAGTTCCAGGGCTGCGCCGGGTGTTTGCGCCATAAGCCGGCTCGCTGACGGGAAGGCGGCCTTGTTCAGCACCTGCACCAGGCCCGCCACGGTGAACATCACCTTGTGGGCGACCAGGAAAGCCGCGGCGCCGGCCGCCTGTCCGCCCCAGCCCAGCAACAGCACCCCGCCGTGCAGGTACACCGCGCCGAGCAGCGTCGCCAGGCTGACCGGCAATGCCTCCCGGGCGATGCCGGGCCAGGCGGAGACCGCCAGGCGGATGCGCAGGTCCGGGTAACTGCGCATCAGCACCCGGTATAGCCCAAAGCTGACCAGCAGGCCCGCCACCACCTCGATCACGGGCACCCGGTAGACGTCGTTCGCGCCACCGCGGACCAGCAGCACCACGCCGAGCAGCAGCAGGGACTTCTCGATCACTTCGGCAATGGCGGGCACGTCCATCCGGTCCAGGCCCTTGAAGGCCCAGCGCACCGTCAATGCCGGCCGCAGGACCAGGAAGGAAGCCAGGATGAGCAACAGGGGCGGGACCGAAAGGGCGGCCCCCAGCGGCTCGGAAAAAACGCAGATCGCGCCGATGATCAGCGCGGACAGGACCAGGCGGAGGCCGGTCATTTCCGCGTGGATGCGCGGCACGTCCCCGGCGTTTCGGGCCGTCTCGCGCGTGGCGCGCAGGCCGGTGCCGGCGCGCACCACGGTCACGGCAACCCCGGCCACGGCCAGGGCGATGCCGAGCGCGCCGAAATCCGTGGGCGTCAGGAAGCGTGTGAGCCAGATCGTCGTGACCAGGCCGAGGATCCGGGTCGAGACTTCCTGGACCGTCAGCCAGCCGACGTTTCGCGCGATGCGCCGCCCAGGCCCGGCGTCGAATCCCTGCGCGCTCATCCCACGCGGCGTTGCAGCGTCTGCAGGCCGATGCGGCCCATGCGGACCAGGGGGGGCAGGGGATCCCGCAGGAGGCCGCGGTTCAGGGGGTTGGTAATGCGGGGTCGCCGGGAAAAGTAGTTGTCCCGGTAGGCGGACAGGAGAAAGCCGACCGTGTCGAAGTCCAGCTCAGCGGCGTGTCGCCGCTCGCGACCCAACCGGGAGCGGATCCAGTCCCCGGAACGGTCCACGCATTGTCCCACGAGGTGAATCAGGTCCCAAAGCGGGTCGGCCATGAGCACCCCCTCCTGCACGGGCGGCACGGGAGGAGGGGTTTCACCGCGCGCGATCGCGAGCAGCAGTTCCGGTTCGTTCACGCCCAGCTCCGTGCGGTACCAGAGGTTGTGTCCGAAGCGGGGGTTCGCTTCCATCAAGCGCAGTGATCCGTCGCGCGCGTCCACAACGGTCTGGATGGTCATGCAGCCCCAGACGCCCAGTTCGCGAACGAGGTTGGCCACGGACTCCCTGAGGGGGACTTCGCGCGTGGATTCGACCGCGGCACTGGGCGTGCGCAGGCCGGCGCGCCGCAGGCGGTGGACTTCGGGCGAAAGTACCGACACGATTTCGTGCCCCCGGTCGGCCAGGACATAGAAGTTGCGCTTGCTCGCGGGCGGAATGAATTCCTGGACGAGGGGCCGTGGCGACACGGCGGACAGTTCCCGCCAGGCGGCGAACAGGGCGTCACGGTCAGTGGCGTAGCTGAGCCGTGCGCCGTGCGCGTTGCAGCGGGGCTTGAGCACCCAGGGGGCGGGCAGTTCCATCGCCGCGGTCTCCAGTTCCTCCTCCGACTCCGGTGTGCGAGTCGCGGGCGCGGGGAAGCCGCAACGCGCCGCCGCCGCCAGCGTCCGGGACTTGTCCAGGATCGCCATCAAGCGCTCGAAGGGCGCCACGGGCACCAGGATGCCACGCCGCTGAAGGCGCTCGAGGTTCTTGGACAGCACGTACACCTCGGCGTCGTACGAGGGGAGGACGACGGAAATGTCCTCGCGGATGCAGATGTCCTCGATGCGGTCCATCCACGCCGCTTCCGCCGGGGTGTTGTCCGGCTGCAACTGGCCGGTGGCCCAGTCGGCCGAGCAGTCAGGCACGGCATGGCGGCGGTGGACATAGCGCGACAGGGCGCAACTGCCGGACCAGCGATGCAGGAACCCGCCCTCCGGGACGGTGATGACCACCCGGTCGAAGGTGCGACGCAAGCAACGCAGGATGAGATAGGCCTGCTCCTCGTGGGTGTTCGTCAACAGCAGGTTCATTGCTTGCTCGGGTCCCTTTGCGTTGCACGCTGCCAGGCGTCGACGACCTCCGCCAGGTCGGTTTCGAGCTGGTCGTTGAACCGCAGTCCCAGGTTGCGTGTCAGCCCCGGTGTGTTGAAGGCGAGGTAGCGCGCCGGGCGGTCGCCGGTGTTGAGGTGCTGGTGATACCACAGGGTCGGTGGCACGAACAGGGTCCCCGCTCGCCACTCGATCCGGTGGTGGCGTTGCCAGGCCGCTTCCGGCCACGCCAGGGAGAACCCCTCGCCCTCCAGGATCAGGATGAAGGCATCGCTGGAATGCCGGTGCGCCTTCTTGTAGCTCATCGCGGGGAACTCGGACACGTGGCCCTCGAGCATGCTGTTCCCGGCGAGATGCCAGCGGGCCGTGCGGTTGCCTGCGCCCCGGTGGTCGTGGGCGACGGTCGGCGTTCCGGGGACGTCGGGAACGTAGGCGGCCGCCTCCTCCAGCTCTGGTTCGGAAGGAGGTGGGCCGAAGTAGCCGGCGGCGCCATCCCAGCGGTCGGTGAAGACGAAGGAGTTCTCGACCAGGAAGCGCTCGTCGTCGAAGGCATTCAGGACGAAGGGGAACGAGGTGACCGCCAGCCAGCGCGCCGGCGCCTCCCGGGACGCAAAGTGGCGGTGCCGCACGTTCAGGGGCACCGCCAGCAGGTCGCCGGCCCGCCATTCGACCACGACCGGAGGCCCGTCCTCCGGCAGGAACTCGGTGCGGCCGGATCCGGTGAGGATGTACAGCGATTTTTCGAACAGGTGCCGCTGTGGGGCGCCGGCGGCGCCGGCCGGGAGTTCGACCAGGCGCCCGTCGCTCATCTGGTAGTCGGAAAATCGCAGGTACAGCCCGTGGGCGCCTTCACCCATGGCGGGCCAGGGTCGCAGCGCCACGGTCGCGACATCCTCGATCACCAGGGTGTCGAGGATGGGAAGGTCTTCGCGCGCCCGTTCCAGCCAGCGTTCGTAGGGCCCGTTCCGCGGAAGTTCGCGCACCAGCCGCGGACTGACCACGTCCACGTCCCTGAGTTCGGCGAACACGGCGTAGAAGGCGCGGCGCGCGAGACCCGTCTCGAGCAGGAAATAACCGGCCAGGACGGTGGCCGCCACGCTGACCACGAGCGTACGCGGCCTGATCACGAATCCGGGTCCAGCGGCTGCTTCAAGACCGGGAACGCGCCAGGTCGAGCCGGAGTGGCCCGCTGACGAGGTTCGAGACGCGCCCGCCGATCCACAGCGCGCCGTCTTCCCGCCGGACCCGAATCCGGCCGGCGTGGCCCAGGCGGGCCCCCTGGTGCGCGGTCCAGGGCGGCTCGGCGAGGCCTTCTTCGATCAGCCACTGGGCGGCGGACGCGTTGAAGCTGCCGGTGACCGGGTCTTCGCGCAGATTGCCGTGCTGGTCGCTGAAAAAGGTGCGCACTTCCCAGGCGGCGGGGTGCCCGGCGGGATGGGCGCCGACGACGCCGATCTCGATGCGTGAACCGTGGTGCCGCGCCGGCTCCAGCGCCAGCACGTCCTCCGCGGTATCGAGGCGCACGATGATCCAGCCCGGGCCGTTGTCCGCCCAGGCCACGGCGCGCATCCTTGCCTCGTCGATGTCGAGCACCTGCGCCACTTCCGCTCGTTTGGCGGCATTCACAGGACCGGAGCGCAGCAGGGGCGGTGCGGCGAAAGCCAGGCCATCGTCGAGCGGGCGCACGGGCACCAGGCCGGCGCCGCACTGCTGCACGATCCGGCCCGGGGGTCCGCGCCTGTCCGCCGGCTTCCAGCCAGGCCTTGCAACTGCCCAGGGTGGGATGGCCGGCGAAGGGCAATTCCCGTTCCAGGGTGAAGATCCGCACCCGGTAGTCCGCGTCCGGGTCCGTGGGCGGCAGAAGGAAAGTGGTCTCGGAGTGGTTCATCCAGCGCGCGATGCGCTGCATCTCCTCCGTGTCGAGGCCTTCCGCATCGAGGATCACGGGCAGCGGGTTCCCGGTGAACGGCCCGTCGGCGAACACGTCGAGCAGGGCGAAGTGGCGCTCCCGTGTGTTCATGGCGTCACGGCAGCGCCGGCACGGACTCCCGGCCACACCGGGAGTCCGCCTGGCGAATGCCCGCCGGGATCACGAAGCGCCGGCCCCCCGCTTCGAGTCGTCCCGGAAAGCCAGCAGGAAGAACACCAGCACGACTGCGGCGAAGATGGCGGGCAGGTGCCAGAAATCCTGCCACCGCGCCAGGGTCAGCGCGTCCGCTCCGTCCAGGTAGGCATTGAACACCGGACCGGCGATCTGCGCCCCGATCAGCATGCCCACCCCGTAGGTCGCCAGCACCAGGAAACCCTGGGCCTGCCCGCGGATGGCCGGCGTGGACTTCTTGTCCACGTAGATCTGACCGGTGACGAAGAAGAAGTCGAAGCAGATGCCGTGCAGCGCGACGCCGAGGGCGATCATCCAGAACACCGCGTCCGGGGCGCCGAATGAGAACAGCAGGTAGCGCAGCACCCAGGCGGCCATGCCCACGCCCAGCATCCATTTCACACCCAGGCGCCGGAAGAACAGCGGCATCAGCAGCATGAACAGGACTTCGGACATCTGCCCCAGGCTCATCAATGACGAGGGGTTCGGCAGGACGGCGGTCACCGCATTGCTGACGCCCTGGTCGAAGACCGCGTTGGCCAGGAAGATGGGCGCGAAGTTGTAGTAGGCCGCCAGCGGAATGCACACCAGCATCGAACTGATGATGAACACGTAGAAGGAGCGGCTGCCCAGCAGGGACAAGGCCTCCAGTCCGGCCATGCTGCGCAGTGAGGCGGGCTGGCCTGCGGCGGGCGGGGGCGTGTGGGGCAGGGTGAAGCTGTACAGGCCCAGCAGGACGCTGGCCACCGCCGTGGCGTACAAGGGCAGCGGGGTGCGGTCCGGCAGCGTGTCCCCGGAAAACTGCCCCAGCACGTAACCGATGAACAGCCCGGCGACGATCCAGCCGATGGTCCCGAACACCCGGATCAGCGGAAACTGGCGTTCCTGGTCCTGGATGTGGTGGAAGGCCAGCGAGTTGGCCAGTCCCAGGGTGGGCATGTAACAGAGGTTGTAGACCAGCAACAGGGTGATGAACAGCCCGGCGTGGCCGCTGGCCTGGGGCAGGATGAACATCACGACGCCGCCCAGCAGGTGCAATATCCCCAGCACCTTTTCCGTGGCGAAGTAGCGGTCGGCCACCAGGCCGAGGAAGAAGGGCGCCACGATGGCGGCGATCGGGTTGACCGTGTACGGCCAGTGGGTCAGGTCGGCCATGCCGATGGAGGCCATGTAGTTGCCGATGGTGACGAACCACGCGCCCCAGATGAAGAACTGCAGGAACATCATGGTCGACAGGCGGGTGGACAGGGCGCCGTGAGCGGTCGGGGCCGTGCCGTTGCCAGGGTTGTTGCCAGGGTTTTTATTGTCGTTGTTCATGAGCGGTATGCCTCGCGTCCGACACCCTGCACCGGGATGCCCTGGGCCGCCATCACCTCGTGTTGCAGGGCGTACATGGCGGCTGCGGCCTCGTCGATGGCGCGGGTGAAATCGATGGAACCCTTGAGTATGGGCTTGAGTGCTTCTGAGTCCTGGATGCGCGCCGGCGGGTACTCGTGCTCCACCACGAGGTAGGTCTCGGCGGGATCCAGGTCGAGCAATTCCCGTGCCGCCAGCTGGTGGTCCAGCCAGTCCACGGTGCGGTTCTGCAGGTAGGCGAGCGGGTCGTGCCGCGCCGTCCCGGGCAGTTCGTGTTCACACAGGGCGACCTGCTTCTTCCAGGCGTTGGCCTGGTCGGCCGGGTCGGGTGAAGGCTCGCCGCCCTTCCAGTCGCCGCGTTCCATGGTCTGGCCGCCATAGCCCCAGGCGGAGACGCCCCTGGAATCGATGACCTGGCCCTTCACGTGAAAGCCGTCGATAAGGAAGCCGTAGCCCTCGTCCTTCAGGTACTGGAACATGGAGCGGGTGTCCTGGCCCATCAGCACGGAGTGGGACGGGTCGTAGTGCACCCGGAACTGGTCGCCCACGCCGTGTTTCTCGCAGATGCGGTGCAGGGCGATCCAGGGCCCCGGGGCGTAGGCGATGTTGTTGTGCCAACGGTCGAGCACCGTCCAGCCCGGCATGGGGCACTGCTCCACGCGGTAGGTGAGGCCGCGGGCGCGGGCCTCACGCAGCAGGGGAATGAACACCTCCTCGAACATCTCGAGGTTCTGGTCCATCTCCAGGTCATAGTTTCGCCCGACGAAACCGCAGATGGCGTCGGTGCCGAGCATTACCGCCGCGTCGAACACCCGCAGCATGAAATCGTGCTTGTCCTGGCGCGCACGGTCGTCCGCGACGAGCATGTTGTCGAAGTAGCCGATGTCGGACAGCCCGACCCCGGTGTCCTTCATGGCCGCCTTCACGCGTTCGGCGCGGGCCGTGTCGAAGGGCTCGCGCAGGTCCAGGGTGTTGGCCACCGGGTCCAGCATGGCCTCCTCGGGCACGTCCGTCAGGCTGGGGTGCAGGGCGGAGGAAAGCTGGATGTAGGGGGAACCGATGTCCCGGGAAAATTCCAGCCATTCCTCGATGGCGAGGTCCGGGTCTTCGTCGCGCGCTTCCCGCGGGGTGAGCTCCTGCAGGGCCGCGGTCAGCACGCTGATCTTCATGGGTTTGGGCTCGTAGGCCCGAACGCGCTCGCTCATGGGTGTCTCCTGTCGTTGTTCTGTGCTGGTCTGTTCCGGGCGGTGCGAACGTCCGCCCGTGACCTTGCCCCAAATCCGGGGTCCGAGTAAAGCACCGCGGTCCAGCGCTGTCGCGATTCCGCCACCGGGGCTAGTATTCAGGCATGAAGGTACCCCTCGAATCACCCAGGCCGGCACGAAACACCTACATTCACGGCAGCTCGGCCGTGGAACGCGAGCGCCTGGCGCTCATGAACTCGCTGATCAACCGTCGTTGCCTGGACCTCCTGCGCCTGGACGGCGAGTCACTGGTGCTGGATGTGGGCTCGGGGACGGGCATCTTCGCCGCGCTGATGGCCGCGACGCTTCCGCCGGAAGCACGGGTGATCGGCGTGGAGCGCGACGCGGACCAACTGGCCGCGGCGCAGGCGAGGCCGCCGGCGACGGAGGGTGCGACGCTGGAGTTCCGTCAGGGTGAGGCCACGGCCCTGCCGCTGCGGGGCGAGGAGCAGGGCAGGGTGGACCTGGCGCACACCCGCTTCCTGCTCGAACACGTACCCGAACCCCAGGCCGTGGTGAACGCCATGGTGGCGGCCGTGCGGCCCGGCGGGCGCATCGCGCTGCTGGACGACGACCACGCCCTGCTGCGCACCCATCCCGAACCCCCTGGCCTGCACGCCGCCTGGCGGGCCTACTGGCGCACCTACCGGACCCTGGGAACCGATCCCCTGGTCGGACGCAAACTGGTGCGGTTGCTGCACCGCGCCGGCGCCGAGCCCCTGCGCATCGACCAGGCCTTCTACGGCGCCTGCGCCGGCGAGGCGGCGTTCACCGGCATCGTGGACAACCTCGTGGGCGTCCTGTCCGGCGCCCGGGCCCAGGTGCTCGCCGGTGGCGAGGTGACCGCCGGCGACTACGATGCCGCCGTGGCGGGACTGTCCGACCTCAAACAGCGCCCGGATGGCGCCCTCTGGTACGTCATCAATTTCGCCGAAGGCCGCCGACCTGCTTGAATCCGGCGCCACCCGGGTCCATCACTGAAACTTCGATCACCAACAGGGGCATGCCCCCGGGGAAAGACACGCTATGGAATGGCTGGACAGCCTGAGGGATTCCATTCACCGAGATGAGTGGCTGGTCGCCGTCGCGGTCATGGCCGGGACGGTGCTGGTCCTGCGCGTGCTGCAATGGATCGTGCGCCGGAAACTGGCGAAGCTGGCGGCGCGGACGCCCACGCACTGGGACGACCACGCGGTCACGGCCATCGGCAGCACCCGCCTGTTGTTCCTGGTGGCGGTCGGCATCTACGCCGGCTCGCTGACCCTGGACCTCGAGCCCGCTTACGCCTCGGCCGTCGGGACCTTCACCATCATCGCGCTGCTGCTGCAGGGCGGCGCCTGGGTCAATACGGTCATCGGTGACATGATCGATGAGCGGCGCAAGGAAGCCCGCGAACACGAACCGGCCCGGGTCTCCACCATCGCGTTGCTGGGCTTCCTGGCGCAGGTCGCGCTGTGGACGACCGTGCTCTTGCTGATCCTCGCCAACCTGGGCATCGACATCACGGCGCTCGTGGCGGGCCTGGGTATCGGCGGCGTGGCCGTGGCACTGGCGGTCCAGAACATCCTCGGCGACCTCTTCGCCAGCCTGTCCATCATCCTGGACAAGCCTTTCGTGGTCGGGGATTTCCTGGCCGTGGGCGACTTCCTGGGCTCGGTGGAACACATCGGGATCAAGACCACGCGCCTGCGCAGCCTGTCCGGCGAGCAGCTGGTGTTTTCCAACAACGACCTGCTGACCAGCCGCATCCGGAATTTCGGCCGCATGCGCGAACGGCGGGTGGTGTTCAAGCTCGGTGTGACCTACCAGACGCCCCGGGACCGCTTGCAGGAGATTCCCGACATGATCCGCGCGGCCGTGGAGGCCGCGGACAAGACGCGATTCGATCGCGCCCATTTCAGCGAGTACGGAAACTTCTCCTTGAATTTCGAGACGGTGTACTACGTGCTCAGCAACGAGTTCAACGTCCACATGGACATCCAGCAGGCCATCTTCCTGCAGATCCACGAGGCCTTCGAGAAGGCGGGCATCGAGTTCGCCTACCCGACGCAGACCCTGTTCATGGCGCGGGGGGACGAGGGGGAAGAGGCGGCGCCGGCGTCCTGAACGCGGCGCGATCGGAAAACGTGAAACGGGCCCGGAGGATTTTCCGGGCCCGCACGCGAAATACATCAGCAGAAATGACGGGCCCGGTCATCGACCGGGCCCGGTGTTCACCGGCCCTCAGAGATGCGTGAAGCCGCACTCGTTGCCGAGGAAATCCTCGATCAGGGTGAGGGTTTGCATGTGGTGGCGGTAATACCAGGGCAGCTGGTGCGGCTGGTCTTCGATGATCACCAGTTTTGAAGGAACCTTGTCCTTCACGCCGGCGTAGAAGTCCTCGGCGTGCCATTTCGGCGTCCGCACGTCACGGTCGCCCACGAACAGCAGGACGGGAATGTCCGCCTTGTCCACGTTGTCGACCGGGTCCATGCCGCG
>JAUHYP010000037.1 GCA_030426265.1 Gammaproteobacteria bacterium | reverse complement strand
CCGGCCTCAGCCGAGCTTGTAGTTCGGCGCTTCCTTGGTGATCTGCACGTCGTGCGCGTGCGACTCACGGATGCCGGCGTTGGTGATGCGGACGAACTGCGCCTCGGTACGGAAGCGCTCGATGGTGTCACAGCCCATGTACCCCATGGACGAACGCAGGCCGCCGAGCAGCTGGTGCACCACACCGGAGATGGCGCCCTTGTAGGGGACGCGTCCCTCGATGCCTTCGGGCACGAGCTTGTCCGCCGAGGCGTCGTGCTGGAAATAGCGGTCCTTGGAGCCCTGCTGCATGGCGCCCAGGGAACCCATGCCGCGGTAGGACTTGTAGGAACGTCCCTGGAACAGTTCGACCTCCCCCGGAGCCTCTTCGGTCCCCGCCAGCAGGCTGCCGATCATGACCGTGTGCGCGCCGGCGGCGATGGCCTTGGCCAGGTCGCCGGAAAACCGGATGCCGCCATCGGCCACCAGCGGCACGCCGGTGTCCTTCAGCGCTTCGGCCACGTTGACCACGGCCGTCACCTGGGGCACGCCCACACCGGCGACGATGCGCGTGGTGCAGATGGAACCGGGGCCCTGCCCCACTTTCACCCCGTCCGCGCCGGCCTCGACCAGCGCCAGGGCGCCTTCGGCCGTGGTGACGTTGCCACCCATGACCTGGACGTCGGGGAAGGTCTTCTTGACCCAGGCGACACGGTCGAGCACGCCGCGCGTGTGACCGTGCGCCGTGTCCACCACGACGACGTCCACCCCGGCTTCCACCAGCGCCGTGACGCGCTCCTCGGTGTCCCCGCCAACGGCCACCGCGGCGGCCACGAGCAGGCGTTCCTGGCTGTCCTTGGCGGCATTGGGGAAATCGGTGGACTTCTGGATGTCCTTGACCGTGATCAGGCCCCGCAATTCGAAGTCGCCGTTGACCACCAGCACCTTCTCGATGCGGTGCTTGTGCAGCAACTGAAGCACTTCGTCCTGGCTGGCGTCTTCCTGCACAGTGACGAGCTTTTCCTTGCGCGTCATGATGTTGCGCACCGGATCGTCCAGGCGCCGTTCGAAGCGCATGTCCCGGCTGGTGACGATGCCCACCAGTTCGTCCCCGTCGACCACGGGCACGCCGGAGATGTTGTGGCGGTGCGTGAGTTCGATGACCTCACGGATGGTGGTCGAGGGCGACACCGTGATCGGGTCCTTGATGACCCCGGCCTCGTATTTTTTCACCGTACGGACCTGCCCGGCCTGCTGGGCGATGTCCATGTTCTTGTGGATCACGCCGATCCCGCCCTCCTGCGCCATGGCGATGGCCAAGCGCGCCTCGGTCACCGTGTCCATGGCGGCGGACATGAGCGGCATGTTGAGGTTCAGTTCGCGGGTCAGGCGCGTCCTGAGGCTGACGTCCTTGGGCAGGACATCCGAGTAAGCGGGGACGAGGGATACGTCGTCGAAAGTGAGGGCTTCGCCAATCAGTCGCATGCGTTCGGGCTCCGGCATTCGAACTCCCGGCGATGGGGCGTACCGCCGGGATACGCCGACGCCCGGGCAGTGCCCGGGCGTCGTGGATTAGCGGCCCATTATAGCCCCAGGGCGAATCGCCGCGCCACCACGCGAGGCACTTCCGGACCCCGGGCGGGCCGCCTCAGTCCGGAAAACGCCGCCGGCCGTCCAGCCAGGTCTCGAGGATGCGCATTTCGGGAATCTCCTCGACGGGAATGGTCATGAGATCACGGTCCAGGATGACGAAATCAGCGCGTTTGCCCGGTGCCAGCGAACCCACGAGGTCTTCCATGAACCCGGCCCAGGCCGCGTCCAGGGTGAAGCCGCGCAAGGCCTCGGTGCGGGTGACCGATTCCTCCGGGTACCAGCCGCCTTCGGGCCAGCCCTCGAGATCGCGCCGACTGACGGCGGCATGGAGGCCAAGGCGGGGATCCACGGCTTCCACCGGGAAGTCGGAACCGAAGGCCAGGCGCGCGCCGTCGTCGAGCAGGCTGCGCCAGGCATAGGCGAAGCGCACCCGCTCCGGACCCAGCCGATCCTCGGCCCAGTACATGTCACTGGTGGCGTGGGTGGGCTGCATGGCCGCGATCACCCCCAGTTCGGCGAAGCGGCCGAGATCCTCGGCGCTCAGCACCTGGGCGTGCTCGACCCGGTGGCGTCCGGGGTTGTCCGGATGGGCCGCGATGCCCGCCTCCAGGGCGTCGAGCACCTCCCGGTTGGCGCGGTCGCCGATGGCGTGGACGGCGGCCTGGAAGCCGCAGTCCAGGACCCGCTCGATCTGCGACTGAAGGACATCGGCCTCGAAGAACAGCAGCCCGAGATTGCCGGGATCGTCGCTGTAGTCGGCCAGCAGTGCGGCGCCCCGGCTGCCCAGGGCGCCATCGTCGTAGAGCTTGGTGGCGCGCAGAAACAGGTGGCCTGTCGGGTCGGCGTACGGCCCCCGGGCGCACGCCCAGTCCAGTGTTGCGCCGGCGCCGCCGGTCATGGCGTAGATGCGTGTGTGCAACAGCCCCGCTTCGAGCTTGCGCTGGAAACGGCCAAAGGCCTCGCGATCGATGCCAGGGTCATGGACGCCGGTGAGTCCGAGGGACAGCATCTGGTCGATGGCGAGATCGATCGCGTCCATCAGCACGGCGTCGGGGGTCGGCGGAACGATCTGCTCGACCAGCGCCATGGCCTTGTCGATGAAGATACCGGTCGGATTGCCGCCCGCATCGCGATGGATCATTCCGCCCTCGATCTGCCAATCGCCGGACAGGTCGCGGTCGACCATGGCCAGCGCCGCGCTGTTGGCCCAGGCGGCGTGGCCGTCGATGCGCCGCAGCCACACCGGCCGGTCGGGAAAGCGGGCATCCAGGTCGGCCCTGGTCGGGAACTCGCGCACCGGCCAGTCGTTCTGGTCCCAGCCCCGGCCCAGCAGCCAGTCGCTTTCGCCCAGCCGGGCCTCGTGCGCGGCGAGGCGTTCGAGCACGTCCTCGACCGAGGTGGTGCCCGCCAACTGGGCCCGGGTCAATGACTCGGCCAGGTTGTGCAGGTGGCCGTGCGAATCGATCAGGCCCGGGATCACGGTGCGGCCGGCGAGGTCCAGGCGCTCCGCTGCCGGAAACTCCGACAGCAGCGAGTCGGAATCACCCACGGCCAGGATCAGGCCGGTCTCGTCGAAGGCCATGGCGCTCGCCACGGGATGATTCACGTCGACGGTGTGGATCAGGCCGCCATGGATCACGGTGATGCCGGGCCCTGCCGCAGGACCGTCCTGGCCCGTTTCCGAACCCGCGTCGCAGGCGGAGAGGATCGACGCGAGGACCAGGTAGAACGGCAAGGGGAACAGGCGTGGCTGCCGGCTCGGATTCGGGCGGGCCATGGGATCTCCGGGACGACGACAGGGCGGCGGCAGTTTATCATCCGCCCCATGCGCGAGGTCTATTCGCCCAGCGAGCTCAACCGTGAAGTGCGCCTGCACCTGGAGGCGGGCTTCCCGCGGCTGTGGGTGGAAGGCGAGATCAGCAACCTGGCGCGCCCGGCTTCCGGCCACCTCTACTTCACGCTCAAGGACGAAAAGGCGCAACTGCGCTGCGCCCTGTTCCGCGGCAATGCGCAGGGCCTGGGCTTCCGGCCGGAAAACGGCCAGCTCGTCCAGGTGCGTGGGCGCCTGGGACTGTACGAACCACGCGGCGAGTACCAGATGGTGGCCGACGCGATGGAGGCGGCCGGCGAGGGGCGCCTGCGCGCGGCCTTCGAAGCCCTGAAGGAGTCCCTGCAGAAGGAGGGCCTGTTCGCTGCCGAACGCAAACGTCCCCTGCCCCGCGGCGCGCGCCGTCTCGCCGTGATCACCTCGCCATCGGGCGCCGTGATCCGGGACATCATCAATGTGCTGTCGCGCCGCTGGCCGCTGGCGCGCGTGCGCCTGTACCCCGTGCCCGTGCAGGGGCCGGAAGCGGCGCCTGCCATCGCTCGAGCCCTCGCGGCGGCCAATGCCCATGGCTGGGCGGAGGCCATCATTCTCGGCCGTGGCGGGGGCTCGCTGGAGGATCTCTGGGCCTTCAACGAGGAGATCGTGGCCCGGGCCGTGTCCGCCTCGCGCATACCCGTCGTTTCCGCCGTGGGGCACGAGTCGGATGTCAGCATCTGTGACTTCGTGGCGGATCTGCGCGCGCCCACCCCCTCGGCGGCCGCCGAACTGCTGAGTCCTGACAGCGCCGCCCTGCGCGCGCGTTTCGACAGCGCACGGGACCAACTGGCCCGGCGCGTTACGGCGCGACTCCAGGTGCTTGGCCAGCGGCTGGACGACACCGGTGAACGGCTGCGGCGACAACACCCGGAGCGGCGCCTGAAGGCCGGTCGCGAACGACTGGCCACCCTGGATCGCCGCCTGGCGGCCTCGGGGCGGCGCCTGGTGACGGAACAGCAGCGGCGCCTCGATCCGCTGAAGGTCCGTCAACGCGCTGCCCTGGCCGCCCTGCTGCCGCGGCGGCGCCAGGCCCTCGGAGCCCTCGCACGCACCCTGCATGCGGTCAGCCCCCTGCCCACGCTGGAGCGCGGCTACAGCGCGACCCTGGATGGTGAAACCGGCACGGCCCTGCGCTCCGTGAATGACACGGCGTCGGGCCGCCTGCTGGTGACTCGCCTGCTCGACGGCCGGGTCCTTTCGCGGGTCGAGTCCGTCACGCAGGAGCGCCTCGCCGGCGAGGGCGCCGCATCGGCTGAAGACAAGGGGGTCGAGGATGTTCGTGACCGCGGCAAGGGGGTCTGAGTGCGCAGGGCGGGAATGATTAACCCCCTGCTGCGTCCTGCGTCGTTCTCACGGGTAAGGGAATCCATCGGCAGGGTCACCGGCCGCTGGCCGGCCGCAACCTGCGCTACCGGACCCACCCACCGATGAACGGAGACAGTGACGAAGCGCTCATGATCGCCTACGCACAGGGACAGGCCGTCGCCTTCGAGCAACTCTACGCCCGCTGGCGCCAGCCGCTGTACGCCTATTTCCGGCGCCACGCCGGCGACGAGGCCACGGCCAACGACCTCTACCAGGGCTGCTGGGAAAAGGTCATCGGCGCACGTCGCCGGTACCGGCACCCGCCGCCCTTTCGCGCCTGGCTGTTTCGCATCGCCCACAATCACCTCGTCGACCACTGGCGCGCCCAGAAGCCTTCGGCGCCCCTGCCCCCGGGGCTGGCCGCGGACGAAGACCATCCCGGAGAATCACTGGACGAGCAAGCGCGCCAGGCCCGTTTCCGCGCTGCCGTCGACGCGCTGCCCGACGACCAGCGCGAAGCCATCGTCCTGCGGCTCGAGGCCGGCCTGGGCGTGGAACAGATCGCCGAGGTGACGGGCGTCGGTGTCGAAACGGCCAAGAGCCGCCTGCGCTACGCCACCCGCAAGCTCAAGGAGGCGCTGCAGTCATGAGCGGAACCGACGACCCCATGCGCGGACCACGCGACCAGGCCATGGACGACGTCCCAGAAGAGGTGCGGGAGGCCTGGGCGAAACTCGGGGCCGCGGAACCGCCGGACCTCGTGGACCTGGCGGTGCTGAACCGCGCAAGAGCCGCCGTCGAGCGTCCCCGCAGCGGCCGCCCCTGGAGCTTCGGCTGGATGCATACGCTCACCACTACGGCCGTGCTGGTGCTGGGCGTCACCGTCCTGATGCAGTTCCGGGAGCCGGCGCCCAGCCTGCCCGAGACGCGACCGGCGCCGCAGGGTGCGGCTCCGGAGCGCGAGATGGACGCCCCGCGGGCATCCGGGACCATCGACCATGAGCTGCGACGGATGAGCCCGGAAGCCCTGGACCGGGTCCAGGGACGCAACGATGCGGCAGCAGCGGCGGCCGGCGCCGCGGTCCCCGAAGCCGAGTCGGCGGCGGACGAGGCCGACTTGATGAGCCGGAAGTCCGAGTCCGGGGAACCCGCCCCGTTGCGGCTCCGGGACCTGGCCGCCCCGGTGGAAGAAGCCCCGCCACCGTCCCCGGCCGCAGCGCCGGCTCCGATCCCCATGACGGCCCCGGAGGCCGACGCCGAGGAAGCGAAGCAGGCGCAGCCGCTGCAGGAGCGGCAGGAAGTTCGGGACCCGGACGCCTGGCTGGAGGAGATTCGTGCCCTGTTTGCCGCCGGTGAGTTGGACACGGCACGGAAACAGCTGGAAGCCTTCCTCGCGGCCTACCCGGACCACCCGCTCCCGGAGGACCTGCAGCCATGAGCCTGCGCCTGCTCGAGCCCTGCCGGTTCGAGGAGACCGTCAAGCGCAGCCGCTTTCTCGCCCATGCGGCGCCCGTCGCCACGGAAGCCGACACCCTGGCGTTTTTCGATGCGGTCGCCGACCCGGGCGCTTCGCACAATTGCTGGGCCTGGCGCCTGGACGGCCGCCACCGCTCCAGCGACGACGGCGAACCCGGCGGAACCGCGGGACGACCCATCCTCGCGGTGCTAGAGGGGCGCGACCTCGACGGCGTGATGGTGGTCGTGACGCGATACTACGGCGGCATCAACCTCGGTGTCGGCGGCCTGGTCCGCGCCTACGGCGGCGCGGCGGCCAAATGCCTGGATCGGGGCCGGACCGAACGGCGTGAGCGACGCCTGCGCTGCGAACTGGTGGCGGACTTCGACCAGGCCGGCACCGTGCACCTGCTGCTGGAGCGCCATGGCGCCCGCAAGCACGGCGAACGGTACGGGGAGAAAGGGCTGGTGCTGGACATCGACGTGCCGCAGCAGGCGGTGGAGGCGCTGCGGACGGAACTGGGCAACGCCAGCCGAGGCGCGGCGAAGCTCTGGATCAGTCGCTGAAGGGCTCGCCGACCGACATGCTCACCCCGGGCAGCGTGGCGGCGAATTCCGGTCCCATGAGCAGGGAGGGCGTCGTGAACCCCCCTGAAACCTCGGCGGACAACACGTGGGCCACCACCCCGAGGCTGGCCGTGACCGTGACGTCATAGCCGTTCGGGCCGGTGAGCGTGCCCTGCACCCGACGGCCATCGGCACTGGAAGCCTCGCCCCAGACCTGGACACCGGTCCGCGCCCTAAGGTCGGCGTCGGGACCGGCTCCACGCGCATCCACCCGTCGGCGGATCAAAGCCCGCACCCAGCCCCAGCGCAGCACCGGCGCGATGGCGGCAAGGCGCTTCAACCTGGCGATGGTGTCGGGCGGCTGGGCGAGATAGACCTCCACGTCCGGTACCCCGGTGGAGACCCAGGCCGTGAAGACATCGCCCCAGGGGATGGTCACCGCGGTCCGGGTGGCGTGCGCGAATGGAATGTCGCGGGTTTTCCATGCGATCGGCACGGTCCGGAGTTCCCCGTCCTTGCGCACCTGGCCGCCCTTGCCGAGGCGGTCCACCGTGGTTCTCGCCGTGCCGCGGCTCGGCCCGCCCCCCGCTTCGAAGGCGAGCACCAGGGCGGTCGCCGCCGGCAGGGCGCGCACCAGCGCGGCGGCCAGGCAGTCGGTGGGGACCACGTCGAAACCCACGCCCGGGCAGAGCAACACGTCGGCATGGCGCGCCTCGTCGTCCCGTGCATGGATGTCACGGAACACGTCGATTTCCCCGGTGATGTCCAGGTAGTGCACACCGGTGCGCAGGCAGGCATCGACCATGGGTGCGCTGGTGTCGAGGAAGGGACCGGCGCAATGCAATACGAGATCGAGGCCGGTGATGTGGCCCGCCACGTCATCCCCGAGGGAAAACACGCGGGTTTCCAGGCCCAGCTCATCACCCAGGGCCTTGATGGACTCCGCATCGCGGCCCGCCAGGACCGGCTGCAGACCCCGACGCACCGCCTCCGCGGCGACCAGTCGGCCGGTGTAGCCGTTGGCGCCGTAGATCATCCAGGCCATGGCGATGCTCCCCCCGACCCGCCGCTAGAACAGGTTGCCCTGGCTGCCGTCGTCGACCGGCTCGGGCTTCGGGGCGGGCGGCGGCTTCGGCGCGGGTCGCCGGGTGCGGTCCGCCGCGCGCGATGGCGCGACGGGCTCCGGCGCCTCGGCGTCGGTTGAGGGGCTTGCTTCGGGGCTGGGCGCCGGCTCGGCAGGAAGGTCCGGTTCGAATTCCGGTTCGAATTCCGGTTCGACTTCCGGTTCGGCTTCCATGTCTTCGTCCGTCCCGAATCCGGGCGCACGACGGTTCACCATTTCCAGCAGTTCACCGGTGGTGCAGCGCGCCTCGAGCGTGTGACGAAGCGGTTGGTTGGGGTGGAGACGATAACGATTGCGCCGGCCGACCTTGGTGACGCTGACCAGGCCACCATCCTGGAGGTCGCGCACGATCTTCTGGACCGCGCGTTCCGTGATGCCGACGATCTGGGCGACATCGCGCAGGCGCGCGTCCGGATCACGCGACAGTACGACCAGTACATGGCCGTGATTGCTGAACAGGGTCCACTTGGTCAAAGGTGTCGTCCCGGCGCCGCTCGATGAAGAGTGATTGAACCTCCGCCCGATTATACCGGAACAGGATTTCCTGAAAAGGAGTGAATGCTTGGCCCGAAGCGGCCGCCGGGATGTTGTCAGTAACCGAGCCAGAATGCGCCGTACCCCAGCAGCAGCGCTGGAACGGCGCTGTACAGGGTGGCGACGATGGCGGCGCGGGGCGCCAGCGCAATGGCGGGAAACAGGGCGTCGCCGTCATTGCTGATGGCATTGGTGAGTTGCGCCGAGAGCGGCACGACGCCGTTGATGTACAGCGTGGTCACCACGATCTGCGGGCCACACCCCGGAATGAAGCCGATGGCCGCGGCCAGCAGGGGTGTCAGGGCGCCCAGGCCCAGGAACAGTTCATGCAGATCCAGGCCGCTGAAATGGACCAACAGCTCGTAGGACAGGAAACCGAGCATCACCCACACTGATACGAAGCTCGTTTCCGCCACCGTGGACTCCAGGGGACAGCTGGATTCCGGCTTGCGGGCGAACCGTGCGGTCCAGGAATTCATGGGCTGGCTGAACCAGATCGCGAGGCACAGCATGGCCCCGGCAAAGCCGAACCAGGTGCCGATGGCGGCATCGAGGCCGAAGAAGCCCCAGAGCACCTCGTCGGCGCGCAGCGCGACAAACACCCCCATCACGGCGCCGGGCGCCAACAGCCACCAGAAGGCCTTGCGCAGACCCGCGGGGACGCCGAGCGCGCCCTCCGGCAATGCTTCGCGAGGCGCCGCACGGACCTTGAAGTCGTCCCAGCGGTGGATGCGATTGACCACGAAACCGGTGACGATGGCCGCCGCCATGGCCACGGCGAACACCAGGAGGGCCACGGACGGCTTGCGCGCCAACAGCAGGAAGGCTGCATCGCCCATGGTGGCGATCAACACCGTGACCAGGGCGCCGAAACTGACGCGGCCGTGGACGAACTGGGTCACGACGATGATCGCCCCCCCGCAACCGGGTAAGGCGCCCAGCAGCGCCGCACTCGGAATCTGCCAGGGCGTCCGACGATTGAGGGCCCGGACCACACCTTCCTTGAAGTAGCGGTCCAGCAGGTGAAATCCCGCCAGTGTGAGCGCCACGAATACGCTGACGTTCAGGTAGGCATCGCTGAGCGACTGGACGATCAGTGTGAACAGTTCCCGGTTCACCAGGTAGAGGAACAGCAGGTTCACGCCGATCAGGCCCATGAAGAAACCGTCACGGGACGACTGGAGCCATTGCCAGGCGGGATGCGCGCTGCTCGGCAGCGCCTGTTTGGAAATCCGGGATGTCATCGGTGCACTGGCCGAGGCCGCCTGCTTCAAATGAGAATGATTATCATTTGTTTGCATGCCAATGTAAACCCTCCAGTCGAATTTGCTCCGACTGGTACTACTTTACAACCGTCCAGGCGTCTGCGCACCTGCCGTCGATTTTACAAAGATGAAGCCAGGATCGAACCCTGGCGGATGGCATGTTTCGCGTCGAGTTCGCGGGCCTCGAAAGCGCCGCCGATGAGGTGCGCCGCCCTGCCCTGCGCTTGCAGCGCTTCCGCCAGCTCACAGTTCGGCACCTGGCCGGCACACACCACGACATGGTCGACCTGCAGGGTGCGCTGTTCGCCGCCGATTTCGATCCACAGACCGTCGTCGTCCACGCGAAGGTAGCGAACCCCCGTCAGCGCTTGGATGCCGCGGCGACCCAGGTTCATGCGATGCACCCATCCCGTGGTCTTGCCCAGGCCCTTGCCCGGCTTCTCGTCCTTGCGCTGCAGCAAGGTGATCTGTCGAACGGACTGGAAGGGCTCAGCGGTCACGCCGGACACGCCGCCCCGCGCCTCGAGTTCCAGATCGATGCCCCAGTCGCGTGCGAAGGCCTCCCGGGACAGGCTGGGCGAGGGCTCCCGGGGGTCGTGCGCCAGGAATTCGGCGACGTCGAAACCGATACCGCCGGCGCCGATGATGGCCACGCGCCCGCCGACGGCGGCGCCGCCCTGGAGCACGTCGAGGTAGTTCAGCACGCTGGGATGGTCCAGGCCGGGTATGTCCGGACGCCGGGGATGCACGCCGGTCGCCAGCACGATCTCGTCGAATTCCGCGAGATCTTCCGGCTGGACGCGCCGGCCCAGGGCGAGATTCACGCCGGTTTCTCGCAAGCGCTCGCCGAAATAGCGCAGGGTTTCGTGAAATTCTTCCTTGCCCGGCACCCGCTTGGCCATGTTGAACTGGCCGCCAATGGCCTCCGCCTGGTCGAACAGGGTCACTTCGTGACCGCGCTCCGCCGCCACGGTGGCGCAGGCCAGTCCCGCGGGCCCCGCCCCCACCACCGCGATGCGTCGGGCATTCGCCGTCGGCCGGTAGACCAGTTCGGTTTCATGACAGGCGCGCGGGTTGACCAGGCAGCTGGCCGTGCGCGCCTTGAAGGTATGGTCCAGGCAGGCCTGGTTGCAGGCGATGCAGGTGTTGATACGGTGGGCCTCGTCCCGCGCCGCCTTGTTCACGAACTCTGCGTCGGCCAGCAGCGGCCGCGCCATCGACACCATGTCCGCTTCCCCGGAAGCCAGGATGCCCTCGGCCACCTCGGGAGTGTTGATGCGGTTGGTGGCGACCAGGGGCAGGCCGACCTCGGGCTTGAGTCGCGCCGTGACGAAGGTGAAGGCGCCACGCGGCACCATGGTCGCGATGGTGGGGATGCGGGCCTCGTGCCAGCCGATCCCGGTATTGATCATCGTGGCGCCCGCCGCCTCGACCGCCCGGGCCTGGCCGACGATTTCCGGCCAGTCATTGCCGTCCGGCAGCAGGTCGAGCATGGACAGGCGGTAGATGATGATGAAATCGGGGCCCACTGCCTCGCGCACGCGCGCCACGATCTCCACGGCAATGCGGTAGCGCTTTTCCGCGCTACCGCCCCAGTCATCACGACGGTCGTTGACGTGCGGCGCCGTGAACTGGTTGATCAGGTAGCCCTCCGATCCCATCAGTTCCACGCCGTCGTAGCCGGCCTCACGGGCCAGGCGGGCGCCGCGCACGAATCCTTTGATCTGCCGTTCCACGCCACGCCCGCTCAGCGCCTTCGGCCGGAAGGGTGAAATGGGCGACTTCCGCGCCGAGGACGACACGACAAAGGGGTGATACCCGTAGCGGCCGGCATGCAGCAACTGGAGGCAGATCCGTCCGCCCGCCTCGTGCACGGCGTTCGTGACCCCGCGGTGCCGCGGTAACTGGTGGCGGCTCACCAGGCTGGACGCCAGTGGCGCCAGCCAGCCCCGCAGGGTCGGCGCAAAACCGCCGGTGACGATCAGCCCCGCCCCGCCCTCGGCCCGCTCACGAAAGAAGGCCGCCAGGCGAGGGAAATGTTTTGCGCGGTCTTCCAGGCCCGTGTGCATGGACCCCATCAGCACCCGGTTGCGCAGGGTGGTGAAGCCCAGGTCCATGGGCGCGAGCAAGTGGGGATAGGCGGAAGGGCTCACAGCGCGGCAAACAGGGCGTCGAGCACCCGCCTCACACGGTCCATGGCCTCATCCAGCACCTGGTGAATGGCCTCCAGGCTGATGGGCTCGGCATCCAGGCCGGCGCCGAGGTTGGCCACCACGGCGAGGCAGGCGTAGGGCAAGCCGACCTCGCGCGCCAATGCTGCCTCGGGCATGGTCGTCATGCCCACGAGCGTGCAGCCGTCGCGCGCCAGGCGGCGCACCTCCGCGGCCGTTTCCAGGCGCGGGCCCTGGGTGACGCCCAGGCAGCCGCCGTCGGTGAGCGCCACACCCGCCGACTTTCCGGCTGCCAGCAGGCGTGTCCGCCAGTCGTCGTCGAAGGGCGCCGCGAACTCCACGTGGTCCAGGGGACCGGCTTCGCCATCTCGAAAACTGTGCTCGCGGCCCCAGGTGTAATCGATGAGTTGGTCCGGCACCACGATGGCGCCCGGCGCCAGTCCCGGGTCCACGCCGCCCACCGCATTGATGGCCACCACCGCGCCGGCGCCGTGTTCGAACAGGGCATGGATGTTGGCGCGGTAGTTCACGCGATGCGGGGCGATGGCGTGATCGGGGCCGTGCCGGGGTAGAAACAGGAGTTCGTGTCCCCGCGCGGCGAAGACCTGCACGGGGCCGGAGGGTGGTCCGAAGGGGGTGTTCGTGGTGACGGAGCGAAGCGGTTCGCCCCAGCGGTCCAGGCCGCTGCCGCCGATCAGGCCGACCAGCGCCACGGGCTCACTCCTCTTCCAGGGCCATGATGCAGTCGAGGTGGCGCCACTCCTCGTAGGCATCCATGCCGCAGCCGTAGACGTAGACGTCCGGCACATCCAGGCCGACGAAGTCCACCGTGTCCCGTGGCAGGCCGCGGTCGTGGTCCTTGCGCACCAACGCCGCCAGGCGCACGCTGGCCGCCCCGCGCTTCTCCGCCGAGCCTTTGATCGCAGCCAGGGTATTGCCTTCGTCGAAAATGTCGTCGATCACCAGGACGTGCTTGCCGCTCAGGTCCATGCGGGGCGGTACCCGGTACTCGAGTTCGGCGCCGTGCAATCCACCGCGGTAGCGTGTGGCGTGCACGAAATCCATGGTCAACGGCATTTCCAGGTGCACCGACACCCAGGCCATCGGCAGGATGGCGCCGGTCATCACCCCGATGAGGACAATGGGCTGGTCGCCGTAGAATTCGTTGATCTCCCCCGCCATGCGCTCGACGGCCGCCGCAACCGTTTCACGGTCGTAGACGACGCGGGATCGGTGCAGCAGGGAGGATGGATCGGGGTGTCCCTCGTAATCGGCTAGGCCCATTTCGATTGCTCCAGTTCAGCCAGGGATCGTTGCCAGTGCCGCCATTCGCCCACGGTGGCGAGTTCCTCGCGGGTGACGGTGTTGCGGCCCGCCAGGGCCAGCAGCGCAGAGCCGTCCGGGACGTTCTCGTCGCCCCACTGTTCGATGAATTCCGCGACCTCGTCGGGATGGCATACCAGCACCGCGTCGCAGCCCGCTTCGAACGAGCGCTTTGCGCGGTCGGCCAGCTTACCAGCGTACCCCGCGGCATGCATGCCGAGGTCGTCGGACAGCACCACGCCCTCGTACCCCAGCTCGCCGCGCAGGATGTCGCGGATCCAGGTCTCCGAGTATCCGGCCGGGCGTTCGTCCACGGCCGGATAGATGACATGCGCCATCATGAGCGAATCCAGCTCGTTCAACAGGGCGCGGAAGGGCTGCAGGTCGGCCGCTTCGATCGCGTCGCGGGTCCGCGGGTCGACGACGTCGTCGACGTGGGAATCGGCCAGCACCGAGCCGTGGCCGGGAAAGTGCTTGCCGCAGGTCTTCATGCCGGCGTCGTGCATTCCGGCGAGGTAGTGCCCCCCGAGATCGGTGACGGTCTCCCGGGTCGCGGCGAAGGAACGATCGCCGATCACGCAGCTCTCGACGTCCAGGTCGAGCACGGGTGCGAAACTGTGGTCCACGCCGGCCACCAGCAACTCCGTGGCCATGACCCGGCCGTGGCGGTAGGCAAAGTCCCTGGCGACGTCAGGGCTGTCTGCGTACATCCGCCCCAGCACGGCCAGGGGCGGCAGCCGCGTGAATCCCTCGCGGAATCGCTGCACCCGGCCGCCTTCGTGGTCCACGCAGATCAGCATGGGCGCCGGGGCGGCCTCGCGGATCGACGCGTTGAGCGCCTCGAGCTGGGACAGGTCGGCGTAGTTCCGGGTGAACTGCACCACCCCGCCCACCAGGGGATGGCGCAGCCAGTCCCGCTCACGCTTCGTCAGTTCGAGACCCTCGATGCCGATCAGGACGGGACCGGGCTTCGGCGCGCTCATGAATGCCCCCAGGAATCGAACGGCTGGTTGGCCAGCGCGATGTTGTAGTAGCGGTCCTCGTCCGTGACCTCCCGGTCCACCCATTCGGGGATGTCGACGGCCTGGTCGCTCGTTTCGAGCTCGACTTCCGCGACGACGAGCCCCTGGTTGCGCCCCCCGAATTCGTCGATCTCCCACAGCAAGCCGCCATGGCGCAGGTAGTGGCGGGTCTTTTCGATTCGACCGCCGCCCGCCAGTTCGAACAGGCGCAGGGCGTCCTCCATGGGAACGGGATACTCGAATTCCTCCCGCTGGCGGCCCAGGCGCACCTGTTTGATGTTGATGTTGGCCCGATCCCCGGCCAGGCGAACGCGCACGGAAACGCCGTCGCCCCCCAGGTAGGCCTGCTTCATGTCCACGGAGCGTTCGACCTGGCCACGCCAGGCTTCGCTCCGGGGCAGGAATTTTCGTTCGATCTCAAGCGCCATTGCGCATTCCTCGTCGGTTTCAGTGGCCGGCCCGGGTGAACAGGGCCATGGCCTCGATGTGGGTGGTCTGGGGAAACATGTCCATGGCGCCCGCCGCCGCCAGCCGGAATCCGTGCTCACGGCACAGGATGGACGCGTCTTCGGCGAGGGTCCTTGGATTGCAGGAGACGTAGAGTACACGCCGCGCCCCGGTGGCCGCGATGCGGGCCAGGACGGGCCCGGCGCCGGACCGTGGCGGGTCCAGCAACACGGCATCGAAATCGCCTGCGGGCCAGCGCGGCCCGAGGTCCTCGCCGTAGAGATCGGCGGCCTCGAATCGAAGGTTGTCCAGTCCGTTCAGGGCTGCGTTCTCCCCGGCCCTGCGGACCAGGCCTTCGTCCCCTTCCAGGCCGATGACTTCCGCCGCGCACCGCGCCAGCGGAAGGCTGAAGTTGCCCAGGCCGCAGAACAGGTCGAGCACCCGTTCCTCCGCGGCCGGAGCCAGCAGCTCCAGGGCCTGGGCCACCATGCGGCCATTGAGGTCATTGTTGACCTGGACGAAATCCAGAGGCTCGAAACGGAACTCGAGGTCTTCACCGGGGAGGCGATAGGCCAGGCGCGATGGGCCCGGCGACAGGGGGGCGACGGTGTCCGGCCCTTTCGGCTGCAGGTAGACGCGAATGTCGCGCTCCGATTCGAAGCGGCGAAGCCGCTCGAGGTCGTCCTCCGACAGGGGCTCGAGGTGCCGGAACACCAGGGCCGCGTGCTCATCGCCGCAGCTCGCCTCGATCTGAGGAATGGTGCGGCGCGCCTCCAGCGCGCCCACGAGGTCGGACAGCGCAGGCAGTTCGCGGGCCACCAGGGGGTGCAGCGTGTGGCAGGTGCGCATGTCGGTCACGAAGCGCCCGTCCCGCTCCCGGAATCCCACCAGCACCCGTTCCTTCCCCGCGACATCGCGCACCGACAGGCGCGCCTTGCGCCGGTAGCCCCAGCGCTCGGCGTCGAGGGGTGGCAGGCGGCGTTCCGGTTCCAGGTCGGCAAGCTGGCGCAACTCGTCGAACAGGCGTTCCTGCTTCCAGGACAGCTGTGCCGGCGCCGCGAGGTGCTGAAGGCTGCAGGCGCTGCAGGTACCGAAGCTGGGACAGGGTGGGTCGACCCGCTCGGACGAGGCCTCCAGGACTTCCAGGGTTCCGGCCTGGCCGCGGAACCGGCGTCCGAACAGGTAACGCGCGACCACCTGTTCACCGGGCAGCGCATCCCAGACCGCCAGGGGCCGGCCCTCGTGCTCGGCACGGCCGCGGCCGTCCTTGTCCAGCGATGCGATCCGGGTCTCGAACGGGTCCGGTGAAACGCGCCGGCGGGCCATCAGGGACAGGGACCGATGACGGAGCGCCCTGCCCTCACGAGGACCGGAACATGAGGCTGCGCATCTCGCGCACAGCCTGTCCGAGGCCCACGAACAGGGCGCGGGCCACGATGGCATGACCGATGTTCAGTTCCACGATCTGCGGGATGTCGACGATGGGATGAACGTTTTCGTAGTGCAGGCCATGGCCTGCGTTGACCTGCAGACCCAGGTCTGCGCCGATTTCCGCGCCCCGCTGGAGGCGCTGCAGCTCGCCCTCCATCGCCGCGCCTTCCGCCTCGGCGTAGGTGCCGGTGTGCAGTTCCACCACCGGGGCGCCGCAGTCGGCAGCGGCCTGGAGCTGGGCCGGGTCCGGGTCGATGAACAGGGAAACGCGGATGCCGGCGTCCCGCAGGCGGTGACAGGCTGCGCGGACGGCGGCGAAGTGCATGATCACGTCCAGCCCGCCTTCCGTCGTCAGTTCCTGGCGCTTCTCCGGCACCAGGCAGACGTCGGCCGGCCGGTTGCGTTCGGCGATGGCGAGCATTTCTTCGGTCACGGCCATCTCCAGGTTCACTCGCGTGTCGACCTGGCGGCACAGCGCCACGACCTCGTCGTCCTGGATGTGCCGGCGGTCTTCACGCAGGTGCACCGTGATCGCGTCCGCACCGGCCTCCTCGGCCACGGCGGCGGCCTGCAGTACCGACGGATAGTCGGTGCCGCGCGCCTGCCGTATGGTGGCGACATGGTCGATGTTGACGCCGAGCAGCAACTCGCCCGCGCGCTGGTGTTCATTCATGAGCGTTCTCCTCGTTCTCGCCCGTGGCCGACCCCGGGACGACCGAATTTGCAGTCGTGTCACCGGGTTCACGCAATTCAGTTCCTTCCGCCAGGTTCGCATCGGAATCCGGCCGGGGCCGGACGGCGCGATACAGGGCCTCGCTGGCCAGGGGCCGGTCGCCAAGGTGGTGACGCAGGACCCGTCGCATCATGCCCCGCAGCGGCCCCAGTGCAGCGGGCGGGACCTGTCCCGCTTCGAGGGCCAGCAACACCGCTCCTGACAGCACCCCGGGACGCGCTTGCGAAGCCTCACCCACGCGCACCGGCCCGCGCTCGGGCTGGTAGTCGTACCAGGCGTCCGCCCGAAGCGGATCGCCACCGATCTCACGATCCAATATCAGGCCGAAGCCCGTCGCGTCCAAGAGGGCTTTTTCGAACAGGCGCAGCACCGGCTGCGGGTCGGCGCCTCCGGCCAACCCCGCCAGGGTCTCCCGGTACTGTTCGAACACTTCCGGATGGGGATCGTCGCGAAGCAGCAGTCGCACGGTGAGTTCGTTGACGTACAGGCCGCAGTAAAGGGCCTCACCGCCCAGCGGTGGCGGCGCGGCGACCTGGTCGACTGCGCCCAGGGTGCCGAGCTCGCCTCGCCGGGTGAAGCTCACAAGCAGGGGACGGAAAGGCTGGAGCACGCCCCGGTGACGGGATTTCGCACCGCACGCGCCGCGGGCGACCAGTCCGACACGTCCATGGTCCCTCGTCAGCGCCTCGAGCAGCAGGCTGCTTTCCCGAAAGGGCCGGGCGTGCAGGACGTAGGCCGGCTGGAGCTGGACCTTCAACATGGCGTCACGATAGGACCTCGGTCTGCGGTGGGCAACCGGCAGCGCGGATCTGGGGACCCGCCCTACTCGTCGAAGCCGAAGCGCTCCAGCATCTTTTCGTTGCGGGACCAGTCCCGGGACACCTTGACCCAGGTCTCCAGGTGAACCTTCTCGCCGAGGAGTTCCTCGAGGGCCTGGCGGGCTTCGCGGCCCACCTGCTTCAGGGCCGAGCCGCCCTTGCCGATGACGATGCGCTTCTGGCTGTCGCGCTCGACCCAGATGATGGCGTGGATACGCACCAGCCCTGCGTCGCGTTCGAAGCGCTCGATGTCCACGGTGAGGCTGTAGGGCAGTTCCTGGTGCAGGCGCAGGGTGAGCGCCTCGCGCAGGAATTCGGCCGCCAGGAACCGTTCACTGCGGTCGGTGATCTGGTCCTCGTCGTAGAACGGCATGGAAAACGGCAGCACCTGTAGCAGCCGCGCCTCGATGTCGTCCACGCCATCGCCGTTGAGCGCCGACACCAGGAACACGCCGGCGTAGCTCCGGTCCTTCGTGATCTCGTTGACGTAGGCCAGCAGATCCGCCTTGCGCTCGATCGCGTCCACCTTGTTGACCACGAGGAACACGGGGACCTCCACGGACGCCAGCAGCTTTTCGATGGCCCCGTCCTGGCGTGTCCAGCGTCCCGCCTCGACCAGGAACAGCACGGCCTCGACGTCGCGAAACGTCGCCTTGGCCACACGGTTCATGTAACGGTTCAGGGCCCGGCCCGCGGAGGCATGGATGCCCGGCGTGTCGAGGTAGACCACCTGGCCGCGCTCGGTGGTGCTGATGCCCGCGACGCGTTGTCGCGTGGTCTGGGGCTTGTGGCTGACGATGCTGACCTTCTGCCCCAGGATGCGGTTCATCAGGGTCGACTTGCCGACATTGGGACGCCCGATCAGGGCCACGTAGCCGAACCGGTAGTCACCGGTCGGAAGGTCGGGTGTGGAAATCGGATCGTTCACGGCCGGCCGGCCTCCCCCGACGACAGCACCGACTCCGCCGCGGCCTGCTCGGCCTTGCGACGACTCGTGCCGGTGGCTTCTGCCTGGAAGCCGCTGTCCTCGAGGCGGCAGATCACCGTGAAGCGCTTGGCGTGTTCGGCGCCCTCCTCCGCCACCAGTTCGTACACCGGCAGCGGCCGGCCACGGCCCTGCAGCCACTCCTGTAGTCGGGTCTTGGGGTCTTTCAGCGATTCGGCGTCGGGCAGGTCGTGCATCACCGGGGCGAAGATCTCCCGGATCACCCGCTTGGCCGCGTCGAATCCGGCATCGAGGTAGACGGCGCCCAGCACGGCTTCCAGCGCGTCGGCCAGGATGGAGGGGCGCAGGTATCCGCCCGACTTGAGTTCGCCCTCTCCCATCAGCAGGTAATCGCCGAGTTTCAGCCGCTTGGCGACGCGCGCCAGGGTCTCGCCACGAACGACCCGAGAACGCAGGCGACTGAGGGACCCCTCGTCGTCGTCTGGACGCTGGTGATACAGGTCGGCGGCAATCACGAAGTTCAGCACGGCGTCACCAAGGAACTCCAGTCGCTCGTTGTTGCGGTTCGACCGGCTGCGATGCGTGAGCGCCTCGGCGAGGAGGGACGGATCGGAAAACGGGTGGTCGATGCCGGGCAGGCGGTCGTCGGTGCGGGGCATGTCACCGCCCCCGGGGCGGAGCCCCTGGAGATCGGGGGCCGGTCACCGGGTCAGTTCGAGAGCATGGCGCGCTCATCGAAGGAGGCGATCACATCCAGGTTGCCCATGATCGGCTTGCGCACCTCGTACCTGACCTGCAGCCAGACGCCGTTGTTGCGCACGATCTTGATGTTCTCGGCGCCCACATTGCCGTCGGAATAGCTCACGTACAGACGGTTGATGAACTTGTCCTTGATATCGAAGGGGGAATAGTTCGCGCTGCCGGGTTCCCGGGCCAGGCCTTCCATCGCCTGCCTGACCGAATAGAACTCCAGGTAAATCGGCACGATGCGCATCCCGAGGTAAGCCATGAACACCACCATGGCCAACACAATGAGAAACCCCACAAGACTCATGCCTTCTTGTTTTCGCGGAATCATGATGCCTGATCTCAATGCTTGGGTGTAAGTCTATGATAAACCAGCATCCCACATCATGTAACCGTGGGCAAGCTTTTCCTTGGCCCGATCCGGCGGCGAGGCGCCCTATTCGATGCCTTCGCCGATGCGGCCCCAGTCGGCGCAGCCCTGGTTGACGTCGAGATTGAGCCAGATGCCCACGGCGCGGCCCACGAGGTTCGCTTCGGGTACGAATCCCCACTCGCGCGAGTCGTTGCTGCGATCACGGTTGTCGCCGACCATGAAGTAGTGCCCTTCCGGCACCACCCACTGACCGTTGCGCCCGCGGATGGTCTCGTGGATCAGGATGTCGTGGCGCCGGATTCCGAGATCCTCCCGGTAGCGCACGGCGTCGCTGCGAGGCGTCGAGCACTTCACGTCACCGGACAGGTAAGGCGCCCCGCCGGCGCGTTCCACGGGCTCGCCGTTCACGAACAGCTCCTTGTCGCGGTAGGTCACGGTATCGCCCGGCAGGCCGATCACCCGCTTGATGAAGTTCACCGAAGGATCCATCGGGTAGCGGAACACCACAACGTCGCCGCGTTTGGGCTCGCCGGTCTCCAGGAACTTGCTGTTGAGCACCGGCAGGCGCAGGCCGTAGGAAAACTTGTTCACGACGATGAAATCGCCGATCAGCAGCGTCGGAATCATCGAGCCCGAGGGAATCTTGAACGGCTCGAACAGGAACGACCGGAACAGCAGGACGATGAACAGCACCGGGAACAGCGAACGGGCGTACTCCACGGCCACCGGTTCGCGTTCCGGGTCGCTGCCCGCCCGCGCCAGCCGGTCCATGCGCGCACGCTTGAAGAACAGGCTGTCGAGCAGCCAGATGACCCCCGTGAGCAGGGTGAGGACGACGAGGATCAGGGCGAAATCGAAGTTCATGCGTTGTGCCGTGTTGTTCTTCTGTGGAAAGTCACTTCTTGTCCTGCTGCAGGACCGCCAGGAAGGCCTCCTGGGGAATCTCTACCCGGCCCACCTGCTTCATGCGCTTTTTACCGGCCTTTTGCTTTTCCAGCAACTTGCGCTTGCGCGTGGCGTCGCCACCATAGCATTTTGCCGTGACGTTCTTGCGCAGCGCCTTCACGGTGGTGCGGGCGATGATCTGGCCGCCCAGCGCGGCCTGGATGGCCACGTCGAACATCTGCCGCGGTATGAGTTCGCGCATGCGTTCGGCCAGGTCACGTCCACGCCGCTGGGCGTCATCCCGGTGCATGATCACCGACAGCGCATCCACGCGTTCGCCGTTGATGAGCAGGTCGATGCGCACGAAGGGGCCGGCCTCGTAGCGCTTGAACTGGTAGTCGAAGGAGGCATACCCACGGCTGACCGACTTGAGCCGGTCGAAGAAATCCAGCACCACCTCGGACATCGGCAATTCATATTTCAGTGTCACCTGCCCACCCAGGTACTGCATGCCCACCTGGCGGCCCCGCTTCTCCTCGCACAGGCCGATGACGGCGCCGACGTGGACCTGCGGCACCAGGATGTTGGCCTCGATGATGGGCTCGCGGATCTCCCGGATGGTGTTCACCGGCGGCAGGTTGGCCGGGTTCTCCAGGGAGATGGTTTCACCCGTGGTCAGCTCGATCTCGTAGATCACCGTGGGCGCGGTGGTGACCAGTTCGACGTCGTATTCGCGTTCCAGGCGCTCCTGCACGATGTCCATGTGCAACAGGCCCAGGAAGCCGCAGCGGAAGCCGAAGCCCAGCGCTTCGGAGGTCTCGGGCTCGAAGTTCAGCGCCGCGTCGTTGAGGCGCAGCTTCTCCAGTGCCTCGCGCAGGTCCGGGAACTCGTCGGCATTGGTCGGGAACAGGCCGGCGAACACGCGCGGCTGCATGGCCTTGAAGCCGGGCAGCGGTTTATCCGCCGGCTTGCCGGCGCTGGTGATGGTGTCGCCCACCGGCGCCCCGTGAACGTCCTTGATGCTGGCGACCAGGAAACCCACCTCGCCGGCCTGGAGCGCATCGCGCTTGACCTGCTTGGGCGTGAACACGCCCACCTGGTCGACCTGGTGGTGTTCGCCGGTCGACATGATCTTGATCTTGTCGCGCCGGCCCACGCGCCCGTCCACGACACGCACCAGCGAGACGATGCCCAGGTAGTTGTCGAACCAGCTGTCGATGATCAGCGCCTTGAGCGGCCCGTCGGGGTCGCCCGTGGGTGGCGGCACCTTCCGCACCAGCTCCTCGAGCACCTCGGGTACACCGACGCCGGTCTTGGCGCTGACGGCCAGGGCGTCGCGCGCCTCGATACCGATGATGTCCTCGATCTCGTGCTTGACCTTGTCCGGCTCGGCGGACGGCAGGTCGATCTTGTTCAGCACGGGGATGACTTCCAGGCCCAGTTCCACGGCCGTGTAGCAGTTCGCCACGCTCTGGGCTTCCACGCCCTGCGCCGCGTCAACCACCAGCAGCGCGCCCTCGCAGGCTGACAGCGAACGGGACACCTCGTAGGAAAAGTCCACGTGCCCGGGCGTGTCGATGAAATTGAGCTGGTAGGTCTGGCCGTCGCCCGCCGTATAGTCCAGCGTCACGCTCTGGGCCTTGATGGTGATGCCGCGCTCGCGCTCGATGTCCATGGAGTCGAGCACCTGCGCCGCCATCTCGCGCTCGCTGAGGCCGCCACAGATCTGGATGAAGCGGTCCGCCAGCGTGGACTTGCCATGGTCCACGTGGGCGATGATGGAAAAATTGCGGATGTGTTGCTGGTCCATGGGTCCTGGCCCGGAACGGCCGGCGAGGCTCGTGAAAGAAGGCCACCCAACCGGACGGAGGGGTGGCCTGAGTTAACGGCGGATTATACCCGAATGCTGCCGGGACGGGGCCGTCCCGGCGCATCAGGCCTGAGCTCAGCCCAGGTCGTCGTCGGACGGTGTGTAGGCGAAGAACGTCGTGGCGCCTTCACGCCAGACGCGCAGTGCCACGGCCTTGCCGGACTGCAGGCCGTTCACGATTTCCTCGAAGCCTTCGACGCCGTTCACCGGCTGGTTGTTGATCATCAGCACGATGTCGCCGGGGCGCACACCGGCGCGCCAGGCTTCGTCGCTGTCGACGCTGGAAACGACCACTCCGCCCTCCGGGGCCTCGAGCTGGCGGCGGCGCTCCTCGCCCAGGCCTTCCACGGCCAGGCCCAGGGCATTGCCGCTGCCGCCGTCCTCGTCGCTGGCGGCCAGGACTTCCTCCTCCTCGGGCTCGAGGGAGTCGAGCACCACGTCGAATTCCTCGCGCTCTCCGTAGCGGCTCACCACCACCTCGGCGCGCGTGCCCGGCGGGTTGGCGCCCACCAGGGGCGGCAGGTCATTCCAGGTTTCCACCGCCTTGGCGTCGAAGGAAAGGATGATGTCCCCCGGCTTGATGCCGGCCTTTTCCGCGGCGCTGCCCTCGCTGACGTCGTTGACCAGGGCGCCGGTCGGGCGGTCCAGGCCCATGGCCTCGGCCACCTCCCGGGTCACCTCTCCCACCGCGACGCCGAGCAGGCCACGACGCACCGTGCCGGTCTCGCGCAGCTGCGTGACCGTGCTGCGCACGACCTCGGACGGGATCGAGAACGACAGGCCGATGTAGCCACCGCCGGACGTCAGGATCCAGGAGTTCACACCCACGACCTTGCCGTCCATGTTCAGCAGGGGGCCGCCGGAGTTGCCCCGGTTGATGGCCACATCCGACTGGATGAAGGGCACGTATTGCTGGCCGCCGTAGGAGCGGCCGGTGGCGCTCACGATGCCCGCGGTGACGGTCTGGTCGAAGTTGAAGGGCGAGCCGATGGCCATGACCCATTCACCCTGCTCCAGGTCGACCGCCTCGCCGAACTCGAGGTACGGCAGGTCGCTGGCTTCGATCTTCAACAGGGCGATGTCGCTCTGTTCATCGCTGCCGACGAGTTCCGCCACGTACTCACGACGGTCCGCGAGGCGGACGATGATCTGGTCCGCGCCGTCGATCACGTGATGGTTGGTGACCACGTAGCCACCGGATTCGATGATGAAGCCCGAACCGGCGCCCTGTCGGTCACGCGGCTGGTTCTGGCCCTCGAAGAAGCGGCGGAAATACTCCGGAATTTCACCGTCGAAATCCGGGGTGACCTGCGCATCGTCGCCCCGCAGGCGCTCGCCGTACTGGGTGACGCGGATGTTCACCACGGCCGGCGCTGCCTCGTCCACGAGGTCCGTGAAGTCGGGCAGGCCCGTCACGCGCGCGAAGGCCAGGTTGGCCGCCAGCAGGAAGAAGGTCACGGTGAGGGTTTTGATCGTGTTCAATGGGGTTTCCTCGTCAAAGCTCGACCCGTCGATCGCCAAATGGCGCGACGGGCCCTGTCCGGTTTCCAGACCCGATTCTGCGCCGGGGGTTCCGCAAAGGGCCCGGCAATCGTATCGGCGTCAGACATCGATGGGCTTATGGATGGCGTTCGGAGGACACACATTCAAGGTCGTCCGAGGGCGCCAGCATCTGCAGCGACAGGCGTGTGAAGCGATCCGGCATCGAACGTCGTCCACGCCACAGCACGGCCGCACCGGCGGCGAGCCCCCCTGCGGCCGTCGCCACGTCCAGCGCCCAGGGAGAACCACCAAAAGCGGGTGCGGCCAGGGCATGCGCCAGCGCGGCGCCCGCGAGCGCAGCCAGCAACGGCCAACCGAACAGGGCCATGACCAGGGCCAGGTAGTCGGACTCGGCGATCCCCAGGGTCACCGGGGCGCCCGGGGCCAGGCCGAGCCGGTTGACCACGGTCACCTCGGTGTCGCCACGCTGCAACAGCCGACCGAACAGGCCCGCGCCGCAACCGCGCCCGGCGTCACAGGCCGCGCAGCCGGACTGGCCGCCCAGGCGCACGCGCGCATCATCGCCCGAAAGGGCCACGACACGCCCGCGCTGCTCGATCATCGTTTGGTTCCGACCGCCGTCACTCGGGGCCGTCGGCGCCCGGGCGGTCGGCCAGGAACGCCTTGCCGATGGCTTTCAGGGTGACCGGCGGAACTTCGCCGATGGCCGTGACCCGGCGCGTCGCTTTTGCGCCCGACCAGGCATTGGTCGTGCCCATGCGGCTGAGGCCGGGGGGAATGCCCCCCTCCCCCATCGCCGGTTCGAGATAGACCGACACCGACGCGAGGCCGTCGCTGAATACCAGGTGCTCCCAATCGGGCTGCTCCTCGTTGCGTGCCTGTGCCGCGAGGCCAAACCCCGGCGGCAGGCCGCCGGGCAGCGGGCGCGCCGGGGCCCGGGATGCCGAGGAATGGGCGGCTGATTGCGCAGCCGATGGGGCTGCTGATCGTGGCCTGGGCGCCGGGGCCTGGACGGCCACGAAGCGGCTCCCGGGCAGCTCGCTGCGGAGTTCTTCCTGGTTCACGGCCTCGCCGGTCACCAGTTCGGTGAACACGAGCTTGGCCAGGGTGCGGCGCGATTCGTCCAGGAGGACCCAGCGAAGCAGCAGGGCCGACTCCTCCTCCAGCCACAACTCGTAACCGTAGCGGTACGTGTCGGTCGGCGTAATGGTGATCCGGCGCCCGTTGTGGCCGGCAATGCGGTTGAGATCGCCCACGGCAAAGCGATAGCGCTCCCGGGCATGCTCCAGGGACGCCACGGAGATGTCGGGGAACACCGTTCCGGTCAGGAGCGGGTCCTGCAAGGGATCGCCCTGTTCACCGATGAGGGCGCGAACGCCGTCGCTGTCCCGGATGATCTCCCGTTCCGGACCCGACACCGCGACCATGCGCTCCAGCGTCTTTCCGTCCCGGCGCAGATGGGTCAAACGGATGGTTTCCACGTCCTCGCCGCGAACGTAGACGAAGGTTCCCTGGTAATCGCGTTCCTGCATGGCGATCGCCATGCGTTCGAGCCAGCCACGGACCTCCTCGAAAGAGTCGGCAGCGGCGGGTTGCGCCGCAAGCCAGAGCAGGCCGGCGGCGGCGATCAGTCGGAGGCGACCCACTCTACGGGTCCTCAGGGCTGGCTGTCGTCGCCGTCAGCGGGCGCCTCGTCGACCTGAACGGGCCCGACGGCAGGCTCGATCACCTGCATCGGCGCGGTCGCCACGCTGGGAATGAAGGACACGAAGCCGTGCTGACCCACGGCGACGGCCGCCTGGTTGTGGCGCAGGATGTAGCGGTTGAGGCTGCGCTGGTTGGCGGCGGATCCCGCCTGGTAACTCGCCGGCTGGGATTCAGCCATGCGCAGGGGGCTCGGGGCGTTCGGGCTCGCGAAGGGTTCGGGCGAGACCGCCGCCGGGCCATTGTCCAGGTTCAGCGTCACCAGCAAGGCCGCCGCGGCCACCGAGGCGGCAATCGCGGTGCCGGCCACCGGTCGCAGCCACCGTGGCAGGCCGCGCGGCGCCGGTGGCGCTTCGTCCTCGAGGTCGAGCTGTTCCAGGTCGATGCTCAGGCGCGTCAGCGCGAAGGACTCGCCCGGCCGACGCATGCAGTCCCGGATGAGGTGGTAGCGCTGCCATGTTGCGCCGAGCGCTTCCTCCGAGCCCATGCGCCGCGCGAGGAATCGCCCGGCTTCCGACGAAAGCTCGCCGTCCATGAGACAGGAAAGATGTTCCAGTGTTTCTTTTGTCATTGATCCGTACCCGTGCCTGGGGTGTTCTCTGCAGCCCCGCGCCTCATTGACCATCGAGGAGGGGTTTTAGTTTCTCGTCGATCGCTTCCCGGGCGCGAAAAATCCGCGACCGTACCGTTCCGATGGGACAATCCATGGTGGTGGCGATTTCTTCGTAGCTCATGCCGTCGATTTCCCGCAGCATGATGGCGGTGCGCAGGTCATCCGGCAACACCGCGATGGCGTCGAAGACCGTTTTCTCGATCTCGGCGCGCAGCAATTCGTTCTCGGGGGTGTCGCGCTCCTTCAGGCGCGAGTCCATGTCGTACTGTTCGGCGTCCACCGCGTCGATGTCGCTGGCGGGCGGCCGGCGGTTGCGGGCGACCAGCCAGTTCTTGGCGGTATTGATCGCGATCCGGTACAGCCAGGTGTAGAAGGCGCTGTCGCCGCGAAACTTGCCGAGCGCGCGATAGGCCTTGATGAAGGCCTCCTGGGCCACGTCCTGCGCCTCGGAGGAATCCGAGACGTAGCGGGATACCAGGCTGACGATGCGGTGCTGGTACTTGCGGATGAGCAGGTCGAAGGCGGCCTTGTCGCCTTTCTGCACCCGCTCCACCAGCATCTGGTCCACCTGGGCCTCGCCCATGCGTTCCTCCCCCGTCGGCCGACCGCCGTCGTCTGGCGCGTGCGCCTTGCCCGTCATGGTGGTGGCCTCCCCGTTCCCGGTGTCGGCGGGGATGACGTTCCCCGCCAGGCGCGTTGCCGCCCGGGCATTCATGGCGCGTTCCCGCGCGTCTTTGACTTTAGCATGTTCGTTGTCACGTCCCTTCACGGCCTCTTCAGCGGTTGCCGGGTGCCGGGCAACGCGCCCCGGCGTGGAGCCTTGTTCTGCTTCTCTTGCAACTGGACCCGGGCGCACCAGGGCACGAACCGGGCCGTTCGCCTGCTATGACCGGGTCGCGTGGCGCAAGTTCCCATACAACGACGATTCGCCGCCCCGGACCACCGAGATCGTCCGATGCCTGCGGGTGCGCCCCAGGACGGTGGGTGCGATAATGGTCCGCTGATTCACTGACAGCGGAACCCCAGCATGGAATTCCTCGAACACCTCGGCATCCGGGACGTCAATCCCGGCGCCTGCTTCGGCCACGACGCCTGGTCGGCCACCTCTTCCGACACCCTGCTCGATTGCCTCGACCCCAGCACCGGCGAGGTGATCGCCCGGGTCTGCTCGGCCACCGAGGCCGACTACGAAAAGGTCATGGAAACGGCCCGCCGGGTCGCCGCCGAGTGGCGGACCGTCCCGGCGCCGCTGCGGGGCGAGGCCGTGCGCCTGTGCACCGAGGCCCTGCGCGCGAACAAGGACGCCCTGGGCAGCCTGGTGACGCTGGAAATGGGCAAGATCAAGCCCGAAGGCGATGGCGAGGTCCAGGAAATGATCGACATCGGCGACTTCGCCCTGGGCCAGTCGCGCATGCTCTACGGCAAGACCATGCATTCGGAGCGCCCGTCGCACCGCATGTACGAGCAGTGGCACCCGCTGGGCGTGGTCGGCGTGATCTCCGCCTTCAACTTCCCGGTGGCGGTGTGGGCCTGGAACGCGTTCATCGCGGCCATCTGCGGCAACGTCACGGTGTGGAAGCCCTCACCCAAGGGCGCGCTGTGCTGCCTGGCCGTGCAGCGGCTCTGCAACCAGGCCCTGGCCGACGGCGGATTTCCGCCGATCTTCCTCAGCTTCATCGAGGACGGGCACGCCCTGGCCGAGCGCTTCGTCGACGACCGCCGCGTGGACCTGGTGTCCTTCACCGGTTCCACCGAAGTGGGCCGCCAGGTCGCCGCCCGCGTCGCCGGCCGCCTGGGCAAGACCCTGCTGGAACTCGGCGGCAACAACGCGCTGATCCTGGACCGCGAGGCGGACCTGAAACTGGCGGTCCCCGCCATCGTCTTCGGCGCCGTCGGCACGGCCGGCCAGCGCTGCACCACGACGCGTCGCCTGTTCGTGCACGAATCCCAGATGGACGAAGTCTGTACGGCATTGGTGGCCGCCTACGGCCAGGTGCGCATCGGCAACCCGATGGAATCGACCACCCTGATGGGGCCCTTGACGGACGAGGCCTCGGTGCAGCGCTTCGAGGCCTCCGTCGCGGCGGCGGTGGCGGCCGGTGGCGAGGTCCTGACCGGCGGCGAGCGGATGCCGGGACCGGGCCACTTCGTAAAGCCCACCCTGGTGCGCGCGCGCAACGACTGGGACGTGGTGCAGCGCGAGACCTTCGCCCCGATTCTCTACGTCATTCCCTACGCCGACCTGGATGAGGCCATCGCGATGCAGAACGACGTCGCCCAGGGCCTGTCCTCCGCGCTGTTCACCACGCGCCTGCAGAGCGCCGAGCGCTACCTGTCGGCGGCGGGTTCGGATTGCGGGATCGCCAACGTCAACATCGGCACTTCCGGGGCCGAAATCGGCGGCGCCTTCGGAGGCGAGAAGGACACGGGCGGCGGCCGCGAGTCCGGTTCCGATGCCTGGAAGGCCTACATGCGGCGCCAGACGAACACGATCAACTGGGGCACGGAACTTCCGCTGGCCCAGGGCATCAAGTTCGACCTGTAACGGTCCGGCCCGACCGAGTCCGCCCAGGATGTTCGACCTGCTGCGAAAAGCCCTGTTCCTGGCCCCGCCGGAACAGGCCCACGAGATGGCGCTGGATTCCCTGCGCCTGGGCCACGGACTCGGCCTGGCCCGACTGGGCGGCTGCCGCGAGTCGCTGCCGGTCACCGTCATGGGGCTGTCCTTTCCCAATCCCGTCGGCCTGGCGGCGGGCATGGACAAGAACGGCGACTACATCGACGCCCTGGGCGACCTGGGCTTCGGCTTCATTGAGGTGGGCACCGTGACGCCCCGGCCGCAACCGGGCAACCCGAAGCCCCGGGTGTTTCGCCTGGAAGCCGCGCGCGGCATGATCAACCGCCTGGGCTTCAACAACAAGGGCGTCGACCACCTCGTGCGCAATGCCGAACGCCGGCGTTTCGGGGGCGTGCTCGGCATCAACATCGGCAAGAACTTCGACACGCCCATCGAACGCGCGGTCGACGACTATCTCCACTGCCTGGAGAAGGTCCATGCCGTCGCCGACTACGTGACGCTGAACATTTCCTCGCCCAACACGAAGAACCTCCGGGCCCTGCACGGCGCGGCCGAGCTCGACGGACTGCTGGGCCCGGTGGCGGAACGCCGTGAGGCCCTGGCCGCGGCGCAAGGCCGCCGCGTGCCCCTGGCCCTGAAGGTCGCCCCGGACCTCGACCCGGCCACCGTGCCGGTCATTGCCGA
>JAUHYP010000005.1 GCA_030426265.1 Gammaproteobacteria bacterium | reverse complement strand
TACACCCATGCCCTGCAGATGGACGCTGACGGCCAGCACGACACCGGCGACGTGGCGCGCTTCCTGGACTGCGCGCGCGAACGGCCCCGCACCCTGGTCTGCGGCGCGCCGGTGTTCGGCAAGGACGCCCCATGGGTCCGCGTCTGGGGCCGCAAGCTCACGGATTTCGTCGTCGCGCTGGAAACCTGGTCCTTCGGCGTGCGGGACGCGCTTTGCGGCTTCCGCGTCTATCCCCTGGCGGGCACGCTGGAAATCATCGCCCGGGACCGTCCCGGTGAGCGCATGGACTTCGACGCCGACATGCTGGTGCTGGCGCGCTGGCACGGCATGGACCTGCACTTCCTGGACACGAAGGTGGCCTACCCCGAGCAGGGCCGCTCCCATTTCCGCTACGTCCGCGACAACCTGCGCATGGTGGGCCTGCATGTCCGCCTGCTGCTGCGCATGTTGCTGCGCATCCCGGTGGCCGTCACCGACCGGCTGACCGGGCGCATGGGCCGTGTCACGGGGGAGCCGCGTTGAGCGCGAACCTGCGCGAACTCGAGGCCCTGCTGCCCCATCGCCCGCCCCTGCTGCTGCTGGAGCGCCTGGTCGAGGGTGATCCCGACCGCGCCGTGGCCGATGTCCGGGTCCGGGCCGGCGATCCCCTGGTGGAAGCCGGCCGCGGCCTGCCGGCCTGGGCGCTGGTGGAAGTGTTCGCCCAGGCGGCCGCCCTGATCGGTGGACTGTCAGCGCGCGCACGTGGCGAGGCCGTGGCCCAGGGCTTCCTGCTCGGCACCCGGCGCCTGGACTGCCCGGTCTCCCACCTGCCGGTGGGGTCGCAGTTCACGGTGGAGGCGCGCGCCGCCTTCACGGACGGTTCCGGCATGGGCGCTTACCATTGCCGCATCCGCGAACCGCAGTGGCCGGTGGAATGCACGCTGTCGGTCTACACCCCGCCCGCAGTCATGGCGACGCCGGGCGACACCGGGAACCCCGAACCATGAGCGAATCTCGTCCTTCCGTCCTCGTCACCGGCTCCAGCCGCGGCATCGGCCGAGCGATCGCGCTCGACCTCGCCGCGCACGGCTACGACCCGGTGGTTCATTGCCGCGGCAGCCGTGAAGCGGCCGAGGGCGTGGCCGCCGAAGCCCGGCAGGCCGGGGCGGGAGCCCGCGTGCTGCAGTTCGACGTCTGCGACCGGGCGGCGACCCGCGCGGCGCTGGAAGCGGACGTTGCCGAACACGGCGCGTACTACGGGGTCGTGCTGAACTCGGGCATCGCGCGCGACGGCGCGTTCCCCATGCTGGGCGAGGAAGACTGGGACGCGGTACTGCGCACCAACCTGGACGGCTTCTACAACGTGCTCCATCCCCTGGTCATGCCGCTGGTGCGGGCGCGCCGGCCGGCGCGCATCGTCACCCTGTCCTCGGTCTCCGGCGTGGTCGGCAATCGCGGGCAGGTGAACTACAGCGCTTCCAAGGCCGGCATCATCGGCGCCACCAAGGCGCTGGCCACCGAGCTGGCCAGTCGCAACATCACCGTGAACTGCGTCGCCCCCGGCCTGGTCGACACCGACATGATGGAAGCCATCCCCGAGGACCTCCGTGAACGGATGATCGAGCACATTCCCCTGGGCCGCGCCGCCCGCCCGGAGGAGGTCGCCGCCGTGGTGCGCTTCCTGCTCAGCCCCGAGGCGTCCTACGTCACGCGGCAGGTCATCGGCGTGAACGGGGGCATGGCGTGAACCGACGCGTCGTGGTGACGGGCGCGGCCGGGCTCACCGGCCTGGGCGCGGACTGGCCGACCATCCGCGCCGGCCTGGAGGCAGGACGCAGCGCGGTGCGGTACTTCCCCGAGTGGGAGGAGATCCGTGGCCTGAACTGCAAACTGGGCGCGCCCGCCGCCGATTTCGAACTGCCGGAGCACTACACGCGCAAGCGCACCCGGACCATGGGCCGCAATGCGCTGATGGCGGTGCGGGCCACGGAGCTGGCGGTGGAACAGGCGGGCCTGGCCGGCCACGAGGTACTGGGCTCGGGCCGGACCGGCGTGTCCTACGGCTCATCCTCCGGCAGCACCGACGCGCTGGCCGAAATGGCCCACGTCCGGGTCTCGGACAACGCCCGCAAGGTCAACGCCACCAGCTACGTGCGCCTGATGGGCCACACGGCCGCAGCCAACATCGGCATGTTCTTCGGCCTGCGTGGCCGGGTGATCCCCACCATCAGCGCCTGCACGGCGGGCAGCCAGGGCATCGGCTATGCCTGGGAAGCCATCCGCCACGGGCTGCAGGACGTGATGCTGGCCGGCGGCAGCGAAGAACTGTGTCCCTCCCACGTGGCCGTGTTCGACGTCCTGTACGCCACCAGCACCTCGAACGACCGGCCGGAGCACACGCCGCGCCCCTTCGACGCGGACCGGAACGGGCTGGTGGTGGGCGAGGGCGCGGCGACACTGGTGCTGGAGTCGCTGGACCACGCCCGGGACAGAAACGCGCCGATTCTCGCCGAACTGACGGGATTTGCGACGAACTCTGATGGAAATCACGTGACACGTCCCGATCGCGATTCCATGGCGCGGGTCATGCGCATGGCGCTGGAGCGCGCGGACCGGGCGCCGGCGGACATCGGCTACGTGAACGCCCACGGCACCGCCACGGAAGCCGGGGACGTGGCCGAAAGCCTGGCCACGGAGCAGGTGTTCGGCAGCGACACGCCCGTGGCCTCGCTCAAGGGCTACCTGGGCCACACGCTCGGCGCCTGCGGCGCCATCGAGGCCTGGCTGAGCATGGAAATGATGCAAGCGGGATGGTTCGCGCCCAACCACAACCTGGAACGGCCGGATCCGGACTGCGGCCGGCTGGATTACCTGATGGGCGAGGCGCGCGCGTTGGGCGTGCGCGCGGTGATGAGCAACAACTTCGCCTTCGGCGGGATCAACACCTCCCTGGTGTTCGAGCGGTTCGAAGGCTGATCCGCCTCACGCCCTGCGCACGACGACACTGAGCACGGCATCGCCCAGATCGCGACTGAACCACCAGGCGCCCGACACTTCGCTCGGCCCGTCGAAGAAGCGTTCCGATTCCCGCAGGGCGAGTGCATAGGGCAGGTCCGGCGCGTCCAGCACCGAACCCCGCTCGAGTTTCCGCCAGGCTTCCCACAGGGTCCACGCCTGCAGGTAGCGGGCGTTCGGGACGTCTTCCCACCCCAGTCGTTCCGCGACCTCGTCCACCGCTCGCGGCAGGCGGCATTCGACGTCGACACCGATCGCCGCCCAGGGGGTGGCCGCGGCCGCCAGCCAGCGGCGGCAGTGGCTCAGGGAGGACGGGCCCTGGACCTGCAGCCGCCCCAGCAGCCACCGCGAGGCGATGTACTCAGAACGCCGTTCCGGGTTCGAAAACCCGTCGGCGCGCTGCCGGTCGCGGGCATCGAGGGCCTCCGCCATCACGGAAGTGTCGTGGGCGCCGGCGGCCAGCAGGCCCCACTGCGCCAGGGGGCGGCCGTCGGCGGAAAGGGTTTCGAGCCGGGGTGGGGGCAGCGTACCGGCCGGCGGTGGCGTCACCCGATGCCCCGCCGGCCCGGATCGGTGAACCCGCGCTTCAGCGCGAGGCGCGCAGCAGCGCCGTGCGGATGTCGCCGTTCAGGTTCTGGACCCAGCTGTTGTAGTTTCGGTGAATCTCGTAATCACCGGCGTCGTAGTCCAGCTCCTCGCTGTCGGCGTAGGTGATGGAGTACGAGGACGTGTCGTAGTTGATGTTGACCTTGGCCATGTGGGAACGGACGTAGACGGTGCACTGCATGTGCCCGGGGCCCACTTCCTCGGCAATCCAGCTGCGCACGGCGCAGCCGTCGATGATGGCGTCGCCGATGGCCTTCATGTCCATGCCGGCGGGAATCGACACATCCTTGATGTCCTGGATCGGCTTGCCGGCCCAGGCGGCGCTGTCCGGGGTGGCCAGGGCGGCCAGGTTGAGGACGGCGGCAATGGCGAGGGCGTGCAGGACGATTCGGGACCGGTTCATGGCTGAGCTCCTGTGTCAGTGCTTCTTGGTGGATTGCTTTCGAGTGTAGCGCACCGGAAAACGACCGCAGGCTGACGGGCGCAGGCGGGGGCTCTCCCGTCCGGTCGGCGCCCCGCCCGTCTCACCCGGCCTCAGTCGTCGCCCCGCCGCGCCAGTCGCTCTTCCCAGAAATCGGCATTGCGGATGCCCAGGGCCTTCGGATCGAAGGTGTAGTGCGTCACGCCGGCCCGCCGCTGCGCCTCGTAGTCGCGCAGGGCCCGCATCGCGGGACGCGCGATCAGGAAGATCAGCAGGATGCCGACGATGTTCAACCAGGCCATGACGCCGACGCCGATGTCTCCCATGGCCCACGCCGTCCCGGCGGCGCGCAGGGCGCCGTAGAACGCGGAGCCGAGCAGGGCGAACTTGAGCAGCAGCATCAGGCCCGGCACGTGCAGCGTTCGCTTGATCCAGGCGACGTTGGTCTCGGCGATGTAGTAGTAGCTGAGCAGCGTGGTGAAGGCGAAGAAGAACAGCGCCACGGCGATGAAGGGCTCGCCCAGGCCCGTGAACACTTCGCTCACCGCCAGCTGTGTGAAGGCCGGGCTGTTCGGGTCCACGCTCGCGGCCAGCGCGCCGCCGGACACCGAGGGGTCGATCCCGGTGACGTGGTAGGCCCCGGTGATCAGGATCATGAAGGCGGTGGCGGTGCACACGAACAGGGTGTCGACGTACACGGAGAAGGCCTGCACCAGGCCCTGCTGGGCCGGGTGTTCGACCTCAGCGGCGCTGGCCGCGTGTGGCCCGGTGCCCTGCCCGGCCTCGTTGGAGTAGATGCCGCGCTTGACGCCCCAGCCGATCACCGCGCCGAAGCCCGCCATGGGCGTGAAGGCGTCGTCCAGGATCAGGCGGAACACGCCGGGCAGCTCGCCCAGGTGCATGGCGATGATCACCAGCGCACTGATGATGTAGGCCAGCGCCATGAAGGGCACGACGTACTGGGTGAAGTGCGCGATACGCTTGACCCCGCCGAAGATGATCACGGCCAGGGCCGCGGTCACCGCCGCGCCCATCAACAGCTTGGCGAGGGAGACCTCCCCGAACGGCGTGGCCAGGGGTTCGCCGCCGCCCACCGCCAGGTCCACGGCGTTGCCGATGGCGTTCGCCTGGACGCCGGGCAGGAGGATTCCGCAGGCGAAGACGGTCACGATGGCGAAGACCCAGCCGTACCACTTCAGGCCCAGGGCCTTCTCGAAGTAGAAGGCGGGGCCGCCACGGTACTGTCCCTCGTCCACCTCCTTGTAGATCTGGCCCAGGGTCGACTCCACGTACGCCGTGGAGGCGCCGAGGAAGGCCACCACCCACATCCAGAACACCGCCCCGGGGCCACCGAAGCCGATGGCGGCCGCCACGCCGGCGATGTTGCCGGTCCCGACCCGGCCCGACAGGGACACGGCCAGGGCCTGGAAGGTGGAGATACCCTCGCGGGACTCGCCACCGGAGAACAGGATGCGCAGCATCTCCGGGAATCCGCGCACCTGCACGAAGCGGGTCCACAGGGAAAAGAAGAGGCCGGCGCCCAGGCACAGCCACACGAGGGCGCTGCTCCAGACGAAGCCGTTGATGGTGTTGACGAGGTCGGTCATGGGGTTTCCCGCTCTGCTCGGTGGGGCGACCGGGCAGGCCGTCCGCCCGAAGCGGGCCATTGTGCCAGAAGGGGCGCAGCCCCGCCGGGGCGGGCCTTGCGGTCACTGGTTGGCCGAAGGATACCCCGGCCGAATCCCGGTTCAGCGCCGGATGCTCGCCTCGTAGCGATCGATCCAGTCCTGCGGCGTCATCTTCTCGGCCAGTTCGCCGACCAGGGCGTAGGGGATGTGCTCGGTGTTGCGGAAGCGGATGCAGCTCTTGCCCATGTCGAGTTTCGCCGGGGCGCGCGCCTCCCAGGCCTCACGGAACCAGGCCAGCAGGTCATCGTCCGCGTACAGGCCCATGTGGTAGAGCGCGACGTACTGCTTTTGCGAGGCCAGGTTCAGGAACGGCAGCGGCAACTCGGGGTTGCAGTGGTAGCCGGCCGGGTACAGCGAGTGGGGCACGACATAGCCGATCATGCCGTAGCTCATGGTTTCCTCGAAACCATCGGGCAGGTGCTCCAGCAGGGTTTCGCGCAGGCGGGACACCGCTTCGCGACGCCCCGGGCCCAGCTCGTCGAGGTAGGCGGCGGGGGTGCTTGCGGAAGACTGGACCATGGTCGTCGCGGTGCGGTGCGGCCGGAACGGCGCTAGCGCTTCGTGCCCTGGCGGTGCTCGAAGGCCTTCACGCAGGCAGGCAGGTCCAGGTACAGCGGCGCCCGATTCCCGGCCTGGTTGCCGTAGTCCGCGTAGAAGCGTTCACAGGAATCCCGGTCCGGGCGCTCTTCGTTCTCGATGCACGCCTCGACCAGCCGCTCGCGCTCCGGCGCCAGTTTCTCCTCGCGGGCCGCCTCGCACTCGGCATCCAGGCGCGCCTGCTCCTCGCCGTCGGTATCCTCGCTCGCGCCGGCAACGGCGGCCAGCGACAGGGCGGCGGCCAGGCACAAGGGTCTCAGTGCATGTACCGGGTTCATGACTTCAGTGTAGGCGGGAACTTCGACACCGCCAACGTCGCCCCGGGCAAAAGCCGCCGACCACGGTGAACCGTATCGGCGCCAGGGGTGGCTCAGTGGCCGGTGACCGCCATGGCCCGCTCGCGCAAGCCGGCGCCCTGGAACTCGTGGTGATGGAGAATCCAGTCGCGGCGCTCGTCCTCGATGCGCGCCAGGGCTGCCTGCAGTCCGGCGCCCGTGTCGAGGGCCTTCGCCCGCCCGCGGGCGGTGCGCAGGAGGCGCGTAGCCAGTGGCACGCCGATCTCGCCTTCGGTCATGCGCACCAGCACCGCGGCCGAGAGGTACCAGGCCGCGGCCTCGGCGGCGGGCAGGCCTTCGCCGCGGCCGTAGTCGACGCCTTCCTCGCTCAGCGCCGCGGGCCAGAAGCCATCCCGGGGCGTCATCGGCGACAGGCAGGGTTCGAGCACCTGGTGTATGGCCTCGTCGAATTCGCGACGGTAGCCGGATGCGCAGGGGTTCATGGGTGTCTCCCGTTGAGGTCGACCCCATTGTCGGGATGCCGGTCACGGCGCGATGGCCCGATTCGGACAGTCGCTTATCCAGATTGGCCAGGCGCGTCCGAATCGGCGATTTCGAGGTAGTTGTCCGGCAGGAAGCGGGGGGTGCACACGGCGAGGAAGACCAGGTCCTCCGGACCCGGGTTGTGGATACGCTGCGCGGCCATGGCGGGAATGAGGACCACGTCACCGGGCCCGACCGGCCGTGGCTCGTATCGCCCGACGGACACCTCCCCCCGCCCGGATTCGATCACGTAGCGCTCGGTCGTGCCGCGAAGGCGATGCCATCGAGTGGTCTCGCCGGCCGGCACGCGCGCCCGGGCCACCGAGGCGGCGGGGTCCTCGGGGTCGTTGAGCAGTTCGAGCACGTGGCAGCCTTCCTGGAACCAGTACTCGTCGGTCTCCTCGGCGGAGAAGACCGGGCCCGGTTGATCCGGGTCCGCCGGCAAGGGAGTGTGGGGCATGAGCCAGCGCGCCAGCGGTCCGAGCAAGGGCAGGGCGACGAGGGCGACGCCCAGGTTGAAGACCAGGTGGGCCAGCGCCACGGCGATGCCGGGTGATTCCGCGAGGCCGGTGACGAAGGCCGTAAGCGGGCCGGTGAACGGAAGAAACAGGACCACGCCACCGAGGTTGAGCAGCAGGTTGGCCTGGGCCGTGCGCCGCGCCGCCAGGCCCATGGGAATGCTGGCCAGCAAGCCCGTGACCGTCGTGCCGGCATTCGCGCCGATGATGATGGCGACGGCGGCTTCCGGTTCCAGCGCGCCCTGCTGCACCAGCAGGATGACCAGCCCGGCCACCACGCTGCTCGACTGCACAAGGGCGGTCAGCACGGCGCCGATGGCCGCCCCGGCCAGGGGCGACTCCGCCAGGGCCAGCCACTCGAGCAGCCTGGGCGAATCCTTCACCGGCTCCAGCGCGTCGCCCACGAGATCCAGCGCGAAGAAGATGAAGCCGAAATAGAACACGCTGCGCCCGGCGACTTTGAGCGGCCCGGGCAGGACGCCCATCAGGGTGCCGAGCACGATGAAGGCCGGGCCCATTCCGGTGAGTTCGAGACTCACCAGCCAGGCCGTGGCCGTGGTGCCGACATTGGCGCCGATCAGCACGCCGAGGCTGGCCGCAAAGCTGATGATGCCCGCCTGGACCAGCGACACCGTCAGGGCCGTGACGGCGCTGCTCGACTGCACCAGGGCCGTGAACGCCGCGCCCAGGGCGAAACCGCCGAGGCGGTGGTTGGTCAGCCGGCCCAGCCAGCTCTGCAGCGTGCGCTGGCCGGCGCGCTGGATTTCGCGGCTGAAGCCTTCCAGGCCGTGCAGGAACAGGATCACCATCGCCACGACGGCAATGGTGAGCTGGACGGTGTTCATACGGGTTTCACGCGGCGGCGCTCAGGAGCCATCGCCGTCCCGCAGCCCCCGGCACAGGGGCAGAAAGCAGAACTGCGCGCTGGTGGCCATGCAGCCGGACTGGACGCCCTCGGTCACCAGGTCGCAGTACCGGCGCAGTGAACGCGAAGCGGTCGGATCCTCGGCTTCCAGCAGCCGCGGTTCCAGAGCGAGGGCCTGGTTGAAGGGCTCCTGGCAGGACGAGAGGAACGCGTGGACACGCCCGCCGGACTGGGCGCCCAGGCAGGTCGCCGGGTCGGGCCGGCCGGCCGCCTGGGCCGGCACGACGTTGACCCGGTTGTCCAGGTCGGCATCCTCGCAGCGCGCAGCGTTGGTGAAGAACGGCGTTCCGTCCGGACCCGTGCAGCTCAGGATCGTGTCGGTCCGTCCCTCGGCGCGCGCGGGCTCGCTGGTGGCCGGACGTTGTGGCGAAGCCGGCGCCGCTGCGGCCGCGGAGTCTCCGGAGGGCGGCGTGGACCCGGCCCCACCCGGCTCACCGGCCAGGTCGCGATAAAGCAGGTGACCGACGCCGGCGACCGCGATCACCGCGAGAACGACGCCGATGAACAGCTTGCCCTGGCGGCGACGGCGTACGGGGGGATAGTGGTGCATGGCGGACCGAAGACGCCCGGGGCCGGTTCAGGCCTCGAAGCTGATGTCCACCATGAGGTCGTTGGCCAGGTCCTCGAGCGCGGCTTCGAGCTCGGCGACCTCGGCGTCGGGTGGCAGGCGCAGGTGGGCGCGGGCGCGAAACAGTTCGCCACCGGCCATCGAGGCGCTCTCGACGGCGGTCTCGAGGTGCTGGACATTGGCCGCGTAACGGGCGAGCACGTTGCTGATCTCGGCCATGATGCCCGGGCGATCGTTGCCGACCAGCTCCAGGCGATACTCGGCGCCGCTGCCCACCGCCTCGGGCGGATCGCCCAGGCGCGCCACCACGTGCAGGCCTTCGCTCTCCAGCGCCTCGAGGGCGGCCAGGCACTCGTCGACGCGCTCCGCCGGCACGGTGCCCTGGAGGATTCCCGCGAAGCGTCCGGCCAGGTGGCTCATGCTGCTGCGGTGCCAGGCCCCGCCGTGTTCATGGAGCACGGCGGAGACCCGCCGGACGATACCGGGCTTGTCACGCGCGATGATGGTGAGGACGATGGCCTGGTTCACGGGCTCGGGACTCCGGCTTGGGACCGCGGGACCCGATTCTAACCCAGCCCGCACGACGGTACATGCCTCCCAAATTCCTCTATAAGGCACTTGTAATTCGTTGTTGTCGCAGTTACTTTAGCGTCCGCGTCCGCCGAGTGGGGCCTGCCCATGGGTTGGTTCGGCCTTCGGGGGACGTAGATTAGATTAGTTGCAACACCTCAGGGTCTTACGGAAGTACCACGGTATCACCCGTCTTGATTGTCTTGAGAGTGGCGATTGATCAGTTTCATTGCCTATTTTGAGAGGAATTTTTCATGGCAACCGGTACCGTTAAGTGGTTCAACGAATCCAAGGGATTCGGCTTCATTTCACCGTCCGACGGTGGCAAGGACGTGTTCGTGCACTTCTCCGCCATCCAGGGCAGTGGCTTCAAGACCCTGGCTGAAGGCCAGAATGTCAGCTTCGACGTCGAAGACGGCCCGAAAGGTCCGCAGGCTTCCAACGTGGTGGCCCAGTAAGTTCTTCGTACGACGAACGAAAAAAACCCCGCTCCGGCGGGGTTTTTTTTGTCTTCCAGAAAGTACAACGCCGCCAGAGTGGCGGCGTCGAGGCGTGACTACCGGGTTCGGACAGCGGATTCCTTTCCGCGGTAGTGAGTGATCGGGCAGATCACGACTCGTTGGTGAGTCTCATGTTGGCAAACGCCTCCCGGGCGGAAAACATATCAACCCAATGGTCAAAATTCGCACATCGGACTTCCATTTTTCCTCATTTTGTTGTAAACTGTTGATTCTGTGCGGGATTCCCCGCCGAACGTCTGTTATTACGTGAAAATCAAAGGAAATTCCCCATTAACATACGAAAAGGCGAGTCCATCCATCACCCCCAACACGGCATCGGCCGGATCCAGTCCATCAGCGAGAAAAGCTTCGGTGGCTGCGCCAAGGCAACCTACGCCGAACTGTTTTTCGAGCGCCAGAACCTGAAGCTCACGATCCTCAAGGACGATGTACCGAACACGGTGCGGTCCCTCATCACGCAGAAAGACGCGAAGCGCCTGCTCGAAGAGCTCAAATCCTTCAAGCCCAGGGTCAGCAAGCAATGGAAGGCCAGGGCGAACGCCCACCAGGCCGCCATCGATCGCGGCGACCCCTTCGAAACGGCCAAGGTCTACAAGGGCCTGGCCCGCCTGGAAGCCCAGGACGGCCTGCGCGCCCAGGACAAGGCCCACCTGGCCCAGTCGCTGGAGCTGCTCACCGAAGAGCTGGCCTGCTCCCTGCGCAAGAGCCCGGAACAGGCGCGCAAGATGCTGGCGGAAGTCGCCACCTGATCGGATCTTGAGGCGAAGGTTGTCGCGACCGCGACCGACCGCCCGGGCGTGAGATACAAAGCAAGACGCCGCCGGAATCCGGCGGCGTCCTGTTGGCCGTCGTACGGGCTTTGTAGGCCCACCCCTGTAGACGACACTGGAATCGCACACCGGGCTCCAAGGTTCCCTGCTCACAACCCGGAATGCGTCCCCTCATACTGACAAACGCAATCCGCTGCGAATCAGATCATCACCCCGAACGATCACGGCGTGTCATCGCCGTGCGCCTCCTGCGCTTGGTCCCCGGCGGACAGCGCGGTAGAGTGGTACCGCGCTTCGAATGGGAGGGGAGCCCGTGACCAGATCCACACTGGCAGCGGCCAGCGCCAACAGGCATGCCGAGTCGAACACGAGCCCGGACCGGGCATCGTCGCCGACCCCCGTTGTGACCCGTCCATTGGCAAGACCCCTTGCCGCACATCTCGTCGCCGCGCTCATTCCATTTCTCGCGCCCTCCCTCGTCCACGCCCAGGCCGCGCAGGTGCCTCCGGCCGAGGATCTGCGCCTGTATGCCATCGCCAGCGCGCCCTCGGCCCAGCGCATCGAAACCGACATCGAGACCCTGGTGTCATTCGGCACCCGCCACTCGCTGTCCGAAACCGTCTCCGAAACCCGCGGCATCGGCGCGGCGCGCCGCTGGATCGAGTCCGAGTTCAATGCCATCTCGGAGCGCTGCGGCGGTTGCCTGGAGATTCTGGTGATCGGCGAGGAGATCAGCGGGCAGGAGCGCATCCCCAGCCCGGCCGAGATCGTCAGCGTCGTGGCCATCCAGCGCGGCACCAGCGATCCACGCCGCATCGTCATGATGACCGGCGACATCGACTCGCGGGTGTCCGATCCCATGGACCGGCTCAGCGATTCGCCCGGCGCCAATGACAACGCCTCGGGCCTCGCCGGCGTGCTCGAGGCCGCGCGGGTGCTCACACGCTACGAGTTCCCCGGCTCGATCGCCTACGGGGCCCTGGCCGGCGAGGAGCAGGGCCTGTTCGGCGGGCAGATCGTCGCCGAGTATGCGATCGAGGAGCGCTGGAACCTCGACGCGGTGCTCAACAACGACATGATCGGCAACATCGCCGGCATCAATGGCCGCATCGACAACCAGTCCCTGCGCGTGTTCTCCGAAGGCGTCCGCGCGGCGGAGACACCCGAGGAGGCGGCCCTGCGCTACCGCCAGGGCGGAGAGGTCGATTCGGCCTCGCGCAACCTGGCGCGCTATGTCGAGCGGGTCGGTGAGCAGTACGTCATCGGCATGGACCTCCGGATGGTCTATCGCCTCGACCGCTTCGGCCGCGGCGGCCATCACCGCCCCTTCAACGCCCTGGGTTTCCCGGGCGTGCGCATCATGGAGGTCAACGAGCACTACGACCGCCAGCACCAGGACCTGCGCACGGAGAACGGACGCCACTACGGCGACACCATCGAATTCGTCGACTTCGACTTCGCCGCGCGCGCCACCGCCGTCAACGCCGTGGCGCTGGCCGCCATGGCCTGGGCCCCGGCGCCGCCGGAACGGGTCGAGATCGAGGGCATGGTGTCACCCGACACCACGCTGCGCTGGAGCGTCGGGGACGATCCGCACCTGGCCGGCTACCGCGTGTACTGGCGCGACACCACGGCGCCGACCTGGCAGCGCAGCCGCTACGTGGGGAAGGTGGGCGAGTTCACCCTGGAGAACGTGGTCATCGACAACCACATCTTCGGTGTGGCCTCGGTGGCCGTCGACGGCAACGAGAGCCCGGTGGTGTTTCCCGGGCCGGCGGGCCGGTTCTGACCGCGCGGCCGCCACACGTTTCGGCCCGGCGCTGAGCCAGGCGCCGGTACGGCTTTTTTACGTCCTGAAGCCCATCCCTTAGAATGCGCCTTCCGCGACGCGCGCCGGCCGCTGCCGGCCACGGCCCGAACCCATGAACGAATCCGAAAAACTCTACGCCTTCGACCATTGCGGCGCCTGGCCTCTGCCCGGTGGAAGCATGCTGGTGCGCAACCCCCGCAACGGACGCCACGCCGTGCTGACTCCGGAGGTCTACGGCACGCTGCTGGGCTGCCGGCAGTTCCGCACCCTCGAAGCGCATGCCGACCACCTCGTGACCGCCGACCCGGCGCTCGCCGAACAACGGGAGCAGGTACTGGAAGTGCTGCGCACCGTGCAGCGCGACGGCCTGATGATCGCGTCCGACATCTACGCCGTGAACCTGACGCCGAGCCCGCAGCCGGAGTTCGTGCCGGACAAGCCCGTGGTGGCGGTCATCACCTGGGAACGCCCTGACGCGCTGAAACGCTGCCTGGAGAGTCTCGCGGAACACAGCAACCTCGACAACGCGGTCGAGATCTGGGTCATCGATGACAGCCGCACCGAGTCGGTCCGGCAGAGCAATCGCGAAGCGACCGAGACGCTCGCAGCGCGCACCGAGACACCGGTCAACTATCTCGGCGCCGCGGAGCAGAAGGCCTTCATGGAGGCCATCATCCGGGGGGTTCCGGGCATCGAGGAGCAGGTGCGTTTCCTGGTCGACCGCGAACGCTGGGCGTCGCACTGGACCAGCGGCCTGGCGCGGACCTGGTCACTGCTGGTCTCGGTGGGGCGGCGCCTGGTCGTGCTGGATGACGACATCGTCTGCGAGGTGTTCGAACCGGAGGCCGCGCCGGGTGTGAGCTTCGCCGACGACACGCGCGAGGCGACGTTCTTCACCGGGCGCGAGGACTGGACGCTGCCGGCGGCGTCAGAGGCGACGGACCCCATCCTGCGCCACCTGCGACTGCTGGGTTCGGAACTGAAGGATGCGCTGGGCGCCCTGGGAACGGGTCCCCTGTCGCCGGCGAGCTTCGCCGGCGCCGATCTCGATGCCATGGAGCGCTTTCGCAACGATTCACGCGTGCTGATCACCGAATGCGGCTCGATCGGGGATGCCGGCTCGGACCGCCTGAACTGGCTGGTGGGCCTGGAGGGCGCATCGCGCGACCGTCTCCTGGGCGACGAACACCAGGTCCGCAACGCCTTCGAGCATCGCAGTTGCTGGACCGGCCGACGCCGACCCCGCATCGGCGCCGGTTCCAACCTGTCGCAGCTCACCGGAATCGACCATCGGGCCCTGCTGCCGCCCTACATCCCGATCCTGCGGGGCGAGGACCGGCTGTTCGGGGACATGGTGTCGTGGATTCATCCGCATTCGGCCGTGATCGAGCAACCCTGGGCCATCGCCCACCTGCCGATTCCCCCGCGCAACTGGCCGCCCGAGGCGCAGCGCTTCTACATCGACCAGCCCTTTCCCGCCTTTGCCGCGTCCTGGGTCACCCGGGACCGGGGGGAACCGGGTCCGGCCGAACCCCTGGGCCGGCTCGCCCGCGTGGCGCGGCGCTACGAAGACCTCGCCGAAATGGACGATGCCGCCCTGCGACGGCTGGCGGACGAGGAACGACTCGGCGCACTGACCCGGGATTACCGTGAACTGCTCGAAGCGCGACAGGCCGCCGGGGACACGGCCCCCGAACGCTGGCGCGCCTTCCTGGACGACGCCCTGGCGCGCATCGACCAGGCCCTGGTGGACAACCCGCCGGATCGCCCGATCCGCGGCTACCCCGCCACGCTCGAAAACGAGGCGCTGCTCGCGTGGTGGCGCGAGTTCTGGCGGGGTTTCGCACGCGCCTTGCGCGCCTGGCCCGCCATCCGCCAGGCGGCGCGACAGGCCAGGAACTGAGGTTTTCAGGTCCTCAGCCGCTCGAAACCGGTCACGAAAGTCCGCAAACCGGCCGCCAAACGGCCCATTCCTGCCGCCAAAGCACCCGTTTCGGCGAACTTGTCCCGGTTTTTCCGCAACATGCATGTTAAATGCCTTATAAGTCCTTGATTTTTTCAGCCTGTGGATAACTTTGTGCATTATTTGTGGATTTTTTCGGTTTATCGCAGGGAAAAGTGCCGAAAAAACAGACTGATGAGCGTTTCACCGTCGCCGTACCGTTTCCTTGACACTCCCCTCCCTGCGGTGGGGCCGCGCGGGACGGAACGACACGAGGCTTTTTCGGGCTGAAACGTAACGAAGTGGTCGCCGGACGCGTCTATCCTGATGCAACGCACCCAACCACCAGGCAGCTCCATGAACCGCATCCAGCAGATCAGCGTGGACATCCAGGCCCATAGCAGGCGTGAAACCCTGGGCCTCGACCCCGCCAGTCCCCACAGCCCGAAGGAACTGCGTGACCTCTGTCACGCGCAACATCTCGATACGCTCAAGCGCCGACTGCGCGTCCAGTTCGCCCCGGACGCGGCCAAACCCGACCCGGCCTGAATTCCGGCGATGCCGGGCACGTGCCGGCGTCGGGTTCACCATTCAACGAGGAGAGGGATTGACCTGCCGGCAGCCCGGCCACGGGCCGACGGCGGGGTTCAGTCGCGCTGCCGGTCTGCGCTGGGCGTGCGGCCGTGCCAGTTCCGGTAGGCGCGCGAGAAGGAACTCATTTCCGAAAAGCCCAACAGGAAGGTGATCTCCGTCAGGGTGAGCGAATCGTCGGCGATGTACTGCGCCGCCAACTCCATGCGCACCGACTTGAGCAGGCTGCGAAAGGTCTCGCCGTCATCCTTGAGCTTGCGGTGCAGGGTACGGGCGGTCATGTGCAGCGCATCCGCCACCGACTCGTCACTGACCTTGCCGGAGGGCAACTGCTCCATGATGGCCGCGCGCACCCTGCCGGGGATGTTGTCCCGATCCAGTTTCGCCAGGCGCTGGATGACGATGCGCTCGTTCATCTTCGCCAGCACCGGGTTGGCCGACGGCAGCACGCGATCTGCGTCCGCGACCGACAGGGTCAGTTCGTTGTAGTCCGCCCCGAACCGCAATGGGCAGCGGAACAGCGTCTCCCAGGGGCCCGGGTCGTCGGGCGGGTCGTGTTCGAAGGTGACCTGGTTCGCATTGAAATCGCGGCCGGCGTTGAAACGGCACAGCGAGATGATGAAGGCCATGATGGCGTCGTCCCGGACCTGCGGGTTCTTCGACTCCCGGTCGATGAACAGCCGCAGGTGAAGTTCGCCCCCGGACTCGATGATCTCGACGCGACCGCGATCGTTGAGCACACGCCCGTAGCGCTGGATGCGTTCGAAGGACTCGCGCAGCGTGGAACTGGCCAGGACCGCGTACCCCAACGCCCCGAAGTGGGAAGGGTGCGCGCAACGTGCGGTGCGCAAGCCGAAGGCCGGGTCGCCCGACGCCTCCGCGGCACGCGCGCGGATCGAGTCGACCTGTGAGTAGGGCAGGCGCGTGCCGGGCTCGACCGGCCAGCGGATCTCCAGGCCCTCGGCCCGGAACAGGGCGTCCGGATCCAGTCCATAGGACTCGATCACGCCCCAGAGTATGCCCACCGATGGTGCAAGAACCGACATGAATCCCCCCGGCGGCCGCATGAGGCCGCGCCCGGTCATTCTGCGGGACGCCCCGGAGAACGGTCAAATCCTTGTCCGTCACGGACAAGCCCACGCACCGCCCCCTCCCTAAACTGCCCACCATCGAATGACGACGTGAACAGGAACGGCCCGACATGCTGGGAATTGAACACCACCTCACCGCCGAGATCGAGTTCTGGAAGGAACTGATCGACAGCCAGGACGACGCCTGCGAGCAGGCGACCCTGGAGCGGATGAAGCAGGCCCTGGCACTGGCGGAACGCAAACTGCTGTTGCTGGATCCGGCCGAGGCCCGCGCGCAACGCGGCTCCGGCATGGAGCACTGAGATGATGCGGCTGATCGTGCGCTTCATCGTCGCCGCTTCCCTCCTGGCCCTGGCCGTGGAGCTGATCGCGAAGACCTGAATTTCCGCCGTGTGGCGGTCTCAGGCGGGAGACGCCCCCCGCCGATTTCAAGGTCCCGGTGTCCGAACCACCCCGTGGTTTTGACTCCCCCCCTCAAAGCATGGGACGGGCACCGGGGCACCTTTTTCAGGGCGTATTGAATGAAAGGCCATCGGCGAACACCGGTGGCAGGATCGACGGCCCCGGGGCGAAGCACGTTCAGTGACGCTTCCCCCCCCGACACTGGATACGCTCCGGGGCCACCCTTCTCCTTCGTGGAGTGTGTGCGTAGGGCATGGGATGCCCGCAGGAAGCGAAAAGCGTCTCCAGGCGCGATTCGCAATCCCTTCGGCGAGTAGCTGCGCTGGAGAGGACAACCCGGGTGCAAAACCCGGGGACAACAACGACGGCGTTGCAGCATGTCAACGCCCCACCCAAGCGGGTGGCGACGTCCATGGCCCTGGTGCGAGGTTGCAGTGGTTTCCTCCTCCTTTCCCGCTGTATGACTGCACCAGGGCCATTTCTTTTCTACCTCGACTTTCCCGAACCCCCTTTCCGAATCATCCAGCCTCTGGCAGTTGGTGCCGCGGCCATTGAGCGATTTTCATGACCAACCATCGGCACAGCAGTCCGGGCAGCGGAGCATGGGATAATCCCGTACATGGACATCGAGAAAATCCCTTCATGGACCTGATCATCGTCTGGTGGGTGCTGGCCGTGCTGCTGGTGGTCGGCGGCCTGGTGGGCACCATCCTGCCGGCCCTGCCCGGCGTGCCCATGGTGTTCGCGGGACTGCTGCTTGCGGCCTGGACCACCGATTTCGAACCTGCCGGCATCGGCACCATTGCCGTGCTCGGAATCCTCACCGCGCTGGCCTGGCTGATCGACTTTCTCGCCGCGGCCATGGGCGCCAAGCGCCTGGGCGCCAGCCCCCGTGCCTTCTGGGGCGCCATGGTCGGCGCCATCGTGGGAATGTTCTTCGGCCTGCCCGGCATCATTCTCGGACCGTTCGTCGGCGCCGTGCTGGCCGAGCTCAGCGGCGGCCGCACCATGAGCGACGCGGGGCGCGCCGGCGTCGGCGCCTGGATCGGCACCATCGTCGGCACCGCCGCCAAGCTCGCCATCGCCTTCACCATGCTCGGCATCTTCATCATCCGCCAGTTCTTCGGCTGACCCGCGGCCAAAAAAAAACCCGGCCTGGGTGGCAGGCCGGGGAAAGCTCAGAGACAACTCACAACCGATGCGAGTCTGGCATCAGGTAAGACCGCGGGGCGGACGAAAAGTTGGTGAATCCGTCCGAAGAGCTGTCCCCTACGCCCAGGGAACACGGTTTCAGTGGACGGTACTGGCGCGTGAACGCGACGTCAGGCGACCGGCTCAGGCCGACCGCAGCTCCCTGCGCAGGGCGGCGAAGTCGCCCGGAATCTCGGCGGACAGCACCGGCAGGTCGCGCACGGCGGCCAGGGCGGGGGGCAAGGGCAGCGTGCGGCCCAGGGTGTCCTCGATGACCTCGGCGAACTTGGCGGGATGCGCGGTGCAGAGAAACACCCCTGTTTCACCGGGGCGCAGCGACTGATCGAGCGCCCGCCAGGCCAGGGCGCTGTGCGGATCGGCCAGGTAGCCGTCCGCATCGAGGGCGCGGATGGCTTCGCGCGTGTCCGCGTCGTCGACGGCCACGGCGTCGAGGTACTCGCCGATGGGAATGCCGGCCCGGCGCGCCAGTTCCTCCACGCGCGGGAAGTTGTTCGGCCGCGAGATGTCCATGGCGTTGCTCAGCGTGGCCACCGTGGCGCGGGGCGCCCAGTCGCCGCCCTCGAGGTAACGCGGCACCGTGTCATTGCGGTTGGTGGCGGCCAGGATCCGCGCCATCGGCAGACCCAGGGCACGCGCCACGCCGCAGGCCGTGACATTGCCGAAATTGCCGCTGGGCACGCAGAACACCGGCGCCGTTCCACCCAGGCGCGCCACCGATTCGAAGTAGTAGCTCACCTGCGCCAGCAGGCGCGCGACATTGATGGAATTGGCGGAATTGAGTCCGAGTTCCTGGCGCAGGGACTCCTCCTCGAACGCCTCCTTCACCAGGGCCTGGCAGGTGTCGAAGTCCGCGTCCACCGACACGGTGTGCACGTTGCCGCCCAGGGTGCAGAACAGCTTCTCCTGCAGCGGTGATATGCGCCCGCGCGGGTACAGAATCACCGCGCGCACGCCCGGCAGGCCGTGGAAGGCGTGGGCCACGGCGGCGCCGGTATCACCGGAGGTCGCCGTGAGAATGGTGGTGGGCGCGCCGTCGCTGAACTCCGCCAGGCAGGCGGCCAGGAAGCGTGCGCCGAAATCCTTGAAGGCCAGCGACGGGCCGTGGAACAGCTCCAGGGCGTGGACAGCCTCTCCGACCTTCACCTGTTCGATGGGGAAATCGAAGGCGCTGGTGACCAGCCGCTGCGCGAGTCCGGGGTCCAGTCCCGCCAGCCCGGCCAGCAAATGCCCACTACGGGAGACGAAGTCCATGTCGAGGACCGCGTCGACATCGGCCAGGGGCTCGATGCGCTCGGGAAAATAGAGTCCCCGGCCACGGCCCAGGCCGCGCTGGACGGCGGTGGCGAAGTCCACCCGGTCGTCCGGGTGGGACAGGTTCAGGAATTCCACCTCAGCCGCCGGTGAGCTGGCGCGCGCCGGCCAGGTCGGCGCGGCAGCGGCGCACGAAGCCCCGTTCGTTCTGGAGGAAGTGGTCCTGCAGCCAGGCCTCGGCGCCGGCCGCGACACGGCTGTCGTCCACGATGGCGAACACCGTCGGGCCTGAGCCGGAGATACCGAAGGCCAGCGCACCCATGCGCATCAATGCGCTGCGGGCAGCGTCGAAGTTCGGCACCAACTCGCGGCGATAGGGCTCGGCAATGAGGTCCACCAGGCAGCGGGCGGCATCGCGTGGCTCTCCGGCGTGCAGCTCGTGCACGAAGCGGGCGAACTGGGCGCCGTGGGCCACGGCCGTCTTGCGGGGAAGGGTATCGGGCACCAGCGCGCGTGCCGCCTTGGTCTCGGTGCGAGTTCCGGGCCAGGCGACGATGACCTGCCAGCGGCCGGGCCAGGGCAGGCCTGTCTGCTGCCGACCGTCCGGCATGCACAGGCGCAGGCCGCCCAGCAGGCTGGGGGCGATGTTGTCCAGGTGCACGTCGCCGCTGATGGCGCCTTCCATTTCCGCCATGAGCTCCAGCAGCTGGAGGCGGTTGAGGGGCTTGCCGAAGAACCGGTTCAGGGCAACGAGCGTGGCGACGATGGAACTGGCGCTGGAACCCAGGCCGCTGCCCACCGGCAGGCGCTTGTCCAGGGTGACCTGCAGGGTCTCGATCTCCTTGCCGGCCGCGCGCGTGACGCGCTCGAAACGACGGCAGGACGCCATCACGATGTTGAGTTCCGGGTCCTCCGGCAGCTCGTCCGCGAAGGGGCCGCCGCAGCGCAGCACCCAGTCGTCCTGGGGACCGGCGCGCAGGCTGACCACGTCGCCGAACACGGAGCCTTCCACGGCGTTCAGCGCCAGGCCGAGGGCGTCGAAACCCACGGACAGGTTGCCGATGGATGCGGGCGCGAACACCTTCATCCGGCGAGGCTCCTGGCGAATCGTTGCTTCATGCCCCCCATGGTAACCGCCTCAGTAGTCCAACGGACGCCAGGCCGTGCGCAGCACGTCGGCGAACACGCCGGCGGCGGTCACCGCCGCACCGGCCCCGTAACCCCGCAGCACCATGGGAATGGGCTGGTAGTAATCGGTATGCATGACCAGGGCGTTCTCGCCATCGCGGATGGCGCCCAGGGGCTTGTCCGCCGGGACGGATTCCACCGACACGCGGCATCCGCCTTCCACGATACGCCCCACGTAGCGCAGCACCGCGCCGGCGTCCTTCGCTTCCTTCACCCGCTTCGCGAAAGCCTCGTCCAGGGCCTTCATGCGTTCGGGCAGGTCGGCAATCGCCGCGTCCGCCGCGAACCCGTCCTCGATGACGGGCATCACCTCGATGTCGTCCAGTTCGAGGTTCATGCCCACCTCGCGCGCGATGATCAGCAGCTTGCGGGCCACGTCCATGCCGCTCAGGTCATCGCGAGGATCGGGCTCGGTGAAGCCCAGCTCCATCGCCTTCGCCACGGCGGCGGAAAAGCTCATGCCGTCTTCCAGCATGCCGAAAATCGCCGACAGCGAGCCGGAGAGAATTCCCTCGAAGCCGCGCAGGCGGTCACCGGAACGCAGCAGGCCGACCATGGTGTCGATCACCGGCAGGCCGGCGCCGACGTTGGTTTCGTACAGGAACTTGCGGAAATTGCGGGCCGCCGTTTCGCGCAGCGCATGGTAGTAGGCCATGTCCTGCGTGTTGGCCTTCTTGTTGGCGCAGACCACGTTGAAGCCGCTGGCCAGCAGTTCGACGTACTGGCGCGCCAGGCCCTCGTCCGTGCTGCAGTCCACGATGGTGGGGTTGAGCAGGCCGAGTTCGTCCTTGATCGCGATCACGTCTTCCAGGGTGTAGGCCTTGCCGCCCTCCTGAAGCTGTTCCCGCCAGGTCTCCAGGTCGATGGCGTCGGACGCCACCAGCAGGCGCTGGCTGTCGGCGATTGCGCGCACCTTCAGGTCCTGCGCATTGGCCTCGAGCTTGGCGGCCTGGCGCTGGAACTGCGCCAGCAGTTCGCCACCGACGTTGCCGCAACCCAGCAGGATCACGTCGATGTGGGCGACGGAACCGAAAAAGGCCGTGTGGCTGGCGCGGGTGGCGGCCACGGCGTCACGCCGGTCCACCACCAGGGAAATGCCGCACTCGGTGGAGCCCTGGGCGATGACTTCGACGTTGACGCCCGCGGCGGAGTTGGCCGTGAGGAAGCGCGCCGCGATGCCGCGGTTGTGCTTCATACCGTCGCCCACGAGGGTGACCACCGCGCGCTCCTCCAGCACGGTGATCTCGCTGACCAGGCCGTGCAGGCGCTCGAAGTGGAACTCGTCTTCCAGGGCCTTGCGCGCGGTGGCCGCTTCCTCGGTGCGCACGCACAGGGTGATGGAGTACTCCGAGGACGACTGCACGATCAGCAGCACCGAGATGCTGCGCTGGGCCAGCGCGCCCATCAGGCGGTGGGCCACGCCCACACGGCCGCGCAGGCCCGTACCCGCGATGGTGATGGCGGCCACGTGGTCGAGGAGGGAGATGCCGCGCACGGCCGTGTCGCGCGACGCGCCGGCGTGCACGACGGTACCGGGACGGTCGGGCTCATAGGTGTTGCGGATCTCGCAGGGAATGGCGGCCGCGGCCAGCGGCGCCAGTGCCTTGGAACTGATCACCCCGGCGCCGTAGAACGACAGCTCCATGGCCTCGGCGTAGCTGACCTCGGGCAGGACCTGGGCGTTGCTCACCAGGCGCGGGTCGGCGCTGTAGAAGCCGTCGACGTCCTTCCAGATCTGGCAGCAGCGCGCTTCCAGGGCCGCGGCCACGGCGGCGGCTGAATAGTCTGAACCGTTGCGGCCGAGCAGCTGGTAGGCCCCCTGGTCGTTCTTGCCGTGGAAACCCGGGAGCACCAGCACCTGGGGGCCGTCCTCCATGGCCTGGCGCAGGCGCGGCCGGGCCAGGTCGAGGTCCACCAGCGAATCCAGCCAGCTCTCGTCCGCCGGCGGCAGCAGGTCGGTGTCGGACCACTTCGCGTCCACACCCTGCAGGCGCAACACGCCGGCCATCAACTGGCTGCTGAGGTTCTCGCCGGAGGCGAGGATCTCGGCGCGGCTTTCCTGCGGGCAGTTCTCCAGCAGCCGGATGCCTTCCAGGCGCTGCAGCAGCCGCGCGCGGCGTTCGTCGAGCACGCCCTGGAGTTCCGTCACGTCCATGCCGTCGGCTTTCAGGCCGTCGACGATGTCCTGCTCCGCGCCCACGATGTCGTCCACCGGGCGGCGGTAGTCCTCGCCGGCGACGGCGGCGTCGATGGCCTCGATCAGGAGGTTGGTGACCCCGTACACGGCGGAGAGCACCACCACCACCGGCTCATCCTCGGCGAAACGGCGGATCAGCGCGCCGCTGGCGCGGAAGCCCTCCACATTGGCCAGGGAAGAACCCCCGAATTTCTGCACCAGCATCAGTAAGCGTCCTTGTGCACGGAGCGCACGGCTCGGCCGCTGGGATCGGCCATCAGGGCGAAGGCCGGGTCCCAGGCCAGGGCCTCGGGTGAAGAGCAGGCCACGGACTTGCCGCCGGGCACGCACAGGGCGGCGCTGGGCAAGGGGAAGTGGCGCTCGAAGATCGTCCGGTAGTGGTAGGCCTCCTTGGTTTCCGGCGTGTTGTGCGGGAAACGGCCGGCTGCGGCCTCCAGCGACGCGTCGCTGACTTTCGACGCGGCGTGATCGCGCAACGCGTCGATCCAGCCATAGCCCACACCGTCGGAAAACTGCTCTTTCTGGCGCCAGGCCACCTCTTCGGGCAGCAGGTGGCCCAGGGCCTCGCGCAGCACCTGTTTCTCCATGCCGCCCTTCTGCACCATCTTGTCGGCCGGGTTGAGGTTCATGGAAAAGGACAGGAAATCGCGGTCGAGGAAGGGCACGCGCGCCTCCACGCCCCAGGCGGCCATCGCCTTGTTGGCGCGCAGGCAGTCGTAGAGATGCAGGCGGGAGACCTTGCGCACCGTCTCCTCGTGGAAGGCGCGGGCGTCCGGCGCCTTGTGGAAATAGAGATAGCCGCCGAACACCTCGTCCGCGCCTTCGCCGGACAGCACCATCTTGATGCCCATGGCGCGGATCTTCCGGGCCATGAGGTACATGGGCGTGGCGGCGCGGATGGTGGTCACGTCGTAGGTCTCGAGGTGGTAGATCACCTCCTCGAGCGCGTCCAGGCCTTCCTGGATGGTGTAGGTGAAGCCGTGGTGCACGGTGCCGATGGCGTCCGCCACCTTTTGCGCGGCGGCCAGGTCGGGCGAGCCCTCCAGGCCGACGGCGAAGGAGTGCAGGCGTGGCCACCAGGCGCGGCTGCGTTCGCCGTCCTCGACCCGGCGCTCCGCGTGCAGCGCGGCCAGGGCGGCGATCAGCGAGGAATCCAGGCCACCGGAGAGCAGCACCCCGTAGGGCACGTCGCTCATCAGGTGCGCACGGACGCTGTCGTCCAGGGCGTCGAACAGCGCCTGCCGGTCGGCGGGTTCCGTGCTGACCGCTTCGAAGTCCCGCCAGGCGGGCTGGTAATAGGGCTTCGGCGCCTCGTCACCCTTGCGCCAGTAGTGGCCCGGGGGAAACTCCTGCACCTGGGTGCAGACCTTCATCAGCGCCTTCATTTCCGAGGAAACGTAGCGCCGGCCGGCCTCGTCCAGGCCCGTGTAGAGGGGAATGATGCCGATCGGGTCGCGCGCCATCAGCCAGGTATCACGCCCGGCGTCGAACAGGGCGAAGGCGAACATGCCGCGCAGCCGGTTCAGCCAGTCCCCGTCGCCGGCGTCGGCGTGGGCCTGCCACAGCGGCAGGATGACCTCGCAGTCGGACGCTGTGGTGAAGGCGTAGTCCGCGAGGCCCGCCCTCAGTTCCTGGTGGTTGTAGATCTCCCCGTTGACCGCGAGCGCGCAGTTTCCATCCGGCGACAGCAGGGGCTGGGCGCCGGTGTTGACGTCCACGATGGCGAGGCGCTCGTGGGCCAGCACCGCGTGGGGGTGGGTGTAGCTGCCACTCCAGTCGGGACCGCGGTGGCGGAGAAGCCGGGACTGGCGCAGGGCGGTCTGCCGCAGTTCACGGCCTGCACCCTCGACGTCGAGGATGCCGAATAGGGAACACACGAAACAACACTCACATCTCAAAAAGCCAAGCTTGCATCATAACCAGCATTGCAGGGGCTTTGCACCACCCGACCCGGGGCGGAATTGGCCTATGCTTCAAATGATGTCCTGGAAACGGCTCCTGCTCGGCCTGGCCCTCGTCCTGCTCCTGCTGGCGGGCGGTCTCATGGCCTGGCTGTGGAACACCGACCTGGGGCGTTTCAAGGACACCCTTCAATCGCAGGTGCTGGCCCGCACGGGCGCGGACCTTCGCTTTGCGCAGCTCTCCATCCTGCTGGGTCCGGAGCTCTCGGTCTCCGGCAGCGGGCTGACCCTGGACAACCCCGGCTGGCCCGGCGACAGGCGGGTGCTGTCAGTCGAACGGTTTGCGCTCACGCTGGACCTCTCGTCGCTGTGGGACGATGGGCCCATCCAGGTGTTCGACGCCGACATCAGCGGCGCTCACGCGGACCTGCGCCAGGATGAACAGGGACGCGGCAATTATCAGTTCGGCGAGCCCTCCGAGGACGGTGAGGATGACGCGCCTGGCGTCCCGTTGGTGGTTCACCGGGGCCGCCTCGAAACCGGAACGGTCACCTGGGAGGACCCGGACCGCACGGCGCCGATCCGCATCGAGGTCGAATCCCTGGACCTGGCCCGGGATGCGGAGGACTGGATCCAGCTGGACCTGGCCGGGGCCGTGAACGACCAGGCCGCGCGCTACTCCGGCCAGGTCGGACCGTTCCAGTCCCTGGTGACGGGCGGGCAGATCGGTTTCGACGGGCAGGGCCGGTTCGGGACGCTGGCGCTCGAGGGCCAGGGAACCATCGACCGTCTCACCGCGCCCAACCGGCCCGAACTGGACCTGACGGTGTCCGGCCCGGACATCCGCGACGTGGAACGCATGCTGGGCCTGGCGCCCGACAAGGCCGGCGCCTACCGGCTGAACCTTCAAAGCGGTTCCCGGGACGAGGACTGGACCGTGTCCCTGGCCGGCCGCATCGGCGCGCTCGAAATCGCGCTGGACGGCACCGCGGACGGCCTGCGTTCCGCGGAGCGTTTCGACCTGGCGATCGAGGGCAGCGGCCCGGACCTCGGCGGGCCGCTGCGCCTGTTCGGCCTGTCCGATGCACCGCGGGAACCCTTCGACATCAAGGGGCGGCTGCGCCGCGAGGGGTCCCGACTCGATGCCGAAGACATCCTGCTGAACATCGGCGAAACGGCGCTGAGCCTGGAGGCCGGCATCACCCGGTTTCCGGGGCTGCAGGACAGCCGCATCACCCTGGACGTACGGGGGCCGGACATGGCGGCCTTTCGCGCCCTGCTCGACCTGCCGGGCGTGGCCGAAGGCCCCTTCGCGCTCCACCTGGACCTGGAGCCGGTGCTCGACGACTTCGACCGGCTGAAAGCCACCGTGACCACGCAACTCGGCAGGCTCGAACTGGCCGGCAGGATCAGCGAAGAGGAACGCTACGCCGGCAGCGAGGCCACGGTGCGACTCGACAGCGACAACGGAGGGCGAGCGCTCGAAGCCCTGGGCGCGCCGGGTTTCGCCGAAGCGCCGCTGTCGCTGGAAAGCGTGATTTCCATCGGCGAAGACCGTGTCCGCCTGACCGACACGCGCCTCGAGGGCGTCATGGCGGCCACGCTGGAGGCCAGCGGCGAGGTCGGTTTCGAGCCCCTGGGTCCGGCCACCCGGCTCGAGATCCGAGTGAGCGGCGCGGACCTCGCCAACAGCCTGGACCAACGCGGGCTGGAGTGGCCGATGGCCTCCGGCGCCTTCGACCTGTCGTCCACCGTGGCGCCCGACGACGTCGGCCTGCGGTTCACCGGCCTGGAGGGCACGGTCGGCCACACCCGCCTGAAAGCCGACGCCCGGATTCCGTTCAACGAGGAACTGGTGGGCCTGTCCCTCGACCTGGAGGCGCAAGGCACCAGCCTGGACTCGTTGCTGGGTGACCTCACGCCCCCGGTCGTCCCTGACAAGGACTGGACGCTGAGCCTGCAAGCGGCGCGCAAGGCCGACCGATTGGAGTTGGGCGCGCTGGATGCCCGGCTGGGCGAGGTCACCGCCGTGGGAAACATCGACATGCCGTGGCCCATCGAAGGGGACGAGGGCAGCTTCCGCCTCCTGGTGCGCGGCCCGGACCTGTCCCGGGTCGCGGAACAGCTGGCCGGCTTCGAACTCGCCGCCAATCCCTTCGAGCTGTCGCTCGACGGTGGCGTGTCCGGCGGCGCCTGGCGCTTCGAACCCTCCTGGCTGGAGGTGCACGAGACACGGTTGCAGCTGTCCGGCACCGTCGACCGCCTGCCCGACTTTTCGGACACCGACCTCGAACTGACCCTGCGCTCACCGGACGTCGGCGCGCTCGGCCGCTGGGACGGTTATGACCTGCCCCACGAACCGGTGTCCCTGGACCTGCACCTGGCCGGCGGCACCACCGACCTGTGGCTCGACGGCATGCGCCTGGTGGCGGGCGAATCGGAAGTGGACGGAAACCTGCGCTGGGACCGCGCCGGCGAGGTGCCCCGGCTGACGCTGGATCTGGCCTCGAAGCGCGTCGACCTGCGCCCCTGGCTGCCGGCGCCGGCGCCGGACCCGGCGCAGTCCCCCGCCTCCAACAGCGGTGATGGCCGGCTGATCCCCGATGTGCCCCTGCCACTGGACGTCCTGGCCGCGCTGGACGCCGACCTCAAGATCGAGGTCGGTGAGATCGAGACACACCGTCGCATCATGACCGACGTGGAGGTCGACGGCCGCCTCGAGAATGGGGCCCTGATCGTGGACCGATATCACACGCGAGGCCTGGCGGGTGACCTGACCGCCACGGCGAGCCTGTCTCCCACGGGTGGGGGCCAGGCGGAAATGCGCCTGGAATTCCAGACCCTGGGCCTGGTGCCGGTTCGCGAGTCCTGGCGTAACGCGGACCCGGCCAGCCTGCCACGAATCGACGCCCACGCCGGGCTGCGGGCGAAGGGCGCCGACCTGCGCGGCCTGGCCGCCAGCCTGAGCGGTGACGTGCAGATCGTGTCCTCGGAAGGAACTCTGCCCGGGCGGGGCCTTGGCGCCCTGAACCTCGGCCTGCTGCAGCAACTGGTGACGGTGCTGATTCCCGGCTACTCCCTGGACCGGCCGACCGAGCTCAGGTGTTTTGCCACGCGCCTGAAGGCGAACAATGGCCTCTTGACCACCGAGCCCATCATCGCGCTGAGCACGGACCGCGTCCTGATCCTGGGCAGTGGCACGGTGAACCTGGCCAACGAAACCCTGGACCTCGGGTTCCAGACCACGCCGACCAAGCTGCTGGGCCTGAACTTCGCCGAGCTGGTGAACCCCTTCGTGCGCATTCGCGGCACCATGGCCGAACCGCGGCCCGAGGTGGACCCGACCGGCACGCTGATCTACGGCGGCGCCGCCTGGGCGACCGCCGGCCTGTCCATCGTGGCCAAGGGCCTGTGGGACCGGATCAGGGGTTCGACCAAACCCTGCGAAGGGCTGCGCGAGGAACTGCGCGCCGGCGCCAGGGCCTCGGCGCCACCCTCGTAATCACATCCGGCTCACTCGCGGAGGGACACGGATTCCCGCTCAGTGGCTCCAGGCCAGGCTGACCCCGTACACCCGCGGTTCGCCGTACTGCCAGTAGGCATCGGTCTCGTAGAAATTCCGGGGGTCGTTGCCGAAGCCGCCAAAGCCGCGCGTCTGCACGTCCTCGTCGGTGAGGTTGCGGCCCCAGAGCGCCACGGTCCACGGGCCCGAGGACCAGGCCAGGCGCAGGTTCAGCAGGGTGTAGTCTTCCGTGCGCTCCTCGTGGTTGGCGGAAGCATAGAACGCGTCCTTGCCCTCGAGATCGGCGATCAGCGACCACTGCTCGGCCAGGTCCCACTGAGTGCCCAGCACCCACTGCCAGTTGGGGGCGTGGGCCTGGTCGCGGCCGGACAGGTCGTAGGGAACGCCGTTGTCCAGGTCGGCCTCGTCGTGGGCGTAGCTCAGGTAGTCCCGGTACTCCGCGTCCAGCAGACCCAGGCTGCCGAACAGGCGCCAGCGATCGCTCAGCTGCCAGTCCGCCTCCAGTTCCAGGCCCTGGTTCATTCCGCCGGCCGCGTTCTGCAGGCTGTCGATGAATTCGCAGGGGCAAGCGTCCGAGCCCGGCTCCGAGGTGATCACGATGGACTGGCTGACCTGCACGTCGTCACGCTCCTGGTGGAACACGGCGGCGGAGAGCAGCAACGCGCCGTCGAGGAAGGCACCCTTCAGACCCAGTTCGTAGTTCCACAGCGATTCGCCGTCGAACACCAGGCTGCCGTCCGGCAGCACGATGCCCTGGGCCTCGAGGTCGGCGAGCTGCGCTGCGAGGGCCGAGTTGTAACCGCCGGGCTTGTAGCCGCGGCTGACCAAGCCGTAGGCCAGCAGGCCGCCGTCCGTGCGGTATTCCAGCGCCAGGCGACCACCCCAGTCGTCTTCTTCGCCGTCACCGTCGTTCGGTACGGGCGCGTTGTCGCCGTAGCGCCAGTCGCGGCGCTCCCAGCGCAGACCGCTGACCAGGGTCCAGCGCTCGCCGAGCGGCAGGTCGAGCTGACCGTAGACCGCCAGGTTCTCGGTGTCGTAGCGGCTGGCGAAGTCGCCGGCGGCGTAGGTGTACTGGCGCAGAAGGGTCTGTTCCTGGTCGCGGTAGTACAGGCCACCCACCCAACGGGCCGATCCGTCGTCGCCGGACAGCAGCCGGACGTCGGCCGTCGTATTGTTGTTTGCGCGGGTGTAGGCATCCACCGAGGCATACCACCAGTCGAAGCCCCAGAGGTCCGAGTCACAGGGCGTGCCGTCGCAGATGCCCGGGTTGCTCCAGTCCTCGTCGTAGCGGTAACTGGCGTCGGAATCCACGGCGCTGAGCAGCGCTTCGAGGCGCAGGTCGCCCGCCAGGGCCCAGGTGCCGCGCAGGGCGCCGGCGGCGACGTCCAGGGCGTCCTCGCCCGGTTCGTCCGACAGGGTCTCGCGGTTGTTGTCGAGCGAGAAGGCGTCGTAGCCGTTGTCGATGTCGGCGAGGTAGACGGTCAGGTCCAGGTCGAACCGATCGCTGACCGCCCAGTCCAGCCGGACGCGGGCGCTCTGTTCGTCGATGTCGCTGGTGGGGCGGCCGTCATAGAGGTTGTCGATCCACCCGTCGGACTGATTGGACTGAACGGCCACGCGCCAGCCCAGCCGCTCCCCGGCCGGGCCGCCGGCCGCGGCCGCCAGGCTCCAGGTGTCGTGGTTGCCGGCGATGGCGTCCACGCGCGCATCGAAGTCGTCCGAGGGTCCATTGGAAACGAGGTGGATCATGCCGCCCAGCGCATTCGCGCCGAACAGCGTTCCCTGGGGGCCGCGGAGGATTTCCACCTGGCGCAGGTCCAGCGTGGTGGCCACGCCGCCGATGCCGGTGAAGTCCATGCCGTCCATCACCAGGCCCACGGACGGGTTGACCGGTTCGACGAACTGGCTGCGCTCGCCGATGCCGCGCACCTGGAAGAAGCGCCCCCGCGAGGCGCCGGCGGCGAAGTTCACGTTCGGCGCCAGGTTCAGCATCTGCTCGAGGTGGGTCGCGGTGCGCTCCTCGATGGCGCGCTCGTCGAAGACGGTCACGCTGGAGGCCACGTCCAGGACCGACAGGGGCCGGAACTCGGCGGTGACGATCACCTCCTCGAGCACGGCCTCGTCAGCGGTCGCGGTGACTGACAGGGCGAGGGACAGGGCCGAAGCAAGGGCCCATCGACCCGCGAGGGCCCTGGCGTGGTTCGTGTCGGTCCGATCGTTTCGTGGGCCGGCAGGGCGGCAATCGGTCGTCGGGGCTTTGCACGGACTCGCGGCCTGTGCGTTCTTGATTCGTGCGGTCATCGGAACTCCATGTCATGCCAGGGAGTCCGGGGTTCGAGCGGGGGATTGGCGTTTGCGTTGAAGCATCCGTCCCTACGCCGGTACTAGCCGGATCAGGTTCAATGGGTTCGCTTGCGCGTCTCAGGCCGGCGGCGCGGGGTTCGCGCCTGGGGCCACCCCAGGATCAGGCGTCATTATAGCGGATGCTTGTGGTGGGGCAGAGCGTCAGCTCCGCCGGGTCGAGCGCTTCAAGGGCAGGGCGGATCGGCCCGTCAGCGCATCTTTTTCTGCAGCTTCGCCAGGGCTTCCTTGCCGGGAACCAGGGCCTCGTAGCCGGTCTCGGCCAGCGGCGCGCTGGTGGTGCCGAAGACGTCGTGCATCTCGGGCAGGGTCTCGTCCAGAAACATCAGCCCGGTCACCACCTCGCCACGGGCGCGGTGCTTTTCCAGGTACTGCAGGGCCGTGCTGCGGTCGGTGGGGTCGTAAGCCGGGTCGTTCTTGCGCAGCAGCACGGTGGAGCCGTCGTGCAGGCGCACCCGAACGGCGTCGCCATCGGCGTAGGAGACGGTGATTTCCTCGGCCGGTGGCACGAGGTCCGCCTCGACCGCCTTGTGCGACATCTTGCGCGTGTAGGCGTAACTCTTGGTCGAGCCCTCGTGATCGTTGAAGGTCACGCAGGGAGAAACCACGTCGATGACGGCGCAACCGCGGTGGCGCACGCCGGCCTTGATCAGCGGCACCAGCTGGTCGCGGTCACCGGAGAAGCCGCGCGCCGCGAAGCTGCCGCCCAGGGCGATGGCCGTGGCCACCGGGTCGATGGCCTGCATCTGGTTCACCTGGCCTTTCTTGGCCTTGCTGCCGGGATCGGCGGAAGCCGAGAACTGGCCCTTGGTCAGGCCGTAGACCCCGTTGTTCTCGATGATGTAGAGCATGTTCAGGTTGCGGCGTACCACGTGGCCGAACTGCCCGAAGCCGATGGACAACGAGTCGCCATCGCCGCTGACCGCGATACAGGTCAGGTCGCGGTTGCCCGCCAGGGCGCCGGTGGCCACGGAGGGCATGCGCCCGTGCACGGAGTTGAAACCGTGCGCCCCGGAGATGAAGTAGGCCGGGGTCTTGGACGAACAGCCGATGCCGGAAAGCTTGGCCACCTGGTGCGGCTCGATGGCGAGCTCCCAGAAGGCCTGCACGATGGCGGCGGTGATCGAATCGTGACCGCAACCGGCGCAGAGCGTGGACAACACGCCCTCGTAGTCGCGCTGGCGCAGGCCGATGGCGTTGATCCGGTCGGTGGGCAGGTCGATGCGGGGCTTGGGAATGTAGGTCATGCCGCGACCTCCTCGTCCAGGTGGGCGCGCACCGCGTCCTCGACGCAGCGGCTGGGAATGGGCATGCCGTTGTAGTGCAGCAGAGGAACGAGCTGTTCGTTGGACGCGCCCAGCTCGACCAGCAGAAGGCTGCGCAGCTGCGCGTCGCGGTTCTGTTCCACCACGAACACCGTGTCGTGGCTGTCCAGGAAGGCGCGCACTTCCTCACCGAAGGGGAACGCCCGGATGCGCAGGTAGTCCAGGCCCAGGCCCTCCTCGTTGAGCCGGTCCAGGGCCTCGTTCACCGCGCCATCCGATGATCCGTAGGCGATGATGCCGACACGCGTGGGCTGGTCGGCCGGCCGCAGCTTCGCGGCGGGCACCAGGCCGGCAGCCGTGCGCCACTTCACCATCAGGCGGTCGACCACGTCCTGGTACTCGGCCGAATCCTCGGTGTAACCGCCGTAGCGGTTGTGTCCCGAACCACGCACGAAGTAGGCGCCCTTGGCGTCCTGTCCCGGCAAGGTACGCGCGGCGATGCCGTCGCCGTCGCGGTCCAGGTAGCGGAAGAATTTTTCCATGTCCGCCAGCTCTTTCGGGCCGACCAGCTTGCCGCGGTCCGGCCGGTAGCGGTCGTCCCACTCGAGCTCGGGAATCATCCAGTCGTTCATGCCGATGTCCAGGTCCGAGAGGACGAACACCGGCGTCTGCAGGCGGTCGGCGAGATCGAAGGCCGCCACCGCGAACTCGAAACACTCGCGCGGGTCGGCGGGCAGCAGCAGCGGATGGCGCGTGTCACCGTGCGAGGCGTAGGCGCAAAGCAACACGTCGCACTGCTGGGTTCGCGTGGGCATGCCGGTGGACGGCCCCACGCGCTGCACGTCGAAGAACACCGACGGAATTTCCGCGTAGTAGGCGAAGCCGATGAATTCGCTCATCAACGAAATACCGGGCCCGGAGGTCGGGGTGAAGGCGCGCGCGCCCACCCAGTTGGCGCCCAGCACCATGCCGGCGGCGGCCAGTTCGTCCTCGGCCTGGACGATGCAGAAACGGTTCTCACCGGTGTCGGGGTCCTTGCGGAACTTCTCGCAGTACCCCTGGAAGCCGTCCATCAGCGAGGTCGAGGGCGTGATCGGGTACCAGGCGCCCACCGTGGCCCCGGCGAACACGCAGCCCAGGGCGGCGGCGGAGTTGCCGTCGATGAGAATGTGCTTCGAGTTGTCGCCCATGGCCTCGGCGCGCACGGGAAGGGGGCAGGTGAAGTTCGCCTGCGCGTAGTCCCAGCCCAGGTTGATGGCCTCGAGATTGCTGTCCACCAGTTTCGGCTTGGCGGCGAAGGTCTCTTCCAGCAGCTGTTTGACGATGGCCCGGTCGATGTCCAGCAGGGCGCAGAGCACGCCGACGTAGGCGATGTTCTTCATCAGGATGCGTACGCGCGCCACGGAGAAGTGCTCGTTGCAGAGCTTGGCCAGCGGCACGCCCAGCACGGTGACGTCGTCGCGCGAGAGCGTCTTCTCACGCGGCCAGGTCGAGTCGTAGATGAAGAAGCCGCCCGGCGTGACCTCGGCGAGGTCCTTGCCATAGGTCTGCGCGTTCATCGCCACCATGACGTCCACGCGCCCCTCGCGCGCCATGTAGCCGTCGCGGTTGGCGCGGATCTCGTACCAGGTGGGCAGGCCCTGGATGTTGGAGGGGAACAGGTTCTTGCCCGTGACCGGCACGCCCATGCGGAACAGGGCTTTCATCAGCAGGCCGTTCGCGCTGGCCGAGCCGGTGCCGTTCACCGTGCCGATCTTGAGGACGAAATCGTTTATCCGGCTTTGCGTTGCGGAAGCGGACGGCTGGTCGGGCATGTGGCGGGTCCGTGGTCGATGGCCTTGGGAAAGTGCAGCAGGGACTTCTGCATGTCCCAGGCGGCGGTGGGGCAGCGCTCGGCGCAGAGGCCGCAGTGCACGCAGAGATTCTCGTCCTTGACCATGATGCGCGCGGTCTGCTTCAGCGGACCGGAGGCGAACAAGGGCTGTTCCGGCTCCAGGCGCGGGGCCTTGAGCCGGGTTTCGACGTCTTCTTCCGGACCGTCGGCAGTGATGGTCAGGCACTGCGTTGGGCAGATGTCGAGGCAGGCGTCGCACTCGATGCACAGGTCGTCGGTGAAGACGGTCTGGATGTCGCAGTTGAGGCAGCGCTCCACCTCCACCGCCGTCTGCTCGGCGTCGAAGCCGAGCTCGACCTCGGTGCTCAGCGCCTTGAAGCGCTCGAGCAGCGGCACGTGCTCCATCTTGCGGCGCGCCGCGGGGTCGAAATCGTTCGAATAGGCCCACTCGTGCATGCCCATCTTGCGGCTGCCGAGATTGAGCGTGGGCGGCAGGCGCTCGGCCATGGATTCGCCCTGGCAATGCTTGTGGATGGAGATCGCCGCCTGATGCCCATGCTCCACGGCCCAGATGATGTTCTCCGGACCGAAGGCCGCGTCGCCACCGAAGAACACGCCCGGGCGGGTGGACTCGAAGGTGGTCCGGTCCACCACCGGTACGTCCCAGCGATCGAACTCCAGGCCGATGTCGCGCTCGATCCAGGGGAAGGCGTTCTCCTGACCGATGGCCAGGACGACATCGTCACAGGGGATGACCACCTCGTCGACGATTCGTTGATCGACGATGCGTCCGTCTTCGGTCGTGTATTCCATGCGGTCGAAACGCATGCCGGTGAGTTTGCCGCCCTCCACCACGAAGGCCTTGGGCGAGTGGTTGATGACGATCTCGACGTTCTCTTCCTCGGCGTCCTCGAGTTCCCACTCCGAGGCCTTGAAGAAATCGCGCGGCTTGCGCGCCATCACCTTCACGTCCGCCGCGCCCAGGCGCAGGGACGTGCGGCAGCAGTCCATGGCGGTGTTGCCCACGCCGATGATCAGCACACGTTTGCCGATTTCCTTCGTGTGGCCGAAGGCCACGGATTCCAGCCAGCTGATGCCGATGTGGATGTTGGCGTCGCCCTCGGTGCGGCCGGGCAGGTCCAGCTCCTTGCCCTTGGGCGCCCCGCTGCCGATGAACACGGCGTCATAGCCCTCGTCGAGCAGGGCCGCCAGGCTGTCCACCCGCTGGCCCAGGCGCAGGTCCACGCCCATGTCGACGATCATGCCCAGTTCTTCGTCCAGCACCTCGGCGGGCAGGCGGAAGGCGGGGATATTGGAGCGCATCAGGCCGCCGGGTTTGTCCAGGGCTTCGAACACCGTGCACTCGTAACCCAGCGGCATCAGGTCGTTGCACACCGTGAGCGAGGCGCAGCCGGCGCCCACCAGGGCGATGCGCTTGCCGTTCTTCTCCGAGGGAATCACGGGCAGGCGGTCGCTGACGTCCTGGCGATGGTCGGCGGCGACACGCTTGAGGCGGCAGATGGCGACGGGTTTCTGGCCGGTACGCCCGCGGCGGCAGGCCGGTTCGCAAGGGCGGTCGCAGACACGGCCGAGAATGCCGGGGAAGACGTTGCTCTCCCGGTTGACCATGTACGCGTCGGTGAAATGCCCCTGGGCGATGAGGCGGATGTATTCGGGAACGTCAGTGTGCGCGGGACAGCCCCATTGGCAGTCCACGACCTGGTGGAAGTAAGCCGGATTCGAGATATCCGTGCGTTCCATTCGAGCCTTTTGTTCTCCTGGCGACGGCGGCCATGCCGTCACGTGCGGGCAAGAATAACGTTTTTATGACAGGGGTGCATCCCAATGAAAACCGGCCCGAAAGTAGGGCGAATCTGGTACAATGGCGACTTCTGTGGACACCCGGCCGGTGGTGTCCCTGCCGTTTCGGACTTCTGACCCCATCCGGGTCACGCAATCGTCCGATCCCGCCGGAAATCGAACACCAGGTGTCGCCGGACTATGCGACCCGGGTTCAAACCATTTTCCAGCCCTGACCGGTGACCCACGCGAGTGGGCCAGGGCATGACTGGAGCAACAATCCAATGTCTTTCGATTCCCTCGGTCTCCGGGCCGATGTCCTGCGCGCCGTGCGCGAGCAGGGTTACGACACGCCCACGCCCATCCAGGCGCAGGCCATTCCTGCCGTGCTGGCGGGCCACGACCTCATGGCGGGCGCCCAGACGGGCACCGGCAAGACGGCCGGTTTCACCCTGCCGATGCTGCAGCGCCTGGCGGAAAATCCGCAGCCGCGCCGCAGCCGCGGCGTCCGCGCCCTGGTGCTGACGCCCACGCGCGAACTGGCCGCCCAGGTCCACGACAGCGTGGTGGCCTACGGCAAGCACCTGTCCATGCGCTCCACCGTGGTGTTCGGCGGCGTGAACATTCGCCCGCAGATGCGCCGCCTGCTGGACGGCCTGGACGTGCTGGTGGCCTGCCCCGGCCGGCTGCTCGACCTCGTGCAGCAGAACGCCGTGGACCTGTCACAGGTCGAGATCCTGGTGCTGGACGAAGCCGACCGCATGCTGGACATGGGCTTTATCCACGACATCCGCCGTGTGGTGAAACTGCTGCCGCCGACGGGTACGCGCCAGACCCTGCTGTTTTCCGCGACCTTCTCGAAAGAGATCAAGTCGCTGGCCGCCGGCATGCTGTCCCGGCCCGAGACCATCGAGGCGCCGGGCACCAACCGCACGGCCGACCGCATCGCCCAGCGCGTGATCGCCGTGGACAAGACGCGCAAGCGCGAGCTGCTCAGCCACCTCGTCGGCGCCAACCAGTGGGAGCAGGTGCTGGTGTTCTCGCGCACCAAGCACGGCGCCAACCGCCTGGCGACCCAGCTCGAGGCCGACGGCCTGAGCGCGGCCGCCATTCACGGCAACAAGAGCCAGTCCGCCCGCACCAAGGCCCTGGCCGGTTTCAAGGCCGGCAAGGTTCGCGTGCTGGTGGCCACCGACATCGCCGCGCGCGGCCTGGACATCGAGCAACTGCCGCACGTGGTGAACTTCGACCTGCCCAACGTGCCCGAGGACTACGTTCACCGCATCGGCCGCACCGGCCGGGCCGGCCGCGAGGGCGAGGCCCTGTCGCTGGTCAGCGCGGACGAGCGAGGCCTGCTGAAGGACATCGAGCGCCTGGTCCAGCTGGACCTGACGCCCGAAGTCATGGAGGGCTACGAGCCCAACAAGGCATCGGAGCAGGCTGCGCGCCAGGCCGAGAACGGCCAGGCCAAACCCAAGCCCAGGGGCGGCCGGGGCGGTCGCCACGCCCGTGGTTCGCGTCAGTCGCAGGAACCGCGCCAGGGTCAGGGGCGTGGCCGGGAACAACGCCAGGGAGAGGGCCGTAGCGGCAACGCTCGCGGCGGCAACGCCCGTGACGCAAACGGCAATGGCGGTAACGGCCGTGGCAATGGCGCGAGCCGAGGCAACGGCAACGGCAACGGCAAGAGCCAGGGTCGAGGCAACGGCGGCGGCAAGCGTCATGGCCAAGGCAATGGCAGTGGCAATGGCAATGGCAATGGCAACGGCAACGGCAACGGCAACCGTCAGGGCAACTCGTCCCGGCACGGCGCAGGCAATGGAAACACGGCGGGCCGGAATGCCGGAAACGGTAACCGCCGCGACGACCGTTCGCGCTCCGGCAACGGCCGCCGCGGCACGGGCCTGGCCAACCGGATTCTCGGCCCGGAGTGAAGCCGGACGAGTGAGTCATCGCGCGGCGCCTCATTGGTGTCGCGCGTGCCTCACGCGACCCGCTGTCGCCAGGCGGCGGAACCGCACCCGGCCATCACCGGGCCTCGCGGCGCCGGGGCCTACTCCGCGCCGAACACCATGCGAAGAAACGCCCTGTAGGCGAGCACCTGCTCGGAGATGAGCCGGTTCTCGTCGAAATTGCGCGCCAGCAGGATGCCGCCTTCGATCACGGCCGTGAACATGTCCGCCAGTGTCTGCGTCGACACGTCACCGGCCATGGGGTACGCCGCGCCGGCACGCTCCAGCTTTCCGATCATCATCTGCCGCCAGCTCTCCAGCCCCTGCTGCATCAACTGCTGTACTTCCTCGTTGAGCAACTGGTTTTCGTAGGTAAAGCTCGCCACCAGGCAACCCGGGTGCGTGTCGGGCAGCCGCCCGAAGGTCTCCGCCAGCAGGTTGAGAAAGATCAACAGCTGGTGCAGCGGGTCTTCGCTGAGCGCTTCGGCCTGCTCGCTCAGTCCGGAAAACACCTCGTCATCCTGGACCAGGTATCGCTCCACCAGGGCCACGGCCAGGCCCGGCTTGCCATCGAAGTGGTAAAAGAACCCGCCCTTGGTGATCGCCGACCGATCGAGAATGTCCTTGATCGACGTGGCATGGAACCCCTTTTCGAGGACGATGGATTCGGCATTTTCGAGAATGCGCTCGCGGCTGCTGTTGCTTCGTCCGGTCATATCGACTCCATTGACTGGACCGTAAGTATAGTTTTCAGGGCGAATCGTTCGCGCTGCCGGACCGCCGGCAAGGAGAATCACTCCATGTTGTTGTTTTACAACGACATGAATTCGTTCTTATTTCGATACCCCGGGTTCACTGTATTCGGCAGGCCGCTCCTCTAGTCTGGAATCACACGGTCGAATGCGACGCCAACCATCGTCGTCTCGTCCAGTCATTCATTGAAATGGAGGAAAGAACAGTGATCCCGAGCCACACCACCCAAAGGGACGCGCGAGGTGTCCCCGTGTCGCGCTGCGACCCCCGCTCGCTCGAAGACTTCGAAACCGCCCTGGTTCGTTTCCAGAGCTATTTCGGCGATCCCATGGAAACGCTCGACGCGGCGCTCGAGCGCGATCCCGGATTCGTCCTGGGCCACGTGTTCCGTGCGAGCGCACTGCTGATGATGAGCGAGCGGCAGTTCCTGCCTGAAGCGCGCAGATCCATCGAACAGGCGGAAGCGCTGGGCCACGCCAATGACCGGGAACGGGGACTCATCACCGCGGTCCGGCACTGGCTGGACGGGCGCTGGGACCGGGCCGGACAAGCCTGGGACGAGGTTCTGGCCGAAGAACCCCGCGACGCCCTGGCGCTGCAATGCGGCCACCTGACGGATTTCTACCTGGGCGATGCCGTCAATCTCAGGGACCGAATCGGGCGCGTCATCGCGCACTGGGACCGCGCCACTCCGGGCTACTCCTACGTCCGTGGCATGCACGCCTTCGGCTACGAGGAATGCCACCAGTTCGACCGGGCAGAAGACGCGGCGCGGGAGGCGCTCGAGCTCGAGCCCCGGGATGCCTGGAGCGTCCACGCGGCCACCCACGTCATGGAGATGCAGAACCGCTACCAGGAGGGCCGCGCCTTTCTGAAGGACCGGGTCGATGACTGGGCGCCCGACAACGGACTGGCCTTCCACAACTGGTGGCACCTGGCGCTGTTCCATATCGAAGAGGAGCAGTTCGGCGAGGCCCTGGGCCTGTACGACGGACAGGTGTCCACGGGAATGGGCGAGATGTCGCTGCAGATGGTCGATGCCAGCGCCCTGTTGTGGCGCCTGCACCTGATGGGTGTCGACCTCGGCGATCGCTGGAGCACCCTGGCCGACCACTGGCAGCGCAAGGCCCCGCTGGAGAACGGCTTCTACGCCTTCAACGACCTGCACGCCCTGATCGCCATGATCGGCGCCGGGCGACTGGACGCGGCACGCGAGATCCTGGCGGCCGTCGAACGGGCGGCCCGGGGCGATGAGCCGGTGACGGGGATGATGGCCCGCGTGGTCGGCATGCCCTGCGCCTCCGGCTTTCTCGCCTTCGCCGAAGGCCGCTTCGACGACGCGGTGACGTCCCTGGCGCCGGTCCGGAGCATCGCGAACCGGTTTGGCGGCAGCCACGCCCAGCGCGACATCCTCAACCAGACCCTGATCGAAGCAGCGCTGCGGGGCGGCCAATCGGGCCTGGCCACCAACCTCATCAACGAGCGCGCCGAACACAAGCCGCACAGTCCATTGACCCGGCGGTTTCGCAAGCACAACCAGGGCGCGGGTCTCCAGGCTGCCTGATGCCTGAACGCGAACCCGGCGCCATGGCGTCGGGTTCGCTTTCTTTACCGGCGCCCGACGTGCCGGGCTTCGCCGTACAATGGCCGCATGAAACGACTGCTATCGATCTCGCTGGCGACGGTCTTCGCCGCACCCGTGGCGGATGCCGAAACCCTCGGCCTCCAGCTCTACAGCCTCCGCAACCAGCTGGAGGCGGACGCCCCTGCCGCCCTGGCGCAGGTCGCGGAGTGGGGCCTCACCAGCGTCGAGGGTGGCGGCAACCTGTACGGCATGACCGCCGACGGGTTCCGGGACGAGCTGAATCGCCTCGGCCTGTCCCTGCCCAGCGTGGACACGAACTTCGAGGAACTGCGCGACAACCCCATGGCCGTTGTCTACAAGGCCCGCTTCTACGGCGCTGAGTTCGCCACCTTCTACTGGATTCCCCACGACGGAAACCGGGGATTCGGCGAGGCGGATGCGCGCGCCGCCATCGAGGTCATGAACGCCGCCGGGCCACTGCTGAGCGACCATGGAATCACGCTCCAGTATCACGTGCATGGCTACGAGTTCATCCGCTTCGGCGAGGGCACGCTGTTCGACCTGATGGCCGCGGAAGTGACCGGCGGCCAGTTCCAGATGGACGTCTACTGGGTGCGCCAGGGCGGCGCCGACCCGCTCGAACTGCTGCAAGCCTATCCCGGACGCTGGACCTCGCTGCACCTGAAGGACCGCGCCCACGGCACGCCCGACACCACCACCGGCCACTCCGACGTGGAGACCAACGTGGTGCTGGGGCAGGGTGACGTGGGAATCGCCGGTGTCGTGGCCGAGGCCCGGCGCCAGGGCATCGAATACTGGTTCATCGAGGATGAGTCCTCGCGGGTGCTGGAACAGGTGCCGGCGAGCCTGCGTTACCTGGACACGCTCCTGCCGATCGACCAGCGGTCCCCGGACTCAGCCGGCCAGTAAACGGTCCAGTGCATCCACCAGCCGGGCCACTTCCCCGGCGGTGTTGTAGTGCACCAGCGAGCAGCGCAGCACGCCCTGATCCGCGTCGAGACCGAGCGCCTCGACCAGGCGCCGGGCGTAGAAATCCCCCCAGCCCACGCCGATGTGATCTTCCGCCAACGCTTCTGAAAGGTCACGAGGGTGGACGCCCTCGGCCGTGAAGGCGATCGTGGGCGCGCGTTCCGTGGCGTCCACCCGCCCGATCAGCCGCACCCGGGGGTGGTCCGCCAGCCAGTCCAGCAGAGGTTGCGCCAGCGCGCACTCCTGCTCGCGCAACAGCGCCTGGACCCGGCGTGACGCGCCGGTAGCCTGTTCGCCCGGGAAATGCCGCCGGTCCAGGGCATCGAAGTACTCGATCACGCCGGCGGCGGCAGCCACCTGGGCATGGTCCGGTCCAGCCGGCGTGAAGCGCTTGCCGGGATAAGCCGCGTTGAAATAGTGGGCCTGGTTGGGCAGCCGCTGGTTCCATTCCGCACGCATCGTCATCAGGCCCAGGTGCGGACCGTAGACCTTGTACAGGGAGAACAGGTAGATATCCGCGCCCAGGTCCGGAACCCGGGGCGTGCCGTGGGGCGCGAAGGAGACCCCGTCCACGATGGACAGCGCGCCGGCCGCGCGAATCCGTTCGCACCACGCCGCCACCGGGTTGATGCTGCCGACGACGTTGGAGCAGTGGGTGAACGCGACCACCCGCGTGCGCTCCCCCAGGACCCGCTCGAGTCCTTCGGTTTCCAGTTCGCCCGATTCCGGGTCCACCGTCCACTCCCGGACCACGATGCCCGCTTCGGCCAGGCGCGCGAAGGCGCCGATATTGGCCTCGTGGTCCTGGTTCGTCACTACCACCTCGTCCCCGGGCTCCAGCCATCCGCGCAGGGCTTGCGCCAGCACGTAGGTGTTCTGGGAGGTCGAAGGCCCCAGGTGCAATTCATTTTCGGCGACCCCCAGCCAGGCCGCCCAGCGCGTTCGCGCTTCGTCCATGGCCTCGCCGGCCGCCGTGGAGGCGGCGGCGGGGTAGTAGGGCTGGAGCTTGGTCTTTCGGTAGAAGCGGTCGAGCCGCTCGATGGCCGGCGCGCAGGCAAAGGAGCCGCCCGCGTTTTCCAGGTGCGCGAAGTCCTGCAGGGACGGCTCGGCATAGGCCGGGAAGCGCGAGCGGACGAAGTCCTCGTCCAGCGCCGGAACCGCGGCCTCCACCCGGGCGCTCAGGAACCGATACCGGCCATGGTGACGTACTTGAGCTCCGTGTATTCGTCGATGCCGTACTTGGACCCCTCGCGCCCGATGCCCGACTCCTTCATGCCGCCGAAGGGCGCGATCTCGGTGGAGAGGATGCCGTCGTTGATGCACACCATGCCGTATTCCAGGCCCTCGGCCACGCGCCAGACCCGGCCCAGGTCGCGCGCGTAGAAGTAGGCCGCCAGGCCGAACTCCGTGGCGTTGGCCAGCTCGATCACCTCCGCCTCGTCGCTGAAGCGGAACACCGGCGCGATGGGCCCGAAGATCTCCTCCCGGGCGAAATCCATGTCCGCCGTCGCGTCGCGCACCACGGTGGGCTGAAAGAAGTGTCCGCCCAACGCGTGCCGTGCGCCGCCCTCGACCACCGCGCCACCCTTGCCGACCGCGTCGGCGAGCAGGGTCTCGACCTTCAACACCGCGTCCTCGGAGATCATCGGGCCGACGTCCACGCCCTGGGCGTCGCCGCGGCCCACTTTCAGCTCGGCGGTCGCCTGCACGAAACGCTCCACGAAGGCGTCGTAGACCCCGTCCTGCACGTACAGGCGGTTGGCGCAGACGCAGGTCTGGCCGGCGTTGCGGTACTTGGAAATGATGGCGCCCTTCACGGCCGCGTCGATGTCGGCATCGTCGAAAACGATGAAGGGCGCGTTGCCGCCCAGCTCCATGGAGACCTTTTTCACGGTCGAGGCGCACTGGCGGATGAGCTGTTTGCCCACGCCGGTCGAGCCGGTGAAGGAGAACTTGCGCACCAGCGGGCTCTCGGTAAGCACCTTCCCGACGTCTTTCGACTGCGTGGTGGTGACCAGGTTGAACACGCCCTTCGGAATGCCCGCTTCCTCCGCCAGCACGGCCAGGGCCAGCGCCGACAGCGGCGTCTCCCCGGCGGGCTTGATCACCACCGGGCAGCCGGCGGCCAGCGCCGGGGCGGCCTTGCGGGTGATCATGGCGTTGGGGAAGTTCCAGGGCGTGATGCAGGCCACGACGCCGACCGACTGGCGGATCACCAGGATCCGTCGGTCGTTCATGTGGGTGGGCACCACGTCGCCGTACAGGCGCTTGCCTTCCTCGGCGAACCACTCGATGAAGGACGCGCCGTAGGCGACCTCGCCGGCGGACTCGGCCAGCGGCTTGCCCTGTTCGGCGGTCATGATCGCGGCGAGATCGTCCTTGTTGGCCAGGATGAGATCGTGCCAGCGACGCAGGACGGCGGCCCGGTCCTTGGCGGTGCGCTTGCGCCAGGCCGGCCAGGCGTCCGCGGCCGCCTGCACGGCCCGTTCCGTCTCGGCAACACCGAGTTGGGGCACGGTGGCGACGACGGACCCGTCGGCCGGGTTGGTCACATCGAAGCTAGCGCCGTCATCGGCGTCGATCCAGGCGCCGTCGACGTAGGCCTGCTCGCGGAGAAGGGAAGGGTTGTCCAGGTTCACTGCCATGACCTCGCCGGGTGAAGTGTTTGGAACGGGCCGGCGACCGGCCCGGGGATGCCTACCCTCGGGACTCGGCCGGAAAATGTCAACAGCGTCCGCCGCAAACCGCCCACTCGTGACGGGCGCGCTGGTGCGAGCGCCCGCCGGACCACTCACTCGTAGGACAATTCCGTCGCCTTGCCGTGAAAGATTCGGTAGACGTAGATCGTGTAGAAGATGATCACCGGCAGCGTCAGCACCACCCCGACCAGCGTGAACAGCAAGGAATCCACCGACGCGGCCGCATCCCAGATCGTCAGGCGATCGACGACGATGTTGGGAAACAGGCTGTAGCCCAGCCCGAGGCTGGCCATGCAGCAGACCAGCACTGTGAGACCGTACAGCCACCAGCTGCGACTGCCCTGGAGCCAGTCCTCGCGCCTGAGCAGGACCAGCGACCCGACAAAGGCCGCGAGGGAGACCAGCGGAATGGGCGCCAGCAACAGCATGTTGGGCCAGCTGAACCATTTCTCCGCAATGCCCGCGCTCACCAGCGGCGTCGCCACAGAAACCAGCAGCAGACCGAGGCCCATGGGCAGGATCGCCCGGCGGGCCCAGGCAACGGTCTTGCGTTGCAGCGCCCCCTCGGTTTTCATCAGCAACCATCCGCAACCGAGCAGGAGGTACAGGGCGGGGAGGGTCAAGGCGATCAGGGCGGCAAACATCAGACCCGTCGGCGTCGACTGCAATCCGGTGACATAGGACCCGAGCATCCACCCCTGGGCAACCGATGCGATCAGCGAGCCGAGGAAGAACGCACGGTTCCACAGGGCCTTGCGATGATCGCCCGCCTTGACCCTGAGGTCGAAGGCCACACCCCGCAGGATCAGTCCCATCAGCATGATGGTAACCGGCAGGTAGAGACTGGTGAGCACGATGCCGTGCGCCACGGGAAAGGCGATCAGGAGGATGCCCACGCCCAGCACGATCCAGGTCTCGTTGGCATCCCAGAAGGGACCGATCGAGGCGACCATGATGTCTTTCTCGCGTTCATCGGCCAACGGCAGCAACATGCCCACGCCCAGGTCGTAGCCGTCGAGGATCACGTAGACCAGCAACGCGATCCCCATGGCGACGAGGTAGATCAGTGGCAACCAGTATTCCATGGCCTATCCCTCCTGTGGCTGCAAACCGCGACCGACTTGCTCGCCACGCGTCAGGACCAGCGAAGCGGCCGGCTTCGTTGACAGGTAACGAACGGCGCCGATGTAGGACACCAGCAGAAACACGTACAACAACACGTACCCGAACAGCGTTCCAAACAGGGTGGCGCTGCTGTGATCGGCAGCGACATCGCGAACCGTCAGCAATCCGCTGACGATCCAGGGCTGACGGCCAATCTCCGTGACGTACCAGCCCGCCAGCACCGCCACCCAGCCGGAAAAGGTCATCCAGGACAGGGCCCGCAGCAGGGGGCGGCTCGCCGTTCTTCCACCGCGCATCGCCCACGCGGCCCACCCGCTGACCAGCAGCATCAGCATGCCCACCAGCAACATGACTCGAAACGACCAGAAAACGATGGCCACCGGTGGATGATTGCCTTCGAAGTCGTTCAGGCCCATCACTTCGCCCTGCAGTTCGTGGGTCAACACCAGGCTTGCCGCGTACGGGACTTCGATCGAGAAACGGTTGTCCCGGATGTCCTCGTCAGGCCAGGCCACCAGGGTGAAGGGCGCTCCCTGCTCCGTCTCCCAGATCGCTTCCATGGCGGCCACCTTCTCCGGCTGGTGTTCCAGGGTGTTCAGGCCATGAAGGTCGCCAATGAAGATCTGCAATGGCGCCATGACCGCGGCCAGCACGACGCCGGTCCGCATCACCTTCCAGGTAGCCGGGCCATCGACGCCACGGAGCGCGCGCCAGGCGCTCACGCCGGCGACGAGGAACGCGCTGGTCAGCACCGAGGCCGCCATCATGTGGAAGAAGCGATAGGGAAACGAGGGGTTGAAGATCACCGCCCACCAGCTGTCCACCATGAAGACGCCGTCCTCGATGAAATAGCCGGCCGGGGTCTGCATCCAGGAGTTGAGGCTGAGGATCCAGAACGCTGAAAGGGTGGTTCCAAACGCCACCAAAAACGTGCTGACCAGGTGCATCCGATTGGACACGCGGTGCTTGCCGAACAACATGATTCCGAGAAAGGAGGCCTCCAGGAAAAAGGCGCTCAGAACCTCGTAACCCAGCAGGGGCCCGGCGATGTTACCCGCCTTCTCCATGAAGCCCGGCCAGTTCGTGCCAAACTGGAAGCTCATGGTGATGCCCGATACCACCCCCATGGCGAAGGTCAGGGCGAAGATCTTCACCCAGCAGGTGTACGCGTACTCCCAGGCCTGGTCCCCCGTGCGCGTGTAGCGCCAGCGAAAGAACAGGAGCAGCCAGGCCAGGCCCATGGAGATGGCCGGGAACAGAATGTGAAAACTGATGTTGGCCGCGAACTGGATTCGCGCCAACAGGACCGGGTCTATTTCCGACATATCGAATCCTTCATGTCACGCATCTCATTCAAACCCCGGTGCTTGTGCCACATGTCTGCCTTCCTCCTCTGTCTTCGAATCCTCAGGCCATCGCCCGCAGCATCCAGGCCGTTTTCTCGTGAATCCGCATGCGATCGGAAATCAGTGCCGCCGATGACTCGTCACCGGCCTCCTGGGCGGGCGACAGGGCCAGGCGACAGGTTTTCACCACCTGTTCGTGGCCGGCCTTGAGCAGCGCGACCATCTGCCCCGCTTCGGGTACGCCCTCGACTTCCTCGATCGAGCTCAGTTGCGCGAACGCCTTGTAGGTGCCCGGTGCGATCTCGCCCAGAGTGCGGATGCGTTCCGCGATGTCGTCCACCGCCGTGGCCAGTTCCGTGTAGTGCTCCTCGAACATCAGGTGAAGTTCGCGAAACTGCGGACCGGTCACGTTCCAATGGAAATTGTGGGTCTGCAGGTACAACGTGTAGGAATCCGCCAGCAATCGCTTCAGGCCTTCGGCCACCAGGCCGCGGTCGGTACTGGAAATTCCGATATCGATGGTGCTCATTTCAACGACCTCCTGTTTCTTTGGTTCAATTCGAATCGGGCGGCCGTACGATTGACCCCCGACCCGTCGTTCAACAGCGCTTCCCGGATTCCGGCTGTGGGCCGCAATAGATGTCGTGCAACCGCTCGATCAGGGGAATGGCCTTGGAATCGGCCAGCGCGTAATGGATCACCTGGCCTTCGCGGCGCGTCGTCACCAGGCCCTGGCTTCTGAGCACGGCCAGGTGCTGGGAGAGGGCGGACTGGCTGAGTTCGATCCGCTGGTTCAGGTCGCCCACGGAAAGCTCGCCCTCGGCCAGCACGCACATGATGAGCAGCCGGCTCTCGTTGGCCAGGGACTTGAGCAGGGACACGGCATCCGCCGCATTGCGCCGCATGTCGTCCAGGCTCATGGATTGCGTCAGCGCCGCCACGTTGGATGTGCCAGGGGCGCTCATGTGCTCAGGGCGCACTGGCGTTCGGTCTTCAGGCCCAGCTTCGCGAGGATCATGGAAGCGGGGCAGAAGCCGGTGAAGGCGCTTTGTAGCAGGTTGGCGCCCACGAACACGGTCAGCCACACCCAGTAGGGGTGAACGAACCAGGTCAGGGCCAGGGAAAGAAGGACCATGAAGCCCGCGAAGGCCATCGTTGCGCGTTCTACCGTCATTGTCTGTCGCTCCTCGACCCGTCGAAGGGTCAGTAGTTGAACCGGACGCGCAACCAGGCGTTGCTGTCGTCCTGGAACTGGTTGAAAAAGGTGTGGTCCTCGTCGCCGCCGAACAGGTTGGCGCCGGCCGCCAGGGTCCACTCGTCACTGAGACGCCAGCTCACCTGTGGCCGCAGGTAGTGGTCATGGTCCGTCGGCGAGTAGAAAGTGAACAGCGACCAGGTCAGTTGTTCCTGGCGGGTGCGCCAGGTCAGCCGGTTGGTCAGCCACCAGCGGTTCTCGGCCACTTCGAACTGCGGCCAGGGCGAGTTGGCCAGCAACTCGTCGTGATCGCGGGTCCGTTCCAGGTACGCCTGGAATCCCACGGTGAAGCTGGTTGCCGCCTCCCACTCGTACCCGAGCAGGTAGCGGTCCTGGTCATTGGGAACCAGCGGGTCGGTGCCCGAGCGGTCGTCCGCGGACCAGTAGCGAACGAATTCGGCATTGAACAGCCCCGGCCCCAGGGCCCGTCGCCAACTCGCGCCCAGGGCCTCGAGTTCCGGGAACACCAGGCTGCCACCGGGGCCGGCGGGCGAGGGCTGGTGGTAGAAGCCGCTGAATCCGTACACGGCCAGCTCGTTGCCGTTCACGTTGCGAAACGCCCGCAGGGCCCACTCGGTGTTTGAAAGGCTCGCCGAAGGCTCGTCACCGTCCAGCGGCGGATTCGGCGCCACGATCATGCCCGCCTGGGGTGAAAAGAAGGACAGACGTTCTCCGGTGAGGTACTCGTCGGGTTCGAACAGGGGCATGGCCACGACGTCCAGGTTCACCAGGTCGGTGTAGGTGGTGGCCCGGATCGCGTTCGCCGGCTGCTTGAGGTATTCATCGTCGCGACCGATGAAGAAGGACACCCAGCCCTTTGGAAACAGGTCGTTGAGGAACAGCAGGTCGCCCGTCCCCCAGGTGAGCACCTGGCGGCCGATGCGCAGATCGGTACGGCCGAAGGACCGCGCCCAGGCCAGTTCGCGCAGTTCCGCGTCGAAATCTTCCAGCACGCCGTCCGCCAGGAGATCGGCGCGCACATCCACGCGGCTGCTGCCGGGGTTCCAGGTGCGCTCGATGCGCCAGCGTGCCTCACCCAGCGTGGCGTAGCGGCCCACGGCCGGGTCGCGGCTGAAGCGCTGGCCGTATCCGAGCTCCACGAAGCCCGTCCAGGGTGAGGCTGCTTCCTCCTCCCAGTCGTCGCCACCCCAGTCATCGTTCCAGTCGTCATTCCAGTCATCGTCCTGGCCGTCGTCGCCCGGGGCGTTCTCCGCCCGGTCCTCGTCGCCCCAGCCTTCGTCTCCGGACGCGGTCTGCTGGCGCGCTTCGGTTCCGGCCGGCGGATCCTGGGCGAACGCCGGAAGGGCCAGCAGGGCCAGCAACACACCGGTGATGAGGGAGAAACGTGGCATTCCGGGCACTCAGCGATCCGCCGGCCGCTCCAGCCACTCCCCGGCGGGGTTGCGCAGGCTGCGCTCGCCGAACAGGTCCCCGGGCATGCCCAGATCGTAGGCGATGTAGCGGAACTGGAGGTCCGTGTAGCCGCCACTCTGAACATCCGTGATGCGGCTGGCGGTGACCGTCGGATGGCCTTCGATGGTTTCCACCTTGCTCACTTCCACGCGGCGGATCGGCTCACCCCGGTCGTTCCGGTACTCGATGCGCATCGGCAGGAAGGTTTCCCGGTCGATCCAGGTGGTGTACTCGGCGAATTCCACGGTTGAAGGATTCTTCGGCCGGTGGACCAGCTCGAAGTGCCTGGCATCGCCTTCGCCCAGGGTGTGCGTGTCCTCGTTCGGGTTCCGGCCGGACACGTCCTCGTAGTAGTAATGGGATCCCACAAAGCTGGTTCGTTTGTCTCCGGCGGCGATGCGCTTCACCAGGTCCAGGCCGGGCAGGTAGAGCCACCGGTCATCGTCCCGGGTGGTGTGCTTGTGCACCAGGAAGCTGGTGCCACGCACGTCCGAGGGCTGGCTGAAGACCACCAGGAACTGCTGGTCGCCGCCCTCGGCCACGTCGCGGCGCAGGACCGTGAACTGGCGGCGTTGCTCCCGGCCCTGGCCGTCGATGATGCGCATGCGCGCCTCGCTGCGGCCGTCCTCCCCCGCGTAATACGAGGCCAGGTTGGCCCGCGCGACGATGGCGTCCGCATCGAGCGCCTCGTCCTGGGCGCCCGCTGTCTGGGTGGCCAGTAGCGCGCCCAGAAGGGCGATGAGAACGAAGGGGTTTCTAGGCAACATGGGCTTCGACTCCTTGCTGAGCATCGGTTTTGAAGAGCAGACGCCGTCCCAGCGCGATCACGGCCGGCAACAACAGGAGTGTCGCCGCTCCGGACAGCACCATGATGGAGGCCATGAAGCTGCCGACCGTCACGTAGGGCATGAGCGGCGCCAGGAACAGGGGCGTGAACCCAAGGGCGATGACGATGGCGTTGCGCGTGATCGCCCTCGCCGGTTCCTCGAACATCGCGGCGGCCATGGCCTCGAAGCTGCCGAGCGAACGGTGGAGTTCACGGCTGCGCTGGATGAAGTGAATCGCGAAATCCACGGACAGGCCCAGGGTGAGGGAAGAGAGCACGGCGATGGGCATATCGTAGTACTTGCCGATCCAGCCGATGAATCCGTACACCCCGAGGATGGTGAAGGTCAGCGGCAACATGGCCACCACCCCCCAGGGGATGGAACGGAACAGCAGCACCATCATGACGAAGACCACGACAAAGGCGCCCACCAGGCTGTCGAGCATGCCCGCCACCATTTCACCCTGCCAGACCACGTTGATATAGGTCTTGCCGGCCCAGCGGCCCGTCACGCCTTCCGGCAGCGGATTGTCGGCCAGCCACGCGTCCACGGCCTCGATGACCCGGGTCATGTCCTGGTTGTCACCCGAGGTGAGTTGCAGCCACACCGCGGTGCGCGTGAAGTCCGGCGTCACCATGTGCCACAGGTCCTGCGGGCGGTGCGAGGACTGGTACTGGAGCAGGGTCTGGGCCACGCCCGGCACGCTGTCGGGAATCATGTAGTCGCCCGCTTCGCCGCTGCGCAGCTCCCGGTTCACCACTTTCACCACGTCCGGCAGGGCATTGGTCTTTCCCACCAGGCCGGTATCGGCAAGGGCCTGTTGCAGGGACTCGATGGTGGCGAGCGCGGCGGGACGCTGGAAGTACCGCCCCGCCTGTTGCGCCGTCTCCGCTTCGGCCATCAGCCATTCCAGGGCCCCCGCCTGGTCCGGGTCATCGGTGCTGAAGGACAGGTCGTCGGCCTCCGCGATGAGCGTACCCATCCGGGCATCGAATTCCCCCGGCGCCGGCGGTTCCGCCAGCAGTTCTGCGACGGATGCCGGAAGCTCCTGGCCCTCGAACGCCGTACGGGCGGACGCTTCGAAACGGCCCCAGGCGTTCGGGTCCTCGTGGCTGAGGACAAAAAACGCGTCGTAGGTTCCGGCAAAGTGCTCGTTGAGCACGGCGTCGGCGACGCGGATCCGGTGCGTGTCCTTGAACCAGCGCACAGGGTTGTCGTTGATCTGGATGCGCAGCAGGCCCGCCACGCTCACCGCCACGACGACGATTGCCGCCATTGCGATCAGGCCGCGGCCGCCATAGGCGAACCGCCCGACCTTCCGCAGCACCCGGGCCAGGGGCGACTGGGCATCGGCGCCCTCGCGCAGGCGGTCGAGGCTGGCCAGGGATTTCTCGCTGCTGCGCACCACCCAGGCGGGAATGAACACGACCGTCAGCAGGAAGGCGAGCAGAATGCCGAACGCCACGAAGGCGCCGAACACCTTGACCGGCGGAATGGGCGTCAGCAGCAGGGACGCGAACCCCGCCGCCGAGGTCAGGGACGTAAACAGCATGGGCTTGAACAGGTGGCCGACCACCTTCTTCATGACCGCTCCCGCGTCATCGCCCTTGCGGTAGTTGTCGGCGAACTCCGACAGGATGTGGATCGAATCCACCACCGCGATGGGCATCAGGAAGATGGGAATCATGGAGCTCATGATGTGCACCGTGAATCCCATTCCGATCAGCAGGCCCATGGTGGCGATCACGGTCGCCATGGCGACGATCATCGGCGAGATGATCAACCGCAGGTTGCGGAAGAACACCCACATGAGAATGAAGATCATCAGTCCCGCCAGCGGCGCGGAGATGCCCATCTGCACGAACATCTCGTGGCCGAAGGTGTCCTCCGCCACCGGCAGGCCGGTGATGTGCCATTCCCCGGCGCCGGACTCCACCGACACCAGGGCCTCGATGTTCTGCGAGAGTGCGTAGCTCAGGTCCTTTCGCTCGATGGGAACGTAGATGGCTGCCGCCTTTCCGTCTCCAGCCACCAGCGTGTCCTGGAGCAGGGGCAGGCGCGCAACCGCCGCGCGAATGTGGTCCGCCTGGGCTTGCGTCGACGGGGCTTCCTTCATCATCCATTCGAAGCGCAGCACGGCCGCCCCGTCCTCGCTGCGCTCCTGGGTGATGTTGTCCGCCGCCGCCAGGGACATGAGGTCGGGCGGGATCACGCCGTCCAGCGCGAGGATGGCTTCCGACACCCGGTGCAGCGCGGCGAGGGTCTCGGGACGATAGACACCCTCGGGTCCGTCATTGACGACACCGACCACGATGGCGTCGTGCAGCCCGAACCATTCCTCCACCTGGTTGTGAAACACCCGGTCCGACTGCCCGGCCGGCAGCATGTTCTCGGGATCCGTGTCGATGTGGATTCGCGGCATCAGGGCGCCGGTGACCGCGACCAGCAGGAAGGTCAGCAGGTAGACCAGGCGAGGCCGACCCGTGGACAGGGCCAGGATGGCGTCTTTCATGCCTCGGCCCTCAATTTGGCGGCGCCCATGAGTTTAAGCGCGACCTTTTCGTAATAGGGCTCCGTGGTGCCTTTCCTCACCTTGCGCAGGTAGTACTTTTCGAACGCGACCTTGGCCAGGTGCACCCACTTGCCGGAGGACGCCCAGTTGGTGTTTCGCGGGGGGATTTGCGGCAGGGCGATGAAGGCCACGCCGCGATCACCGAAGTCGGCCAGACAGAAAGCGTTCCAGGTGGCCCGGTGCGCCGGTTCCCTGCCCTCGACGGCCAGGGCGATGTTCTCCACGGTGGCCGTCACCATCGATTCGATCATGTAACCGGTCTTGGGCACGCCGACCGGCAGGGGCGTCGGCCCGACCGGTGGAATGGCGACGCAGACGCCCACGCCGTAAACGTTGGGCCAGGTGGGATTGCGCTGGAATTCGTCCACGATGACGAATCCCCGTGGATTGACCAGCTGGTCGATGCCCATGACCGCATCCACGCCGGTGAAGGCGGGCAGGATCATGCTGTGCTTGAACTCGAGCGCCTGGCTGGCCTTGTCGCTGCCGTCCTCGTTCACGGTGGTGACATGCATGCGGCCGGCCTCGACCCGGTCGATGCGTGTATTGGTCAGCCACTTCACGTGCCGGTTCCGCAGTTCCGATTCCAGCAGGCCCTTGGTGTCCCCCACCCCATCGAGCCCCAGGTGGCCGATGTAGGGCTCCGGCGTCACGAAGGTCATGGGCACCCGGTCCCGGATTTTCCGTTTGCGCAGCTCCGTTTCCAGGATGAAGGCGTATTCGTAGGCGGGCCCGTAACAGGAGGCCCCCTGGGCGGCGCCGATGACCACCGGGCCCGGATCGGCGCACAAGGCCTCGAAGTCCTTCGACGATTCGAGGGCGTGGGCGGTCTTGCACACGGAGACGGTATGGCCCTCCGGGCCCAGCCCCTCGATTTCATTGAAAGCCAGGCGGGGACCGGTTGCGATCACCAGGTAGTCGTAGTCCAGCGTTTCCCCGGACGCCAGTTCGACACGGTTCTGCTCGGGCACGACCCGGGAGACGGCGTCATGCTTGAATGCGACGCCGTGCTTCTTCATCACCGGCGCCAGGTCAATGGTGATCGCTTCGGGCTTGCGCCATTTCACCGCGACCCAGGGGTTGGAAGGCGTGAACTCGAACTGGTCGCTGTCCGATACCAGGAGGATTTCGTGATTCTTGCCCAGCCGGTCCCGAAGTTCATAGACCGCGGAAATGCCACCGATTCCACCACCGATCACCACCATTCGTTTCATAACGAGCCTCCTTTGCCGTCCGAAGGGCGGCCGGCACAAGCTGCCGGTCATGGACGGACGCCTGAATAGTTTAGAAAACTATAAATTAGTATTTTCTAATTTACAAGCCACTATGATTCGGCAGGAGCTGGGCACCGGGTTCGGGAACCTTTTGGGGGGCGGCGACTACTTCCCGATGCAGAACGAGGAGAAGATCACCCCCAGCAGATCGTCCGCCAGGAACTCGCCCGTGATTTCCCCCAGTGCGCGCTGCGCCAGGCGCAGGTCCTCGGCCAGGGTGTCGGGCAAGCCGAATTCACGCAGTTGGCGGGTGCCGGCCTCGACATGTTCGAGGGTACGGCGCAACGCCTCGAGATGTCGGGTCCGGGCCGAAAAGGCCCCCTCGGCACCACCGCCCAGCCCGGCCGCTGAGTGCAGCAGGGTCACCAGGCCGCCCAGGCCCTGCCGTTCGCGCGCCGACAGCGTGACGCGCCCGGCAGCTTCGTCGATGGCGGGCGTTTCGCCCGCGAGGTCGCTCTTGTTCACCACCTCGATGCAACGGACTCCGTCGGGAATCTCCGCGCGCAAGGCCTGTTGCGGCGCCTCGGGCTGGGTGGGATCGATGACCAGCAGGGCCACGTCCGCGGCGGCCAGCGCGGCGCGCGCCCTGCGAATGCCCTCGGCTTCGACCACGTCGCCGGCCTCGCGGATGCCGGCAGTGTCCGCCACGTGAACCGGCAGGCCGTCCAGGGACAGGGTTTCGCGCAGCACGTCTCGGGTGGTGCCCGGCACGTCGGTGACGATGGCGGCGTCGCGTCCGGCCAGGGCGTTGAGCAGGCTGGACTTGCCCGCATTGGGCAGGCCGACGATGGCCACGGTGATACCGTCGCGCAGCACGGCCCCGCGTTCGGCTTCGGACAGCAGGGCGCGCAGGTCCGCGGCCAGCGCATCCAGGCGCTCGAGCACATCGCTCTCGGCGATGAAGTCGATCTCCTCTTCGGGAAAGTCCAGGGCGGCCTCGACGAAGACCCGCAGGCCCGTCAGCCGCTCCTGCAGCGCCTCCACCCGGTCGGAAAACGCGCCTTCGAGCGAGCGTTGCGCCGCGCGCGCCGCCGATTCGGTGTTTGATGCGATGAGATCGGCGATGGCCTCCGCCTGGGCGAGGTCCAGTTTGCCGTTGAGAAAGGCGCGTTCAGAGAACTCCCCCGGCCGGGCCTGCCGGGCGCCCAGGGTCAATACGCGCCGGAGAAGCATCTGCTGAACCACCGGCCCGCCATGGCCCTGGAACTCGACGATGTCCTCGCCGGTGAAGGACGCAGGCGCCATGAACAACAGCGCCAGGCCGGAATCGATGACCGAGCCGGATTCGTCCCGGAACTTGCGGAAATGCGCGAAGCGCGGGGACAGTGTCCCGCCCGCCAGGGTCTCACCGATGTGCCGGGCGTGCGGGCCGGACACCCGCAGCACCGCAACGCCACCCGCGCCCGGAGGCGTGGCGATGGCGGCGATGGTGTCGCCGGAAGGTTCAGGCTCGGACGGATTCACCCGGGCAGATTAGCCGAACTGCGGCGGGCGGTGGGCCCGGCCCGCAGTCGTGACGGCGGATCCGGGGATCCGCCGAGCGTCCGAGGTCAGGCTTCGGCGGCGATCTTCCGGGTGATGACCCACTGCTGGGCCAGCGAGAGCCCGGCGTTCGTCGCCCAGTACAGCACCAGGCCGGCGGGGAAGAAGGCGAACATCACCGAGAACACGACCGGCATGGCCTGCATCATCTTCTGCTGCAGGGGATCCATGCCCGCCATCGGCGTCAGGCGCTGGGTGAGCACCATGAAGATGCCGTTCAGCAGCGGCAGGACGAAGTAGGGGTCGCGCACCGAGAGGTTTTCGATCCACAGGATGAAGGGCGCCTGGCGCAGCTCCACCGATTCGATCAGCACCCAGTACAGCGCGATGAAGATCGGAATCTGCACAAGGATGGGCAGGCAGCCCCCGAGCGGGTTCACCTTCTCTTCCTTGTACATCTTCATCATCGCCTGGCTCATGGCCTGGCGGTCGTCGCCGTAGCGTTCCTTGAGCTTCTCGATGCGCGGCTGCAGCTTGCGCATGCGCGCCATGGAGCGGTACTGCGCCTCGGTCAGCTTGAAGAACAGCAGCTTGATCAGCACCGTCAGCAGCACGATGGACCAGCCCCAGTTGCCCACGAAATCGTGGATCTTCGACAGCAGCCAGAACAGCGGCGCGGACAGCACGGTGAAGATGCCGTAGTTCACCGTCAGCTCCAGGCCCGGCGCGATGTCGGCCAGGTGGTCCTGGTTCTTGGGACCGGTGTACAGGGTGCTTTCGAACACGTGAGACTGGCCCGCGGGCACGGTGACCTGGGGGGAAACGGCCCGCGCGATCACACGCTGGCGGCCCGCCGGGGTATGCACCTGGGAGCTGTAGGTGTTCGATTCACCGGCCGGGGGCACCCAGGCCGAGAAGAAGTAGTGCTGGATCATGGCCAGCCAGCCATCGGCGGTGGTGGCCTGGAAGGGCTCGTCACCGGCGTCGTCGAAATCGACCTTCTCGAGTTTTTCTTCCGGGCTGTAGAAGCCGATGCCGTCGAAGCTGTAACGCTCCGGATTGTTGAAACCCGCGCCGTCGTCGTCGCCGGGCTGCGCTTTCTGCAGCTGCAGGTAGCGGTTGCCGGTCCAGTCGGCGGTCCCGCCGTTGCTCAGCTCGAACCGCACGGCGACGTCGTATTCACCCCGTTTGAGCGTGAACACCTGGCGCACCGCCAGGCCGTCGGCGCCGGTCCATTCCAGCGGCACTTCCAGCGTGTCCTGGCCGTCGGCCAGGGTGTAACGGTCCTGCGCCACCGTGTAAGCAGAGGTGTGGTTCGGCGCTTCCTGGCGGCTCAGCAGCCCGGCCTGCGCCACGTGGAACCGGCCCGGGCCGCGATTGAGCAGGGCGACCTTGATGTCGGGCTGCTCCAGGGTCACAGGGTAGTCCAGCAGGCGGGAGGTCACGACCTGGCCGCCGACGGGGTCGATTTCCAGTTCCAGCACGTCGGTGACGACCGTCACCACCGCCCACTCGGGAGCCATGGCCGGTTCGTCGCCCGCGACGGGACCGGCGCCCGGGGTGACAGGCGTCGGCGGCAGGTCGCCGGGCGTCGCATCACCGGGTGCGGGCAGCTCCGCCGCCGAGGGCACGGAAGGGACAGTCGCCGCAGAGTCCGCCACCTCGGATGAAGGGGTCGTTACAGGCGCCGCGGTGGGCTGTGGGCCGTAGTCCTTTTGCCACTCCATCCACAGCAGGTAGCCGAGAAAGAGCAAGGAGATGAGCAGGAAGGGGCGCAGATTGTTCATGGGTTCGTTATTTCCCTGGGTTCCTGTTCGACGGGTTTCGGGAACCCGTCCGATCACCGCCCTGGTGCAGGGTGGCGCATCGCCGCCAGTGCGCGGCGAGGGATTTCGTGAGCGATGGGTTGCACATGGTGGCGGCATCGCGGCTGGGCAAGACCACGATGTCGATACCGCCGGCGGGCGCCAGCACTTCGGCATGGCGCCGAAAGCTCTCGCGCACCAGGCGTTTCAAGCGATTGCGGCCCACGGCGCGGCGACTGACCTTGACGGACACGGCCAGGCCCAGCCGCGCGCGACCCAATTCGTTGGGCCGGACGAGCATGCGGAAGCAGCGATCCTGGGAGACACGGGGCTGGGCGAAGACCCGGCGGAATTCCGCCTGGGTGGTGAGCCGCGCGGCGCGGGGAAATGTCGCCGTGACGGCTGTGGGGACGGCGGGCCTGTCCGCGGGAGCGGTCATTGGCCCACGCCGACCCCAGCGTAGCCGGGGGTCAGGCGCTCAGGCGCTTGCGGCCCTTGGCGCGGCGTGCGTTGATCACGGCGCGGCCCCCACGGGTGGCCATGCGGGCACGGAAACCGTGACGGCGGGCGCGCTTCAGACGGCTGGGCTGGAAAGTGCGTTTCATCGTAACAACCTCGAAAGTGTTGAGCGGCGCCCCGCATGTTCTATTGGCGGGCGTGCCTCGGTCTGTTTTAGACAGTTTTATCCGGGGCCCGCATGGGCGCCCGACACAAGAGCGAAATTGTATCGCGAACCAAAGCCGCACTCAAGCAAAACCGGCCACCGAGGCCAAAAGCGACGAGCGGTGTCTGCGACGGTGGTCAACTTATCCACAGCGGAGTATGCTTGATTTTGCGTCTCGTCCACCGAGTGCGAAGGGTGCATCCCCCCTCCGCGCCGTACCACCGCCCGAGACCCGGAACACGAGGAAACCCGCCACCGAGGAACAGGACCCGACAGGGCGCCCGTTCGGGGATCGGCGCTGCGGGTGTCGAAGGTCCGGGGCGAACAACGACCGACAAGACCAGAACCAGGACCCGCCCTACCGTGGTGTCGCGGTATGGGTTGCTTTTGAAAAAACAGACGAATTACAACGGGTTATGTCACAGAACATCTGGCTTCGTTGCCTCCAGCATCTCGAACGGGAACTTCCCGTCGAAGACATCAATACATGGATCCGCCCGCTGCAACCGGTATTCGACCGCAGCCACACGCGGCTCATGGCGCCCAACGATTACATCCGCGATCACATCTCGCGCCACTACCTCGAACGCATTCGCGACATCTTCGAACACCTGGGCGAGCCCCGGGAGTCGGCGGTGATCGAGGTCGGCCAGGCGCCGAGTCCGGAACGCGCCGCGAGCCCGGCGAAAAAGCGCCGCCAGGAACCGATCGCCGACTCCGGATTGGACAGCCGTTACCGCTTCGACAACTTCGTGCGGGGCAAGTCCAACGAACTCGCCTACGCGGCCGCCCAACAGGTGGCGCAGAAACCGGGGGTGACCTACAACCCGCTGCTGCTGTACGGGGGCACGGGCCTGGGCAAGACCCACCTGCTGCATGCCGCCGGCAACCTGATGCGTGAGCAGAACCCGTCCGCCAAGGTGCTGTACCTGCACTCCGAGCGCTTCGTCAGCGAGATGATCCAGTCGCTGCGCCAGGGCTCCATCGATGCCTTCAAGGCCCACTACCGCTCGGCCGAGGCCCTGCTGATCGACGACATCCAGTTTTTCGCCGGCAAGGACCGCACGCAGGAGGAGTTCTTCCATACCTTCAATGCCCTGCTGGAAAGCAAGCAGCAGATCATCCTGACCTGCGACCGCTATCCCAAGGAGGTCCAGGGCCTGGAAGCCCGTCTGCGTTCACGCTTTGGCTGGGGGCTGAACACGGCCATCGAGCCCCCCGATTTCGAGACCCGGGCGGCCATCCTGTTGAACAAGGCGCAGGACCGCGGCGTGCAACTGGACGAAAACGTGGCGTTCCTCATCGCCAAGCGCATGCGTTCCAACGTGCGCGACCTGGAAGGGGCGCTGAACACCCTGATCGCCAACGCGCGCTTCACCGGCCGGCCCATCAACGAAGCCTTCGCGCGGGAAGTGCTGCGCGACCTGCTGACGGTTCACGACCGCATGATCACGGTCGAGAACATCCAGAAAACCGTGGCGGATTTCTACAAGATGCGCCTGTCGGACCTGCTGGGCCGGCGACGCACCCGCACCATCGCCCGGCCGCGCCAGATGGCCATGGCGCTGTCAAAGGAGCTGACCGAACACAGCCTGCCGGAGATCGGCGAAGCCTTCGGCGGCCGGGACCATACCACCGTGCTGCACGCCTGTCGTAAAATCGACGAGTTGGTCGAGACCGATGGTCGCCTGCGCGAGGACAAGGCCAAGCTGTTGCGAACCCTCACCACCTGATGTGCACAAGGTGAGGAACAAGGCGCCGGGAAAGCTGTGGACAAGCTATGGATGGATTTCGCAGCACCGGATACCCACAATTCATCCACAGCTTGCGCGCTCCATGCGCACAGCTATTTGATGCCTCAAGGCATTGATTTATAAAGGAATAAATGGGTTGATCGGCTTACGCACAGCACTTATTGTTACTGCTTTTCATAATTTAGAAGAATCGTAAACAAGGGAACGTCGATGAAATTCAGAATTCAGCGCGAAGTCTTCCTCCAGCCCCTCTCCCAGGTCGTCGGGGTGGTCGAACGACGCCAGACCCTTCCCGTGCTCGCGAACTTCCTGCTGGTCGCCAGGGACGGAACCCTGTCGGTCACCGGTACCGACATGGAAGTGGAACTGGTGGGATCGGTCGCCGCGGACATCAAGCAGGAGGGTGAGATCACCGTTCCTGCACGTAAGTTGGTCGACATCGTAAAGGCCTTGCCCGATGGCGCCACCATCGACCTGGCGGTCGCAGACGAGAAGGCGACACTGCTGGCCGGCAAGAGCCGGTACACCCTGTCGACCCTGCCCGCCGCCGAGTTTCCGGCCACCGACCAGGTGGAGACCCTGGACGAGGTGGTCCTCCCGGAACGGTCCCTGAAGCGCCTGATCGACAAGACGGCCTTCGCCATGGCCAACCAGGACGTGCGCTACTACCTCAACGGCATGCTGTTCGACTTCAACGGCGGCCGCTTGCGCGTGGTGGCGACGGACGGGCATCGCCTGGCGGTCTGTGATTACGAAGACACCGTCGACGTGAAAGGCGATCGGCAGCTGATCGTGCCGCGCAAGGGCGTGCTGGAACTGGCCCGCATGATGGCGGACAGCGACGACGAGGCCACCCTGGCCCTGGGGCGCAGCCACGTCCGGCTGGCCAAGGCCGGTACCCGGTTTACCTCCAAGCTGATCGACGGCCGGTTCCCGGACTACGAAGCAGTGATCCCCGCGGGCGCCGACAAGCAGATCCTGGCCGACCGGGCCCTGTTCACCGACGCCCTGCAGCGTGCGGCCATCCTCTCGAACGAGAAGTACAAGGGCGTTCGCCTGGAAGCCAACGGCAACATGTTGAAAATCATCGCCCACAACCCCCAGCACGAAGAGGCCGTGGAAGAGATCGAGGTGGAGCTGAACTTCGATTCACTGGCCGTGGGCTTCAACGTCACGTACCTGCTCGACGCCCTGATGGCGCTGGATACCGACCAGGTGTCCATGGAGCTGAAGGATCCCAACAGCAGCTGCCTGGTCTCTGCCCCGGATTCGGACCTCAATCGCCACGTGGTCATGCCGCTGAAGCTCTGATTCGGCGCGTCCCCCCATTCTGTAAGCCCCAATCTCGGTCAGCGCGGGAACCGCTCGCATGCGGGTAACCGCGCTGACCATCGAGAATTTCCGCAACCTGGCTTCGGTCCGCCTGCAGCCCGGCCCCGCCCTGAACCTGCTCCACGGTGACAACGGGGCCGGGAAGACCTCTGTCCTGGAATCCCTCCTGGTCCTGGCCAAAGGCCGAAGTTTCCGCTCGGGCGGCATCGCACCGCTGATCGGCCCGAACGAAGCCTGGCTCCGGGTTGTCGTTGACATCCAGGACGGGGAGGGTGCGAGCCACCGGGTCGGCGTGGAACGCGAACGCAGCGAATGGCGTGGCCGCGTCGATGGCCAGCCCCTGCAACAGTTGAGTGATGCCGCGGGCTTCTTTCCCATCGTCCTGATGGAACCCACCAGCCATCAGCTCGTGAGCGGCGCGCCCGACGGGCGAAGGAAATACCTCGATTGGGCGGTGTTTCACGTGAAACCTGGCTTTCTCGATGCCTGGCGCCGATATTCCCGGGCACTGAAACAGCGTAATGCCGCGCTTCGGACGGGCGACCGGGCCCTGGTGCAGAGCCTGGATCCCCAACTGGTTGGCCTGGGCATGATCATTCACGAGCAGCGGGTTGCGGTCACGGAGCGCCTGGCGCGCGTGGTAGCGTCATACGTCGAGGCGATGAGCCCCGAACTCGGTGCGCTGACCCTCGACTATGTTGCTGGGTGGAAGGAAGGCAGTCTGGCAGAGGCCCTGGAATCCGGCATGGAGCGTGACCTGGAGCAGGGACTCACGTCCCGGGGGCCGCACCGCGCAGACCTGTCCCTGAGGGTTGGTGAGCGCGCCGTTCGTGATCGGCTCTCGCGTGGAGAACAGAAGCTCCTGGCTGCCGCGATGCTGCTGGCCCAGGCCGAACTGTTCGCGGACGATGGACGTTCCCCGGTGTTGCTGCTGGACGACCTGGCGTCCGAATTCGACCACGAGCACCTGGAGCGGGTCGTCAACGCCGGTCTGGCGCTGGGGGCGCAGTTGTTCATCACCGGCGTGGAGCAGGGGCCGTATGCGTTCGTTGAGACCGGTCAGGCGTTGATGTTTCACGTGAAACACGGGGTGGTGGGTGAGGGCAGTATGCCCAGCGCCGGGGCCTGAGGGGGTCAGCGTCCGGACAGAGGCTTACAGGGCCGAACTTAGCATCACCAACCCCTGGATCGTCCGGAACGCCCTTTGCCCAACCCTCCCGAAAAGCGCTTGAAATCAGGACTTTGACCCCAAAATTCGGTATACTGACGGGATGACAACAAGGGTCGCCCCAAGGCCCCGTCCCAGGCCCACCGATCCCCGTTTCGAAGCCCGTTCTCGGGCCCGAAAGACTGCACGGATTCAGCGATGACCACCAAAGCCTACGATTCTTCCAACATCAAGGTCCTGAAGGGCCTGGACGCCGTCCGCAAACGTCCCGGTATGTACATCGGCGACACGGACGACGGCACCGGCCTGCACCACATGATCTTCGAGGTCGTGGACAATTCCGTGGACGAGGCCCTGGCCGGCCACTGCGACCGCATCGAGGTCATCCTGCGTGAAGACGGTTCCGTCAGCGTGCGGGACAATGGCCGTGGCATCCCGGTCGACATCCACAAGGAGGAGGGCCGTTCCGCCGCCGAGGTCATCATGACCGTGCTGCACGCCGGCGGTAAGTTCGACGACAACTCCTACAAGGTCTCGGGCGGTCTTCACGGCGTGGGCGTCTCCGTGGTGAACGCGCTGTCCGAAACCCTGGAGCTGATCATTCATCGCAACGGTCAGGAATGGCGCCAGACCTATCACATGGGTGTGCCGGACGCGCCCCTGGCTGCCGTGGGCGACAGCGACCGCACCGGCACGGAAATCCGCTTCCTGCCCAGCCCGACCATCTTTTCGGACACCGTCTTTCACTACGACATCCTCGCCAAGCGCCTGAGAGAATTGAGTTTTCTCAATTCCGGCGTGCGTATCGACCTCAAGGACGAGCGCTCCGGGGAGTCGCAGACCTTCGAGTACGCGGGGGGCATCCGTTCCTTCGTCGAGCATCTGGCGCGCAAGAAAACCCCGCTCCATCCCACCGTCATGCACTTCACCGGTGAGTCGGACAACGTGGGTGTCGAGGTCTCGTTGCAATGGACCGATGCCTACCAGGAATCGGTGTATTGCTTCACCAACAACATCCCGCAGCGTGACGGGGGCGCCCATCTGGCCGGTTTCCGCGCCGCGATGACGCGCACCATCAATCACTACATCGAGGAAAGCGGGGCCGCCAAGAAGAACAAGATCGCCCTGACCGGTGACGATGCGCGCGAGGGCCTGATCGCGGTCCTCAGCGTGAAGGTGCCGGACCCGAAGTTCTCGTCCCAGACCAAGGACAAGCTGGTTTCCTCGGAGATCAAGCCGATCGTGGAATCCCTGGTGAGCCGGGAATTGCGCGACTTCCTGCTGGAAAACCCTGGCGAGGCCAAGGCCATCACCGCCAAGGTCGTCGACGCCGCCCGCGCCCGCGAGGCCGCCCGCAAGGCCCGGGAAATGACCCGCCGCAAGGGTGTGCTGGACGTGGCCGGACTGCCCGGCAAGCTCGCGGACTGCCAGGAAAAGGATCCGGCGCTGTCAGAACTGTTCATCGTGGAGGGTGATTCCGCCGGTGGTTCCGCCAAGCAGGGCCGCAACCGCAAGAACCAGGCGATCCTGCCGCTGAAAGGCAAGATCCTGAACGTGGAGAAGGCCCGCTTCGACAAGATGCTGGGCTCTGCCGAGGTGGGCACCCTGATCACGGCGCTGGGCTGTGGCATCGGCCGCGACGAATTCGATCCGGACAAGCTGCGCTACCACCGCGTCATCATCATGACGGACGCCGACGTGGACGGCTCGCACATCCGCACCCTGCTGCTGACTTTCTTCTACCGCCAGATGCCCGAACTGATCGAACGTGGCCACATCTACATCGGCCAGCCGCCCCTGTACAAGATCAAGCAGGGCAAACAGGAGCACTACCTGAAGGACGACGCCGAACTCAACGAGTACCTGCTGGCGCGCGCGCTGGATGGCGCCTCGTTGGTATTCGACCCGGATGCGCCGGCGCTGCAGGGAGAGGGCCTGGAGTCACTGACCCGTGAATACATGGCAGCCATCGGCGCCATCGAGCGGCTTTCCAACCGCTACGACGGCCGTTTTCTCAGGCAACTTGTTGATTTTGAACCATTTTCAGACGAATGGAACGAGCAGCGCCTGGGTGAATGGTGCGAGGCCCTGACCGAGCGCATGAACCGGAACCAGCCGCCCAGCATCCGCTACCAGGTCTCACCCATGGAAGGCGAAACCGGACTGGGCGTGCGCCTGGACCTGACGACCCATGGCGTGACCGAGCAGCGCGAGATCAGACGTTCCTTCTTCCGTTCCCCGGACTATCGCCTGATCGGCGGGGTGGCGGAAAAGCTCGAGGGCCTGGTGGAAGCCGGCGCCCACGTGCACCGCGGCAATGCCGGGCAGGCCGTGGGCAGTTTCCACGAGGCCTACGACTGGTTGATGACGGAAAGTCGTAAGGGACGAACGATCCAGCGCTTCAAGGGCCTGGGTGAAATGAACCCGGAACAGCTGTGGGATACCACGGTGAACCCCGAAACGCGCCGTCTGCTGCAGGTGTCCATCGAGGACGCGGTGGCTGCCGACGAGATTTTCGCCACCTTGATGGGGGATGAGGTCGAACCGCGGCGGGACTTCATCGAAAGCCACGCCCTGGACGCGTCCAATATCGACGTTTAGAGGATCGTCTCGCCGAATCGTTCCAGTTCGCCGGCCAGGTCTTCCGTGCCGGCTTCCCCGTCGGTGATCGTCGTCACCTGGAACCCCAGTTTTTCCGCGGCTTTCAGGAAGGGTTTGCTCGAGCTCAGCAGCGTCGCGTCGGCAGCCTCGACCTTGTAGCGCCCCAGGATGTCGGTCAGCGCCGCTGCCCGCTTGCGGTCCTGCGTGAACATGGACCGCGGCACGTAGTACACGCCATCGAAATCCCCGCCCGCTTCCTGGATCAGCTTCAAAAGGCGACTCTGGGCGCTCAGTACGTCATCGGTGTTGCCGCGGGTGGGAAACCACTGGTCCGGCTCGGCGGCCGTGAGCAACAGGTGGACGCCCGCCCGTGTCAGGTTGGCGAGCCGGCGAAAGACACTGGGCCCGTGGGGGGAGGTTTCGGCGAACAACAGCAGACGAACGCTGACGATCAATAAGGGGTGTTGCTGCTCGCCCATGGCCCGGTTCCGCTCAGTCCGCCTGCGAGAAATCCGCCACGCGATCGAACAGCGACTTCAATGACTGAAGTTGCGCCAGGCGGTTCGCCCGAACGGCGGCATCCTCGTCCATGACCATCACGCTGTCGAAATAGCGGTCCACGGGCTCGCGCAGGCCGGCGAGCGTGGCCAGCGCCTGTTGATACGCGCCCTCGACGAACAGCGGTTCGACCGTCTTCCGGGCGGTTTCAACAGACTCGAAAAGATGCCGTTCTTCGTCCAAAGAGAACAGTTCGGTATCGATCTCCCCCGAAACGCCATCATTCTGCTTCTTCAGGATGTTGCCGATACGTTTGTTGGCCGCCACCAGGGCCTCCGCCTCGTCACGGCCCATGAAGTCAGCGACGGCGGCCAGGCGGGCGCGCAGGTCGGGCAGATCACCCAGCTCGGCCGCCAGCACCGCGTTGACCTGCCGGGTGGTCGCGCCGCCGTCGAGCAGGTGGTTCCGCAGGCGTTCGCGCAGGAAGCCGCGCACATCCGTGAACACGTCTTCTCCGATCTCCAGCTGCTGGCGCAGGCCCTCCGCGGCCAGCGTGAGCAATGGCTCGGGCGAAACCGCCAGGCCGGCTTCCTCGAGCATGCGCACGATTCCCAGGGCGGCGCGGCGAAGCGCAAAGGGATCCTTGTTGCCGGTGGGCTTGAGACCGGCCGCGAAAATCCCGACCAGGGTATCCAGCCGGTCCGCGAGGGCCACCAGCCGGCCCGTGGGCGTCGCGGGAATCGCGTCGCCCGCGTAGCGTGGACGATAGTGTTCGCTCACGGCCTCGGCGACGTCGGCCGACTCACCGGCCCGGGTGAGGTAGTAGCCGCCCATGGTGCCCTGCAACTCGGGAAATTCACCGACCATCTCGCTCACGAGGTCCAGCTTGCAGCATTCCCCGGCGCGTCGCGCGGTTGCGGCGTCCTCGCCAACAAGTTCGGCGATCTTTGCCGAAAGTTCAGCAATCCGTCGTGATTTGTCGCCAACGGTTCCTAATTCCTTCTGAAAGACGACGCGGTCCAGGGTTTTCGACCAGTCGGCGAGGGGCCGGGCGAGGTCCTGCTCCCAGAAAAAGCGGGCGTCCGCCAGGCGGGGACGGATCACGCGCTCGAATCCGGCGGACATGGCCGGAACGTTCGTCGACTCGATGTTGGCGATGACCACGAACTCCGCGGTCAGTGCCCCCTTGGCGTCCAGGATGGGGAAGAACTTCTGGTGCGACTCCATGCTGGCCACCAGGGCCTCGGCCGGAACTTCGAGGAACACCGGATCGAAGGCGCAGGTCACGGCAATGGGCCATTCCACGAGGTTGTTCACCTCGTTCAGCAGGGCATCGGTAATGCGGGTCGTTCCGCCCAGCGCCGCACCGAGGCGCTCGGCCTGCTCCCGGATGGCGTCGCGGCGAGTGGCAGGGTCGACCTGTACGTACAGCTCGCGCAGGCGTTCCACGTAGCCATCGGCGCCCGCCAGGGCGTGCTCGCCTGGCGCATGGATCCGGTGCCCGCGGGTCACGGCCGCGGCGGTGCAGCCGTAGAGCGCGCCGTCGAGCACCTGGTCGCCGTGCAACACCACCAGCCAGTGAACGGGTCGAACGAAGCTGAAGCTGTGGTCCGACCAGCGCATCGGTCGAGGAACCGGCAGGCGGTCCAGTGCCGATTGCAGCAGGGGAAACAGCACCTGGGAAAGCGGGGCGCCCGGTTCGTCCACCTGGCAGTACAGCCACTCGCCCTTGTCCGTCTCGAGGCGATCGAGCTCGTCCACCGTCTTGCCCACGGACGACGCGAAGCCGGTCGCGGCCCGGGTCGGGTTCCCGTCGGCGTCGAAGGCGGCGGCCACGGCCGGGCCCTTCCGCTCCAGCACCCGGTCGGGCTGGCGGTCGGCCACGCCGGCCAGCAGCAGGCTCATGCGCCGCGGTGTGTACAGGCAGCGGCTCGCGTCCCGGTCGAAATCGATACCGGCGGCCGCGAGGCCTTCGCACACGCCGTGGAAGAAGGCGTGCGCCAGTTCGTCCAGCGCCAGCGGAGGCAGTTCCTCGCAGCCGAGTTCGACCAGCAGTGTCCGGTGGTTGGCTTCAGCCATGGTCGGACCCTCCCAGCGCGGGGAAGCCCAGGGCTTCGCGCGAGGCGTAATAGGCTTCGGCGACCCGGCGCGCCACGTCACGGACACGCAGAATGAAGCGCTGGCGCTCGGTGACCGAGATGGCCTTGCGCGCGTCTAGCAGGTTGAAGGTGTGGGAGGCTTTCAGCACCTGCTCGTAGGCGGGCAGCGGCAGGCCGAGCTCGACCAGGCGCCGCGCCTCGGACTCGCAGCTGTCGAACCAGCCGAACAGCGCGTCCACGTCCGCTTCCTCGAAGTTGTAGCGCGATTGCTCCACTTCGTTCTGGTGAAACACTTCACCGTAGGTAATCTTGCGGCCCCCGGACTCGGTCCAGACCAGGTCGAAGACGTTGTCCACGCCCTGCAGGTACATCGCCAGGCGCTCGGAACCATAGGTGATCTCGCCCATCACCGGCTTGCATTCCAGCCCACCGACCTGCTGGAAGTAGGTGAACTGGGTGACCTCCATGCCATTCAGCCACACTTCCCAGCCCAGGCCCCAGGCGCCCAGGGTCGGGGATTCCCAGTTGTCCTCGACAAAGCGGATGTCATGCACGGCCGGGTCGATGCCGATGGCCTTCAGCGAACCGAGGTAGCGCTCCTGGATGTCGTCGGGCGAAGGTTTCATCACCACCTGCACCTGGTAGTAGTGCTGCAGGCGGTTCGGGTTGTTGCCGTAGCGCCCGTCCGTCGGGCGGCGCGAAGGCTGGACGTACACGGAACGCCAGGGTTCCGGGCCGATGGCGCGCAGGAAAGTCGCGGGGTGAAAGGTGCCGGCGCCTACCTCGAGATCCAGCGGCTGGATGTGGACACAGCCCTGGTCCGCCCAGTAGGTGACCAGGCGGTTGATGAAGTCCTGAAAGTGCATGAGCAGTCGATCTGACGGAAACGCGCCATTATACGGTCCATCGCGCGCCACCGCTCACTCCGGGCCCCATTCAGCCGCTGGTCCTGATGGCTTCGTTGGCGCCCCGAACCCTGACCCCCTGGGTTCGGCTCGGACCCGAAGCGTGCACGTCCGGCCCCGGTCGAGGGCCCCGTCAGGCGGACTCGACGAGGAGGACCACGCCGTCGACGCCCTTGACGCGGACCTGGCTGCCGGCGGGAAGGTTGGGGCCGCGGACGCGCCAGGTGGAATCATCGACTTCGATCTTGCCGATGCCGTTCACGATGGCCTCGCCCAGCGTGAACTCACGCCCGACGTACTGGCTGCCGCGGCGATTCAGGTGGGGCTGGTCGCTTTCGGGGACCGAGACTTCGCGGTAGCGGCGCCAGGCCACCACCGCCAGCACCGACAACACGGCGAAAATCACCAGTTGCGTCGCCACCGGCTGGTCCGGGAAGACCAGCACCAGCAAGCCGGTGGCGGCCGCGGCGATGCCCAGCCACAGGAAGAAGAAGGCGGGCACCATCAGTTCGATGATCAGCAGCAGGCCGGCGAGGATCCACCAGTGCCAGAACACCAGGTGGTCGAGCAGTCCGTTCAAGACGCGCCTCCTCCGGAATGGAAGCGCCCGCCGCCGCTGTCCTTCGCCGCCTTGGCCAGTTCGGTGATGCCGGCCAGGCTGCCCAGCACGCCCGTGGCTTCCACCGGCAGCAGCAGGGTCTTCTGGTTGGGGCCGGTGGCGAAGGCCTGCAGGGCCTCCACGTATTTCTGGGCCACGAAGTAGTTCACGGCTTGCACGTCGCCCTCGTCGATGGCCTTGGACACCATCGTGGTGGCGCGGGCTTCGGCCTCGGCCAGGCGCTCGCGGGCCTCGGCGTCGCGGAAGGCGGCCTCCTTGCGGCCGTCGGCCTGCAGGATGGCGGCCTGTTTCTCGCCCTCGGCGCGCAGGATCTGTGATTGGCGCGTGCCCTCGGCCTCGAGCACCGTGGCGCGCTTTTCACGTTCCGCTTTCATCTGGCGCGCCATGGCCTCGACGAGGTCCATCGGCGGGCTGATGTCCTTGATCTCGATGCGCGTGACCTTCACGCCCCAGGGCGTGGTGGCCTCGTCGACCACCGCCAGCAGGCGCGCGTTGATGTCGTCGCGCTTGGACAGCGATTCGTCCAGGTCCATGGAACCGAGCACGGTTCGGATGTTGGTCATGGTCAGGTTGAGGATGGCATGCTCCAGGCGGAACACCTCGTAGGCGGCCTTGGCGGCATCCAGCACCTGGAAGAACACCACCCCGTCCACCGTGAGCACGGCGTTGTCCTTCGAGATCACTTCCTGGGAGGGCACGTCCAGCACCCGCTCCATCATGATGACCTTGTGGCCCACGCGGTTGATGAAGGGCACGATCAGGTGGAACCCGGGTGAAGCGGTGTTGTTGTAGCGACCAAAACGTTCGATGGTGTACTCGTAGCCCTGGCGGACGATGATGACCGCCTTGCGCAGCACGACCACGGCCAGAACGACGACCACGACGGCCCAGAGCAGTGGAAAATCCATGGCGCACCCTCCTCATTGTTGTCACACGCCCAACCCGGCGTCTCCCGCACGCCGGAACCCGCCTGTGCCATACTTTCCAGCCATGCACAGGCACTTCAAACCTGCATCCAGCTTAGCAGAATCGGTCACCCCGAAAATGCTCCAGAGGTCACCGTTGGGCGGCATTTCAGGCCTGCGGTTCGAGCCCGCCGGCGGCGCCCCATGACGCGCCGCGACACGCTCTACACGGGGCTCGAGGCCGGTCCCGGTTCCTTCCGCTTCGACGAGCGGGTGGTGGACGTCTTTCCCGACATGATCAACCGCTCGGTACCGGGCTATTCCCTGGTCGTGCCGATGATCGGCCAGCTCGCGCGGCGCTTCGTCCAGCCCGGCACCTCGGTGCACGATCTCGGCTGCTCGCTGGGCGCGGTGAGCTTCGCCGTGCGCCGGGCATTGGTCGGGCGCGAAGGGCTGGACGGGGTGCGCATCGTGGCCACCGACAGTTCTTCCGCCATGACCGACCGCCTGCGCGAGCGACTGGGCACGGACAGCGCGGACGGTGGCGTGCCAGTGGACGTCGTGACCGGGGACATCCGTGACACCGACCTGTCCGGCAGTTCATTCGTCGCGCTGAACTTCACCCTGCAGTTCCTGGACCTCGACGAGCGCGACCGCTTGCTTGCGCGAATCGCCGACGGCCTTCAACCCGGCGGCGCCCTGGTGCTCGCAGAAAAGATCCGCTTCGAAGATGCCGAGGTGCAGCTGCGCCAGACGGAGTGGCACGAGGACTTCAAACGCCTGCAGGGCTACTCCGACCTGGAGATCGCCCGCAAGCGCTCGGCCCTGGAGGAAGTGCTCAAGTCCGAAACCGAGACCCGCCACCTGGAACGCCTGCACGCCGCCGGCTTCACCTGCGCTACCCGCTGGTTCCAGTGCTTCGCCTTCACCGCCTGGCTGGCGGAGAAGTGAGTCATTCATCGTTCCGGCCCCGTGCGCTCCACGGGATCCGGTCCCATGGCGTCCCGCACGACCCCTTCAATCGCTGGGTGAGGCGATGAGCCGCTCCTTTGCCGGACTCCCGGCCTGGGACAGCCTGGCGGAGGCCCTGCGCGGCAGCGGCGTGGACGGCGGGGCCCTGGCGGCGCTGAACACCGCCATGCTCGAAGCCGTGGACCATGGCGATCTGCCGCAATGGCTGGCGGCCATCGAAGACTTTCCGGCCATCGAGGCCGCGCAGGCGCTGGATGTCCCGGCGCCCCGGCTGGGTCTGCCGGTTGAGGGCGCCCCGGAAGACCAGGGCCAGGAGCCCCCGGCCGAAGCGAACGGACATTCCCGGGAAAGCACTGAAGCGGCCGGCGCCTTCGACCGGCTGCGCAACGCACTGATGGCCCTCCATCCCTGGCGCAAGGGCCCGCTCTGCCTGGGCGGCGTCCCTATCGACACCGAGTGGCGCTCCGACTTCAAGTGGGCGCGCATCGCCCCCCATATCGACCTGGCCGGCGCGACCGTGCTGGACGTGGGCTGCGGCAACGGCTATTTCGGCTGGCGCATGCTCGGCGCCGGCGCCCGCTGCGTGGTGGGCATCGATCCCACGGTGCTGTTCGTGGCGCAGTGGCTGGCGCAGGTGCGCTGCGCCGGCCCGTCCCCCAACTTCGTCCTGCCCCTGCGCGACACCGACCTGCCCCTGGACATCGGTGGCTTCGACGCCGTGTTCTCGTTGGGCGTGCTCTATCACCGGCGCGACCCCATGGACCACCTCGCGCGCCTGTGGGCCTGGACCCGGCCCGGCGGGCAACTGGTGCTGGAAACCCTGGTGGTGGAGGGACCTCGCTCCCTGCACCCGGAGGGCCGCTATGCCCGCATGCGCAACGTGCACGAAGTGCCGACCGTGGACCATCTGCTCGAACGCGTTCGATCGGCTGGATTCACCCGGGCGCAGGTGGCCGATCTCAACCGCACGACCACACGCGAGCAACGCAGCACCGACTGGATGCGCTTCGAATCCCTGGATCGCTGCCTGGACCCCGATGATCCGGCCCGCACCGTGGAAGGCCATCCGGCCCCGCTCCGGGCGATCGTGACGGCCCGGCGGCCCATGACCTGAATCGCCTCGCCCCCCGTTCACCGCGGGACCCGGGCGCCTCGTCCCCGATGGCGCGATCCGGCCCGGTTCGATTCCCCGTGACCCTTGACCCATGGGCCGCGTCCAACCATATGAGACACTACGGACCCTTGCCGAGGGTTGGCACGGGGGATAGCGGATGGTGCGTGGTTGACCGACCCCTCACGGGACCGCGCACAGCACAGGCGAACGGACGATGATCGAACTCAGGGAGCTACGGCGGACCTACCGCGTCGGTGGCCAGACCATTCATGCCCTCGATGGCGTGGACCTGGACATCGGTGAGGGTGAGTTCCTTGCCATCATGGGCCGTTCCGGCTCGGGCAAGTCCACCTTGCTGAACATGCTGGGCTGCATGGACCGCCCGGACGGCGGAACGTACCGGCTGGATGACAAACTGGTGAGCGAGATGGACGACGATGAACTCTCGGCCTTTCGCAACCGCTATATCGGCTTCATCTTCCAGAGCTTCCACCTGCTGCCGCGCCTGACCACGCTGGAAAACGTGCTGCTGCCCCGGCGCTATCACTCCGACGGCCACCGGGAAGAGGACGTGGCGCGGGCAAAGGACCTGCTCGAGCGCGTCGACCTGGCCTCACGCATGGACCACAAGCCCAATGAACTGTCCGGCGGCCAGCGCCAGCGTGTGGCCATCGCCCGCTCGCTGATCAACGAACCACGCCTGCTGCTGGCCGACGAACCGACCGGTAACCTCGACAGTCGCACCTCCGACGCCATCATGGACCTGCTGCAGGAATTGAACCGGGACGGCCAGACCATTGTCATGGTGACACACGAGCAGGAAATCGCGGACTTCGCGAAGCGCCAGGTGGACATGATGGATGGCAACATCATCCGGCAGACCGAACGCGGCCCACGCGCCGCGGAGGCCGTGCATGTCTGAGCGTTTCCGGGTGGGGCTCGCGCCTGTGCCCACAGTGGGCGGCGCGCCCCTGTGGCACACCTCATCCAAGCCGCTGGACACGGTGCGGAGAAGCGGCCTGCCGGCTTTTCTGATGGCCGGCGCCTTGCTCGCCGGCTCCGTCCCGGCCGCGCTGGCCGGCACCGAGGAAGGCCCCCCGCCGATGTTCACCGGCGAGGTGTTCTCGCTCCAGGCGCAGGAAGTCATCGTGCCCCTGACCACCAACTGGCAGGCCCGGATCAGCCGGCTCGTGCCGGAGGGCAGCTTCGTCGAGAGCGGCGAGGTGGTGGTGGAGTTCGACGGCACCGAGGCCGCCCGCCAGCTCGAATCACAACGCGAGGCCGCACGGACCGCCCAGGCGGTGACCGAGCGGGACCTGGCCCGGTTGGAAAAGGAGCTGGTGCAGGCCCGTTACCAGCTGCGCGTCGCGGAGGTGGACCTGGACCTGGCCACGCTTCGTGCGGAAATCCCCGAAGGCGTGATCGGCGCCATCGAATATGCCGAAAACCAGCTCGCCTTCGAAACCGCGACCAAGGCCCTGGAAAACGCCCGCCAGCAGCTCGACGACAAGCAGAAACTGTTGCGCGAGCGTGTCGAGGGCGCCGCACTGGATGAACAGAAGCTCGTTGTGCAGGAAAAGTGGTGGGCGCAGATGCTGGAGAGCTTCACGGTCGAGGCCCAGCAGCCCGGCTACGTCATCTACGGCAATCACCCCTGGACCCGGGCGAAATTCCAGGAAGGCGACAACGTCCAGACCAGCTTCCGCATCGCCCAGGTGGCGGACACGGGCAACCTGGCCGTCAAGATCTGGGTCAACGGCGTCGACCGTCCGCGCGTCGACACCGGCGACCAGGTGCAGGTGCTGTTCGACGCCCTGCCGGGCCAGCGCTTCGCGGGGGAAATCGTTTCCCTGTCGGACAGTGGCGGCCAGCGCCAGGAATGGGGCAAGGCCGACTATTACGAGGGGGTGGTCACACTGGGTGGTGAAGGCGACGAAGGCCTGCTGCCCGGCATGAGCGCCCTCGTGGAGGTGGTGGAATGAATCGGAAGGATGCTTCGGCGGCCACGAAGGCCGGCCGCGCGGGACACTGGTTCGTGGCGGTGGCGGCCGGCGCCCTGCTCGCGGCCTGCGGCGGCGAAGTCTCGGACGAGCGCCAGGTCACGCAGTCCGCGCCCGGCGCGATCAAGGTCACCGGCGAGCTGCAATCGGCGAACTCCGCCTTTTTCGGCCCGCCCGCCATCCCGGATGTGTGGAATTACACCATCGCCTTCATGGCCCCCGACGGCGCCCCGGTGGAAGCCGGCCAGCCCGTGCTGCGCTTCGACACGCAGGACCTCATGACCCGCCTGCGCGACAAGGGCAATGCCCTGAACGAGAAGCAGAAGGAACTCGAGAAGGTGCGCATCGTCGCCCGTGAAACCCTGGCCGAACTGGAGCTGCAGGTGCAGGAAGCCCAGGCGGACCTGGACAAGGCGCGACTGAAGGCTGACATCCCCGAGAACCTGCTGGCCGCACGCGACTACAAGCAGAACCAGCTGGGCATGAAACGCGCGGAACTGGTGCTGGCGCAGCGGGGCGAGGAGCTCGAGCGCGAAAAGGTCATCCAGGCCACGGAAGTGAAGATTCTCGAGCGCGAGGTCGCCGTGCTGCAGGGTGATGTGGACCGTTTCCGCGGTTCCATCGACAGCATGACCCTGAATGCCCCGCGGCCGGGTGTCGCGATTCACGTGCGCGACCGGCGCAACAACAAGATGGCCGTGGGCGACAACGTCTGGGGCGGGCGCAGGGTGATCGAATTTCCCGACCTGTCCCGCCTCGAGGCCCACGTCGAGATCCCCGAACGCGAATCGGCCCGAGTGCGGGTGGGCCAGCAGGTGCGCTTCACCATGGACGCGGCGCCGGACAAGGCCTTCATCGGCGAAATCACGGCCCTGGCCTCGGTGATCCACACGCGAAACACCAACCAGCCGGACAAGGTGTTCGACGCCACGGTGCGCCTGGTCGACCCGGACCCGGAGCTGATGCGTCCCGGCATGAACATCAATGCCGAGATCCTGGTCGGCACATCGCCGGAGACCGCGGGGCCGTGACCATGAAGCAGATCGCAGGCGCCGCGCTGATCGCCCTGGGCCTGGCTGGCTGCGGCGAGGACGCGGCCGACGCGGTGGAGACCCTGGTCGTCGCACCGCAGGATTTCACCATCTCCCTGCGCTCGAAAGGCGAGCTGATCGCGGCAGAGTCCACACCGATCATGCCCCCCCAGGGCAGCCGCACCCCACGCACCATCCAGTGGCTGGCGCCCAACTTCAGCTGGGTGAAGTCCGGTGACGTGGTGGCCCGTTTCGACATTTCCGCCGCGGAGCAGGAGGCCGGCGCCGCCGGCATCGAGATCGACAAGATGGACCTCCAGGTGGTGGGCAAGCAGCGTGAACTCGACCGCCTGCTCGGCGAACTGGGCAACGACCTGGAGCTGGTCGACATCGAGAAGCTGATGGCCGAGGAGTTCGATTTCGAGAACGAACTGGCCTATTCGCGCTTCGAAATCATCGACGCCATGCGGGACAAGGCCCTGCTGGACTTCAAGTCCGGCCACCTGGAGGACAAGAAGGGCACCTACAGCGACCGCCAGGGCGCGGAGATTGCCGTGCTCGAGGCCCAGCGCAGCACCCAGGAATCCAAGTTCCAGGAGCAGCAGAACCTGTTGAGCAACCAGGAAGTGCTGGCACCGCACGACGGCTATTTCGTCATCGAGGAAAACTGGTGGGGCCAGCCCATCGACGTGGGCAGCACGGTGTTCGCCGGCAACAAGCTGGCCAGCATTCCCAACCTCGATGCGATGGTGGCCGAACTGCAGGTCCTCGAGACCGAGGCCGTGGGCCTGGCGGCGGGCCAGAAGGCCGAGATCGTCGTGGACGCCTACCCGGACCGTCCGCTCACGGGCACCGTGGCCGCCATCAGCGCCACGGCGATGCCCATCGAGCGCGACAACCCGGTCAAGTACTTCACCGTCCGGGTCGCCCTGGACCAGGCCGACCCGGCCTGGATCATTCCCGGGGCCATCGTGACCGCCAACATCCACATCAGCCGGGTCGACGAGGCCATCGCCGTGCCCAACCAGGCGCTGTTCCGCGAGGACGACACCGACTGGGTGCTGGTGCGCGAGGGCGGCAAGCTGGTGCGCCGTGACGTGCGCCTGGGCCTGCGCGGCCCCAATCGTTCCGAAGTGGTGCAGGGCCTGACCGCCGGCGACGAGATTGCCTTGTTCCCGCCCGAATCCTCCGCCAGCGGGCCCGGCAAGGCATGAAGCTGCTGGAAGGCATCAGCCGGGAATCGTTCCTGCACGCCCTGGCGCAACTGCGCCAGCACAAGCTGCGTACCGCGCTGACCCTGCTGGGCATGGTGTTCGGCGTGGGCGCGGTCATCGCCATGCTCAGCATCGGCGAAGGCGCCAAGCAGGAAGCCATGCGGCTGATCGAGTCCATGGGCCTGCGCAACCTGCTGGTGCAGGGCCGCGAGCTGGACCAGGAAACCCTGCGCGAAGTCCGGGAAAAGAGCGTGGGCCTGTCGCGCAGCGACGTGCGCGCCATCCGCGAGACCCTGCCCATCGTCGAGGCGGTGAGCGAGGAGAAGAAGATCAAGACCTGGGCGCTGTTCAGCCTCTCGGCGCCTTCCGAAGCGCAGGTGCTGGCGGTGACGCCCAGCTACTTCGAACTGGCCAGTCTCGACCTGGACCAGGGCCGCCTGTTCGACGAGGACGACGACCGCCGCTTCCAGACGGTGGCCGTGCTCGGCGCCCAGGCCGCCCGTGACCTGTTTCCCGAGGGCGAGCCCGTGGGCAAACGGGTCAAGGTCAATCATTTGTGGCTGGAAGTGGTCGGCGTCCTCGAGGACAAGGACCTGGGCAAGGACGAGTTCCAGGGCATCCGCCTGGGCGGCGATCGAAACCGCGTCTTCCTGCCGCTGGAAACCGCCTACAAGCGCCTGCGCTTCGAATCCCTGGAGAGCGAACTGGACGCGGTGCGGTTGCGCCTGGACGAGGACGCCAGTCCGCAGCGAACGGCACAGACCGTGAACCACCTGCTGGCGCGCCGCCACGGCGAACAGAACGACTACGAGCTGGTGATTCCCGCGGCGCTGCTCAAGCAGCAGCAACAGACCCAGCAGATCTTCACCATCGTCATGTCCGCCATCGCCGGCATTTCGCTGCTGGTGGGCGGCATCGGCATCATGAACATCATGCTGGCCACGGTGCTGGAGCGAACCCGGGAAATCGGCCTGCTGCGCGCCCTGGGCGCCCGCAAGGTGGACATCCAGCACCAGTTCCTGATGGAGTCGGCCACGGTGGCGGCCATCGGCGCGCTGATCGGGATTTTCTTCGGCCTGATGCTGGCCGTGGCCATCCAGCAGTTTGCCGGCTGGCCGGCGGCGGGATCGGTGTTCGCCGTCGTCCTGTCGGTGTCCATCTGCCTGGCCACGGGCGTGATCTTCGGCTGGTACCCGGCGCGGCAGGCGGCGGACCTCGATCCCATCAAGGCCCTGCACGCGGAGTAAGGCGGATCGAAAGGCGGCTCTGAAGGGCCGCCTTACCGGCGTTCTACGTTTCTTCCTCGCGGGTGATCCACTTGCGGACCTTCGGCGCTTCGTAACCGGCGAAGCGCTCCAGCAGGCGTTCGGGATCCGATTCCACGATCAGCATGCTGCGACACACCGGCGGCACGAAGCCCTCCTCGACGGCGTGCTCGAGGAAGGCATGAAGGTGGCCATAGTAGCCGGCGATGTTCAGCAGGCCGCAGGGCTTGGGGTGGAAGCCCAGCTGCGCCCAGGTCAGCACCTCGAAAATCTCCTCGAATGTGCCCCAGCCGCCCGGCATGGCGATGAAGCCGTCGGACAGCTCCACCATCATCGCCTTGCGCTCGTGCATGGACGCGACCACGTGCTGCTCGGTCAGGTTCGGGTGCGCGACCTCCTTCACCGCCAGGGCCTCCGGAATGATGCCCACCACTTCGCCACCCTCGGCGAGGGCGGCGTTCGCCAGCTCACCCATGATGCCCACGCCGGCGCCGCCGTACACCACGCCCAGGCCGCGGGCGGCCAGCAGGCGCCCCAGGTGCCTGGCGCCGGCGGCGTAAGCGGGAATCCGGCCCGGACTGGAGCCGCAGTACACGCAGATTCTTTTCATGGTTTCGTTCTCGAATTCAGCCGGGCGGTTCAGGGAATTCTCGGCAAGCCGCAGTCGGCCAGCACCCGGTCCCAGGGAAAGGTCGGTCCGGGGTCGCGTTTGCGGGGCACCCGCAGGGCCTGGTTGTCGCTGGCGACAGCCAGTTCGGTGTCCAGGTCCTCGTGGCCGGCGATGGTGGCCAGCGATGGCAGTTGCCAGCACAGCAGCACCACCAGGCGGACCAGGGCGTCGATCTGTTCGTCCGGATACGGTTCGAAGCGGTCCTGGGCCTCGGAGTGGAACCAGTCGGGGAAGCGGCCGGTGTTCACCAGCTCGATGCCGACGCTGTGCCCGTCGTGGCCGCGGACATGGTGGGCGATGCGGTCCGGGGGCACCCACTGTTCCGTCAGGCCGTCCCGGTCGATGTAGTAGTGGCCGCTGTTGCCCGTCCGTTCGGCGGCGTAATGAATGCGCTCCGAGTATCGGCGCGCCTCGGACAGGTCGGGAAGTTCCGTGCAGTGGATGACCACGAGGTCGATGTCCCGGATGTCTCGCGATTCGAGCCGGTTCGCGTAGGAGAGGTGGCGCGCACGCGGCGGGGGACCCGGGGCGATGGTGGTGGTGGCTGTCTCGTCAGTCATCGGCTCAGAGCTTGCGGCTGCGCACGCCGTCCAGCAGGGCGTCCAGGGCCGCGCGGTCATGCCAGTGGCCTGCGCGCACGACCCCCTGGATCTGCGTCGTGGCGTCGATGTCCTCCAGGGGGTTGGCGCCCAGCAACACCAGGTCGGCCGCCATGCCCGATGCCACCTGTCCACCGTCGGTATCGCCAAAGTAGGTCGCGACGTTCAACGTGCCCGACTGCAGGGCCTCCAGTGGCGTCATGCCGGCGTCCACCAGCCAGGCCAGTTCCTGGTGCACCGAGTAGCCGGGCACGTTCATGATCTGTGGCGCGTCCGAACCCAGCAGCATGCCCGCGCCGGCGTCCTGCAGGGCGTCGATCAGCGCGCGGCGCGCGTCCAGGAAACGCTCGCGCTGCTCCAGGCTCATCTGGCCCCGGATGTTCTCCACCGCGCCGACCCAGTTGCCGCGCAGTTCCTCGCCCAGCATGTCCATGCCGGGCCGGGCCAGCAGTTCCTCGATGCTCATCGGCCCGGTGGTGGTCTCGAACAGGGCCTGGGTGGGCGCCTGCCAGACCCCGGCCTTCGCCGTGGCGGCGGCAAGTGCCGGGGCCAGCGACGGGTCCATCCCGTCGGCCAGGTTCAGGCCGAAGAACTGCGGCGCCTGGCCGTGCAGGGGGTGGTCTTCCGGGACCATGGCCTCGGCATAGGCGTCGAGGTGATCGATACAGGTCTGGCCCTGTTCCAGGGCGGTTTCCAGGCCGGTCTCGAAGGACACGTGCCCGGCGAAGGGGATGCCGATCTGCCGCGCCTGCGTCGCCACGGCGACGAATTCCTCACGGCTCATTCCCGGGTGGATCTTGAGGAAGTCGTAGCCCGCCTCGCGCTGTTCGATGACCATGGCCGCGCCCTCGACGGGCGAATCCACGGAGTTGCCGTTGAAGGAGGGCCCGCTGGTGACCAGGCGTGGTCCGCGAATCTCGCCGCTGGCCAGCCCGGCGCGCAGCACCAGGTGCTCCGGCGCCCCCAGCATGCCGCGGATGGTGGTGACGCCGTTGGCCAGGAACAGGTCGAGGACATCCTGTGTGTACTGCTCGCCACGGGCCGCGGCGGGCACGTGCGCATGCATCTCCGCCAGACCCGGAATCAGCCAGCCGCCGGCGCCGTCCACGGCGCGCAGGCCCTGCGGCGCCTGGAACACGGGCACCACGGCGTCGATGCGCTCACCGGAGATCACCACCGCGCGGTCTTCGAGCACGCTCCCATCCGTGACGTCGATGACGTTCACGTTGCGCAGCACCCAGGTCTCGGCCTGCAGCGGCGTGGCCGGGAGTGCCGTCGCCAGGAGCGCGGCGACGATCAGAAGGGTACGGATCGGGGTCTTCGCCATGGCTTCAGCCCTCCTGGAGCAGGTTGCGCAGGTCGATGATGGCCGCGTTGGCGCGGGCCACGTAATTGGCCATCACCAGCGAATGGTTGGCCAGGGCGCCGAACTTGCCGCCGTTAAGCACCATGGGCGAGCGCAGGGGCTCCTGGGTGGATTCCAGCTCGCGAATGATCTGGCGGAAGCTGGCGGTGGCGTTCTTCTTGGCCAGAACATCCGCGAAATCCACTTCCATGGCCTTCAGGAAGTGGATCAGGGCCCAGGTGGAACCGCGGGTCTCGTAGAAGACGTCGTCGATCTGCAGCCACGGCGTCTTCACGATCACTTCTTCCGGGGCGCCGGTGGATTGCCGGGCCTCGGCGTCGCCGGCCAGGTCGGTGTTGAAGCGGCGCTGGCCGGCGCTGGCGGACAGGCGTTGGGACAGGGAGCCCAGCCGTTTGCCCACGATGGCCAGCCAATCGGCCAGGTTGTCGGCGCGGGCGTAGAACTGGGCGTCCGGCTGGCCGGGGTCGCTCAGCCGGTCCAGGTAGGCCTCGAGGTGGTCGCGGGCCCGCTCGTAGCGGCCCTCGGTGGCGGGTGGAATCCAGCGGGCGTGGTCGTAATGGAACAGGGGGTCCGCTTCCTCCAGATCCGGGTCGGCCGCGGACTGGGTCTGCGAGCGGCTGAAATCGTTGCGCATGGCCCGGGCCAGGTCGCGCATCTGGGTGACGGCGCCGAACTCCCAGTTGGGCACGTTATCCAGCAGCACCCAGGGCGGCATGATGTCGTTGGAGAGATAACCGCCCCGCTTGGTCAGCAGCACGTCCGTCACGTCGATCAGCGCCGAGGTGGTGGCGAAACCGGTGACCTGTGCATGGCCGTGTACGGCCATGTGGTCCTCGGCCTTCTGGACCGGGTCGAAGATCGGGGGCTCGTGGTTGTACCACCACATTCCCAGGAGGATGACCACGACGAGGGCCACGGGAATGCCGATGGCCAGATTCTTCTGCAGGGGGGTCAGTTCCATGGCGCGCGCGAGGCCTCGTGAACCGGGGCTAGTAACCTTAGCAGAAGCCGGTGAGGCCTGAAGTGCCGGAAGTTGTGATTGCGCAGCTGCCCGCCCGGAGGCCGGGCGCAAACTCCGACCGGCGCCCGCAGGAGGGCGCCGGTCGGTTCAGGCGTCCGCGGCCAGCGGCCGGATGCCGGTCTCGAGGCGGGTCTTGAGCTCCCGCATCGCGCCTTCGCCGGCGCCGATGATGGCCGCCGACCCACGGGACAGGGCGACCACCTGGGCCTGGACGTCGTCGAATTCGAGCAGCACGGGGCCGTCGACCTCGATATTCGGCATGTAGATCACCGTCACCGGGCCTTCCGAGGTGCCCAGGACCATGTGCGCGCCCCGCCCGTCCGGGGTGGGACAGAACTTCGCGTACCGGACGCCTGCGGTGAACTCCGGTCCGGCCTCGGCGCCCAGGGCGGCGAACAGGGCGTCGACCTCGCCGGCTTCCATGCCCTGGTCCGCGCGCGCCAGGACATCGGGGCCGTCGTGCAGGTAGTGGCTGCGAACGTACTCGCCCAGATCCTGTGGCGGCGGCGACGGCCACAGCAGGACGGCGACCACGCCGGCGATGACGAAGACGCTCGCAGCCATGGCCAGCCAGCCGGGCAGGCCGCGTCGTTCCGGTGCGGAGTCCGGGTCCGGGGAGACCGCGTCGCTGTTTCGGTCCGCCTTTTGGACCTCCAGGATGCCGGCGAGCAGGGCCTCCTCGTCGACGGCCACGCGCAGGGCGGCCTCGAGACGGTCCTCGAAGGCCAGGGCATCGGCCACCGCCGCGTCCCGGGCGGGGTCGGCATCACCGGTGCGCCGGGCCTCGGCGGTCTCCCGAGGGGCCGCGCCCAGTGCCTGCTCGAATTCAGAAGCGTTCATTCAAATTCCCCGTCAAACCATCGCGCTGCAGTTTTTCCTTCACCTGTTCCCGCGCGCGAAACAGCTGCGTCATCACCGCGCCCTTGCCGATGCCCAGCATCGAGGCGATCTCCTCGCAGCTGTAGCCGAACAGCACCTGCAGCAGCAGGGGCTCCCGGTACCGCGGGGCGAGAGAAAGCATGGCGCCGCGCAACTGCTCGCGTTCGAGACGCTCTTCCGGCGCCGGTTCGTCCGCGTCTTCCAGCTCCAGGGCCTCGATGTTCGTGAACCCCGGGGTCTTGCGCTCGAAGGTCCGCGCCCATTCCCGCCGCAGGATGGTGATCAGCCAGCTCTTGGCGGCACCTTCGTCCTTGAGGCTGTCCAGCGCACGCCAGGCCCGCAGGAAGGTTTCCTGCACCAGGTCCCGGGCCAGCGCCTCGTCGCCGCACAGCCACAGACCAAAGCGATACAGATCCGCGCCATACGCGCGGGCCAGCGCCTCGAACCGGTCCTGTTTTTCGCTGTCAGTATTCATGACCGGAATTTCATTCGGTAACTTTCATCCGCATTCGGTCGTCAAAGGAGGAAGAGGGTAACGCAGGGCGCCAAGATGACCAATGGCACTTCAGGCCACAGGGCCGGAACGGCAAGCTGTTCCTTGCCTGGTGGGGGTGCAGGGCTTAACCTTTGCCTCCCCGAAAAAGAGCCTTTCACGGGCCACAACCTTAGGTGTTGGCGATAATGAGTCTGAACTTCGAACAGGCCCGCCGGAACATGGTGGAGCAACAGGTGCGCCCCTGGGAGGTCCTCGACGCCCGGGTGTTGGCCCTGTTCGAACGCATCCAGCGCGAGGACTTCGTTCCCGTGCGCTACCGCAAGATGGCCTTCGCTGACATCAACATCCCGCTGGAACACGGCGAAGTGATGATGAAGCCGGTGGTCGAGGGCCGCATGCTGCAGGCGGTCGACATCCAGCCGGGTGAGACGGTGCTGGAAATCGGCACGGGCAGCGGTTTCATCACCGCCTGCCTGGCGCAGCTCGCCAGTGGCGTGGTCAGCGTGGACATCTTTGATGACTTCACCGCGGCCGTGCAGCGACGGTTGGAGGAGCGTGGCGACACCAACGTGGAACTGTTCACCGGTGACGTCATGAACGGCTGGCAGCCCGACCACGCCCAGGACGTGGTGGTGGTGACCGGCTCGGTACCGAAAATTCCCGAAGCCTTCCAGGGTTGGGTGAACCCGGGCGGGCGACTGTTTTGCATCGAGGGGGAGTCGCCGGCGATGGAAGCCGTGCTGCTGACCCGGCTCGGGGCGACCGAATGGCGCCGAGAGAGCCTGTTCGAGACCGACCTGCCGCCCCTGGCGCACTCGGTAGCGCCGCCTGAATTCGAATTCTGATCCTTTTCTTGGAGTCCAATATGTCCATCCTGTCCACCCCGGGGAAAACCCTGTTATACGCCGCGACCCTGTCGGCCCTGGCCCTGAGCACACCGGCGGCCGCAGTCGACCTCATCGGCGTACACGACCTGGCCCTGAAGAACGACCCGGTGCTGCAGGCTGCGGCCTTCCGCCGTGACGCCACCGGTGAGAACGAGCGCCAGGCCTGGGCCAACCTGCTGCCGAACATCGGCGCCAGCGCCGGCCTCGACCGCGGCAATGGCCAGGTGTCCGTGGCCGGTGTCGAAGTCTCCGACCAGGACGTGGACAGCGAAAACTGGGGCGCGAGCCTCAACCAGGTGATCTACGACCAGGCCAACTTCGAAACGCTCGACATCGCCCGGGGCCAGGTCAGCCAGGCCGAGGCGATCTACCAGACCGCCTACCAGGACTTCCTGGTCCGGGTGGCCGTCGCCTATTTCGACGTGCTGACCGCCAGCGACCGCGTGATCTTCGCCGAGGCCGAGGAACTGGCCCTGCAGCGGCAGTTCGAGCAGGCCGAGCAGAAGTTCGAAGTGGGCCTGACCGCGATCACCGACGTGTACGAGGCCCGCGCCAGCTATGACAACGCCCGCGCCCAGGCCATCGTTTCGCGCAACAACCTGTCCGACGCCCGCGAAGGCCTGCGCCAGATCACGGGCCAGTACTTCGAGGAAGTGGACGCCCTGCAGGAAGAGCTGCCGCTGGTCGACCCGGACCCGAACAACATCGAGGAGTGGGTGAACACGGCCCTGCAGAGCAACCCGGTGGTCATCACCCGCCGGTATTCCGTCGACATCGCCGACGCCAACGTCGCCCTTCAGCGTTCGGGCCATTTCCCGACCCTGAACTTCTCGGCCGGCTACTCCGAGTTCACCAACAACGAGTACGTCATCCGCGACGACTTCCAGAACCCGATCGGAACCACGGACCTGCAGTCCGACGACCTGAGCTACGGCCTGACCCTGCGCGTGCCGATCTACCAGGGCGGCGCGGTGACTTCGCGCACCCGCCAGGCGCGCTACGAACTCGGCGCCGTTCAGCAGGACTTGGAAGAGCAGCAGCGCCTGACCATGCGCCAGACGCGTGACGCCTTCCGGGCCGTGATTGCCGGCATCGAGCAGGTGCAGGCCTTCGGGCAGGCCCTGATCTCGGGTGAAAGCGCACTGGAGGCCACCCAGGCCGGTTTCGAGGTGGGCACCCGCACCATCGTGGACGTGCTGCTGGCCCAGCAGCGCTTCTACGGCGCCGCCCGCGACAACTCGGCCGCGCGCCACGCCTACATCCTCAACCACCTGCGCCTGAAGCTGGCCGCGGGCCTGTTGACCGAGGAAGACCTGCGCCGGGTGAACCAGATCCTGGAGTGAGCCGCGCGCCAAAGAGCTGAACGACGAACCCCGGTCCCGGCCGGGGTTTTTCGTTTCAGGCGTCCGACCGCTCCGGCGCGAGGGCGTCCAGGGTGTCGAGGGTGCGTTGCAGGGCGCCGCGGCCCTGTTCGACCAGCGCGAGGCCGGCCTGGCCCATGCGGTCACGGGTTGCGGGGTGGGTGAACAGCGGATCGACCGTTTCCACCACGTCGGCCACGGTCAGTACGCGACGGGCGGCGCCGCTTTCGAGCAGGCGCGTGGCGGTATCTCGCACGTGTGCCGTGTGCGGGCCGAACAGCACGGGTTTTCCCAGCGCCGCCGGCTCCAGCAGGTTGTGCCCGCCGACCTCGGCGATGGTGCCGCCCACGAACGCCACGTCGGCGGCCGCGTAGTAGTCCAGCAATTCGCCCATGGTGTCGAGCACGAGGCAGTTGGCCGGGCCGGGAAAGCGCGAGTCGCTGCGGCGTGCCACCGCCAGCCCCGCGGCCGAGGCGTCCTGGGCGGCGCGGGCGAACCGCTCGGGATGCCGGGGCGCCAGCACCAGCAGGGCCTGCGGATGCTGTTGCAGCAATTCGAGAAACGCCGGGAACAGGACGGCCTCGTCGCCTTCGTGGGTGCTGCCGACCACCAGGACGGGCCGTTCCTGTCCCCAGGCCGCGCGCAGCAGGTCGCCGGTTTCCAGCAGGCTGGCCGGCAGGCGGATGTCGAACTTGAGATTGCCACTGACGCTGACCCGGTCTGGATCGGCGCCGCAGCGAATGAAGCGGGCGGCGTCCCTCGAGCCCTGGGCCAGGATGGCGTTGGCGCAGCGCAGCGCGGGGCCCATCAGCCTTCCCAGCCGCCGGTAGCCCTGTTCCGATTTGCGGGTCAGCCGGGCATTGGCCACCACCAGCGGCAGTTCCTGGCGCCTGGCGGCGGCAAAGAGGTTGGGCCAGATCTCCGTTTCCACCACCACCAGTTGTCGGGGTCGGGCCTGGCGCAGCAGGCGTCGCATGGCGCCCGGCAGATCCATGGGCAGGTAGCAGTGCGCGACGCGATCCCCGTAGAGCTCCAGGACCCGCGCGCTGCCGGTGGGCGTCATGGTGGTCACCAGGAGGCGCGGCGCCGGGTCGCGCTCCAGCAGGCTGTCCAGCAGGGGCATGGCCGCATTCACCTCGCCCAGCGAAGCGGCGTGCAGCAGGAAATCGAAAGGCCCTTCCGGCGCCGCCCGCCAGCCGAGGCGCTCTCCCCAGCGCGACAGGTAGCGGCGGTCGCGCAGGCCACGAAAGGCGAAGTAGGCGAGAAAGGCCGGCGTGGCGAGGGCCACAAGCAGGGAGTAGAGCGATCGCATGGAGGCTCCGGCGCGCTGACGTCGGGATTATAGCAAGGGCGCCTCTCATCCCCGACAATGCCCCCATGAAATCCGGCTGGAAAACCGAACAGCTGGCGCGTCCCTCCTTCGCGCCCCGGCACTGGGGCGGTTGGTTCCGCGTCGCCTGCCTGTGGGCGCTCGGCCACCTGCCGCGACCCGTAGGCCGGGCCCTGGTCGCGCCCCTGGGCCCGTTGATGGCGCGCTTCCTGTCCTCTCGTCGGCGCATTGCCGAGCGCAACATCGACGTCTGCCTGCCCGAACTCGGGCCTGAGGCGCGTGAGGCCCTGCTGCGCGGGACCTTTCATTACCTGGCGCAGATGCTCGTGGAAACGGCCTGGTGCTGGGCCGGACGTCCGCGGGACCTCTCCTCCCTGGTCGAGTTGCACGGCGCCGAGCACATCGAGGCCGCCAGGGCCTCGGACCGGGGCACGCTACTGGTCACCGGCCACGTGACCTGCCTGGAAATGGGCGCGCGGGCGATCGGCGAACAGATCGACGGCTGCGGGTTCTACCGTCCCCTGCGGGACCCGGTGATGGAGTGGTACCAGAACCGGGGCCGCCGGCGGTATGCCATCGGCATGATCTCCAAGCGTGAGTTGCGAACCGCCGTGCGCCACCTCCGGCAGGGCGGCGTCCTGTGGTTTGCGCCGGACCAGGATTTCGGCGCCCAGGAGAGCGTGTTCGCCCCCTTTTTCGGGGTCGAGACCGCGACCCTGCTCGCCACGCACCGGCTGCCCAGACTCACCGGCTGCGCCGTGCACGTCATGATGCCGCGGTGGGACGAAGACCGGCGGCGCTACATCCTGGAGCTCTCGCCGCCCCTCGAGAACTTCCCGACCGATGATCCCGTGGCCGACCTGGCGCGGGTCAACGCCCTGCTGGAAGCCGGTGTGCGCAAGGCGCCGGAGCAGTACTGGTGGGTGCACCGGCGCTTCAAGACCCGCCCGCCCGGCGAACCGGATTTCTATGGCCGTGATTCCCGGTACGCCCGGCAGGAAACGACCGCGCCATGAGCGCCACCGGGGGCTGGCATCGCCAGGCGTCCTGGTTCTGGCAGGCGCGCGTGCTGCGCCGGCCACGCCTGTTGGCGGACGACCTCCCCCTGGGCTTGAAGCTCGAGGTACCCGCCCGTGACGATGTCGGCCGGCGGCTGTTCAAGTACGGCGTGCACGAACCCAGGGTGCTCGACTGGATCGAGCGATTGCCGTCGCCGGAGCCGGGGCACCTGGCCCTGGACATCGGCGCCAACCTGGGCTGGTACACGACGGTGCTGCACCGCCTGTCGGGTGGCGCCCTGTCCCTCCACGCCTTCGAGCCCGATCCGGACAACCGCGCCCTGCTGAACGAAAACCTGGCGCTCAACGGCATGCAGGATGTTCACGTCAGCCCGCTGGCCCTGGCGGACGCATCCGGCACCGCGACCCTGCACCGCTACCGCGACATCAACCTCGGCAAGCACAGCCTGCGTCCGCTGGACGGCGCGGTGGGCCGTGTCGACGTGGCGCGCGCCCGCCTGGACGATTACCTGCGCGAGGCGGGAATCGACGACCGGTCGATCTGGCTGGTGAAACTGGACGTGGAAGGACTGGAGCCGGCGGTGATCCGGGGCGCCGCCGCCGCCTTGCCACGGATCCGGGCGCTGGTGATGGAGTATTCGCCGATGTACTACGGGCCCGGGGAGGGACAGGCCATGCTGGAGGCGCTTGCCGATGTCGGTTTGTCGCCGAGCCTGCACGACGGCGAGGGCTGGGCTGCCTGCGGCACGGAGGACATCGCGGCCCTGTCGGAGCAGCGCGACACCGTGTGGCTGCGCGAGCCGCAGCGCCAGCGCTAGGCGTCCGATTCCACCGCGGCCGCCATGGGGGCCACTCGGCGCTCAGGTCGTCCGGTCGCCGGAATCCTTTCGTTGCGCTTCTCGTTGCGCTTTGGGCCGGCGCCGCCAGGGCCGCTCCGGCGGCTCGGTGGCCGAGGCCCACAGCCCCACAAGCACCCACACCAGGGACGAGATGAACTTGCCGTAGATGGCAAAGTGCGTGTTCACCGGGAACAGCACCAGGGCCAGGGCGAGCACGAAGGGAAACGCCTCCTGCCGCTGATCGGGTGTCATGCCGCGCCACAGGCGCAGGCCGAACCAGAATCCGGCGACCAGCGCCAGCACGCCGATCGTGCCCATGTCCGCCATCGCCTCCAGCACGATGTTGTGCGCGTGGCGGGCGCCGATGCGCTCGCCGAGCACCTTCTCGTGATAGGCAATGTGGGGATCGTCGGCCTCGGCGTATTCAAGGTAGGCCTCGGAGAAGGCGCGCACACCGACACCGTTCACCGGGTGGTCCTGGTACATCGCCAGGGCAGCGCGAAAGATGGGCACGCGCTTGGAAGAAGCCTGGTCCAGGGTCTCCGTCGTGCCCTGGGACAGGGCGAGTGTCTGCGCCACGCGCTCCTGGATCAGCGGCGAGACGGCGTAACTCACTGCCACCACGATGATCGCGATGGCGGGGATGGCCAGGGTGATGCGGCGCAGTTCGCGATTCTCGCGGCGCAGCATCAAGACGGCGTACACCCCGATCACCATGGCCATGGCCACCCAGCCCGAACGCATGCCGGCGATCATCACCGCGCCCATGATGATGGCGAAGGCCGCGGCCCAGGCCCAGCCGTTCCAGCGCCGCCGCGCGTATTCGAGCAGCAACGGCGAAAGCATGGCCATCACCGGGCCATAGAACTGGTACTTCTTGAAAAACAGCGCGTTGAGGCGGTCGCCATGGATGGGCACGCCGAACAGGTCATAGCCGAAGATCAGCTGCACGAAGCCGTCCACCGCCCAGAACAGGAGAATGAAGGCGGACCAGGCCAGCACCTTGCCGCGCAGGGAACGCGGGTGCAGCAGCACCCCCATGGCCGTCGCCGCAAGCAGGTAGCGCACCGCGCCGGCGGTGGTGCCCCAGCTGCGGGAGGGGTCATAGGAGTCGAGGGCCGAAAAGACCATCGGCAGCCAGAAGCACAAGAACAGTGGAAGCAGCAGGAAGAACACGCGTTTCGTCCGCTCCGCGTGCCCCTTCGAGAACCACAGGAACGGCATGGCGAAGGCGAACACCAGCAACGGAATCTCCGAGCGGTTCAGCGGCAGCAGGGCGATGAAGGCGATGGCGGTCCAGGCCGGCCATTCCGCCTGGAACTTCCGGATCAGTACTTTCATGGCATCCCCCTCATGATGGGTTCTCCGTTCCGGCCCGCGCCGCCAGCACCGATCGGTAGACCTCCAGGGTGCGCTGCATCGATGCCTCGAGACTGTAGGCGTTGCGTTCCTCCACCGGAGGCGCCGAACGCAGGAAGGTCGCGGTCTGCGCGCGCAGGGCGGCGGGATTGTCCGGCGGCACGGCGCCGAAGGGATACATGTCGGCGAGAATCTCCGCCACCCCGCCGTGGTTCCAGGCCACCACGGGCCGTCCCAGGTAGAGCGCCTCGAGCACGGTTCGCCCGAAGGCTTCCGGCGGGTCGCTGCAGAGATTGAACACCAGCTCCGAGGCCGCCATCCACTCGCGGATGTCCTGTCGCACGCCGGTGAAGGTGATGCGCTCGCGAACGCCGCCGGCGATGGCCAGGCCCACCAGTTCGTCGTGGTACCGCGAGCCTTCGCGCCCGGCGCCCACGATCACGCCGTGAATGTCGGGGTAGTCGTCCCGCAGGCCCGCCAGCAGGTTGATGAACTCCCCGTGGCCCTTGTAGCGCGAGAGGCGGCCGGGCAGGCACAACCAGCGCTTGCCCGCCAGCTCCGGAAACCGTTCATGGGTGTCGCGAACCCAGGATTCCGGTGGCCGGTAACCGAAGGGGAAGTCCTCGCGACTGGCGCCGCCGTGCACCACGGTGACGCGTTCCGGGTCGACGGGGTAGTTGTGCAGTGTGTAACGGCGTATGGCTTCGCTCACGGCGATGACCGCGTCACCCGCGGCCATGTGGCCGGAGTAGCGGCTGACCGAATAGTGGCCGTGCATGCTGGTCACCCAGGCCGGCCGCGTGGCCTCGGGCAGCTTGCGCAGCGCGCGCCAGGCCAGCAGCGCCGGCAGGCGCGAGTGGACGTGCACGAGGTCGGGCTGTTCTTCCGCCAGCCAGCGCCGGATACGGCCGATGTAGCGCAGCGTGCCCAGGCGCTTGCGGTTGACCGGCCAGGGCAGGGTCTGGGCGCCGGCGGCCTCGACGCGCTTTGACAGCGGACCGGGGGCGGCCAGCACCGTCACGCGCACGCCCTGGCGCACCAGGTACTCGGTGAGTTCGGTGGCGACGAATTCCGATCCGCCGATGCTCAGGGCCGCAAGGGCCTGGACCACGTGCATGGGAAAGCGAGCGGCTCAGTCCACCAGCGTGTAGCGGGCGCCGCAGTACGGGCAACGCGCCTCGCCGGTTTCCTCGATGGGAAGGTAGACGCGGGGATGGGAGTTCCAGAGCTTCTGTTCGGGCATGGGGCAGGACAGGGGCAACTGAGCGCGGCGCACCTCGTAGTGGCCCTGGGCGTTGGCCTGGGCCAGCGTTTCGTCGTTGGCGTCGGTCAGGTGGGCCACGAATGATCTCTCTCGGCGGTGCGAGCGGGCATTTTACTCCGAATCCCCCCCATCGGCAGGTGCAGCGAGCCCGAAGCGCGCGCAGAGTTTCCGAGCCGCATCCGTGTACGGCGCCGCCCCGCAGCCGTCACGACACAGGGTCCGGAGGTGCCGGGCGCGCGTCAGCGCGTGGTAGGTGCTCCTGAGCATCGCCACCTCCTCATCCGTGAGCCAGCCGATGCCGCCGAGGGCTTCGAGCTGTCCGGGGGTCCCGGTCGGGGCGATCAACGCGGGGTGGCGGGCGGCATTTTCCAGCACACCCAGCTGGGCCAGGAAGTCGATGTCCACCAGGCCGCCGGGGCCGTGCTTGAACCGGTCGTCGCTGTCGATCTGCTCACGCATGCGGACGCGCATGGTGGCGATCTCGCCGCGAAGGTCCACGGCTTCGCGGGGTTCCGCCAGCACCCGCTCGCGGATGGCGGCGAAGGACCGGCCGAGTTCGGCATTGCCGGCGACGGGCCGGGCCCGCGTCAGCGCCTGCCACTCCCACACCCAGGCGTTCTCGTGCTGGTAGCGCTCGAAGGCGGAAAGGGACGACACCAACAGGCCGGCACGGCCGTTGGGCCGCAGGCGGGTATCCACTTCGAACAGCTTGCCGGCCGGGGAATAGGTCGTGACCAGCGCCAGCAGGCGTCGCACCAGCCGGGTGTACCAGGTTTCCGCCGCCAGTGGACGGGCGCCGTCCGAGTCCCCGCTGTCCGCGGGATAGAGGAACACCAGGTCCAGGTCGGAGGTGTAGGAAATGTCACCCGCGCCCAGGCTGCCGTAGCCGATCACGGCCAGGCCATTCCCGGACGGGCGGCCATGTCGCGACGTGATCGCCGCCTCGGCAAGTTCCAGGCAACTGCCGAGCAGCACTTCGGCCAGTTCGGTCAAGCGGCGCTCCGCTTCGACGGCGTCGATCACCCCTTCGAGCTCGGCCACGCCCACGCGAAGGGTCTGGGAAAGCTTCAGGTAATTCAGTGCGTTGACGGCTTCCTCGGGCTCCTGGGGGCGGTGGCCGAGGCGCCGTGCGGTGCGTTCCAGGTCGGCTCGCTCAGGCAGGGTGCGCCCCAGCGCCGGGTCGATCAGTTCGTCCAGCAGGGCCGGGTGGCGCACGACCGCGTCGGCCACCCAGTGGCTGGCCGCGAACAGGTCGACCATGCGCGCCAGCGCCGGAGGATTCTGTTCCAGCAGGGCCAGGTAGGCGCTGCGTTTGCACACCGCCAGCACCAGGGCCAGCACCGCGCCCAGGGCCTCGGCGCCCGGGTCGCGTTCGGCCAGGACATCCAGCAGCAGCGGCATGAAGCGGTCGAGGCGTTCGGCCGCGCGGCCGCTGAGCGCGGTGCGCACCAGGCGCTGGCGAAAATCCTCCCAGGCCTCGCCCTTGCCCTCGTCGACGCGTTGTCGCCACGGTTCGCTGCCGCTGCGGGTTGCGCCTTCCCGGCGGGGAAAGCTGTCGTCCAGGGCGGCGCTCACTTCCCGGCGCACCTCGGCGAGGCGTGTCATCAGGGCCGCCTCGTCGGGCATTTGCATGATGGTGACGATGCGGTCCAGGTCTTCGCCTTGCGGGAGGCGGTGTTCCTGGCGGTCATGCAGGGCCTGGATGGCATTCTCCAGGTGGCGCAGGAAGGCATAGCACTCGCGGAGCGTTTCGACCCGGCCCGGCGGAAACAGGCCGAGGCCCTCGATGGCTTCCAGCGCCGTGTACAGGGAGGGCGTCCGCAGGGCCGGCTCGCGGCCGCCGCGCAGCAGTTGCACGCATTGCACCAGGAACTCGACCTCGCGGATTCCGCCCGGGCCGCGTTTGACGTCGTCCTCCCGGTCACGGCGCGCGGCGTCGCTGCGCACCGAGTCCAGCATGTCGCGCAGCGCCTCCACGGCGCCGTAGTCGATGTACCGGCGATAGACGAACGGCGCGAGGTCGGACAGCAGTCGTTCACCGGCATCCCGGTCGCCGGCGACCGGCCGGGCCTTCAGCAGGGCGTAGCGTTCCCAGTCGCGGCCTTCGCGCTGGTAGTACTGCTCCAGCGCGCCGAAGCTGCACACCAGGGGGCCGGCATCGCCGAAGGGGCGCAGCCGGGTGTCGACGCGGAAGCAGAAACCATCCTCCGTAACCTCGGACAGGGAGCCGATCACCGCGCGCGCCAGTCGCGTGAAGAATTGCTCGTTGGCCAGGCCGCGGCGTCCGTCGCATTCACCAGCCTTCGGGAAGCACGGGATGATGTCGATGTCGGAGGACAGGTTCAGTTCGCCGCCGCCGAGCTTGCCCAGGCCCAGGACGATGAGGGATTGCGCCTCGCCCTCCTCGCTTCGCGGGGTGCCGAAGCGCTCACGCAGGGCCGTTTCGTGGTGGTCGATGGCGGCCTGGAGGCACAATTCGGCCAGGCGCGTGAGATCGGCGAGGGTCTGCTGCAGGGTGGCGGTTCGCGTGATTTCCCGCCAGGTGATGCGCAACATTTCCCGGTTTCGGAACTGTCTCAGGCCAGCGGTAAGCCCCTGTCCTGCAACGGTTTCATCCAGGGTGTCGGTATCCGGTGGATGATCGCCTTCCAGGCGCCCTTCGTCATTCAGCGAAATGAGCCAATCCGGGTGGCGGTGGTGCAGTTTCTGAAGAAAGGGACTGCTTTCGAGCACCCGTTTGTTGCGTTCCTGTGACATTGAGCTATATTAGCCGTGGTTGGCGCACCAAATTGCGACAGCCAGACAAATAGAAGAAGGCAATGAATTCAGCCGGGCTGCACGACAGCCAGGCAAAAAGAAGCCCCGGGGGGACCGGGGCTGAATGTTCAGGCCAGCTCAGTGGGTCGGGGGCTCAATCCGACCCTGGCCTGTGGAGAACACCGTTTTGGGTCCATGGGTTTCCCATGGACTCAGAAATCAAAACTCCTGCTCAGTGTGAACACCAGGTTGGTGTCCGAATCTCCGCCCAGCAGGGTGGAGTCGCTGTAGATCACGGCGATGGCGTAGTCGAGCAGGTACGTATCGTTGACCGTCAGGTCGCTGCCGTATCCCGCCTCGTAGTAACTGCCGTCGAAGTCGTCTTCGAAGGTGCCGACCGTGCCGTAGAACCCGCCGAACTCAGCGGTCAGGGAGTAGAATTGGTAGTCCAGCGTGCCGGCGCCGAAGTTGTCGTATTCGCCGATGGCCGCGTCGAAGGTCAGGAAGCTCCAGCCTGCGGACAGGTTCACTTCCTTGTAGGTGTCGTCGAAGTCACCGGTGTAGGTGTACACCGTGAACCCCGCACCCAGGGTGAAGTCGCCCACTTCCAGACCGTAACCGGCGTAGTAGTCGATTTCGATGCCGTCGCCGACATCGGCGCCCCAGGCGCCCGCATAGAAGCCACCGGCTTCCATGTCGATGCCGCCGAAGGCAGAGGAATTCTTCTGCGGAATACCGCGGTAGATGTATTCGCTGTTGTAGCCGAGGTTCGCTGACCAGTCGACCGCCAGCACTGCGGGAGCCGCTGTGAGCGTACCGAGGGCCAGCATGGTTTGGATGGCTTTCTTCATCATAAGACTCACTCTCCCTTTCTCTCGTTGTTGGGGCTCGCAAGAGCGACCCGCTTGCCCCCTTACAAGCAATTATCGGGCCATTCCCGTAAGGGTTTTGATTACAAGGAGTTAGGGGTTCGCCACGCGGGAACGCCCCGAAAGCGCGCATGAATTTGGGGCGCTGTGCCTCCCGGTGATGCACAAAATCGGTGCATCAAGAGGGGCCTTTCGGGACGAGGGGCGAACACGGGGGACGGCCGGGCGGTTCTTCGCCCAGGAATTGACAGGGTGGACAGGCCCGGCCCGGGCTACTTGGTGAGAATGAGCTTGCGGTTGCGCGTGATGCGCAGGGTGTAGATCTGGCCTTCGTGATCGAGTTCGAGCACGTGACCGTGGCGCATGAGGTCGCTGACCTTCAAGGGTTCGCGGGGTGTGTCCTGCTTGGGCTTGGGTAGAACCTGGGCGCGCTGCATCACCAAATGATAATCATTACTATTTGCTGCTTCAAGTGGTGCGGGCCAGGACGAAGCCCGGCCCGTCCCGGGGCGTCCTGGGGAGCGGTTGCAGGTCGCCGGCGACGCGCGCCGGCAGATGGCGGATCGACAGGCGGCCGGCGCGCCTCAGCGAACCGGCGGGTCCTCGGAGAGGAAGGCTTCGCAGAGGACGACATTGTCCTTGGACACGCGCTCGATGGGGATGGTCCCCGTCAGGCCCAGGAAGGCGTACTCGAGTTCAGCCGTATCGCAGTCGCTCCAGGTAATGGTGATGGTGCCGATGGGCGTTGGATCGGTCGTGGCCGGGGGCTGGGCGCTGTCGAAGACGCCGCCCTCGGTGAGGTAGACGCTGAGCGTGGCGGTGTCGCCGCTGAACGGCCCCTGGGCGGTCAGCCAGCGATGACCGGGTTCGCCGAGAACGGCGGTGACGTCCTGTGGGGGACGCTCGGTATCGTAGGTGAACCAGGAAACGAACATCGTGCCACCCACGGGAAACACGTTCACGAAGAAGCCTTGGCCGGCGGTCGGCTCGTAGAACCAGGCGTCGTTGAGCCCAGGGTTGATCAGGAAGCCGTTGCCGCCCAGTGCAACCAGGGCCTGGCGAATGGGGTAGCCGAGGTTGGTCAACGCCCCCTCGGCCTCGACGAACAGGACCGAATCCGAACCGGCGGCCTGGGCCAGCGGAATGGCGACCGAGTCCATGTAGCTGTTGCCGGTCGGTGTGCCGTAGTCAGCGGCTTCGCGGTAGAAGGCCTGCCCGCTCAGCGCGACATTCGGTTCGGGCTGGGTCACGCCCAGAATCGTGTAAGCGAAATCCGCATCAATCTCGAATGCGCCCGTCGCTGGGTTGTAGCTGCCACTGTTCACCTCGGTGATACGCGAGGTGTAGGCGCCGTGCCCCGGAAAGGGTTCCGTACCGGAAGCGATCTCGAGTCCTGTGACCAGGGCGCCTCCACCGTTGGCGGCTACGTCTTCGTCGATGGTGACGGTTCCCCGCACGAAGGTGATGGCATTGGTGCCCGTGGGCATCGAAGCGTCGGCCTGCGAGGAGAACTGAAAGGCGTTGTAGCCCGTGCTCCCGACCGTGTTGGGTTCCGAACCCTGAACGCTCGATGCCGCGGCGGAGACCACGTCGTCATTCGTGCCGATCAGTCCATCCGGGCCCGGGAAGTGGTTCACCAGGTCGGCGTCCGTGGCGATGGTGAGGGTGTCGGCGTGCACCGCCAACGGCAATGCCAGGGCCAACAGGGAGGTCCATCGGGTCAAGCCATTCATTTCGAGATTCCTGCAACTACGGTAAGAAGGCGCGCCACTGTGGCTGCGCCCGGGTGCGCCGCATTATCCCACACCCCGTCGGGCGGAGTGTGGCCGGCCCAGCCGCAGTTCAATTCCGCTGATCCGGCGCCCCATCGGGCCCCCAGCCGGTGTAGAGTGAACCGCCTCGCCCCTGCCCAGTCCCACGCTCCATGGAACTCATCGTTTTCGATCTTGACGGCACCCTGCTCGACGCCAAGGGGCAACTTTCCGGTTTCACGCGGGAAACCCTGAAGGCGCTCGCGGCACGGAACGTGGCCTACACCGTCGCCACCGGGCGTACCCTTCACGCGGCCCGCGACCTGCTCGCGCCCCACGGTTTCCGTTTGCCGCAGGTGTACAAGAACGGCGTGATGATCTGGGACCCGGAACGCGACGCCTATTCGCACCAGAACTACCTGGCCCTGGACGAGGTGGAGCATGTGCTGACCGCCGTGCTGGCCCAGGACGTGACGCCCTTCGTGTTCACGCTCGAGCCGGGCAACCGCCACGCCATCTACCACCCGCCCCTGCAGAACGAGATCGAGGGCAAGCTGGCCCAGGCCTTCGTGAAGCGCAGCGAGGTGAAGATCCGGCCGGCGGCCGAACTGCCGGCCGACGCCGAGATCACCAACATCAGCGCCCTTGGGCCGGGTCCGGCCATCGACCGCATCGCGGCGCTGATCGCGGGCGAGCCTCACCTGGTGGCCTACGCCGGCGAGGCCTGGGAGGGCGAAGGCTGGCGCTGGATCGACATCCACCACACCGACGCGAGCAAGGGCGCGGCGGTTGGAACCCTGCGCGCGCAGCTGGGCCTGGAGCGGGTGGTGTGTTTCGGCGACAGCGACAACGACCTGAGCATGTTCGCGGCGGCCGACGAGAGCTATGCGCCGGCAAATGCGGCCGAGCACGTGAAGCAGGCCGCCACCGCCGTCATCGGGCACCACGACGAGGACGGCATCGCGCGCTTCCTGCAGGAACGCTGCAGGCTGGGTTCCGAACTCTGAATCCCCGACCCTGATGGCCGAAGCCCTCATCTACCTGGACCCCCAGAGTCCGCTCAGCCTGCAGAGCCAGATCCGCCAACGCGTGGTCGAGGGCATCATCGGCGGGGCGTTTCCAGCGGGCAGCCGCCTGCCGTCGACGCGCAAGCTGTCCCAGCAACTCGGGGTGGCGCGCAACACCGTGGTGCTCGCCTACGAGCAGCTCATCGGCGAAGGCTTCGCCGAGACGCGCGATCGCAGCGGCATCTACGTGCGCGAGAACATCCTGCGCGGCCGGGTGGGCCACACCGGGAGCCCGGCACCGGCGCCGAACCTGGACGCGGGCTGGCGACGCAAGATCCGGATCCGCACCCAGGCCGAACCCGGCTTCCACGTCCCGCGCAACTGGCAGCTCCACCCTTTCCCCTTCATCGAGGGCCACTTCGACGACTCGCTCTATCCCACGGCGCAGTGGCGCGAGGCCAGCCGCCTGGCGCTGGGGACGCGTTTCGTGGAGGACGGATCGGTCAATGAGGACGATTCCGACGACCCGGCCCTGGTGGAGGAAATCCGCACCAAGATGCTGCCGCGGCGCGGCATCGCCGCCTCGCCCGACGAGATCCTGATCACCGCCGGGGAGCAGAACGCCCTTTACCTGCTCTCACGCCTGCTGGCCGACGCCTCCACCACCGTGGCCATGGAAGAGCCGGGCAACCCGCGCCTGCGCCAGCTGCTGCGCCAGTCCGGCGCCGAACTCATCCACCAGGGCGTGGACGCCGGCGGCATCGTGGTGGACGAACGCCTGGCGCAGGCCCAGGTGGTCTGCGTCACGCCCAGCCACCAGGTGCCCACGGCCGTGACCATGGACAAGGCGCGGCGCGAGGCCCTGCTGGCGATGGCCGCCCAGCGTGACCAGCTGATCATCGAGAACGACTTCGACACCGAGCACAACTACCTGGGATCGCCCCACCCGGCCCTGCGCGGCATGGACCGCGAGAACCGGGTGGCCTACGTGTCCGGCTTCCCGCGCATGCTCTCGCCCGGTCTGCGCATCGGCTTCATCGTGGCCGCGCCGGAGCTGATCCGCGAGGCGCGCAAGTTGCGCCACATGGTGGTGGGCCGCCCCAGCCTGCAGTCACAGCGCACGGCGGCCCTGTTTCTCTCCCTGGGCCACTACGATGCCGCCATGGCCCGGTTGCACACCGTGCTGGGCCGGCGCTGGGACGCCCTGCGCCAGGCGTTGAACCACTACCACCGCGAAACCGAGATCACGCTGCCCACCCGGGGCGGCACCTCCCTGTGGGTGCAGGCGCCCGCCTACGTGCCGGTGGTGCGCCTGGCGGACGCCGCCGCGCGCCGCGGCATCCTCATCGAACCGGACGCCCACTACTACGGGCAGGAGTCGGGCTCGCGGAACTTCTACCGGCTCGGCGTCACCTCGCTGCCGGAGGACCGCATCCGCGAGGGCGTCAACCAGCTCGAGAAGCTGGTGCGTGAACTGTCCGGTGAGCACGTCCCCCGCCTCGACCCCGAGGACCCGGGCCTTCTGGACGGCGAGCGGCTGGCCGCGCTGTTGCCGGGCGCCGTGATCCACTACCGAACGTTCTACTCCGACCCCTGCACCATCGAGCTGCACCCCGGAGGCCACATGACCGGACGCTCCGGCCAGTCGGACGAGGACTGTGACGAGGGCCGCTGGTGGGTGGAGGACGACCTCTACTGCCGCCAGTGGGGCCAGTGGTCCTACGGCGAGGAAGGCCGCTACCAGGTCACGCTGCACGACAACGTGATTCGCTGGTGGCGCCCTGGTGGCCGGCTGGTCGACTCGGCCCTGGTGGAACTCGCGCCCGACGCCGCCTGAATCTGGACTCATGCCAGCTCACCAACTGGCCCTATGGGCTCTTCCATCCCTGCCGCTAACCTGAATGGGCCCGCGACTGGCGGGCGATCGCAGGAGGGATGCATGGGGCACCTGGCCGTCGGCGCGTTGCAGATGGAACTGTCCGCCGGAGACAACCTGGAAGCCATCGGGCAGGAGATCGACCTGGCCCTGCTGCGCTTTCCCTGGTTGCAGATGATCGTGCTGCCGGAGCTGTGCAGCTTCGGCCCCAGCACCGACCGCGCGGTGGACGACCCCGCCGCGGTGGAGTCCTTCTACGCCGACCTCGCCCGGCGCCACGGCGTGTGGCTGATCCCGGGCTCGCTGTTCTACCGTCGCGATGGCGCGGTGTTCAATACCGCGCCGGTATTCGGTCCGGACGGCGCCGTCGTGGCCCGTTACCGCAAACGCTATCCCTTCACACCGTACGAGCGTGGCGTCGAGCGCGGGGACGACTTCGTGGTCTTCGACGTTCCCGGCGCGGGCCGCGTGGGGCTGATGATCTGCTACGACATGTGGTTCCCGGAAATGGCCCGCCAGCTGGCCTGGATGGGCGCCGAGGCGCTGATCGTGCCGACCCTCACGAACACCATCGACCGCGAACTGGAACTGGCCATCGCCCGCACCAACGCCGCGGTCAGCCAGGCCTGGGTGGTCAACGTCAACTGCGCCGGCCGCCTCGGCTACGGCCGCTCCATCGTGGTCAATCCCGACGGCACGGTGATCCACGAGGCCGGGGTCGCCCGGGAGGTGATCACGGTGGACCTCGATTTCGGCCATGCGCGCCGCGCCCGCGAGCGCGGCATGCAGGGCATCAGCCAGACCCTGAAGACCTTCCGTGACGCCGCGGTCACCTTCCCCGTCTACCAGGAAGGCGCGGGGCCCGGGGCGCTCGCGGAGCTCGGCCCCCTGGCGCTGCCCAGGCGGGAAGGATGAGGCGCGAAGACCTCACTGGACTCATGAACGGGGGCCAACTGGCCCTATTGAACCAAGGCCCCGCGGAGTACCGTGGGACGAGGCACAGAATCAACGTCACGCACGCCACGGCGGCGTGACCCGGCACGGAGTGACACCCATGAAACGCAGTTTCGAGCGCAAGGCCCTCACCACCGCCATCTCCACCTCCCTCCTGGCCTCGATGGCCCTGCCGGCCCTGGCCCAGGACCCGGGCGACGAGGAGACCCACCTGCTGATCGAGGAAATCGTCGTCACGGCCTCACGCCGCGAAACCACGATGACGGAGCTTCCGTACAACATCTCCGCCGTCAGCGGCGACTTCATCGAACGGGGGCGCATCACCGACACCGGCGAACTGCTGCAGGGTGTCCCTGGCGCTTCCACGATCGATTTCGGCGCCCGCAACGCCGGGGCCGTGAACGCCATCCGTATCCGCGGCCTGGCGGTCGATTCCAACGTGAACATGGACGTGCGCCTCTCCGCCGTCCCGCCCGTGTCCACCTACCTGAACGAAACCCCGCTCTACGCCCCGATGATCCTCAAGGACCTGGAGCGCGTGGAGGTGCTGCGCGGCCCGCAGGGCACGCTGTACGGTTCCGGCTCGCTGGGCGGAACGGTGCGCTACCTCACCCGCCGGCCGGTGCTGGGTGAATTCGAGGGCCGCCTGGAGGCGTCCTACAGCCAGACCGACGGTTCCAGCGGCCACAACTGGGACGCCGACGCCACCCTGAATTTCCCGATCGGCGACACCTTCGCCATCCGCGCCCTGGTGGGCACGGTGGACTACGACGGCATCGTCGATGCGCCCAACCTGTACGTGCTCGACGGCCAGGGCCTGCCGGTGGCGCCGGACGGCGTGCTGGCCGACACCGCCGTCTACGAGCGGGTCGAGGACCTGGACACGGTCGAGATCGACTTCGCCCGCGTGTCCGCCCTCTGGCAGCCCAACGACACCTTCGACGCCCTGCTCTGGTATGCCCACCAGGAAGACGACGTGGGTGGGCGCATGCAACCGACCGAGGGCCTGGACGGCTGGGGCGACCCCTACGGTGAATACGAGACCGGGACCATCCAGCGCGAGCCTTCCGAACGCGAGGTCGACGCGACCGCCCTGGAACTGAACGTGGACTTCGGCTTCGCCACCCTGACCAGCAGCACCTCGGCCTACGACCACAGCGGCAGCAGCGTCAGCGAGAACACGGGCTTCTACGCCCAGAACGGCTGGCTCGGCGCCTTCTACTACAACTACCCGCGCCCGATGGCTTCCGCCGATCGCAGTTTCGAGGACGAAGCCTTCATCCAGGAACTGCGCCTGGTGTCACGCACCGACATGGACTTCCCCTGGATCGTCGGCGTGTTCTACCGAGACCAGGACGCGCTCTCCACCCAGTACAGCTACCTGCACGGCTTCCAGCGCTGGGCCGATACGGCATGGGGTCCGGGCTTCGTGGTGGACGACAACGACTTCCGCTACGAGCGCCAGGAGAACTTCGAGGACTTCGCGGTGTTCGGCGAGATCACCTGGCGGGTCACCGACACCTTCCGAATCACCGGCGGCTTCCGCACCTTCGACAACGACTACGAGAACGACACCCTCATGGGCGTCGGCCTCTATACCTCGTTCGCGATCACCGACGAGGCGCAGTTCAGCGGCAGCGACAAGGACACGCTGTGGAAACTGAACCTGTCCTGGGACGTGGGCGAGGACAAGCTGCTGTACGCCACCTACTCCGAGGGCTTCCGCCGCGGTGGCGCCAACGCCGTGCCGCTGTCGGGCACCTTTGCCGAGGACCCGGCCTGGCAGACCTACGGACCGGACTTCACCAACAACTACGAAATCGGCCTCAAGGGTGGCGGTTCGGGCAACTTCTGGAGCGTGGCCGGCTACTACGTGGACTGGCGTGACATCCAGCTGAACACCGCCACCACCAACTGGGGCTTCTACGCGGCCCAGAACGGCGGCGACGCCCACACCCAGGGCATCGAGTTCCAGTGGGACACCTACTTCGGCGAGGCCTGGCACTTCAACGTGGGTTACTCCTGGAACCAGGGCGAGCTCGACGACACCTTCCTCTCGGCCGACGAACTCTACGTCGCCGGCGTCGAAGGCTGGGAACTGCCCGGGCTTTCGGAACACACGCTCAACGCCATGATCGAGCACACCCACCTGTTCTCCAACGGCTGGGACTGGAACAACCGCCTGACGGGCTACTACCAGGACGACACCAAGAACATCGTCAACGAGAACAGCACGCTGACGGCCACGCTGCCCAGTTTCTCGATCTTCAACTTCAACTCGACGCTGTTGCTGGGGGATCACTGGTCGCTGGGCCTGTTCGTGAAGAACCTGACCAACGAGCGGGGCCGCGTCGGCGTCTTCACCGAGGCCTACATGGGCACCGACCCGTCCCAGAACTACTACGGCAGCGGCGCGAAGACCGTCATCGCGCGGCCGCGCACGGTCGGGGTGGCGGTGACCTACGACTTCTGATCGCCGGACCCTGGTCCGCGAGCGGGCACAGGCGACCCTCCTCCCCCCCAAAGGTCGCCTGTGCCCGCGCTTTCTCCGATGCTACGCTCCGGGGTCCGCCCGGTTGGGGCGGGACACCGGGCCCCTTCTTCCATGCCACACCGCCTGTTTCCGGAATCCATCGAGGACGCGCTCCAGGCCGCGCACGACGCTGTGCGGCAATCGCCGGACGCCTTCGGCGCCCGCCTGGAGCTGGCCGGCCTGTTGTTCCTGGCCGGTGACGTACGCGCCGCTCTGGCCGAAGGAGAGCGGATCGAGTCCCTGGCGGGCGATGACGCCCAGCGCCTGGCCCGGGCCGGTGGATTCCATACCCAGTGCGGACAGTTCCAGGCGGCCTGGCGCTGCCATCGGCGGGCAGCCGAATTGCATCCCGGGGATGCCCGCCTCGCCTACAACGCGGCCGCGGCCGCGGTGGCCGTCGGCGAGATCGACGTTGCCGAGCAGGGATTCGAGGCCGTGATGCGGCTCGATTCCACCGACTACGACGCCTGGCAGAACCGCTCCACGCTGCGCCGGTGGACGGCGGAGTGCAATCACGTGGCTCAGCTGGCATCCCTGTACGACCGCCTTCCACCGGGGGACCCGGGCGAGACGCCGGTGGGCTACGCCCTGGCGAAGGAACTGGAAGACCTGGACCGTTTCGAGGAGTCTTTCGCCTGGCTGCAGCGTGCCGCCACGGCGCGCCGGCGGCGGCTGGATTACGACATCGCTTCCGACGAGGCGGCGCTGGCGCGCATCGAGACCGTGTTCGACCGCGATTGGCTGGCCGGCGCGTCCGAAGGGCCGGCGGAGCCCGGGCCCCTGTTCATCGTCGGCCTGCCCCGCAGCGGCACCACGCTCACCGACCGCATGCTCTCCAGCCACCCGGGTGTGGCCAGCCTGGGGGAGATCAATACCCTGGCGCTGGCCGTCACGCGCCTGGCCGGCGAAGGGGGTGACAAGGCGGCACTGATCGAACGCGCGGGCGCCCTGGACCTGGCCGAGCTCGGCCGGTCCTATCTCGACTCGAGCCGCGGATTCGGGGTCGAGGCGCCCTGGCTGATCGACAAGACGCCGCTGAACTTTCTCTACCTGGGACTGATCCGTCGCGCCCTGCCCGGCGCGAAGGTGATCCACCTTCGGCGCCACCCGGTGGACAGCTGCTACGCCATGTACAAGACCCTGTTCCGGTCCGGCTACCCCTTCAGCTACAGCCTGCAGGACACGGGGCGCTACTACCTGGCCTACCACCGGCTGATGGGACACTGGCGGCGTCACCTGGGCGACTTCATCCTGGACGTGGATTACGAACGGCTGGTCGAAGATCCCGAGGGCCAGGTCCGGCGGATGCTGGCCTTCATCGGCCTGGAATGGGACCCGGCCTGCCTGGACTTTCACCGCCAGGCAGCCCCGGCGGCGACGGCCAGCGCGGCGCAGGTGCGCCAACCCGTGTACACAAGTTCCGTGGAGCGCTGGCGCTGCTACGAGCGTCAGCTCGCCCCCCTGGCCGGCAAGCTGCGTGAAGGCGGCGTTCCGGTTTGAGGACGCCGTCCTTCGTCCGGGCCGTGGGACTGGCGTTTGCCGTGTTGATGTTTGCCGGCTGCCCGGCGGGGGAGGCCCCTCCGGGCCGCCCGGGAGGAACCGATGCCCGGGCGACGGGAGAGATCACCCATTCGGAGTCCGCGCCCCGTACTTTGCCGATCCCGGGGCTCGAAGCTGGCCCCTGGCCCACCGAGCGGTTCACACCACCGCCCGCCGCCGCGCCGCCGCCCCATGCCCTGGAAGGCGTGCTCGAACTGGGCGGAGGGCCGGCCGAAGACCTGACCGTCCATGCCGACCTGTTCGAACTGGCCCACGATCCCCGCTGGCGGATCGGCGAGTTGCCACCCTTGCGACTGGAACTGGTCGCGGACGGCCCGGACCTGTTGCCCACGGTACGCGGCCCGCAGCCGGCCGATCACCCCTACTGGGAGTTCCTGGCCGAGCCGGGCCGGGCCTGGGCCGATCCGGGTCAGCCGGAACGGGCCATCGCGGTGCTGCCCTTCGCCCTCAAGGAGGGGAACCAGAACTGTGTCCATTACGGCCTGGCGCGTTTCACCTATGGCGCGGACGGCATCGACGGGCCGGTCGACTGGCAGATCGCCAGCGAAACCTGCCTGTACCTCAAGTTCGATGCCTGGGGGCGCAGCGGCGCGGCCTTCACGGCCGGCGTGGTCCCGGAGGCTGAATCGACAAGGGAAGCCTGGCGCAATGAGCAGGCGGCGCACATGCCCACCCGACCCGTCGCGGCGCTGCTCGAACGGGACCCGGACCTCGACCTGGACGCGCTGGCGCCGCCCGCGGTGGACGACGCCACGGCCTGGGGCGTGGTGCTGGACGGCGTGCATTACCGCAGCGACTGCCCGACGCGGCAGGGGCCGCACCCCTTCTGTGACCGGGTCGCCCTGCCGTCCTACTCCACGGCCAAGAGCCTGTTTGCCGGCCTGGTGTTCCTGCGCATGGTGCGTCGCTGGCCGGAACTGGAATCGGTGGAAGTCCCTCAACTGCTGCCCGAATGCGCCCTGGGCGACGGCCGCTGGGACGGTGTGCGCCTGCGCCACCTCGTGGACATGACCACGGGCAATTACGACAGCGCCGAGTTTCACGCCGACGAGGACGCGGCGAAGATGCAGGCCTTCTTCCTCGCCACCACCAGTGCCGACAAGCTACGGTTCGCCTGTGAGGCCTGGCCGCGCCAGTCCGAACCCGGGAGCCGGCCGGTGTACCACAGCAGCGACGACTACCTGCTGGGCGTGGCGCTCAACCGCTTCCTGAAGTCGCGCCTGGGCGAGACCGCCGATATCCACCGGGACATCCTGGTGGCGGAGCTGCTGGCGCCGGAGAATCCCGGACCGCTGCTGGACTACACGCAGCGGACCTACGACGACACGGCGCAGCCGTTCGTCTCCTGGGGCCTGTACTTCCACCCCGACGACGTCGCGCGACTGGGCCAGTACCTGCAGGACGATGCGGCGCTGGCCGGGCTGCTGAATCCAGCGGACCTCGAGGGCGTCCGCTTCCGGGACCGCTCCGGCATGCAGTCCTGGGCGCTGTCGCGGGGCGAGGGTTACAACGCCGGCTTCTGGGGCTTCGACATCGCGCCGCACGCCGGCTGCGAGGCGCCGGCCTGGGTGCCCTTCATGTCCGGCTACGGCGGCATCCGCTGGGCCCTGCCGCCCGGCGGGGCGGTCTACTGGTTTTTCACCGACGGCGGCCATGGCTCGTGGATGGACGCCCTCATCGCGCTGCGGGACCTGTCCGGCCTGTGCGGCCAGAACACCACAATGGGAGCAACACCATGAAGCACGTCGCGCAGGGGGGCATGGCCGCCCGTGTCTTTCTCGCCTTCCTGGCCACCGCCGGGCTGTTCTACGTCAACATCATGCCGGCCATCGTGGACGGCCTGATCCAGGCCCTGGGGTTCAACAACCGGCAGGCCGGCGCGGTGGCCTCGGCCAATATGTACGGAGCGGCCTTCGGCGCGCTGCTGATCGTATTCCTGGTGCGCTTCATCGCCTGGCGCAAGGCCTCGCTGGGTTTCCTGGTGGTGCTCATCGCCGTGGACCTGGCGTCCCTGGCGCTGGAAAGCCCCGGCGTGCTGACGGCAGTGCGGTTCCTGCACGGGCTGGTGGGCGGCATGCTGGTGGGCACGGCGTTCTCGGTCATCGCCCGCACGCCGGGCCCGGACCGCACCTTCGGCGTGCTGCTGTTCGTGCAGTTCGGCCTTGGCGGCCTGGGCGTGATGTTCATTCCCGGGCTGGTGCCGCTGTACGGTACGGCCATCCTGTTCCTGTCCCTGGTGGCCTTCAGCCTCGTGACCCTGGTGATGCTGCCGTTCATTCCCGATTACGCGACCCGCAGCGCGCGCCCGCCGTCCCTGTTCAGCCGGGCGAGCTGGTCGGGCTCCCTGGTGCTGGTGCTGCTGGCCATCTTCCTGTTCCAAGGCGCCAACATGGGGCTGTACGCGTTCATCATCGGCCTGGGCGAGCACTACGGCCTGGCGGCGGACTTCATCACCCGCACCCTGGGCGGCGCCGCCTGGATCGGCCTGGCCGGCGCGGGGCTGGTCATCCTGGTCTCCGACCGCATGGGGTACACACGGCCCCTCCTGCTGGGCATCGGCCTGACCACGGTGGGGTGCTGGGCGTTCCTGCACTCCGACATCGAGTGGGTGTGGATCGTGGCCAATATGGCCATCGGCGTGACCTGGGCCTTCACGATTCCCTACCTGCTCGGCCTGGCGTCGCGCTTCGACGACCACGGGCAGATGGCGGCGTTGGGGGGATTCGCCTCGAAGATGGGCCTGGCCAGCGGGCCGGCGGTGTTCGCCGTGATGCTGGGTGAGGACCAGTACGCACTGATCATCTGGGCCTCCGTGGTGGCGCTGCTGTTCTGCGCCGCCGCCGCGCTGGTGCCGGCCCGCGGGCAGGACCGGTCGGGCGGGCCCGGGGCATGAACGACGGGACCGGCCCGTGAGACACTGGGAGACATGACGGGAATGAACGACAGGGAACCACGAATCGACGCCGCCATCGGCACGGCCGACCCGCGTGGCGTCCTTCGCGGCAGGATCCGGGCGGCCCTGTCGGCCCTGTTACTGGGGCTGGTGACATGCCCCACCGTATTTGCGGGTTCGGCGAACTTCGCCGGCGCCTTCACCGGCCAGGAGCCCACCACGGCGGCCTTCCCGGGCGCCTGTCCCGGCAGCGGCCCCCTGTCCTGGCAGGCCACGGCGCCCTTTCGTGTCGGCACCGCCGGGGACTACGCTTTCGGAGACGCCGGGGAGCTGGCGGCCGTGGACGTGCAACTGGCCGTGCATCGGGGTGCGTTCACGCCGGGCAACCCGGCATCGGGCCGCCTGGCCCTGCTCGACGGGGGCGGGATGGTCGCCCTGGAGGCAGGGACGGACTACACCCTCGTCGTCCAGCGCCAGTGTGCCGGCGCGCCGGGGGCCTGGGCCGTGTCCATCGACGGCCCGGGGGCCGTGAACGGGGCCGACGCCCAGGCGGCGCCGGCCTGGAGTTTCGGCGCCCTCGGCAACGGCGCCCCGCAGGCCGATTTCGGTGACGGCCAGGAGCGCTACCGAGTGGCCGGCGTGCTGAGTGTCCCCCAAAGCGGCTACTACACCCTCGTCGACACGGGCCTTTACAACGGGCTCGACGTCGAGGCCCGGTTGTACCGGGGCACGTTCAATGCCGCCAATCCGTCCACGAATTTCGTGGCGACCGCCGATGACGCGGCCGCCACCTGGCTGGCATCAGGAACGGACTACCGGGTGGTGGTGACCGGCTTCCAGGCCGGGGACACGGGCGACTACCGCCTGGTCCTGCTGCCGCCGGGCGAGATGATCATCAACAGCGGCCTCAGTGGCGCCTGGTACGAGCCGGCGACCTCGGGACAGGGCGTGCTGGTCGAGGTCTATCCCGACCGCCGCCTGGTGTTCGCCGCCTGGTTCACCTTCGACGTGAGCGCGCCCTTCGATCCGGACGAGGCCACCCTGGGCGACGCGAGCCAGCGCTGGCTGACGGCGGCGGGCGTGTACGAACCCGGTGCCGCCAGCGTGAGCCTGGCCGTTTCGAACACCACCGGGGGACGCTTCGACCAGCAGGCCCCGGGGCAGGACCAGGACAACGATTACGGCAGCCTGGAACTCCACTTTCACGATTGCGCCACGGCCACCCTGGACTACGACCTGCCCTCACCCGCGGTCGCGGGTTCGATTCCGCTATCCAGGGTGGCGAACGACAATGTCAGGACCTGCGGAGCGCAATTGCCCGGACCGGGCGTCGTCAGCCAATAGGGCGGGTCAGGAACACAGGTCCCGCAATCGGTTCGCCTCGGCCACGGCCGCGGACCACTGGAACAGGCCGGAATCGGCGAAAACGTAGTACACCATGCCGTTCGGCAGGACAGCGATGGTAATCCCTCCGAAGCCCGACATGTGCGGAATCCACACGTTGCCCGCGCAGCCCGCCCAGGCGTGGCCGGGCGCCCCCCAGAAGCCGTTGCTGTAGGCGAACAGGGCCGTGGCCTTGTGCTCCGCCGTTGCCCCGGCGCCCCGAAACAGGGCCTGGTCGAGCATTCCGGAATCCAGCACGGGCTGGCCGCCGATTCGCCCATCGTCTTCGGCCAGCCAACGCCCTATGCGCGCCACGTCGTCCGGCAGGAAGGTCAGGCCCAGGCCGCCAAAGCCCTGGCGCACGGTGTCGAAGGTGCGCAGGCTGCCGTGCGTCACCGGGCTCAGCGCCAGCGGCCGCCAGAGCTCGTCCACCACCAGGTCCGACCAGGCGTCGGCGTCCGGCCCGCGGCGGTCCTGCAGGAAGGCGTTCATGGCCGTGGCCACAAGGTAGGTGTCGGAGGTGTGGTACACCCAGCGGCTGCCCGGCGCGGCCGCCCGCGGGTACTCCTCGCAGGCGACGGCGGACTTTTCGGCGTGGGTCTCGGGGTTCAGGAAATTCCACACCCGGTCATCCTCGTCCACCATGTAAGTGGGTGAGGCGTAGTTGCCGGTGGTCATGTCCAGGGCGTTGTCCACGGTGACGTCGTCCCAGCGCCCGTCGCCCAGGTCGCAGGCAGGCACCAGGCCGGCGATCGCCTGGTCCGGGAATTCCGGCCACAGCCGCGCCATGCGCATCACGCCCAGGCCGGCGTAGACGGACTTGGCGGTGGAGTAGGAGGGCAGGTGCAGCTCCTCGCACAGGGGGTAGGGTCCAAAGCGGGTTTCACAGCCGCCGCGGTAGTGGATGCCGTCCACCACCAGGCCCCAGGTCGTCGCCTCGTCCGGGGAGGGCGGGGTGAAGGCCTCGGGATCCGCGCCGGGCAGGGCCTCCGCCAGCGCGGAGATCGGCCGCACCGGCAGTCGCCGCGCCCGCTCGGTGCGGAAGGCGGTCACGGCGTCGGCGGCGCCGGACCCCGCGGCCGCCGGGGTCGCGACGATCGCCGCCGGCGCCATGCCCCACAGATCCACCTGGAAATAGGTGCAGGTTTCGCTGCCGACCTGGTAGTAGACCTGGGACACGCTGCCGTCGGACCGATACAGGAAACTCAGCAGGCCGTTGTGCGTACAGTTCTGGTTGCGTTCCTGCAGGGCGAAGGGCAGCACGGCGCGGGTCCAGCCGGCGTCCCCGGGTTCATCCCAGGCCCGGCCGGGCCCGACGAACCACTCCCAGTAGGGGTGGGTGTCGGAAACCAGGCGGCGCTCCAGGGGCAGCAGATCGCTGCCGCTCTGGACCAGGTCGATGACCATCGGCGGCAGGCGGTGCGCGGCCCGGTCGGGATCGCCGAGCCGGTTGTCGCGGTTGCGGTAGGCCTCGGCCCGGGCGCCGTCGTCGGTCGGCGAGATGCGTAGCCGGCCGGGAAACTTGTTGGTGGTTTTGCCGGCCTCGAAGGGCGTGAATACGGCGGTGTCCAGGGGGGTCTCCGGGACCCGGCCGGCGGCCAGGTCCACGGCTTTCAGGTCGGAACGTGTGTCCGCGGCGGCGCGTCCGGCCGGCGGCAAGGCGCACAGCAGGGCGGCGAGCAGAAAGGTGAAACGGCGCATGGGCGTGACGATATCAGGTCCGGGCCGTCAGTCGCCCTGGTATTCCTGGACCGGGTCCTCGCTGTTGTTCCATTCCAGGAAAACGATGTGCTCCAGCGGCATGCTGCGCGCGCCGGTCAGTCGCGCCACCAGGCGCAGTCCGTCGGTGAAATAGGGGTCGTCGGTCAGGTTGAAATAGGGCGTGTCTTCCGTGTTCTCCGCCTGTCCGCGGACGAAGGCGAACTGGTCGATGGCGCCTTCCACCATCAGGCTTTGCAGCAGGTGTTCGCGTGACTCGTCGATGTTGGGATCGATGACGTGCGTGGTCAGCGAGGGGGACTTGGTGGTCAGCTTCACGTCGATGTCCCGGCTGACCTGGCCGACCCAGACGGCCCGGCCATCGACGCGGAAGGGCGCCAGCCACAGGCGCAGGTGGTTGCGCTGCACGATGGTGTTGCGCGCGTGCTGCAGGGCGATGTCCTGCGGGCGGTCGAAGAGGTAGAGGTTGCTCACGGGCGCCACGCTGTAGGCCGTGCCCGAGAGCGTGGCGCCGATCAGCCGCTTGATGGATTCCGGGCCGATACGGTGGGTGAAGGACCAGCCGCCGCGCGACAGCGAGGCCAGCACGGTCTCGATGTTGCCCACCAGCACCAGGTTCACCGGGTCGCCGGTTCCGCTGCCGTCGCGCTTGTGCGTGCAGCAGGGCAGCCGTCTCAGGGTGTCGCGGGCCTGGTCCAGGTCCAGGTCGGGCAGTTCCACGCCGGCATAGATGGACGCCGGGTCCAGGCGCTCGAAGTCGAAGTCCCCGTCCGGGGCCGTGACGGCGAATCCGAAGTCCCGAATCCCCTCGCCGCTGGCCAGCAGGATGGACACGTAACGCCCGCCCTCGTGATGCGGCGCCAGCACGTAGCCCTCGCTGACGGCGCCTGCCGGGGTCTTCAGCGGCGTGGCCAGTTCGCGGAAACGCTGCGTGATTCGCGCCTCGTCCTCGTCGTTGAAACCGGCATGGAACAGCACGGCCGCCTCGTCGGGTGCGAAATAGGCCTCATCCAACGCAGAGACCAGCAGCCACAGGGCGCGGTCGCCCTGGTTCTCCACCCGCAACCAGATGGCCTGCAGGCCGAAGTCGTCCAGCTGGACGCCGTAGAGGCTGGCCGCGTCCTCGTCGGAGAGGATGGTGGTGGAGACCGTGACGCCGTCCCGTGTTTCGCTGTAGATCCCGGCGGCGCTGTCGCCCGGATCCACGGCGACCGGGGCGTAGCTGGCGCAGCCGGCGCACAGCAGGAGCAGGAGCATCGGAAACAGAAGGCGCATGACCACTAGAATAGAGGGATTCCGATCGACGTTGGGGGTTTGGATGAATCGTATCGTTCCAGGGCTGGCTGCGGCCCTGCTGGTTTCAGGGGCGCCGATCGCGGCAGCCGTCACCGGCGAGGTGACCGAATACCCCCGCGCGGACGGGGTGGTGGAGCGCTGCGTGCGCATCACGCCCATGCCCGGGGCGGTGTTCTCGAAACACGACCGGGAAGAGGAGGCCGCCTACTGCGCCCTGGACCTGGCGCGCTCGGCCCTGTGTCCCAAGCTGTGGAGCACCAGCCCGGGCACCATTGTCTTCACGCTCGAGGGTGATCCGTCCCCGACCGACATCGCCGACTGGGAACAGCAGCACTGCGACGACGGCCATCACTCGAAGGACTACGCGAAGGACAAGCCGGCGACCTGGAAGGTCTCGGTCAACGGCCAGAAGACCAGCGCGACCTACGCGCCGGCGTCCTGGGTGTACTACCACTATTCCCGATACTTCCGGACGCATGCCTACGTCCCGGTCGCCGTGTACCGCAGCCTTTCGCTGGCCGATCACCACGAGCGCGTGGTCGAGCCGGCGCTCAGCCTGGTCAAGGGCCGCCACGCGAGAATGCTCAGCGAGGGCTGGGCCTACATGGAGGCCCTCGAGTCGGGCGCCCTGGGCGGTACGGCCGCGGCCGAGGCCCTCACCGACGAAGGGCGCCAGGTGTTCGGGGTGTTGATCGACAACAAGGGCGACCGCTACGGCCCCGAGGTGAACGGCACGCGCGAATCCGGCTGGGGTTCCGGCCAGAACGAGGATTTCCAGCAGACCGCGCCCTACCTCGCGCTGCGCAACCCGGCGGCGCTGCCCGAGGCCGTCCCGGCCGCCGTTCGCGACGCCCGCCGCAACCCGAAAATGGCCGCCGCCCTGGACGCCGACATTCCGGTGGAGCAGGTCTACTCCTGGATGCAGGCGGTGATGGAGATCGTCGTGCTGGACTACGTGCTGGGCCAGCAGGACCGCATCGGCAACATCGACGGGCGTTGGCGCTGGTACTGGATCGAGGACGGCGAACTGCAGGACCACTCGGCCGACAGCGCCGAGCGGCCGGCGTCGCTGGCCGGCAAATCGGCCTGGCGGCTGCGCCAGACCGCCATCAACGACAACGACGCGGGGGTGCGTCGGGGCTATGCCGACTTCGCCCAGCGCACCGGCATGCTGGAAGACCTGTCCCACTTCGACCCGGCGCTGTACCGGCGGCTCGGCGCCCTGGCCGCGGACCTCGAGGCCCGCGGCGATGCCTGGACCTGGCTGCGTGAGGCGGCCGGCCTGGGTGAACGCGAGGCCGAGGGCATCGCCGGGCGGGCCCGCTCGGCCTTCGACCTGCTGCAGGGCCAGTGCGAGGCCGGGACGTTGAAGCTGGATTTCGACCTGGTCTCGCTGTTGTCCGGACAGGGTGGCCCCGAGGCGGCGTCCTGCGCGATCGGGGATGGCTGAGAACCAAACCGCCCTGATCGTGTCCGAGAGCGAATGAATTTCCTGTCACGCCGGATTCGCGCACCGCTGGGCCTCCTTGCCCTGTGCGCCTCGCTCTCCGCCCCCGCGGACTCGCCCCTGGCCGAGCGCATCGCCCTGGTCTCCGACCTCAACGGCCGCTACGGCAGCACCAGCTACGACGAACGCGTCTCGCGCGCCGCGGCGGTGATCGTCGCCGACCGTCCGAAGCTGGTCATCAGCACCGGGGACATGGTGGCCGGCCAGTCGCCGAAAGGCCTGGCGCCCGGAACCCACGATGCGATGTGGGCCGCGTTCCAGGCGGCCTTCGGCGCGCCCCTGCAGGAGGCCGGGATTCCCCTGGCAGTGACCGTGGGCAACCATGACGGCTCCGCCTACCCGGGCTTCGAGACCGACCGGGACCGTTTCGAAAATCACTGGGCGGGGTTCGGTGAACCGCCGGGCCTGCTACCTGGTAGTGAATGGCCCTGGCGCTACGCCCTGCGCCAGAACGGCCTGCTGGCCATCACCTTCGACGGCACGTTGCCCGGAGCGGTACCGAAACGGGAGCAGGAATTCGTGCGCGCCATGCTGGAGGCGCACGGCGCGGAGGCCGAATGGACCGTGGTGTTCTCGCACCTGCCGTTCTGGCCCCTGGCGCGCGGCCGGGAGGATGACATCATCGAGGACGCCGGCTTCCTGGAGCTGCTGCACGAACACGGCGTCGACGCCTACGCCAGCGGACATCATCACGTGTTCTACGCCGGCCAGGACGAGGCCGGCATGCTGCACCTCTCGGTCAGCGCGCTGGGGGGCAATTCAAGGCACTACGCCACGGGCGGCAACCGCCAGGCGCACGGCTTCGTGGAGCTCGAGCGCATCGGCGAGGTCATGGTGGTGACGTCACTGACCACGCCGGATTTTACGTCCGGCGTGGATTTCGAGGATCTGCCGGAGCAGGTCAGCGGTCCGGCCGGCACCCTTCGGCGGGTGAGCGGACCCATCCCACTCCGGAACTGAGACGGGCGCACGCCCTATCGACCCGCCCGGCCCGCAGGCGTGCGCCCACGGGCCGCATGACGCGTCCTGGCAGCCTCAGCGGCAGTCCACCTCGATGGAGGACACGTTGTCGTTGCCGATGCGCGTGTTGCCCAGGTAGCGCTCGTCGTCGTCGAGCTCGACGGAGGCGCCACGGAATTCCGAGTCGGCGTAGAGCCACACCCGGCAACCGCTCGGCACGCGGATGGACGACAGCTCGTCGTTACCGATGGGCGTGTCCCCGAGGTAACGTGAGTCCCGGTTCAGGCTGAAGCTCGTCCCGCGGTACTCGGAATCCTTGTACAGCGTCACGCTGCGGCCGTAGCCACCGCCGTAGCCGTCGTCGTCATCATCGTCGTAGCTTCCGCCCCGACAATCCACTTCCATCGAAGACGCCTCGTCGTTGCCGATGGCGGTGTGCGCCAGCTGGCTTTCGTCCCGGCTGATCTCAACGGACCGCCCGCGGAAATTGGCGTCATAGAACAGGGTGGCTCGGCAACCGCCGGAAACCCGGATGGAGGAGGCCTGGTCATTGCCGATGCGCGTGTTGCCCAGGTAGGACACGTCATCGTGGAAGGTCTCGCTGGTGCCCCGGAATTCGGTGTCCTTGTACAGGGTGACGCCGCCGCCGTAGCCCCCATCATCGTCATCGTAGCCGTGGTGGCTGGAGCTGGACGAACCGCCCCCGCCGGAAACGTTCCACACGTCGCCCTCGTCGTCGGCCATGCAGGTCCAGCGCTGGCCGCCGGCCTCGACGATCACCTGGGTGCCGGCCTGGGCCCACTCCGAGTGGACCACCCTCAGGCTGCCGCGTGGGCGGTAATCCCGCTCGACGGTATCGATGCAGTCACGTTCCGCGGCGCGGGTGTCCTGCGCCAGTGCAGTGTCGTTGAGGACCAGGGGGGTGAGGGAGGCGATCAGGGCCAGCGTCGGTGCTTTCAGAGTCATGAGGCGAACTCGCTGTCGTCGAAGGGGTCTATCCAGCATAGTCCAAATGCCTGGCCGGGGAAGACACGCCGGCCAGCCCGTAGCGCGCGTACAATGCGCGGGCGCTAAACCTTCCGGCCGGCTCCCACTTGAACCAGAAAATTCCTGTACATCACCGAAGCCACGCTGGTTTTGCGGTCCGCCTGCTGGCCTTGCTTCTGCTGTGTTCCGGCGCTGTGGCGTGGGCGGCCGACCCGTCTTCGGAGACGTTTCCCACCAAGGGCGGTGGACCCGTACAGGCGGTGTTGGACGAGGCCGTGGCTTCCCTGGGCCTGCAGAAGGCCGTAAAAGACGGGCGGCTGGCCGTCGCCCTGGTGCGCATGGATGGCTCCGGCGAAGATCCCTGGGGCTTCGATGGCCTGGGCCTGCTGGGCGGACATCGCATGTTCTACGCGGCCAGTCTGCCGAAGATCGCCATCCTCTACGGCGCGGCCGTGTCCCTGGACCAGGGGCGCTTCGAGCTCGACCAGTACCTGCACGACGACCTGGTCGCCATGATCCGCAACTCCTGCAACCCCTGCGCGACCCGCGTGCTGGCCCTGGTGGGCCGTGAATGGCTGCTCGACCTGCTGGCCGAAGGCCGGTACCAGTTCTACGACCCCGCCATGGGCGGCGGGCTGTGGGTCGGCAAGGACTACGCCAAGCGGCAGGCGCATCACCGCGAGCCGCTCAAGGGACTGTCCCACGCGGCCACCACCTGGCAGGCGGCGCGCTTCTACTGGCTGCTGCTCAATGGCGAGCTGGTCAGCCCCGAGCGGACCGAGCTCATGCTCGAGGCACTCTCGAAACCGGCGATCCCGCACAAGTTCGTGGCGGGCCTGAAGGGCCGCGACATCCAGGAGATGTACCGCAAGTCCGGCACCTGGAAGCGCTACCACGCCGACAGCGTCGTGGTCGTGACCGAGAATGACGCCTACATCCTCGTGGCCCTGGCCCAGGACCCCAACGGCGACAACTGGCTCCGCCGCCTGGCCCCCGCCGTCCACGACCGGCTCATCCCCAATCCGTAGCGCAGGGCCGCCCCGCACCCTGACCCCCCTGCACCTGGCTCGGCCCGTTGTCCTTCGTAGGGTCGCCCCATACCCTGACCCCCTTGCACCTGGCTCGAACCGCTGGCCTTCGGCTTCCCTCGCGTCCCTGTGCTTGGTGGGGCCGGCCGACAGGCCATCCTGGCCTGATGCGACCAAAATTGGCCATCCATGGCCAATTTGCCCCAGTCGCACAGGGCCACTCGGCAGCGGTCCTGATTGAGCCAGGTACAAGGGGGTCAGGGCACGGGGCTACACCGGGGACTCGTGTTGGCTTAAGACACGGCCTCCGTCAGGGGAGCGGTTTGGTGAGGGTTTGGGGTCGTCTCGTTGAGGTGGTAGGTGGCGGCCGGTGAACGGCCGGAGTACGTGATGCACCATCGCCCTTCCCCGAAGGACGGGGTGGGTGGGGCCGGATGGGCGTGCTTTGGGTTCCCCAGGCCAAGGAAGGAAGCGATACCCCAGTTGCCGCCGGTCCGGCTCACCCGATCGAGGCTCGGTGCGTGACCCCCTGCACCCGGATCAATCAGGGCCGTTGCCGAGTGAGCCGGAGCGACTGGGGTCAATCCGCCAGGGATGGCGGATTGAGGCCGCATCAGGCCAGGATGGCCTGTCGGCCGGCCCCACCAAGCGCAGGATCGGGAGGGCAGCCGAAGGCCAACGGACCGATCCGGGTGCAGGGGGTCACGTACCGAGCCGCCCTACGAAGCAAGAACCAACCGGCGGCAAACGACACGCATCAGTAAAACAATGGCTCGGACCCAAAACGCGCCCATCCGGACCCACACGGGGCCCCCGTCCGGCCCCAACCGGGATCAGTTCGCGGCGTGGCGGGCCAGGATGAGTTCGTGGACGGCGCCGCCGAGGTTCTGGTGGGCGACGGCGGCGTTCTCGCGGAGCTTGTTGGAGATGAGGGCCGAGATGTAGTGGATGCGTTGGCCGTCGACTTCCTGCTCGACGATGGCCAGGGAATTCATGTAGTTGCGCACGTTGCCCCGGTAGGCGCCGCAGTCGAAGCCGGGCTCTTCCTTGCAACCGTACAGCGAGCCGCTCTTGAACCACACGGCCGCATCCCGGAGTTTCGGCGAGCTGGCGTAGCGGATGCGGCGTTCGGTGAGGTAGAGCAGGCGCTTGAGCTGGCGGCTGGACCATTCGTCCACCAGGCGGCCCTGCTCCATGCGCAGGGCGTAGAGCGCCAGGGCGCGCACCGTGGCGTAGCTGTCGCCGCCGCCGTTGACCCGGGCCTTGCCGCCGCGGGTGAAGAAACTGCCCTGCCGGAAATCGGCCAGGTCGATGCCGTTGCGCGCCATGGGCGCCCAGAAGGTCTCCTGGAACAGGGTCGTGCGGCCCGAACTGCCCAGGCCGTCCAGGATGCCGGGGATGGCCTCGTTGTCGGGTGGATAATCCTGGCCGAGTTCGCGCAACAGCATGGCCTCGCGCATCACCATGGCGGCGGCGGAGTTGGAGCTGACCGAGACCGTCCAGTCCAGGTACTCGAACAGGCTGGCCTCGTCGTCGATGGCGATGGAGCGGCGGTGGGTGGTGCGGCTGTCCGGGTCGTAGAAACGCACCGTGTGGTGGTCGCTCTGGGAGAAGCTGTCCGCGATCACGGGGGTCTGCTTCATGACCTCCCAGCGCTGGCCCGTATCCTCCGGCCAGGTGTCGGCCAGGGCCTGCAACAGCCCCAGCACCGCCACCAGCTTGCCCACGCTGCCGACGTTCTGGTGGTAGTCACCACGCCACTCGGCGTAGGTGATGTCGTCGAGGTCACTCAGGTCCAGCACGGCCAGGGCGTAGACATCGGCATTCACACCCAGCAGGCCCTTGATCTCATCGGTGAAGGCCGGGTCGGGTGTGGGCAGGTCCAGGTCCGCGAGCCCGGTGAGGCGCAGGTCGATGGCGGAAGTCGGCAGGCGGGCTCCGACCGGCGGTGCGGTGCCCTGAAATTCTCCGGCGACCACCAGGCGGTCGTATTCCAGGCGGCGGATGCCGGTGTCCGGGTAGCCGTCCAGCGGCCAGGCGCCGGCGGGGCCGGTGGGGAATATCGGAAGGGTCAGTGCGAGGAGCGCACTCAACAGGCTCCTCATGACCCCGGCGCCTCGTTCATCTCCACGCGCACGCGCCGGGTGTCGGCCAGTCCCTCGTCCATGGCGGCCAGGTGGGCCGCGCCGATGGAATAGCGGCTTTCCAGGAAAGGCCGCAGCTGGAACAACCGCAGTTCCCCGTCCACGAAGCCGAACTCCACATCCGCCGCGGTGGGATTGCCCTCGTCATCGACGATGGGCGGGAAACGTTCGGGCAGGCTGTCGGCGAATTCGATCAGCTGGCGGACCTCGCCGGGCTGCAGCACCGTGTCGCTGCCGCTGGCGGGTACTTCGTGCAGTCCGCCCTGTGGGTTCGGGACCCGCCGCGTCGGGGCGGTGGCGGTGGCCAGCACCTTCACCGCACCTGACTTGCGGTCGATGCGCAGGCTTTCCGCCGCCTGGCCGTCCACCGCGCCGCCGATACCCTCGTTGACCGCCACCGACAGACGGTCGCCGTCGCCGGTGTCGATGTCGCGCGTCACCAGCACCCCGGACTTCTCCGAAGGCGTGGATTCGAGCAGCAGGATGGAAGTGTAGACGTGCTCCGGCTCGCTCATCAGCGATTGCCGCCAGGCGAAGGCCCGCGCCGTGAACGGCGAGGCCCACACGCGCTGGATGCCGGCCATCAGGGCGTCCTCGCCGATCACGTTGGGCAGGGTCAGGTTCAGCCCGGCCCCGGTGAAGCCGGCCAGGTCCTCGACGTTGGTGTCGGAGCGGATGAACAGGCCGGGCAGTTCATCTCCGAACACCCCCCGCAGGTCCGCCATCAGCTGGTCCTGGAAGGCGCCCTCCACCGGGGTCGAGGCCAGGCGATCGTAAAGTTCCGCGCGAAAGGCCTCGTACTGGCGGGCCTGGTCCGGGTCGCCCGGATCCACCGGCCCCAGCGCCTCGAAGCGCTCGACCATCCACTCGCGCAGGGTGCCGTCGCCGTGCGGCTGCTCCAGGGCCTGGGCCTTGAACAGCCCGAAGGGAATGGCCAGGCCGTTGGAAACCGCCTCGGGATAGTGACTGCGCAATTCTCCCAGCTTGGCCGCCTTGGGCCCGACGGTGCGGCCTGAGTCGTCGGCGCGCAGGCCGTCCAGGGGCAGGAACTCGTCCACGTCCAGGCGCAGCTTGTCCAGGTCCGGGCGGATCAGCGCGGCCTCCTCGTCGCCCGCGTCGGCGTCGAACACCGCATCCCATTCCGGCCCGTCGGGGACGATCTCCACCAGGCCGGCGGCGCTGACAGCCAGCACCACGGCCTGGCCGTCATGCTGCGCCAGGGTCTCCAGCCACTGCTCGCCCACCGTCGCGTTGGGAATGCCCAGGTTGCGCGCCAGCAGCTGCACGTGCGACAGCGGGTTGCCCTCGCCGGCGGTGAGAATCCCGCGCACGGGTGGCAGGTCGGACACCGTCTCCGGCAGCACGTAGATGCCGTCCGGCGCCAGGGTCTCGACGTCGGACAGGTCCGGCTTCACGCGCAGCACGCCACGGGCGACGCCGGGGTTGAGCGCGTTGAAGGCCGTGCCGGCCTCGGTGTCGAAAATGCGGTGGCGCACGCCGGCCAGCTGACCGGCGTCGCTGGACAGCACCTTCAGCGTGTCGGCGAACAGCAGCAGGGGGCTGGCGCGCAGCTGGTCCTGGATGAAGCGCATGGCCATGGGCTCGAGCTCGCCGAGCTGCTGCATGGCGCCGAAGAAATGCATGCGCAGGCGCTGGGTGCCCCAACCCGGCACGCGGTTCAGGGTGGCGAGCACCTCGCGATAGGTCGACAGGTTCACCCGGCCGGCGTCCAGCTGTTTGAGGGCGCGCTCCAGCTCTCCATGCAGACGCAGATTGATCAGGCCCGCCCCGTAGGCGGCCTGTCCGGCCGCGGCCAGCACGGCGGCGTGTTCGGCCCGGCTCATGGTACCCAGGGCGGGGCGGATCTCGGCGGCGCGGGCAAAGAAGTCCGTCTCCACCGCCAGGCCCAGGTCCAGGGCGGCCAGGCGCCAGCGGGCGGAATCGGTTTCGGGGATGGCTTCGAACAGGCCGGCGAGCAATCCGGCGGATGCCTGCAGGCGGGCCAGCGGCGTTTGGGCCGCAGCCAGGGTGTCCCGGGCCGCGGTAACGGCTTCGGCCAGTTCGGAAGGCGGACCGCCCTCCAGAAACGCCGCCAGTTGCTCGTCCAGCGGTGGTGCTGAGTAGACCGCGTCGATCTCTTCCGCCAGGGCCAGGTAGGGCGCGCGCTGCGTCTCGTCCAGGCCGGCGGCATAGGCGCGCACGCGCTCGGCGTCGCTGGCGTCCGGGGCGCCGTGGATCTTGGCGCGCAGATCGCGGAAGCCCGCGTCGCGGTCCGACAGGCTGGCCGATTGCTGGCGGACCCGGTCCACCGAGGCGCTGTCGCCGCCGTGCGGCAGCAGCTTGGCGCCGATGCGCCAGGCCGGGAATCCGGCACCGGCCCACCAGGGGTCGGTCGCCATGGCGGTGAGCAGGGCGCGGGCGCCTTCGCGCTCGTCCTCCTCCTGGATGGCGCCGCGGTAGAACAGCGCGCGGCGGAAGATCCAGCCGTCGTCGGCGCCCACAAGGAAGCGCTCCACCAGCAGCTGGCCGTAACGCTCGCAGCTCTCGTCCCCCGACAGCCAGCTGTCCGGCTCCAGGCCCGCGAGCAGGTTGGCGACCAGGTAGCCGTTCTGCCGGAGCAGCAGGGTGTGCTCGCTCCACTGGCCGTGCTGCACGCCGCCGCCGTGATCCTGGCAGGCGTAGGCTTTCGGGGGCAGCACCTGGCCGTCATTGCAGAACCAGCGGATGCGTTGGAAGGGACCGCGTTCGCTGGATTTCATGTCGGCGATCCAGCCGCGCCAGGTGGGAACATCGTCGGCCATGGTGGAGGCCGTCATGACCATCGCAATGGTCAGGGCCGGGAAGAGCGAGCGTTTCGAGCCGGTCATGCAGTCCCCCCATGGGCGCGCAGGAAATTCCAGTATAGGCCAGCGGTTTTCGCGTGGCGGACGCGGAATCCCGCTGCTATCGTTGATAGAGATGCCCCGGCTCGGGGGAATCGACCGTCATCGAACGGTAGGCTCCTGCCGCCAGAATGCTCCCCCTCGCCCAACCGCGCATGCCGCGCGACGCGGCACAAGGAGGAGTTCCATGAAACCCATCGTTCCCACCACCGTGTTGCTCGTTGCCTCGCTATCCGCCTCCGTGGCGGCCCAGGACACGCCTTCCCACCTGCAGGACCTGGTCGGCGCCCGTGCCGCCGGCGGCGAAACCCAGCTGGAAAGCCGGGGCTACGAGTTCATCAAGTCCCAGAAGGGCACTGACCGCATCTGGGCAAACTGGTGGAACCCGTCCAATCAGCAGTGCCTCAGTGTGGTGACCTACGACGGGCGCTACGACTCGATCGTGGTCGCACCGAAGCTGGATTGCGACCAGGGCGGAGGCAGTTCGGGCCGCCATCCTCACGACTTCTCCGACCTGGTCGGCGCGCGCGCTTCGGCCGTCGATTCGCGCATGGAGCGTGACGGTTTCAAACAGGTCGACCTGTTCAAGGGCGCGGACCTGGCCAAGTCCTGGTGGTTCAGCCCACGGACCGCCGAATGCGTGGTGATCGACGTGGTCGACGGCAAGGTCGACAAGGTCGGCCGTGCGCCCGGCTACCCCGCCTGCAAGAACTGAGGCCAACAACAAGCGGAGGAAACACCCATGAATCGATGGTTATTGCCCCTGGTCACCGGGCTGCTCGCCCTGGTGATCGTTGCGGAAGACGCCTCGGCATCACGTGCGTCCCGCGACGCCGAGTACGAGTGCGAAGAGGCCATGGAGCGCCGCCACGACGCGGAGCGCTTTCACGGCCTGACCGTGTCCCACCGCGGCAATGACTACAAGGTGACCGGCTACGCCGAGCGGGACGGGGACAACGCCTGGTTCGAATGCTGGGTGGACAACGGCCGGGTCGAGGACCTCGAATTCAACGGCTGGCCGACCCGTTACGACGACGATGACGATGACGACAAGGCGAAGAAGGTCGCCGCCGGCGTCGCCGCGATTGCCGTGATCGCCGCCATCGCCTCGGCGAAGAAGAGCCACGATAACGACCACGACTACGACCACAACGATTACCGCGATCACGACAATCGCTCGTCGACCTGGTCGCCCGCCCGTGGCGTCACGTGCTACCGCAACACCCGCCAGTGCTATGAGAGCGGACACGGCTACAGCGCCTACTGGACCAACCGCGAGTTCCACTGAGGGGAGTGACCATGAAATCGAAACGAACGTCATTGCGTTTTCTCGCCCCCGTCGCCGCGCTCGGGCTCATGGCCGGGCCGCTCCAGGCGCAGGAAGAGTCTGAAGTGGTCGAGGGCTTCGAAAGCCATGCCCAGGCCGCCTGGGACCATGTGCATGCCATCGCTGCGCCCTTCATGTCGCCGGACGCCATTTCAAAGCTACAGCTCATTGCGTACCACCTGGCCGCGGAACAGGTCTGCGACACGGTGCACACGGACCCGGAAAAGGTGGGCGCCGCCATGCTGGCGCTTCGTCCGGCCAACTGGGACGAACTCGACGAGGAAAAGCAGAAGCACTGGAATGCGGCCCTGGCCACCAACTTCGGGATCGTGCTGGGCGTGATGATCGCCGAACACGCCGGCAGCGCCGTGCCCTTCTGCGCGGAAGTCGACGCGCTCATGGCCAACCCGGAAGTGGACTGGCACCTGTTCGACGAGGACTCGGAACCGGAAGCCGAAGCGTCCTGAGCCCGTAAACGGCGTCAGCGAATGAATGGCGCGCTCCAGCGCGCCAGATCCATCCTGGATGCCGCCTGGCTCAAACGGTTCTGTGCTTCTTGACTACTGAAGTCGACCTTCAGCCGGGGTGGGAATTCCATGGACAAGCGCCAGTCAATTTCGCTGGTCGTTTACGTCTTCTGGATTGTCGTCACGCTGCTGGGGGCCAAGTGGCTCCTAGACGGAGAGGAGGCGACAGTTTTCGATCGCGCCATCCAAAGTCGGGCGGTGCTAGCATGGCCCCCACCCGTTTCCGGCAGGCAAGGAGCAGCCCCCAGCCATGGTCACCACCGGATGGCGCGCCTGGTCGCGCCTGAGCCTATCCGCGAAGATTCTCATCGGCCTGGGGCTGGGCGTGGTGGTGGGCCTGTTCTTCGGTGAGCCGGCGGCGAACCTGCAGCCGCTGGGCGAAATCTACATTCGCCTGATGCAGATGACGGTGCTGCCCTACCTGGTTGCGGCGCTGGTGGTGGCCTTCGGCCAGTTGGCGCCCGGCGAGGCCAAACGGCTCGCCCTGCGTGGCGGCATGCTGTTGCTGGCCGTGTGGGCGGTGATGGTCATCGTACTGACGGCCATGCCCTTTGCCTTTCCGGACATCGTCAGCGCCTCGTTCTATTCCTCGGCGCTCGTGGAGCCGCCGCGCGACTTCTCGTTGGCGGACATCTATTTCACTTCCAACCCCTTCGAGTCGCTGTCGCGCAACGTGGTGCCCGCCGTGGTGCTGTTCAGCTGCCTGCTGGGCATCGCGGTGATGGGCCTCGATGACAAGGCGCGCCTGCTCGACCCCCTGCGGGTCTGGAACGAGGCCATCGTGCGCATCACCTACATGGTGATCGCCCTGACGCCCTACGGCGTGTTCTGCATCGTGGCCGCCACTGCCGGCACCATGGACCTGGAGACCTTCGTGCGCCTGGAGGCGTACTTCCTGGCCTTCGCGGCGGTGTCGCTGCTGGTGGGCTTCGTGATCCTGCCCTTGCTGGTGACGGCGATGACGCCCTTCAGCTACCGCGAGGTGGTGGGCGTGGCCAAGGACGCGCTGCTGACGGCCTTCGTGGCGCACAGCGCCTTCATCGTGCTGCCGCTGCTGATCGAGCGCTCCAAGCAGTTGTTCGAAAAGCATGGTCTGCTGGACGAACGCAGCGATTCGGCCGCGGACGTGATGATCCCCGTGCTGTTCAACTTCCCCAACGCGGGCAAGCTGCTGACCCTTCTGTTCATCCCCTTCGCGGCCTGGCTGGCCGGGGCGCCGCTCAGCCTGGCGGAGTATCCCTCGCTGTTCAGCGCCGGCATCCCCAGCTACTTCGCCAAGGCGCAGATCGCCCTGCCATTTCTGCTGGACCTGTTCAGCCTGCCGCACGACCTGTTCATGCTGTACATCCCCACCACCGTTGTGACCGGCAAGTTCGATTCCCTGGTCACGGCGATGAACCTGCTGGTGTTCGCGCTGCTGGGCGCCGCCGCCATGGCCGGGTTCATGAAGTTCGAGGCGCGGCGCCTGCTCCGGGCGGGCGCGATCATGGCCATCGCCACCGTGGCCACGGTGATCGGCGTGCGGGGGATCCTGGCGTTGACGCTGGACACCGAGTACGACCTGGACCAGCGCGCCCTGGGCATGCAGCTGCCCGAAGACCTGCGGGATTATTCCGTGCTGGATGCGCCACCGCCCGGTGACGCCACCGGCGCCGGTGGCGGCGCCATCATGCGGCGCATCAATGAGCGGGGTAGCCTGCGCATCGGTTTCGACCCGGACAACCTGCCGTTCACGTTCATCAACGCCAACGGCGAACTGGTGGGCCTGGACGTGGAGTTGTCCCTGCGCCTGGCAACTGGTCTGGGTGTCGAACCGGTGTTCGTGCCGGTGGAGTGGTCGAAGCTGCCGGAGATGCTCGACAGCGGCGCCATCGATGTGATGCCCGGGGTCTGGTACCGGCCCAACTGGTTCGGCCGGCTGCACTTCAGCGCGCCCTACATGCAGAACACGGTGGGCTTCGCGGTCCGCGACGAGCGGCGCCACGAGTTCGCCAGCATTGCCGACCTGCACGAGAGCGAGGGCCTGATGATCGGCGTGCCGCTCGACGTGAGCCAGCTGAGCACCAGCCTGGAGCGCTACCTGGGCGATGCCGACTACGAGACGAAGGTGGTCGAAGTCTGGAAGCCGTTCTTCGAGGGGCAGCACCCCGAGGTCGATGCCTTCCTGTTGCCCGCCGAGCACACCTCCGGCTGGAGCCTGCTGCACCCGGAGTACACGGCGGTGGTGCCCCAGCCCGACCCGGTGCGCATCTCCGTGGCCTTCGGCGTGGCCACCGGCTCGGAAGAACTGGTCCTGACCATCAACGAGTGGATCATCGTCGCCCGCGACACCGGCGTCGTCGACCAGGCCTACCGCAACTGGGTGCTCGGCCAGGGCGCCGAACAACGCGAGCGGCGCTGGTCCATCATGCACGACGTCCTCGGCTGGAAGTAGCGGGAAGTGATGGGGTCAGAGTAAAGGGACAGAGTAAAAACGCCCTGGTCACACATTCAGCGCTTGGAGCGCTCAACAGGCGTTTTTACTCTGACCCCAGGTTTTTCCAGGTTTTTCGCCGTAACCATTTCTCCGCCCCCCACGTCCATTGGGTCGATTGATTGATTCGACAGACGATGGAGGGAGCCAGCGATGGCCGACATCAAACACGCCTTTTTCTTTTCTGAATCCTTGCTGACGCTGGCCTTGATGCTGGGCGCCAACACGGCCCATGCCGCCACGCCCCGCGAGGCTGCGGAACAGCTCGACGCCTTCATCCAGGCCATTCCGGACCTGGGCCCGGGCTACGCTGTGACCGTGGTCACCGCCGACGAAGTGCTGCTGGAGCGCACGCTCGGCGAGCGCAATGCCGCCACCGGCGCGCCGCTGACGCCGGACACGCCCATTTACATCGCTTCGCAGACCAAGGCCTACGTGGGCCTGTTGGCCGCCAATCTGGACGAGCGGGGCATCCTGGACCTGGACGACACCCTGGCCGATCACTGGCCGGCGGACATCTTTCCCGAGGGCGTCGACCCCACCGCCTGGACGCTTCGCGACCTGCTCAGCCACGAGGTGCCGCTCGAGGTTGGGCTGATCACCACGCTGGAGGCCTACGTCACCCGCGTACGCCCGGAAGACTACCCGCGCCTGATCAAGAACTTCGGCGAGGCGCGCGAGCCCGGCTTCCGCTACGCCAACCTGGGCTACAACCTCTACACCGCCATCCTCGAGCAGGCCACGGGCAAGCGCTGGCAGGCCTGGCTGGACGAGGTGATCTTCGATCCGCTGAACCTGGCGCACACCTCCGCCCGCACCACGGACTTCCCGCTGGACGACCTGGCCTGGAGCCACATCTGGCAAGGCGATGGGCCGGGTGCGGCGGGGGGCTGGTACCCGGTGCGACCCAAGACCGACGGCAAGATGCAGTCGGCCGGCGGCCTGGTCAGCTCCACCGGCGACATGGCGCGCTTCCTCCAGCTGCAGCTGGGTGGCGAGATGCCGGTCTCGGGTCTCACGCCGTCCATGGTCAAGACGGCCCAGACCTCGTACGCGGAAACCGGCATGGAAGATGGCCGCAACCCCTACGAGCTGCCCTGCAGCGGCTACTCCCTGGGTTGGAACCTGTGCGACTTCCAGGGCCACACCGTCTACATCCATGGTGGGGGCTACACCGGCAACCGCACGATGATGGCCTTCAGCCCGGACCTGGGCGTTGGCGTGGCGGCCTTTTCCAACTCCGACAACATGACCGGCTGGCTGACCAGCCGGACGGTGACCATGTTCCTGCAGTTCCTGGTCGACGATCCGGATGCGGAGAAGTGGCGTACAGCGCGCATCGACCAGTACCCGAAACGCACCGCGCAACTGCTCGACCACCGCCAGAAGCGGGACGCCGAGCAGCGGGCCGATGAACGCTGGAACGGCTGGACCTGGGCCCCCACCACGGCCGATCTCGACGCCTACGTCGGCCACTGGGCCATGGGCGAGCCCTACCTGGACCTGCGCATCGTGCGCGAGGGCGACTCGCTGGTGCTGCACTGGGGCGACATCCGCGAAACCCTGCAACCGGCCAGCCCGGACCTGTTCGCCGCCCAGACCGCCCCCTTCGAATCCCTGGAAGCCTTCCGGTTCAGCCGCGACGCCGACGGCGCCATCACCGGCCTGGAATGGGACGACCGCAACTACCGGCGCGCCGCAGTGCAGTGATGGGGTCAGTGATGGGGTCAGTGATGGGGTCAGAGTAAAGGGACAGAGTAAAAACGCCCTGAACACATTTCAGTCTCTGGAGCATCCAACAGGCGTTTTTACTCTGTCCCTTTACTCTGACCCCAGGCCTACCTTTCTTTGGGGGAACCAAACCCCCATAATGCGAGTCATTCTCATTTTGGCGCGCCCTTCACGGGCTGATGGGCCAAATCCAGTACCATGATTGAATGCTTTCGAGCGAAGGGCACGGTCATTCGTGAGTGACGAACACAACCATCCGGAATCTGCGCGCCCGGGCATCGGCCGCACACTGGCCATCTGCGCCGTGCTGCTGGCGGCCGGCGCCGCCACGCTGTGGCTGATCTTCAACACCGAGCCCGGCGCCGAGCGCGAGGACGCGGTGCGCCAGACCGCCATGCTGGTGGACGTGACCCGGCCGGAGTCCGGCGCCTTCCGCCCCGTGATCCAGGCCCTGGGCAGCGTGCGCCCGGCGCAGGAAGTGGCGTTGCGCTCGCGCGTGTCCGGCGAGGTGACGGAACTGTCGCCCCACCTGGTGCCCGGTGGCTTCGTCAAGGCCGGCGAGACCCTGCTGCGCATCGAGGACGCCGACTACCGCAATACCCTGCTGCAGCGCCAGAGCGAGCTGGAGCAGGCCATCGCCGCGCTGGAACTGGAACAGGGCCGCGCCCTGCAGGCCGAACGTGAATACCGCGAACTGAAGGCCGACCGCGGCGAGGAGCTGCAACCGGCCAACCTGGCCCTGGTGCTCCGCGAGCCGCAGGTCCGCAGCGCCGAGGCGGTCGTGACCGCCGCCCGCGCCGCCGAGGCCCAGGCCCGGCTGAACCTGGAGCGCACCACATTGCGTGCGCCTTTCGATGCCCAGGTGGTGTCGCGCACCATCAACCTCGGCTCCCAGATTTCTGCCGGCGAGGCCCTGGCCCAGCTGGTCGGCCTGGACGAATACTGGGTCGAGGCCACCGTGCCGCTGGACAAGCTGCGCTGGCTGGTATTTTCCGACCGGGATCGCGCCGAGCATGGCGAAGGCGGCTCGCCCGTTCTGGTGCATCACCGCAACGCCTGGCCTGAAGACGAGGTGCGCGAAGGCGTGCTGGACCAACTGGTGGGTCAGCTCGAGGCCGGTACCCGACTGGCGCGCGTGCTGGTGGTGGTGAAGGACCCGCTGTCGCGCCAGCCGGCCAACGAAGGAAAGCCCTCGCTGATCATCGGCGCCTTCGTGGACACGCGCATCGAGGGCCGGGAGATCACCGGCGCGCTCAAGCTGCCGCGCGAGTACATCCGCCAGGGCGACACCGTGTGGCTGGTGCGCGAGGGCGCGCTCGCCATCCAGCCGGTCGACGTGGTGTTCCAGGACGCGACCTACGCCTACATCGGCGAGGGCCTGTCCGCCGGGGACCAGGTGATCACCACCAACCTGGCCACGGTGAAGGAAGGCATCCGCCTGCGGCTGCGCACCGCCGGCGTCAGCACCGGCGCCGGCAGCGGGAATGACCGGGTGGCTGACTCATGAATCCTGACGGGCCAGTATCCGATCGTCCGGTGATGAACGCCCCCGACCAGACCCTGGCCGCCACCCCGTGAACGCCTTCGGCCGCACCCCCGACGGCACCCGTCGCGGCCCCATTGCCTGGATGGCGCACAACGCCATCGCTGCCAACCTGCTGATGTTCATCCTGCTGGGCGGGGGCATCTACACCGCCTGGACCATGCAGAAGGAAGTCGATCCCGACTTCGCACTGGATATCGTCGAAGTGGTGGTGAACTATCCCGGCGCCGCGCCGGGGGAAGTGGAGCAGGGCATCGTTCTGCCCATCGAGGAGGCCATCCGCGGCGTGCCCGGCATCCGCGAGATCACCTCCCGGGCCTGGGAAGGCCGCGGTTTCGTCAGCCTGGAACTGGTCGCCGGCATCGACCGCATCAAGGCCTTCCAGGACATCGACCAGGCCATCACGCAGATACGCACCTTCCCCGACGACGCCGAGGAGCCCGAGGTGCGCCTGCAGGAGCGGGTGCGCGACGTGATGGAGATCGCCCTCTACGGCGACGCCGACGTCTGGACCATGCGCCAGCTGGCCGAGCGCGTGCGCGACCAGTTGCTGACCCAGCCGGCGATTTCCATGGTGGAGATTGGCGGCGCACTGGACTACATCACGCACGTCGAGATCTCGTCCGCCCGGCTGCGCGAGTACGGCCTGACCCTGGGCGAGGTGGCCAACCTGATCGAGCAGTCCAGCCGCGACGTGCCGGCCGGCTCCATCGACACCAGCGGCGGGCAGATCCTGCTGCGCGTGGACGAGCGCAAGCAATGGGCCGACCAGTTGGGCGAGATCGTCATTCGCAGCGCGCAGACCGGTGCACCCGTCACCCTGGCGGACATCGCCGAGATCCGCGACGGCTTCGAGGAAGTCGGCTTCCAGAGCCAGTTCAACCGCCGCCCCTCCATCGACCTGGAAATCTTCCGCATCGGCGACCAGTCGCCGCTGGATGTGGCCGCCGCGGTGGAAGTGGTGCTGGCCGACCTGGACCAGACCCTGCCCGAAGGCATCTCCTGGCGCATCGACGGCAACGCGGCCAAGGACTTCGAGGACCGCATGGACCTGCTGCTGGAGAACGGCGCGATGGCCATCGTCATCATCGTGCTGATCCTCAGCCTGTTTCTGGAGTACCGCCTGGCCTTCTGGATCATGATGGGCATGACCATCGCCTTCGTCGGCTCCATCACCGTTATGCCCTGGCTGGGCGTGAGCATCAACATGGTGTCGATGTTCGGCTTCCTGGTGGCGCTGGGCATCGTGGTGGACGACGCCATCGTGGTGGGCGAGAACGTCTACGAGTACCGCGAGCAGGGCATGAGCGGCATGGACGCGGCGATCCAGGGCGCAAAGGAAATGGCCTGGCCCGTGACCTTCTCCATCCTGACCAACGTGGTGGCCTTCCTGCCGGTGATGTTCCTGCCCGGCACCATGGGTAACTACTGGTGGCCACTGCCCGTGGTGGTGGTGGCGGTGCTGCTGTTCAGCCTGGCCGAGGCGCTGTTCATCCTGCCGGCCCACCTGGCCCACGTGAAGGACCGCACCCGAAATCGGTTCACTGACGCACTACACCGGCGCCAGCGGGCCTTCGCCAAGGGCGTCAGCCACTGGATCGACACGCGCTACAAACCCTTCCTGTCGATGTGTCTGCGCCATCGCCTGATTTCCTTGACGGCCGCGACCACGCTGCTGGCGGTGACCGGCGGCTACGCGCTCAGCGACCACATGGGCATGGTGCTGATGCCCGAACTGGCGGCGGATGAGATCGAGGCCGGCGTGCGCCTGCCCACCGGCACCACCCGCGACCAGGCCGCAGCCATCGCCGTGGAGGTCACCGAAGCCACCATGCGCATGTTCGACGAGCATGACCTCTATCGCGCGGCCGAGGGCGTGAAGACGAATGTGCGCGGCGGCTCGAGCTTCGTGGACGTGGAGATCGTCATGAAGCCGCCCGACGAGCGCAGCATGAGCGCGCGCGAGGTCATCCAGCTGTGGCGCGACCAGATCGGAGACATCGACGGCGTGGACCAGATCACCTTCGAGGCCGAACGCGGCCCGGGCAGCTGGCGCAAGGACATCGAGATCGACCTCAGCCACGCGAATGTCGACCTGCTGACCCGCGCCAGCGAAGAGTTGGTCCTGCGCCTGGAGGCCTATGCGGCCGCCGACGGCGTGAACACCAATTACCAGCCGGGCAAGTCGCAGCTGAGCTTCACCCTGCTGCCCGAGGGCCGGGCCCTGGGCCTGACGCCGAACGAGGTGGGCCGCCAGGTGCGCGACGCCTTCTTCGGCGCGGTGGCGCTGCGGTTCCTGCGCGGCACCAACGAGGTGGAAGTGCGCGTCAAGCTGCCCGAGGAAGAGCGCGAGGATCTGCGCTACCTGGAGAACTTCGTGGTGCGCGCGCCCGACGGCACCGAGGTGCCGCTGCTGGATGTGGTGAGCGTCAGCCAGGACACGGCGTTCCGGAACATCGACCGCCGCGACGGGCGCCGCGTGATCACCGTCAGCACCGACGTGGTGCCACAAAGCGCCACCGGGCGGCTGCTGGCGGCCATCCGGACCGACGTGTTGCCGCAGCTGCGGGCGGATTTTCCGGGCCTGACCTGGACCTTCGAGGGCAATGAGGCGGAAATGCGCGAGTCCACCGCCAGCCTGTGGGGGGGCTTCGGCCTGGCGCTGTTCGCAATCTATGCCCTGCTGGCCATCGCCTTCGGCAGCTACACCCAGCCGCTGATCGTGATGACCTCCATCCCATTCGGCGTGGTGGGCGCCATCCTGGGCCACATGATCCTGGGCTACGACCTGTCGCTGGTGAGCATGATGGGCGTGGTGGCCGTCAGCGGCGTGGTGGTGAACGGCGCGCTGATCATGGTGCATTACGCCAACGGCAAGCGCGAGGAACTGGGCGCCTTCGACGCCGTACTCGAGGCCGGCACGCGCCGCTTCCGTCCCATCGTGCTGACCACCCTGACCACCTTCGGCGGCGTCGCCCCCATCATCATGGAGACCTCCCTGCAGGCCTACCACCTGGTGCCGATGGCGATCTCGCTGGGCTTCGGGATCCTGTTCTCGACCTCGATCATGCTGGTGGTGGTGCCGTGCCTGTACATGGCGCTGGATGACGTGCAGCGGTGGATGGGCGCACGCTCACGCCGTGGCGGAGCCGGCGGCGTCGGCACCGATCCGGCCCGGCAGGCCTGAACCGACCGACCCACACATTTCATGAAACCGTGCCATACTTGATTCACGGTTCCGTTCCACGCCTGGGGGGGATGATGGACGCACGACGTTTCAGACGATTGGCCCCTGTGCTTCTGCTGGCGACTTCGCTCGCCTGGGCGCAGGACGACCAACCCGCCACCAATTTCACCGATCTCGACACCGGCGCCGGCCCGCGCGCGGGCGGTGAGCTGGGCGCCATCCCTGACGGCGCCGACAAGGGCAGTGGATTTCTGCTGTCCGAGGCCGGCTACGTGATTGGTCCCGCCGACGAGCTGGAAATCGAGATTTTCCAGGTGGATGAGCTTTCCGGCGTGGAGAAAGTGAATTCCCGCGGCTTCATCCGCATGCCGCTGATCGGCAACGTGCAGGTGGCCGGCCTCACGCCCGAACAGGCGGAGGACCTGATCGCCCAGCTGTACGAAGTCGATTACTTGCAGGATCCGCAGGTCAACATCGACATTTCCGACTATGCCAGCCAGCAGGTCACCCTGATGGGCGCGGTCGAGAAGCCGGGCATCTACCCTTTGAAGGGGCACACCACCCTGCTCGAAGCCCTGGCCATGGCCGGCGGCACCAACCGCCTCGCCGACGAGGAAGAGATCATCGTCTTTCGCACCCTGGGCCCGGGCGAAGTGGTCGGTTACGTGGTGAATCTCGAAGAGATCATCGCCGGCGAAAAGCGCGACCCCGAAGTGATTGGCAACGACCGCATCGTGATCGCCGAGTCCGGCGCAAAGTCATTCATCAAGGGGATTACGGATACCTTGCGGGGGTTCGTGGGCTTCAGGCCTTACTGAATTCCCCTTCGGTTTCGAAATCCCCGGACTTGTCCTAGAGTTAAGGGCAATCATAAATTGATGAGCTTTTCTGGCTCACGGTGGGGGTTTTCAATGAAAAAACAGATACATGCAGCTTTGACGCTGATGGCGGTCGTGCCTTTGTGCCAGAACGCCTCGGCCATCACGACGGAAGAGTCCAACGCGACGATTCGATTCAACCTGAGCAATCCGGGCGCCAGGAGCCTCGCGCTTGGTGGAGCGTTCATCGGCCTGGCGGATGACGCCACGGCGTCGTTCACGAACCCGGCCGGCCTGGTGAATCTCTACGATCCCGAGATTTCCATCGAGTACCGGCATGTGGAGTACTCATCCCTCTACACCGACAGGGGCCGCCTGTTCGGAACCCCCTCGGGGAACGGAATCGACCTGTACGACGAGATCATCTACGGCGATGCGGACAGTTCCGTGGATTCCCTGTCCTTCATCTCCTTCGTCGATCGGATCGGTGAGTTTTCCTACGGGATCTACCGACACCAGGTCGCCAACTACGAGACGCGCTACCAGAGCCAGGGGCCCATCCTCCAGGACCTCGGCATGGACATCCTGCGCCGGCTTCCCAACGAGAACTCGGTGGACCTGGATATCGCTTCCTATGCGCTTGCGGGCAGCTACCGGGTGGCCGAGAACTTTTCGATCGGGCTGACCATTACTTACTACGACTTCAGCTTCGCCACGACCAATGACCGCTACCTGGTGCCGGACGGGCAGGAGACGGCTGAACAGGATTTCAGCGGCACGGCAAGGTTCATCGGGACGCAGACCGGCGATGACGACAGTTTTGGGTTCAATGCCGGCATCCTGTGGAACATTTCGCCCCAATGGAACCTCGGGGTGGCCTATCGCAGCGGGGCCGAGTTCGACTACAGCTACCAGGTGGCCGTCAACGACAATCTCGCCAACCCCTTCATCACGGGAACGACCGATTTCACGCTCCCGGATACCCTGGGCTTTGGCCTCTCGTGGGGTCCGACCGACTCGATCCGCATCAATTTCGACTACAACCGCGTGTTCTACTCCGACCTCGCCGACGGACTCGTGGTCCGTGGCACGGGTGAGCCGACGGATCAGTTGACGCTCGATGACGGAAACGAATACCGCCTGGGCGCCGAGTACCTGTTCCTGGTGAAGGAAAAACCGATCGCCCTGCGCGCAGGCGTCTGGCGGGCGCCGAACACGGCCTTCCAGTACAACGGCCCGCTCGAACCGGCGACGTTGGATGATACTCCGGAGGAAATTCTCGAGAAAACAGGGAGAAACACCAATGCGGCCTTTGCCCGTCCGGAGAATGATGAAACCCATTTCTCGGTGGGTGGCGGCATGGTGTTCAACAATTTCCAGCTCGATTTCGCGTTCGACTTTTCCGACAGTGAGGACACCTTTTCACTGTCCAGCGTGTTCATCTTCAGGTAATCGGCGGTCGGGCGCGGGATTCCCGCGCCCGACCCTCGCGTGAGATCAATCGTGGGCAAGCCCCACCGGGCCTGGCGCCTGCTCGACATCCGCGTCTCCCGGCGGCCCTGACTCGATGAGTAACGCCCGCTGGCGGTCGATGACTTCGGCGACGTATCGCGCTTCCCAATCCCGAAAGGCCAGGGCTTCCACCGCTTCCGCCAGGCGTTCGCGGGTGTCGAACCGCTCGTTGCCGTCGAGCAGGTCGGTCCACAGGGCGTCGGCACGTCCGTAAAGGCCGCGATGCGGCTGGGCCAGGCGACGGACGAGTTTCTGTTGGCCGTGAGAAAACTCAGCCCGCCCGATTCTGGCCGGTAGATTGAAGATGACCTGTTCCAGGGCCCGGGCCGCCTCGCCCGGCGTGGCGCTGGGCGATTGCATCACCGTCAACAGCCCGGGTCGATCGAGCAGGGGCAGGGCGAGCGATTCCACGTAGTAGCCGAGCTGCGCCCGATCACGGATCTGGTGGCGGAGTTCCGGTCCGAGCAACTCCGCGCTGAGCGCGAAAAAGACCCGTTGTTCGATCCCTGGGTTCGCGGACTGAAGGTACCAGGCGGCGGCGCTGTCGCCCGGGCGTGATTCCGAAATGCGCTCGGTGGCGCCGGGGGCCAGCGTCCGGATGCGGGGCGGTTGCGGTGGCGCGGCCGTCGATGAGAACGTGGTCGAACAGGCCTGCGCGACCAGATCGAAGGATTCCCTTGTGAAGTTTCCCGTCACCAGCAGATTCGCTGCTGCCCGCTCCCAGAACTGCGTTTGCCAGGCCACCTGCTCCGCGGGCGAAATGTCGGCAAGCGCCGCTGCAACGGCGCCCGGGCCATTTCGATAGGGCAGCAGTGCGGCATCCAGCTGATCCAGAACACGGCGGGCGGGCGGGGCTGTGACCTGGCGGTCGGTCAGTTCCGCCATCAGGGCACTTCGTATCGTGTCGAAATCGGACGGATCCGGCCGGTACGCTTTTGCCCGGGCCCAAAGCTGTTGCGTGAACGCGGGGAGCTTCTCGCTGAAACCGCGTACCCGAATGGACAGACCATCCCCCGAGACGGAGGCCCCTTGCTGAATTCCGGCAGACAGGGCGGGATAGCTGAACGGTTCGAGGTGATTCACCAGCAAAGCGGCATGCAGGTTGAGGTGGGCTTCCTGTCTCGCTGATTCGATCGCGGGGCCGCGCAGCTGCAGGTCGATGGCGCCAAGCGCCTGCCCTTGAGTGGCGTCCGGGGCGAACCATGCGCTCAAGTCGATTCGGTCGATCACGCGTTCAGGCGCCGGCGGCCTCCCGGTTGTGGGAGCGACCAACACCGGTTCGCCTGGAATCCACGGATTGGCGGGTGGCGCCAACAGGCGCGAATCCGGTCCGGCGGCGTGCCAGGCGGCCAGGCGTTCCGCACCGACGGGCTCGATGGCATAGGGTACGTCGTAGTGCTCGGTTCGAAGGTCCGTCGCCAGGCCCGGTGCGGTCAGCAGCACCAGCGCATTGTCCGGCCGCAGGGGCGCCAGGAAGCGTTCGATGGCGTCCGGGTCGTAACCGGTCATGAGCCAGGGGCCGTCGAACACCGCTCCTGGCGGATGGTCCTGCAGCTGTGCGGCCAGGGTCGCGGCCCGGATTCGAGGTTCGGGCGTTTCCGCGTGGCGATGGCCAAGCTCGGCCATGCGGGCCATCTCGTCGAACTGGACCTGGTCCGGCGGCGCGCGGCGCAGATCGGACAACAATCCGAAAAGCGATTCCAGTACCGCTTCGACCGAATCCAACCCGCGTGGCGTCAGGTCGATGGTCACGCCAAACAGTGCGCCGCCGCGCCACGACACCGTGGTGCCCGTGCTCAGTCCCTCGGCCAGCCCTTCATCCCGCAGCAACGCCAGCAGGCTCCCGGGCCCCTCGTCGCCGATCCGATGGGCGATAACCCGGTCGGGTTTGCTGGTGTTTTCGGGCCGGGGATCCGGAATGGGGAACAACACCTGGAGCTGGCGCAATGTGCCGGCAGGTTGCAGGTTCAACTGCCGTGGCAGCGTGCCCGTGGTGAAGATCGGCGCCGCAATCTCTCGAGGCGGTGTTCCCGGGGGCACATCCGAAAACGCTCGGCTTGCCCACTGTTGCAGATCATCCAATGCTTGCGGCCCGACCACGGCCAGGCGCATGCGGTTTGCTGTGTAGTGGCGCTCGAAGAAATCCTCCATGGCCTCCACCGCCGCCTCGGTGTCCTGCACCCCCAGGCTGGCGGCATTGCCCTGGGAGAACCGGGCATAGGGATGGGCCGGGTTCATCTGGGATTGCAGCACCTCCAGGGCGCGCCGCCCCTCGTGTGACAGTCCGAGCCGAAACTCTCCCTCCACCGAGCTCAATTCGCTCTCGACGATATGGGCTGAAATTTTCGGGCGCTCCAGCATTGCACCCCAACGTCCCAGGGCGCGCTCGAGCCGCCCGGGACGCACGACCACCTGGTAGTTGGTGTGGTCAAAGCTGGTGTAGCCGTTGACGCCATCGGTACCCCGTGCGCCGGGACCGACCACCAGTACGTGCTCCAGCCAATGTGCGAGCCCGTCCCATCCGGGCGGGTTGTCGGCGTTGCCGACGGCGAGGTCGATCGAGAAGGCCGCGGTCGTCAGCGCCGGATCGGAGATGAGGACCGCCTGGAGGCCGTTGTCCAGGATGAGTGTGCGGCTCGATGGGGCGCCGATAGCGAACCCCGTGGCATCTTCAGCGGCCGCGGCCCCCGGGCAATGGACGGCGGCCAGCAGGACACACCCTGCCAGGAGCCGAAATGGCATCACCCGTGACCCGGGTCATGTCGGGGATGCTTCACTTCGGCTCGGCGCAATCTCAGGGTCCTCGCTGGCATGTCGCCATCCAGTGTAGGCCCCCGGGGGTGCCATTTTCAGCATCTTGCGGTTATATTTGAGTGGAACGCGCAATCCGCTCCCCGTCCAGGGGATGTCCGGGCAGTCAGCTCAATCGCCCGGAATAACGTATAAAAACAACCCGATGGGGTCCGCCTGGCCAAGCCAGGGGCGGCAGGCGTCACGTTCCAGGGCTCGTCGCTGTTCGAGTGAGTCAATCCCGGGGGGGAGCAATGGGTAAGAACGGACTGATACGAAGGCACGACCACCAGCTGGGAATCCTGGTCCGGGTGGTGGATGCGCTGATCATCATCGCGACGCTGTACCTCGCCAAGCAGCTGTACAAGGTCGGCTGGAGCCCCAACTGGTCCATGACCGCGCTGCTCGGCGTGGCCATTTTCTACATCTCGGCCAACATCAACCACCTCTACCAGTCCTACCGGCTGGGTGGCATGTCGGAAGAGACCCCGCGACTGCTGATGACCTGGCTGATGACGGTCGGCGGACTGCTCCTGGTCGGTTACATGCTCAAGTCGACGCACACGCTGTCTCGCGTGGTGCTGGGCCTGTGGCTGGTGTTCACGCCCCTGTTCCTCCTGTTGTTCCGGTTCCTGGTCCGGAGCGTCCTCAGCACGCTGCGGCGACAGGGGCACAACACGCGCAGCGTGGTCATCGTCGGCGTGAACGAGAATGCCAAGCGCCTCGCGACGGAGGTGCTGTCCAGCCCCTGGCTGGGACTGAACCTGCTGGGATTCGCCAGCCGAACGGTGAGTGGGGCCGTTCTGGTGCCGCAGGAGAAGGGCAGGACCATGCAGGTGCCCGTGGTGGGTGACCTCGAGGCCCTGTACGCCAAGGCCAGGAAGGGAGAGATCGATGTCGTGTACGTCGCCACGCCCACCTCGGACCGCGAGACGATCGACTCGATCCTCCACGAACTGGGCGACAGCACGGTGTCCATCTTCCTGGTGCCGGACTTCTACACCGCCTCGGTGATGCAGGGCCACTGGGTCTCCTTGGGCAGCGTGCCGACCGTCTCGGTCATCGACAACCCCACCCAGGGCATGGACGCGCTGGCCAAGCGCATCGAGGACCTGCTCCTGGCCACGACCGTAATCCTGGTCATGGGCATTCCCATGCTCCTGATCGCGCTGGGCGTGAAATTGAGTTCGCCCGGGCCGGTGATCTACCGGCAACGGCGCTATGGCCTGAACGGGAAAGCCTTCAACATGCTGAAATTCCGAAGCATGCGGGTGGTGGAGCAGGACGATGAGTTTGTCCAGGCCAGGAAGGATGACGCGCGGATCACGCCGTTCGGCGCGTTCCTGCGCAAGTCGTCACTGGACGAGTTGCCGCAATTCTTCAACGTCATGCTGGGTGAGATGTCGGTCGTGGGCCCACGGCCTCACGCGGCGGCCCACAACGAGGAGTTCCGCAGCCGGATCAATGGCTACATGCTGCGCCACAAGGCCAAGCCCGGCATCACCGGCCTGGCCCAGATCAAGGGGTTCCGGGGCGAGACCGACACGGACGAAAAGATGCGCGAACGGGTGCGTTTCGACGTGGAGTACATCAACAACTGGTCCATCTGGATGGACCTGATGATCGTCTTCGCCACGCCGTGGAGTGTCATTCGGGGAAAGAACGCGTACTGAGTGGCGTGGCGCCGTTCGACAGCCGGCCAGTGCAGGGTTACCGTAGCCCTGTCGTCTACAAGAATGAATCGATCTCCCGATGACGGACGTCAAGCGCCACTTTTTTCCTGAGACGAGCGTGGGGGGCTACTCCCGCGTGGACGGAACCGTCGAATTCTATTCACGTGTCAACGCACTGCTCGGGCCTGAAATGACGGTCCTCGATTACGGGGCGGGTCGCGGCGTCAATCTTCAGGAAGACCGTTGTGAATGGCGGCGCCAGTTGCTCCGCCTGCAGGGCAAATGCCGGCGCCTGATCGGTGTGGACGTCGACGATGCGGTGCTCGACAACCCCGGGCTGGATGCCGCGCACGTCATCTCACCGAATGCAACGCTGCCGCTTAAGGACCAGTCCGTCGACCTCGTCGTTTCCGACTGGGTCCTGGAACATGTCGATGACCCCCGGTTCGTCGCGGCGGAGCTGTCTCGCGTGCTCAGGCCCGGTGGCTGGTTCTGCGCCCGAACGCCCAATCGCTGGGGGTACATCGGCCTGGCGACCAACCTGGTTCCCAACCAGTTCCACACCAGGATTCTCAAATGGGCGCAACCCGGGCGCAAGGAAGTGGATGTGTTCCCGACCCGTTACCGGCTCAATACCCGTTCCAGGCTGAAGAAGGCCTTCGATCCGGAGCAATGGGAACACTTCAGCTACGGCCACGCATCGGAGCCGGCCTACTTCGGGTCCAACCGCTTGCTGTGGGGATTGATGCTGCTGAGCTTCCGGCTGACGCCGGAATTCTTCACGCCGGTATGGCTGGTGTTTCTGAGGAAGAAGTGACGTCCGCGAGGAAGGGCGACCCGGTCCGCCTCAGGCGTAGCGATCCTTGAAATCCTCGTAGGCCCGTGCGATGCCGTCGCGAAGGCTCACCTTCGGCATCCATCCCAGGGCTTCGAGCCGCCGCGAGTCCATCAGTTTGCGTGGCGTACCGTCGGGACGGCCCGTGTCCCAGGTGATCGTACCGTCGTAGCCCACCACTTCCGCCACCAGTTCGGCCAACGCCCTGATCGAGATCTCCTTGCCCGAGCCGATGTTCAGGTGTGACTGGACGGTGCCCGATTCATCCGTGAAGGCGAGGTCGTCGTAGTCGACATTCTCCAGCAGGAACACGCAGGCCTCCGCCAGGTCGTCACTGTAGAGAAACTCGCGCAGGGGCTTGCCGCTGCCCCAGCAGACAACCTCCCGGACGCCTCCGGCCTTTGCCTCGTGAAAGCGGCGTATCAGCGCCGGCAGGACATGCGAGCCTTCCGGATCGTAGTTGTCGCCAGGCCCGTACAGGTTGGTCGGCATGGCGGAGATGAAATTGGTTCCGTACTGGCGATTGAATGCGTCGCAGGTTCGGATGCCTGCGATCTTTGCGATGGCGTAAGGCTCGTTCGTGGGCTCAAGGGGGCCGGTCAGCAGCGCTTCCTCCTTCAGGGGTTGCGGCGCCAGGCGCGGGTAGATGCAACTCGAGCCCAGGAACAGGAGTTTCTCGACGCCCTGTCGGTGCGCCGCCTGGATCACGTTCAGTTCGATCATCAGGTTGGCGTAGATGAAGTCCGCGCGATAGCGGTTGTTGGCAGCGATACCGCCCACCCTGGCGGCGGCGAGCACGACAATCTCGGGGTGTTCCCTGGCGAAGAACTGCTCCGTGTCGGCCTGGCGGACGAGATCCAGCTCCGCGCTCCGTCGGCCGATGAGTTCCTTGTAGCCGGCACGCTCGAGTGCGCGCCAGATGGCGGAACCGACCAGTCCGTTGTGGCCGGCGACGAAGATCCTGGATTCTGGATTCATGGCGTTCCTGCGCGCCGCGTCATGCGCCTGGCCCATGTACGCAAATGGAGAAGATACGACAGCCTAGCCAGCCTGGCGCCCCGGCGCCACCAGGTCCAGCAACCGGGCCTCGAAGGCGTCCAGCACGCTGATGCGATCCCATCGCTCCAGTGCCCGATCGCGTGCCGCGGTGGCCAGGGCCTGGTACAGGGCGGGATCGTCGAGGAGTCGCCGTATACCGGCTGCCATGGCCTCGGGTTCCTCCGGTGGAACCACCACGCCGCAGCCCTCGACCTCGCGTGCCAGCCCCGTTCCGGAGTGGGCGGTCGCCACCACGGGCCGGCCCGACGCCAGGATGTTGGTCAGCTTGGAGGGCAACACCAGGTCAGCCGCGTCGGCGCGTTGGGGAAGCAGGTGCACGGTCGCCAGGCCCATCAACTCGTTCAGCGACTCGCGGGGCTGCAGGTCATGAAACCGGATGTTGTCGATGCCCTCCGCCTGGGCCTCGAGGTTCTGTCGGTTCGGGCCCTGGCCGCAGACGACAAAGGTGAGGTCCTCTCGTTCGGCGAGCCGTTTCGCCACTTCGACAATGATCTCGATGCCCTGCTTGTTGGCGATGTTTCCGGAGTACAGCGCCACGTGCGGCGTCGTGACGCCCCAGCGTTCGCGGTAGAGGGAAGGCCGCTCGAGGGGCGTCACGGCCCGGACATCCGCGCCGTTTCGGAACAGGTAGACGTCCTGTTCGACACGAAGCAGCTGGGCGGCCTTGGCGCACATCTCCGGGGAAATGCTGCTCAGGCGGTCGAACCGGCGCAGGGCGAAGCGCTCGAAGCGCCTGGCCCATGACGCTAGCATCGAATCGGGCGACACCAGGCCCGTGGCGAAGGCGGCTTCCACTTCGAAGTCCTGCAGGTGCAGCCAGGAGGCCGCACCGGAGATGCGAGCGGCCAGGGCGGCGACCGGCGCCGCTACCAGCGAGGGAGCGACGGTGACGACGACGTCGGGCCGAAGGTCCCGGGCATGCCGGAGCATGGGCCACAGTGCATGCCAGGCGAAACTCGCGTGGTGCAGCAGCCGCTTTTTTCCGGTGGGGTCGGCGGGCACGTAGTGTGCAACCCGGGTGACGTTCACGTCGCCCTCCGTCGAGCGCAGGGCGCCGCCACCGCGGTAGCCGTCGTAGATCCGCCATTCCGGGTAGTAGGGCTTGCCAACGACCGCACGGACGGAGTGGCCCCGGCTGGCGAGGTACTCGCAAAGGTCCGTCGAGTAGATCGCGGTACCGATCTTCTCCGGGGTGTAGTTCAGTCCGAGAAAGAGAACGCGCAACTAGAATCCGATTTCGTAGCCGGGCTTTTCCAGCAGCCGGAGGTCCCCCTGGACCATGAGCCTGACCAGTTCGGAAAACTGCACCCGGGGCGTCCAGCCGAGCTGGTCCCTGGCCTTGCTGGCGTCACCCAGGAGCTGGTCCACTTCGGCGGGCCGGTAGTAGCGCGGATCGATGCGAACGATGGCCTCTCCGGTGGCGGTGTTTCGCCCGGTCTCGTTCACGCCTTCGCCCTCCCACGACAGGGCAATGCCGACCTCCTCGAACGCCGCCTCGATGAACTCGCGCACGGTGTGCATGTTTCCTGTCGCGGCGACGTAGTCGTCCGCCTGGTCCTGCTGGAGCATGCGCCACATCATCTCGACGTACTCGGGCGCATAGCCCCAGTCGCGTTGTGCGTCGAGATTGCCCATGAACAGGCAGGACTGGCGTGCCTTCGCGATGCGGGCCACGGCGCGGGTGATCTTCCGTGTCACGAACGTTTCGCCGCGCCTGGGGGACTCGTGATTGAACAGAATGCCGTTGCTGGCGTGTAGCCCATAGGCTTCACGGTAGTTTCGAACGATCCAGTAGGCGTAGAGTTTGGCCACGCCGTAGGGCGAGCGCGGATAGAAGGGCGTGTGCTCGTTCTGCGGCACTTCCTGCACCTTGCCGTACAGCTCGGAGGTGGATGCCTGGTAGAAGCGCGCCGGGGACCCGGTTTCGCGGATCGCGTCCAGGAAGCGCAGCGTACCGATGGCGTCGACTTCGGCCGTGTACTCGGGCACTTCGAAGGACACCTGGACATGGGATTGAGCGCCGAGGTTGTAGATTTCGTCCGGCGCGACCTTTTCGATCAGGCGATTGAGATTGCTGGAATCCGTCAGGTCCCCGTGGTGGAGGAACATGCGGGTTTCCTGCATCAGGGGGTCCTTGTACAGGTGGTCGATGCGGCTGGTGTTGAACGAACTGGCGCGACGAATGATGCCGTGGACCTCGTAGTCCTTTTCGAGCAGCAGTTCCGCCAGGTACGAGCCATCCTGGCCGGTAATGCCTGAAATCAGCGCCCTCTTCATGGTGTTCGTCCCCCGGTCGAATTCATTCGATTTGAAACCAGCGTAGTGTACAAACTTGCGCGGGCCCTGCATTAACCCGAAACTGGGGCAGGCTTTTCAAGGTCCACGCTCGGGGGAATCAGATGAACATCTGCAAGCAGTTCGTAGTCACCGCCTCTTTGCTTCTCATCGCCGGTCCGGCATTTTCCGACATCCAGGTTGCGATACCGCAAGGCGTGGATGGTGGTTCGGCGACGACACAGGATGTCGGTTCGCCGGAACCCGTTCAGCGCAAGGACCCGGAACGAACCAAGGTCACGCGAGGCATCCGCTTGCTGTACGAGGAGCACCAGGCGTACCTGCAGGCCAAGGCGGACGGCCAGCCGGTCGGTGAATTCCTGTCGGAACAGAGCATGGCGATGCTCGACGGCGAGTCGGTCGTGGTGGACGCGAGCGCTTCCGGGGATCCCCAGGCGCTTGCCGCAAAGTTCGAATCGCTGGGCATGGACCCGGTCTACACCTTCGGGCGGATGGTTTCGGGCGTCATTCCCATTACTGCGCTGCCCGAGGCCGAGGCCCTGTCGGAGCTGAAATTCATGCGCCTGTCGGCCGCCTACCGGAATGTCGGCGCGGTCACCAGCCAGGGGGATGCCGCCATGAGGACCGACGATGTGCGGGCCGCGTTCGGCCTGGATGGCTCGGGCGTCACCGTCGGCGTACTGTCCGACAGTTACGACTGCACGGGTGTCGCGCCGGATGCGGCCGACGACGTCGCCAGTGGTGATCTCCCTGCGACGGTCACCGTGCTCTCGGATCTCGGCAGCGGGTGCATCGACGAGGGTCGCGCGATGCTGCAGCTGGTTCATGACGTGGCCCCGGGCGCGGACCTGGCCTTTGCTTCCGCATTCATCGGGGGCCAGGCCGGCTTCGCCAATGCGATTCTCGACCTGGCTGACCCCCTCGGTCCGGACGCGGACGTGATCGTCGACGACATCATCTACTTCGCCGAGCCCATGTTCCAGGACGGTGTCATCGCACAGGCCGCGGACGCCGTGAATCGCGCCCGCAAGGTCTATTTTTCTTCCGCCGGCAACAACGACCGCGAGGGGTACCAGGCGCCCTTCGTGTCTTCGGGCATTGCCGGACCCGTGGGCGGCGACCTGCATGATTTCGATCCGGGCGCCGGGACGGATACGCGCCTGACGATCACCCAGACCAGCGACACGTTCTATGTCTTCAACTGGCAGGACCCGTTTTTCTCGGTGAGTGGGGGAACGGGTGCGCTCAACGACATCGATGTCTGTTTCTACTTCCCGGTGGGCGCGACGGATCCTTTCGCGTGCTTCACTGACATCAATACCGGCGGCGACGCCATCGAATTGGGTGAAATCACCGGGGCGGGAGACCTGGAAATCTCCATCGAGCTGTTCGACGGCCCGGACCCGGGGCTGATACAGCTGGTCACCCTGGGCTCCATCTCCTTCGCGGAGAGCTACGACGGCGTGGATGCCACCACCAGTTACGGACACGCCAACGCCGCGGGCGCCATCGCGGTGGGCGCGGCGCCGTACTTCGGCACGCCGGATTTCGGCGTTTCTCCGCCACGCCTCGAGGACTTCTCGTCCGCTGGAGGGACGCCCATCCTGTTCGACCTCGACGGCGACCCACAGAACATCCTTCGCCAGAAACCCGAGATCACCGCGCCGGACGGGACGGACACGACCTTTTTCGGGCAGGACATCGAACCCAACGGCTTCCCGAATTTCTTCGGGACTTCCGCCGCGGCGCCGCATGCCGCTGCAATGGCGGCACTGATACTGGAGAAGGATCCGATCCTGACTCCGTGGCAGATTCGCCAGGCGCTCAAGCTCTCTTCCGTGGATATCCTGCAGACGGCCTCCGGATCGCCGACCGGTTCCGGGTTCGAGTTCGACAGCGGTTCGGGCCTGATCGAGGGGCCTGAAGCCGTCCGTGCCGCCGGTGGCGTGTTCGAGAGAGTGCTGGTGGTGCCCGACCAGAACGGCAACGACAGCCCGGAGATCATCGTCATGGTGGTCCGGTCGGACAATGACCGGATTCGAATCCTGGCGAAAGACAGTGACACGGACGTTACCATCTGGTCGAACCTGCTACCTCCTGGATTTACGCCCCGAGGCGTTGCGGCACTCGGCACCGACCACCTGTTGGTCGAGCGCCAGCGCGACAGCGACGGCAGGGCCCAGGTCATGACGCTCGCCCTGTTGGATGGCGCCATCCTGCACAGCCGGTTGTTGCCCCCGGGATACTCGGTTGCCGCTTTCACGGGCCTTGGAACGGACCTGGTGGCCACGTTACGGCAGGAAGATGCAACGGGCACGCTGATCATGGAGGCTCGGGACGCCTTCACGGGCGCCCAACTCAAAAGCACCTTGCTGGGCTCTGGAATGGTGGTTCGCGGAATGGAGCCGATCAGCGCAACGGAAGTGGCGGTGCTCTCCTGGTCCTCCGGCTCGGGCGTGGCGAGCCTCGAGGTATGGGACGTCCTGTCCGGGATCCAGACCGGGGCAACCATCGCGTTTTCGGCCACATATGTCCCCCTCGGCCTCGCAACGCTGGATGGAACGGACGTCTGTGTCCTGTTGTATCAACTGTCGAACGAACGGCCACGACTTCGCTGCCACGACGCCTTTGCCGGTACGCTTCTGGCCGACAGGGTACTGCTGGATGGCGCCATTCCCCTGGGAATTCAATCCGCGGGGCCCGACCACGTTTCGGTCAACCTGCTGCGTCTCGAAGACGGGGCTTCGATTGTCCACAACCGGGACCCGCAGGGCGGGGCCTTCATCAGCAACCTCATTGCGTCCTCGGGCTTCGACATCTGGCAGCATGCAGCGATGCAGGACGTCAATACCAATGGCGCGCCGGAAATCGTTCTGCTCAGGGTGCGTGTGACGGATCGGTTCCTGACGCTCCAGATTCGGGATACGTCCCTGCTCAGCGCCTTGAACATTGTGCCGTTGTCCGACCGCCTTTTTGAGATTCCCGAGCAATAAGGAAGCAGCAGGTGTGCTTCCCGTGTACCCGTGGGTGACGTACACCAGGCTCAAACCGGTGCTGGAGTATTCAGGGTGAGCCGATGATGCGCCTGCACATCAAGGCCTGGTCCAGCAACAAGTCCGTCGTCTTCGTCAACGCCGGTGTGTTGTTGGCCGCGTTGTGCCACCTCCTGGTGGCGGATCCCGAACAGAGTTTCCTCGTTTTCACGGGAACACTCTGTTTCGTTGCGGCATCGTTGCCCTTCCTTCTGAGAAAGCAGTTCTTCCTGTTCGAACCGCCATTGTTCATCATGCTGTCGGTCTTCATCGGCGCAACACTGCGCGCCTACTGGGTTGCTCATTCAGATAGCCCGCGCGTGGTCGTGTTGACGGATACCGTTCCGCTGGGTGACATCGCGACCCATGGCCTGTTGAGCGTTTTCGGCCTCGCGACCCTGTCGCTGGGGTATCTGACCTCCCGCAAGCGATGGCCCGTCGAACGGCTGCAGGTGTTTCGTCGCACGGACTGGTCCGCCCGCCGCCTGACCTTGTTCTGCCTCTTTTCCGCACTCGTGTCCATCGGCATGTTGGCCCTTCTGCTCATCATGACGGGGGCCGACCTGTCTTCGCTCGAAACCGCATTCAAGAAGCGCTCACTGATGGTGGATGATCTCGCGGGGGGAGAACTGCCGGTGGCACTCAGCTATCTGCGCTATCTCGGCTCCTTGTCGGCCGTCGCTTTGCTGCTGCTGTATCTTTGGGTGAGCGGCCCACGAGCACCGCTTTCGCGGGCGCAGCTATTGTTCGTCGTTCTGCTCGCCGCATTCCTTCTGGTCGTTGTTCTCAGCCCGGGCGTCTTCACCAGCTCAAGGTCGGCGACGCTCGTTTACGTCATTTCCATGGTCGTTGCCGCAGTCTGCATTCGGCGAAAGCTGAAGCTTTCCCTGGCGTTCGGCGTTGCGGCTTTTGCGCTGTTTGTTCTCATCAGCCTGGGCTTGTTGCGCGAGATGAGAGAGGAGACCGACCTCAGCGACTTCGCAGGTGGTGCAGGTGGACTGGTCATGGACCGGGTCGTGGGGTCCGGAAATTTCTTTCCCTTCATTCGAACGGGCGTCATCGTCGATCGCGTGCCAGAGTTGGTCGATTATCAGCGAGGTGCCACCTATGCCACTTTGCTTGCGTTACCGATTCCCAGGCAAGTCTGGCCAGCAAAACCGACCATTTCGATAGGCAAATTCATCAAATCCGAGGTTTATGGGCGCCGCACAGGCGTGGGTGGGTACCCCCCGGGCCTGGTGGGCGAGGCATACCTCAACTTCGGCTTGGCAGGGGTCCCGTTGATCACATTTCTGACAGGCATGTTTCTGCGCGTCTGGTACAACTCGTTCAGGCCCCTGCTTGAATCGAAGTCGAGAAATGCCGTCCTGGTTTATTCCTTGAGCAGTTGGTTTGTGTTCGAACAGACGGTCGAGCTCAATTTTTCCCTGGCCGTTTCCAACGCAATGGCCATCCTTCTGATCAGCGCGTTGGCGCTCGTGTTCATCGGCAGGCGACCAGGATCACTGAGACGCCCTTCCTGGCAGCGATTCGGCCTGGCGTCGGAATGAACGTTGGAGGATTTCCCAGGCGCGCCCGTTACGAGCTTCGAACCTGGGCCGCAGACCATCCATTTATCTATATGCCGCTAACCAATGTCGTTGCCAGTCGAGGCAACGCACGCGGAGTTCGTCCCGGAACTGAAGTGGTGATCGAGGGGTGGCCCAGGAGTGCCAATACGTTCGCGGAAACTGCCTTTCGAATGTCCCAGTCCAGGCAGATCGACATGGCACATCATTTTCATGCGCCCGCCCAGGTCATTCGGGCCACAAGGCTCGAACTGCCTACGTTGGTATTGGTCCGCGAGCCAAGCTCGGCTGTTGCTTCCTTCGTCACGCGTGAACCCGTCATCAGGGTGCGGCAGGCCCTGCGCAGCTGGTTGCGATTCTACCGGCGCCTGGTGGGATACGAGCACGCTTTCGTGGTTGCGACATTCGACCAGGTTACCGGGGACTTCGGAGCGGTCATGCAGCGCCTGAACGACCGTTTTTCCTGTGAATTCAAGCCATTCGTCCATAGCGAGGAGCACGTGAGCGAGTGCTTTGCGGAGATCGATCGAATTCACCAACTGAGGTTTGGTGGAGCAAAGTTCCGGGCCGGAGCGGTGGCAAGACCACACGAAGAGCGCGAGATGGCCCTTGCGCAAACCAGGTCACAGATTGACGGGTTGGCGGACAGTCACATCCTCGAATCGGCCCGGGCGCTTTTTGCCGAATACCAGTCGTGGTCCGAACGTGACTGACCAATCGGCAGCGGTGGCACCAGCTGGCGCGTCGACTGCCCCATGAGCTTCGCGGCACGAATGGGCCGGCAAGACGTCGGCAAGGCCATCACAATGTCGGCTCTGATACTGCCGCTGGGTGTCGGTTTGGGATACGTGCTGAATGTTGTTTTGGCGCGAAGTCTCACCGTCGAAGAATTCGGCATTTTCAGCGCTGCCCTGGCATTGGCGCAGGTCCTTTGTCTGCTCACGTCCCTGGGGTTCGGATTCAGCCTCATGCGGCTCGTGCCGCGCTACCAGGCTGGAGGTGCCGCTGGCACTGAACAGCAGCTCCTGGTCACCTCGTTGGCAGCGGTCATCATTGTCTCCATGTTGGTCGCCTTGCTGTTGTTGCTGGCAGCGAACTGGTTTGGATCGGAGCCGACCGTCAGGGGGCTCGTGATCGCCGCGATGACCTTGCCGCTCTATGCGATCGACACGTGGCGTGAAGGTGGCACACGGGGCCGTGGTTACCTGGTACAGGCCCTGGCGCCGAGGCGGCTCGTCCTTCCAGCTGTGATGCTGGTGTACCTGTTGTTTGTTCCATCGCAAACGCTGACGTCGGTCGTCGTGGTTTTCGTGGGCTTGTTTGTACTGGTTCAGATGGTCTGTTTCCGATGGTTGTTGCCACTCGGTTTGATCAGGCCAGCGCAGGTGACAGCAAGCGTGCTTCGGGATGTCTGGCCAGTATCGCTCCCGATGGCCATTTCGAGCATGGCGAGATTCGGCGTGAGAAGCTGGGATATTTTTCTCCTGGGCGCGCTTTCCAGCATGCAGGATGCCGGTCCTTACGCGGCAGCTGCGCGAACGGCATTGTTGTGTGGCATCGCGGTTCGAATCGTCAACCTGGCTGTGGGGCCGGAGTTCGCAAAGCGTTTTCAACAGGGGGATCGCACTGGCTTGGCGCGCGTGTTCAGGATCTCCACCATGGGCGCAATCGTTCTGGGCATGCCTCTCTACCTTCTGGTCATGGTCTTTGCTGAGGAGATCCTGGGCCTGTTCGGAGCGTCTTACGTTGCTGCTGCACCGGTCCTTCGGATCCTGGCGACCGCAGAACTGTTCAACGTGTTGACCGGGCCTTCGAGTTCGTTGCTGATGATGACTGATGCGGAGAAGCAGAACCTGGCGGTCCTGGTCGTTGCTGCCCTGGCCAGCCTGCTTCTGCTTCTTTTGCTCATACCGCAATTCGACATGCTCGGGGCCGCGTGGGCGACCGCATCGGCCATTTTCATGGCCAACCTGGCGCATTTCTCGCTGGCAGTCCGCAAGTTGCTTCAATATGGGGCCCGACAGGCACCTGTGAATCCGGTTTCTGAATGACTGGGTTCTCGATTCAATTGCTGGCGTGGTCACAGGGATGGCAGGAACATGGCGATCACTGATCGACCCCCGGATTTCCTGATCATCGGCGCCATGAAGGCGGGTACGACGACCCTGTACCGCTGGCTCAAAGGGCATCCGCAGGTGTTCATGCCCGAAGAAAAGGAGCCCAACGACCTCTGCGATGACGCGGTGTTGGATGAAAGCGGACAGAAGGCCTATCTTCGCCTGTTCCGGTCCGCCCGGCCCGGCCAGCGGATCGGCGAAGCGTCGACGGCGTATACCAAGCGGCCCGTGCAGGAAGGGGTGGCCGCCCGTGCGCGGGCGGTCTGTTCGCCGTCACTCCGGCTGATCTACATGGTTCGTGACCCGGTCGCGCGATCCTACAGCCACTATCGCCATGAACTGGGCAACGGTCGCATCACCGCATCCTTCGAAGAAGCGCTGGATTCGGAGCCCGACCTGATCGGCTTCAGCCGTTACGCATACCAGCTCGAGCCGTGGCTGGAGGTATTCGACCCTGCCTGCTTGCTGGTCGTGCGCCTGGAGGATCTGCACCAGTCCCCCGACCTCGTCTCCCGGCGCGTCCTCGCGCACCTGGGGTTGCCGGAGACCGGCTACAGCGAACCGTTCGTGCAGGCCAATGTGGGCGGCCAGCGCCGACGGTTTCGCGGGGAGCTGTCCCGGCGCATGGTGCAGAGCAGGATGTACCAGCGCCGGATCAAGGCGCTGATTCCGAGGTCGCTGCGCGTGGGCATTCGCAATGCCCTGCTGCCCCCCGCCCACCAGGTCGAAGCGTCGGGCGTGACCGACGCCGCGCGGCGGAAAGTGCTCGGGGCCCTGACCGAAGGGGACCGGGCCCTGGCGGAAGGAACCTGGCCCCCGGTGCTAGACTCGAGTGGTCACGCCACGCAGCCGGCCAATTGAGGTTCGATCGTGAATGAGTGGGCCGAACGCCTGGACCAGGGCAATACGCAGGAATTTCTCGAACGCGTTCTGGAGGCGTATCGGGGAAGGGTGGCCGTGGTTTCCTCGTTCGGGGCCGAGTCCGTCGTGCTGATTCACCTGGTGGCGCAGATCGACTGCTCGGTGCCCGTCCTGTTCATCAATACCGGAAAGCTGTTCGGCGAGACCCTGCGCTATCGCGACCGCCTGCAGATGCTGTTGGGCCTGACGGACGTGCGGACCATCGGCCCGTCCCGTGGTGACATCGAATCGAAAGATGCCAGTGGCACGCTCTTCAGCAGGGATCCGGACGCCTGTTGCGGGCTTCGCAAGGTCAAGCCCCTGATGGACGCGCTGGCGCCGTTCGAGTGCTGGATGACCGGACGCAAGCGGTTCCAGTCCCAGGGGCGTTCGAGCCTGCCGCGACTCGAAATCCTGGAGGGGCTGGTGCGCGCCAATCCGATCGCCGATTGGTCCGCGGGAAGCATTCAGGCGTATATTGATCAGCATCGATTGCCGAATCACCCGCTCGTGAAAGACGGCTTCCTCTCCATAGGATGCCTGCCCTGTACGGACCGGGTCGTGGCGGGAGAGCATCCGCGCTCCGGGCGCTGGAAGGCCAGTGACAAGAGCGAGTGTGGTATTCATAGTATCGGAGACCGGCGCGGCAGCGACGATTGACGGCCGGCGAGGCATCGACATCGACATGATTCATCAACCGGGTGGGCAATGATCTGTTGATCAATGTTTAACCACATCTCAGACGATCCGTGGGGGGAACCATGAAGATCATCGTATTGGGTGGCGACGGCTTTTGCGGCTGGCCGACGGCGCTTCACCTGTCCAAGGCCGGTCACGAAGTCGTGATCGTCGACAACCTGTCGCGTCGCAAGATCGATGTCGAGCTCGAGGCGGACTCGCTGACGCCGATTCAGCCGATGAGCGTCAGGTTGCGCGCCTGGCGGGAAGTATCGAACCGCATCATTCATTTCGAACTGTTCGACGTGGCGAAGAACTTCGTTCGGCTGGTCGAGCTTCTGAAAGACTTTTCTCCGGATGCGGTCGTCCATTTCGCCGAGCAGCGGGCCGCCCCGTATTCCATGAAGTCGGCCTGGCACAAGCGTTACACGGTCGAGAACAACCTGTCCGCCACCAACAACATCCTGACCGCGCTCGTGGAGGCCGGACTGGACGCGCACCTCGTCCACCTCGGCACGATGGGCGTCTACGGCTACGGCACGGCGGGAATGAAGATTCCGGAGGGGTACCTGCCCGTCAAGGTCAGCACGGACACCGGCGAGGTCATCGAGCAGGAAATTCTCTACCCGCCCAACCCGGGCAGCATCTACCACATGACGAAAACCCAGGACCAGCTGTTGTTCGCGTTCTACAACAAGAATGACGGAACGCGAATCACGGATCTTCACCAGGGCATCGTCTGGGGCACGGAGACCGAAGACACCCGGACCGATGAGCGATTGATCAACCGCTTCGACTACGACGGAGACTACGGCACGGTTTTGAACCGTTTCCTGATGCAGGCCGCGGTGGGGCATCCCCTGACGGTTCACGGCACCGG